>DASRWC010000047.1:0-65223 GCA_035654795.1 Flavobacteriaceae bacterium
CTCCAACCTACTGGGTGTCGTCGAAAAGCATTTTAAATACCCAATCCGGCTTGTTTGTTTTGACAAAAAACGGTGATAGAATTGAGAGAATTCCCGTTCGCGAAGGCATTCGTTTGGATACTCTTATTGAAGTTTTTGGAAGTTTGAAGGAAAGTGATATGATCGTGGAACGACCTACGGAGCAGATGAAGTAACCTCTCTTCTCTCACCTCTTAAATGGTTCGTTCTGGAGGTGAGAGAAATTACATCGAAAAGTAAATTTTAATCATACGTTAGAAAGCGAAATAAAAAAACTCCCAAAGTGATTAACTAAGGGAGTTTTTCGTAGCGGGAACAGGACTCGAACCTGTGACCTTCGGGTTATGAGCCCGACGAGCTACCTACTGCTCTATCCCGCGATATTGGACTGCAAATATACTACATTTTTCCACCTCCCACAAGCTTTTATTGTTTTTGTTTCAGGAAAATCTTTTCCTACATTTAAAGCATGAAAAAATGGCTCCGAATTCTTCTTTACATCCTTTTGTCTCTTTTTGTTTTAGCTGTAATTGTAGCGATCAGTGCTGATTTCTATGTGGAAAGCAAGATCAAAACGATGCTTCAGAAAGATTTACCGAAACACCTTAGGTTTACTTATGATGACCTCCGGATCAAATCCATTCACGGCAGTTTGATCTTTGAAAAACCGCATTTGACGATATCTAATAAGGAAGATCATACGGAACACACCTTCATTTTGAGCGAAGGTCTTCACATTACAAACTTTAGTTACTGGAACTATATTTTCAAAGATGAGATTCATTTGGATGAAATCCGATTAGAAAAACCCAGTTTGGTTTTTTATAAAGATAGAGTTATTAAGGCTAAGGATTCAACTTCAACACGCACTGAATCTTTTAAACAAAAGGTTCTTTTAGATCGATTAAACCTTTCTGACGGCACATTTACAATAATTGATAAAGAGAAAGATTCCGTCTTCCTTTATTTACAAAATATTTCCGTGCAGTTAAATAAAATATCAACCTCGGGCGAACAGGTCAAACATATGCTACCTTTTGATTTTTCCGATCTGCAAATGGCCGGAGATTCCTTATTCATCAAAGCAGGTACCTATGAAAATCTGGCTTCCGGAGCTTTCGAAATCACCAAAAATTCCGCACTGATAAACGATATTCATTTTTACACCAAATATTCGGTTAAGACCTTGAATAACATTATCCCGTATGAAAGAGATCACTATGACCTGAGCATGAGTTCTCTGGAAATACAGGATCTGAAATTGATCACAGAGCAAGATAGTCTCACATCTGCGGGAGCCAAAAAAGTCATTCTAGGCGAGACGGATTTCCAAGTGTACCGAGATAAAACTGTTAAGAAAGACACCACTTTCAAACCTTTGTATAACCGATCTCTGAGACAACTTCCTTTTAATTTGTCTGTTGATTCCTTAATTATTTCGGGGGCCGACATTGTTTATACAGAAAGACATCTACCGGAAAATAACGGAGGCATTATTAGTTTTAAAAACTTGGAAGCCAAAATTGCCAATGTTGGGAATACATATGAAGAAAATATTGACGCCCGGATCCGCGCTTTATTTATGGATGAAACCCCGTTTACGGCTCAGTGGAGACTGAATGTGCATAGTCCTGAGGATCATTTTCTTTTCCAAGCTGAAGTGCAGAGATTTAACGCCTCCAACATGGATAGATTCATTGGTCCGAATCTTGATGCAAATCTCGTGGGGACTGCTGAACATACCTACTTCACCATTGACGGAAATAATGAGAACAGTCGTACCAATGTGAAAATAAAATATACCGATCTGAAACTAAACTTGTTAAAGAAAGACTCGAAAAAGAAAAAAGAGATTCTATCTGCTATTGTTAATCTCGCAATTCCTAAAAACAGTGCAAATCAAGGTGCCGAATTCAATGACGGCGCGGGTACGGCAGAACGACATAAGACTCAGTCTGTTTTTAATCAGCTTTGGATTAGCTTAGAAAGTGCTCTTAAAGATGCAATGTTGCCGGGAATAGTCAAAAAACTTGCAGATTAGGAACCTCCTGCTTGGTCTATCCATTCTATCACCTCCTCCCACTCATTCATAAGGGATTGTAACTCTAACTTTTTCTTTTCATATTTTTTAAAAAAATCCGGTTTAGCAATGGTATCATCATAATTCTCCACGAGTGCCTTATCTGCTTTTTCTATTTCCTTTTCAACTTTGGCGATGGCAGATTCGATATTACTAAGTTTATTTTTAAGAGATTTTAGTTGTTTCTGAGATTCAAATTCTTCTTTGCCGCTACCTTTTTCCCTGCTTATTGTAGTTGTCAAAGTTTTTTTCTCTGCCTCTCTGAGATTCCCAATATTTCGTTGTTCCAAGAAAAAATCAATATCCCCGAGGTACTCCTTTATTTTGTGATCTTTAAATTCATATACCTTGTTTGTGAGTCCTTGTAAGAAGTCTCTGTCATGCGAAACTAAAATCAATGTACCCTCAAAATTTTTAAGCGCCTCTTTTAAGACATTTTTCGATTGTATATCTAGGTGATTCGTAGGCTCGTCCATCACCAGAACATTAAACGGCTGAAGTAGTAATTTTGCAAGGGCTAATCTATTCCGCTCGCCACCGCTCAAAACACGTACAAATTTTTCAACATCATCTCCTCGAAACAAGAAAGATCCCAAGATATCTCGCACACGGCTTCTGTTTGATTCATTTGCTGCATCAATCATCGTGTCCAGAATGGTTTTATTTCCGTCTAAATAATCCGACTGATTTTGAGCGAAATACCCAATCTGCACGTTATGTCCTAAAGTTAAATTTCCTTTAAAGGGGATTTCACCCACTATTATTTTTGCCAAGGTGGATTTACCTTGGCCATTCTGCCCTACGAAAGCAATTTTGGAATCCCTTTCAACAAATAAATTTATATTCTTAAGTACCTCTAGCTCTCCATAAGCTTTGGAAACATTTTCAGCCTCAACTACCACTCTTCCCGGTGTGACAGACACAGGAAATCGTAGAGCCATAACACTATTATCATCTTCATCTACTTCAATTCGTTCCATACGATCCAGTTTTTTGATCAATGATTGCGCCATGGTGGCCTTACTTGCCTTTGCTCTGAATTTATCGATAAGTTTCTCTGTTTGTTCAATTTGTTTCTGTTGATTCTTCTGTGCGGCCAATTGTTGTTCTCGCATTTCCCCTCTCAGGATCAAATATTGCGAATATGGTTTATTGAAATCGTATATTTTGCCCAAAGAAATCTCGATGGTTCTGTTAGTAACATTGTCTAGGAACATTCTGTCGTGTGAAACAATTACCACAGCTCCCGGATATGTTGTTAAAAATTCTTCCAGCCACAGGATAGATTCGATATCCAGGTGGTTTGTGGGCTCGTCAAGCAATAGGATGTCATTATTTTGCAGTAGTAATTTGGCTAACTCAATTCTCATTCGCCATCCTCCTGAAAAAGTTTCGGTTAATTTCCCGAAGTCTTCTCTTTTAAATCCTAGTCCTAATAAGATTCTTTCTGTTTCTCCTTGATAATTATAGCCACCATGAATTTCGTAACTGTGTTGAACTTCATTTAAATCTATCATCAACCGGTGGTAAGAATCACTATCGTAATCTGTTCTCTCGGCGAGTTGCCGGTTTATATGTTCAAGCTGGTTTTCCAGCCTTTTAATGGTTGTAAATGCTTGGTATGATTCTTCAAGTACGGTGCGCCCTTTGTGAAAATCAATATCTTGTTTAAGAAAACCTATAGACACTTCCTTGTCTGTAGCTATTTGTCCGGCATCATACTCTTGTTCACCTGACAAAATTCTTAACAGTGTGGATTTTCCTGCACCGTTCTTTCCTACCAGACCAACCCTGTCACCGGCTTTTAATTGGAAAGTTACTCCTTCAAACAGATAATCACCCTGAAAGGAAACAGCAAGATTATAAACATTAACCATAACTTCATTTAAATTGAAAAGCCGTTTTTGAAATTACGGCTGATTCATCGCTATTATCGGCATCCTCTTTGCAAGAAGATATATATTTTTGCAAAGTTAAAAATCCATATGATGCGTTTGTTGAAAGACAGTAAACTTTATAGCATATTCACCGGCACATGCCCCGTTTGTCACCATGGCAAGATGTATATTGAACCCAATGCTTATAAGCTTAGGAAAGTGTTGAAAATGCACGAACATTGCAGTCACTGCGGTATTAAATTTAAAATAGAACCTTCCTTTTTCTATGGGGCAATGTATGTGAGTTATGCCGTGGGTGTTGCTATTGCCACTGCTGCGTTTGTTATAGCATTTTTTTTTCTGAATCTAAACGAGCATTTGACCTTTTTGGTGATTATCCTGTCGCTAATCATTACTTTCCCACTAATTCTGCGTGTTTCGCGCAATATTTGGATTAATTTCTTTCTGAAATATGATAAAGCTCTCAATCGGAAAGATCAAAAGTCATTTTAAAAAGCGATTGATACTGATTTCTTCGGGAATGGGTAATTCCTCTTCAATGTTATCCATGAGAATTTCAGCTAGAAGTGGTGCCATCATTAGTCCTCGCGTTCCAAGCCCGTTGAAAAATGCATATCTTGGAAAGTCTCTTAAAGTTCCCAAGATAGGTTTATGATCTTTGGTTGTTGCTCTGATGCCGGCTGTTTGTCCGATTACTTTAAAAGGACAGCTTATCATACGTTGAAGTTCTTTTGTCAAAAAGTCCTTAGCATATTCTGTGGTATTCCAGGTAGATCCTCCTACATCGAAAGTGGCCCCTACTTTATATTTACTTTCGCCTAACGGAATGATGTAGTGATTCCCCTTAATCAATCGTGCAAGATTCAGTTCCGGAGCTTCTATTATGATATATTCGCCCTTGTTGCCCACAACTGCTTCCTGAGGAAAGAATGGATTTTCCTTCACCGTTGGTCCTTCACAGAAAACGATATAATTGGCCTTCACTCCTTTGTATGACACATATGAAGATTGCGAGTTGATCAAACTATAATCAAAAATCTCCTGAAAATATTGATTGCCGGATTCTAATTTTTTACGATAGCACTGAAGCAGCATCCGAATATTTAATTGTACACTTCCCTCTACTTCTCCAAGACCTAGAGGTGCAATGACATTGGGGTTTACACTCTCTAAAAACTCCGATTTCAGATAATCCTTTGTTTTTTCCTTATCACTGGCTACAATCCAGTTGTTCTGTTCTTCTATTGAACTAAAAATCCGATCTATTACAGTAAAACTGAAGATGTTTTCATTTAGATCTTTTTGCAATTTCTGATAGAATTCCAAAGCACGTGGATGAAACAATTCTGTTTTCCAGGGAGTAGTGAATCTTTTTAGTATTGTAGGATTGATAATTCCTCCGGACGCAGCCGTCGCATTTTTGGAACCTTCATCAAAAATTACAAAACTCTTTCCTCTCTTTCTTAGTTCTTCGCAAACGGAAAGACCGGCAATCCCAAGACCTACAATGATATAATTTACTTCCATGTTTTCTGCATAAAAAAACCCTCCAACATCTATTGTTCGGAGGGTTTAATTTATAGTTATCAAACTAAATTAGTAATTCCACAAATCCATTTCGATATTACGAATTTGCTCTTTGATCCGATCGGATTCCAAAAGTTGCATTAGTGAGTTGTTTACAATGTAATCCGTAACACCTCTATCTCCATAGATATTATCTTCTTTATAGATAACGCTATGAAATTTTCTTGAATTCAACAGATGATCAAAAGAGATGGGTTGAGAAGTATTCTGGGTATTAAAAACCATCGCTTCGTGCAGTACTTCACGGGCATCAGGAAACCAAATCCAAAACAATTCAACAGCTCCGTCAATACCGCTATCCGGATCAGCTTTTGTTCTGGCTTCAAGTCCTACGGGGCAAAGTCCGAGAAGACGGTATTTCAATTCACCTTGTCTTTTATCAATGTACCAGTACCCTCTGATTCTATACTGTTGAATAGAGGCACCATCCAGATAAAAGGTTCTGATGTATTGTGGATCTATGAAGCCTTCTGCATTAAATTGTTCCTTACCCACGTCTGTAGTATCCCGATAAACGAGGGAAGCAGATATGTCTTCTAAGGAACGTTTTTCGGTGAAATAAGAATCGGCATATATTTCCTTAATTCTTCCACTTTTAATACCACGCACTAAGACATCATATAATGATCTTCTTTCAGCGCCGATATTGTTGGTATCGATGGGGTAATAGAGAGGAAAATTCATTCTCTCATCCAGATCGATAATTTCCCAGGTTGTTTTGGACCAAAGAACATCGCGCTCATCAGTATATCCATAAGGAAGTGGCTTATCATTATCACGCTCTTGTTGAGCAGCCGTCTTCTTTCCAATATCTTCGGGAGTTTTCGCATTTAAGATATTAACCTGCGCCTCCATCTGAGCCGACAAGAATAACCCAAATACACCAAGAACAACATATTTCAATTTCATACCAATCGGTTTGTTTCTAAATTTAATTTGTCAATTCAATAAATACAGGAGAAATCTTCTTCAACAAATATCCGGTATTTCCTGTAACATTTGCCTGAATATCAAAAATTTGAACAGTTTCTCCTCTTTTTGCTCTTCTTAATGCCGCTTTTGCGTCATTATTTAACTTTGTTCCGCTTACTTTAATTGTTGGTTGTCCGGCTACTTTAAAGCTGAATCCGGTCACGTTTAATTTCAAGTCAAAATCAAAATCAATGAGAGCCGCTCCAACACTGGAAATTTCAAGTCCTTGGCGCTCCATTCTTACAGGTCCGCTTCCTCCATCTTCTCCTCTAATAGTTCCGGTTGGGGCAGGAATATCCTTAATACGGAAAACGGAATTTGAACTCACCTTTTGTCCATCAGGCAATGTTCCGCTTGCAGTAATTGTAACTTCACGTCCACTTCCGGGTCGCATGATATATTTTGAACCCGAAGCTTTAGATAATCCCGGTGCCGATGCATTTACCGCATTGTCAGGAATTCCAGGAATTGAAATGGTCATTGGGTTTTCTACACCACGATATACCACGTTCATCTTATCTGCCGCGATAACTGCGGAATTTGGTTTTGAAATGGTTGCAAAAGAAACATTTACCGGAACCTCAGTATCCTTACCGTCTTCAACGAAGATAAGATTTCCTTCAATCTTATGATCACCCGGATTTCCAGCTCCTACTTTCAAAACTACCTTTCCGTTCTCAATAGAGTATTGTTCCGGAGAAAGAGGCCTTCCGTCTAAAGTCAACTCTACTCTGTTTGGTTTTGTGTTAGGGTCTTTCCGACCTAAAACAATTGCACCTTCAAATTGCTCCCCAGAATAAAAAGCAGTTTTAGTAGCTTCCAGTAAGGTATTATATTGAGTGAATGACAAAGCAGCAGCTTGTTGACCGGCAAGCATAGCCTGAAGAACTTCAGATTCTGTATTCTTTACGTCATTCTGCAACTGAGTCATTTTGGTTTTAGAAGCAATCATAGGGAAACCTTCATAGTGATAGTTTAACCATGGAACAGTTACTCCATCACGACGAGTTACTGCCTCAGTTCCAAATTTTCTTTGAACATCATTCACGATATTTGTGTATCGTGGATCATCTCCAAGGATATTCAGAATTCCTTCTCTATAACCATTTACTTTGCTTACGAATTCATTTCCAAGATCTGTTAATTTGTCACCGCTAAAAAGCATTTGGTCTAAGAAATCTTTTGTATCCTGGATTTCGTAATTATTCATGTCTTCCGCAGGGATTTTTGATTTCTCATCGAGTTGTCTCTTGACATCTGCCAAGAAGCTGTCGAACTCTTGTGACAATGAGTTAATCTGATCCGCTTTTTGCTTTACAGCTCCGTATTGTTCCGGTTGTTCGCTTGCTTTGTTTCCAAGGTTTTCCATAAACGCAGCAATACGAATATCTGATGCTGTATTTGATTCTGTCAGTCTTTCATTTAATAGTCCGAATGCAGACAACACTTCCTTTGACATATTCATCGCCATCATTGCGATGAAAATCAAATACATCATGTTAATCATTTTCTGCCTCGGGGTTAATTTTCCTGTTGCCATCTTTTAAATTTAAATTGTTAAAAATTAGAACAAGAAATTAACCTCTATGAGTCATCGCAGATAGCATACCACCATATACTCCGTTTAAAGAAGATAAATTAGTAGCTAAATGTTGCATTTGTTGTTTTAATTGCTCTGCATTTTCGGCTATCAGCTGATTTGCCTCTGTTTGGCGGCTAGTTGTCTCAATTTGAACCTTGTACAAGCTGTTTAGCGCATCCATTTGAGCTGCTGCCAACGCCATTTCTTCGCTGTATTTCCTTGTTGAACTTAGAGCTTCAGCTGTAGGAGCGATTCCTTTAGCTGCACCTTCGAATGACCGAATACTGGTGCTTAAGCTGTTCATCAATTCCGCATCAATGCGAGCCTCTTTCAGCATAGCATCCAATTTTTTGGATAACTGTCCTTCTGCATCTTTAGCTTCTTCCACTTTCGCTTTTTGTTTTTCACGAGCAGGACCTCCGGCTAATTCGGGATAAACAAGAGACCAATCCACATCTTCGTCAACAGGTTCAAACGCAGAGATTGCGAAAATAATCGCCTCAGTTACAAGTCCGATTGTAAGTAACAGGTTTCCTCCGATTCCTGCAATTTCATAGTGTGTAATCTTAAAAAGTGCTCCAACAATAACAATTGAAGCTCCAAGCCCGTAGGCCATCTGAAACATTTTCTTTGAAGATTTCGACTTTGCCATAATAAAAAATGAATAAATAAAATAATTAATTGATTAGGTAACGAATTTAAAATAACTGATTGACTTAGCGTTCGGTGCCCATGTAGTCTTGTACCGTACGGAAACCGATATAGCTTCGTGCAGAATCAGCATACTCATAGTCTCTGGTGCTCACCTGAAGGAAGTAAGCAATATCTTTCCAAGACCCTCCTCGAACAACTTTTCTCATATTTTCCTCATCGTTTACACTTGGGTTCATTGAAGATGAGAAATCATACGATGCCGGTGAATAAGAAGAGGCTACCCATTCAGACACGTTACCGGCCATATTGTATAGGTTATACCCGTTGGGCTCGAAGGATCTTGCTTCAACGGTATAAAGAGCATCATCTGCAGCATAATCTCCTCGTAGAGGTTTAAAGTTGGCCATGAAACAAGCTCTGTCATCTTTAGTATATGGCCCACCCCATGGATAGGTTGCAGATTCCAATCCACCTCTGGCTGCATATTCCCACTCTGCCTCTCCGGGAAGACGGAAGGAGTTAACAAAATTCTGCTTCTTAGATTTCTGATAAGCGTTTTTATATAAAGTTCTCCAAGCACAAAATGCTTTAGCTTGTTTCCAATTTACTCCTACTACCGGATAATCTCCATAAGCTTCATGCCAAAAATAGTCATTGTGCATAGGCTCATTATAGGAGTAATTGAAATCTCTGATCCATACTGTGGTATCAGGATAAATAAGCAGTTCTTCTTTTTTAATGAAATCTTTACGATTCTGTCCTCTATTTCGGGCTGCCGCTTGAATATCCATGTACGTATATTGAAATTTCAATTTGCTTACATCAATTGTTCTCTGCCCATTATAGGCTTCTTCGATCGGAATATACATGGTATCCATAACTTCAGCGTAGTACTCATCCGGATATTTTGCGGTATCCCAAATTAGTTTCGCTTTTTTATTGATTTTACGGCCGGCATATAAGTCCTCACCTACACCATAGTAGTTGTCATACATATATTGCTCGTAGGGAGTTCTGTTTTGATCGTCTTGATCTATAAAAGCAAACTGACCTATTCCGCCTTCACCCGGACCAACGCCCATTTCGTCTGCCATAATAGCTAACCGTAGGCGTACAATAGAATCTCTAACCCAGTAAACAAACTGGCGGTATTCTGAATTTGTTATTTCGGTTTCATCCATATAAAATGAACGAACCGTTACAGTTTTCGGTGGTGCATCATTGACTCCTAAAAAGTCGTCATCACTTTTCCCCATGATAAACGAACCTCCGGGAACTAACGTCATGCCATATGGTTTTTGAGGATGCCATTTTTTTCCTCTCACCCCAACTAATTCTCCCCGATCACTTTTATTACAACTAACTAAAAAGGTAAGAATCGCAACGAATGCAATATACTTCTTCATACGTATGATTAGATTTAGCAAATACAAGGGCGTAAACGTATTTATAAAAATTGAAAAAAACAATTTTTTTTTAATTTACATTTAACGCCAGGTTAAAATTTACAAGTTAATTTCATTCTTTAAACGAGCTTTTAGCCAGCGCTCGGGAATTTCTTGGTTGCACGCAGCCAAATAATCCGCTTTGGTACAAGGTAATAACGTATGTCTATTGAACTTATTATCATGTCCTTCCAAAAATGGCAATTCCATCCACCATCTATCTGATTTATTACTTCTAATAAATGTTAAATCCATTTCTTCCAATGGAACAACATAATGTGTGTAAAGTTCTGTGTTTTCAAAATGCTCATCTGCTATTCGAAAATTAACGCCTTCCATAAAATACCAAAGAATCTGAGCAAGAAGTATGGCACCCTGCGTATCAATTTCCTCGGGAATTTCATAAATTCCAAAAGAACTCACACGGTTACTAATTCCAGCGTAACGAGCAAGAGCACATATTTCCCGACCATCAAATCCGTTCGGATTGACCTGACTTCTACAACGTAAATCCGCACTCTTTATGGCCGAAATGTCCAAACAAACTACATCAGCATTTCTGAGAACAGGTTCTGCTATAGAAATATCAGCCGTTACCTCTCCCAAACGATAGGCATCAAAATAAAGTTTATCCATCAGCGCTATCTCTTCCGGCGGATTAAAAAATGACTGATACCCCAGAACTGCATAATGATGAAGGTTGAAGGGTTCATCAACAATCATTTTGCCGACATAAGAGGTGTTTGCCATTGGCGCCTCAGAATCTCCAATATCAAACCTGCTATCAATGTTGACAACGGTTACCATTTTTGCAATACCGTCATAAGCGCGGTATTGACCATATACCAGATCCTGGGAGCCTCCCAAGATAATAGGGATAACATTAAGCTTTACGAGGCCTTCCACTATAATTTTCAAAGCATAGCGACTATCCTCTCGTCTATGCCCGGAAATGACATCTCCCAGATCGACTATTTTACTGTCCCAATTTCCTTTATACAACTTGTATAATTCCTTTCTTACAGAATTCGGATTAAGATTTGCCCCTATTTCATCATCGGCTGATCTGGTATCCAAAACAGCAACAATCGCCATAGAAGCATTTTGCACGTCGGGAAATTCATTTCCGTCAACAAAGGCATCTATCAATTTGCCAAGGGTGTGGTTCGGTAGGTCCTTTCTAAATTTTGCTACCTCCTTGGAAATGGGAGTAAAAAACTCGATCATTATTTCTTTTTAGTTGAAACTGTTTTTTTCTTGGTGCTCGCTTTCTTTTTAGGCGCTTTTTTCTCCAACAAAGTCTCTGCCTCTTCCAGTGTCAAGTTCTCTACATCTGTATCTTTTGGCAGCTCAACTTTAGTTTTTCCTTGAATCAAATTGAATCTCCCCCACCGTGCTTTCTCAATTCTGATCTTCTGATCTATCCACTCTTTTACAAGCTTTTCAGCCTCCTTCTTTTTCTTTTCAACGATAAGCTTTTCAATATCTTTATCAGAGAGGTTATCAAAATCATATTGTTTATTGACATTGATAAAAATATTATTCCATTTCAGATAGGGTCCGAACCGCCCCACTCCCTTTTGTACCGGTTTTCCCTCATACATATATATAGGAGCATCGGCTTTCTTTTTTTCATCTATAAGTTTTTTTGCAAAACCCAGGTCCACATCAAGAGGATCCATCCCTTTTGGCAGTGAAATGAAGGTCTTGCCAAAGCGCACATAGGGCCCGAATCTTCCATTATTCACTTCCACTTCCTCACCCTCATAAACGCCGAGGGTTTTAGGCAGCTTAAACAAATCCATGACCTCTTCAAAAGTTACCAAATGCAACTGCTGATCAGGACGCAGGCTTGCAAACTTTTTTTCATCATCTTCTGCAGCCCCAATCTGTGCCATTGGTCCAAATCTTCCAAGTCTCACTATCACCGGTTTTCCGGTAGCCGGGTCTGTGCCTAATTCGCGCTCGCCACTTTCGCGTGCAGCATTCTCCTCTACATTTTCTACCTGAGGATGAAATCTTGTGTAGAAATCCTTCATCATCTTTGACCATTCAAGCTTCCCTTCAGCTATTTCATCAAAATCCTCCTCAACCTTTGCCGTAAAATTGTAATCTAAAATGTTTCCGAAATGATCAACTAAGAAATCTGTAACTATAATTCCGATATCTGTTGGTACCAATTTTCCTTTATCTGATCCCACCATCTCGGTTAATGTTTTTTCCGAAATTTTTTGTTCTTCCAGGCGTACTTGCAGATACTTTCTTTCTACTCCGTCAATAGTTCCTTTTTCCACATAATTCCTATTAATAATGGTAGATATTGTCGGGGCATAAGTAGATGGCCTTCCTATTCCTAAGTCTTCTAATTGTTTCACTAGGGAAGCTTCTGTATAACGATAAGGAGGTCTTGTGAATCTTTCAGTGGCAGTGATGTAGTCATTCTCGACCATATCGCCCTCTTCCATTTGAGGCAGCATTCCTTCTTGCTCCTCATCCTCAAGGTCGGTTCCTTCAAGATATACCTTCAAGAAACCATCGAATTTTATCATTTCTCCGTTTGCAAAAAACTGTTCATCCAATTTTGTAGGAGTTAGCACGTCAATTTTCACGTTTGTTCTTTCCAACTGAGCATCGCTCATTTGAGAAGCCAAGGTTCTTTTCCAAATAAGATCATATAGTCTTTCCTGATCGCGGTCTCCGCTTATAGAATGAACACTCATATCTGTAGGCCTGATAGCCTCATGTGCCTCTTGCGCTCCTTTGCTTTTTGATTTAAAATTGCGCGGTTTGCTGTATTCTTTTCCGTATGAGCTGATAATTTCTTTTTCAGCTGCTGCTTTAGCTTCCTTAGAGAGATTGACACTATCGGTCCTCATGTATGTAATCAACCCGGCCTCGTATAGTCTTTGCGCAATTGTCATGGTCTTTCCTACAGAAAAATACAACTTCCGCGCTGCTTCTTGTTGAAGTGTAGAAGTGATAAAAGGTGGAGCCGGCGATTTGGTTCCCGGTTTTTTTGAAAGCTCTGCAATTTTATATTGTGCACCAACATTTTTCTTAATGAACTCACGCGCGCGGTCTTCCGACTCGAAATTCTTGGGAAGTTTAGCTTTAAATTTATTTCCTTCCGGCGTTACGAATTCTGCATCTACCCGGAAAGACCCTTCAGGTGTAAAAGATTCTATTTCCCGTTCTCTCTCCACAATTAATCGAACGGCAACCGATTGCACTCTTCCTGCAGAAAGACCGCTTCTCACCTTTTTCCATAATACAGGTGAAAGCTCGTATCCTACAAGCCGATCAAGCACGCGTCTTGCCTGTTGTGCATTAACAAGATTATAATCTATTTGTCTTGGATTCTCTATAGCTCTATATATAGCTGCTTTCGTGATTTCGTGAAAAACAATTCGTTTTGTTTTCTTTTTATCCAACTTCAATTCTTCAGCCAGATGCCAAGCGATGGCCTCTCCTTCTCGGTCCTCATCACTTGCTAACCAAACGGTTTCCGCCTTTTGAGAGAGTGATTTTAATTCGGAAACTAATTTCTTCTTATCTGCACCAACAATATATTTAGGAGTAAAGTCTTTTTCGACGTCCACCCCCAGTTCACTGGATGGTAGATCAACAATATGTCCAAAACTTGATGTTACCTTGAAATCCTTTCCCAGGAATTTTTCAATGGTTTTGGCTTTTGCAGGAGACTCAACTATAACTAAATTTCTCGCCATAACTTCGATTTTCTTTGGAATGCAAAAGTATAGGATTTTTTCTATTCACATTCCGGGTATTAAAAATTGCCAGTAGCAGTTGCGCAAAGATGTGTTTTTTTAATCAAAAAAATATGACAAATTGTCATTGATGTTTGAATAATTGTAACTTTGCTCCCCGTTGAAGTATAATAATTATGGAAAAGCAGATAGATGAAAGTATCCAAGGCAGCACCTTGGTCTTGGAGCAAAAAAAAGAAAACAATAAGAAGTTATTCATTGAGAGCTACGGCTGTCAGATGAATTTTAATGATAGTGAAATTGTCGCCTCTATCTTGGCTGATCAGGGATTCAACACTACAGATTCTTTGGAGGAAGCAGATCTTGTGCTGGTAAACACCTGTTCTATTCGAGATAAGGCCGAGCAGACGGTTCGCAAAAGACTGGAAAAATACCAAGCTGTGAAACGTGAAAGCAATCCGAAAATGAAAGTTGGAGTTTTGGGTTGTATGGCGGAAAGATTAAAGGAAAAATTTCTGGAAGAAGAGAAAATCGTAGATCTTGTAGTGGGTCCTGATGCTTATAAAGACATTCCGAATTTACTAAAAGATGTTGAAGAGGGACGAGAAGCCGTAAATGTCATCCTCTCCAGAGATGAAACTTATGCCGACATTAGCCCGGTCAGATTAGGAGGAAACGGAATTACAGCTTTTGTGAGCATTACCAGAGGCTGTGATAATATGTGCACCTTCTGCGTGGTTCCATTTACTCGTGGTCGTGAACGCAGCCGAGACCCTCACAGCATTATGAATGAAGTAAATGATCTGGTAGAGAAAGGATATAAAGAAATCACACTTCTTGGTCAGAATGTGGATAGCTACTTGTGGTATGGCGGTGGATTAAAAAAAGATTTCAAGAAAGCCTCAGAAATACAACAAGCTACAGCTATTAATTTTGCTCAACTCTTGGATATGGTCGCCTCTTCGCACCCCAAGCTCAGAATCAGATTTTCCACCAGTAATCCTCAGGACATGACAGAGGAGGTTCTGCATGCTATGGCGCGACACCCGAACATTTGCAAACACATCCACTTACCTTTTCAAAGTGGAAGCACACGTATTTTAAAAGAAATGAACCGTCAGCATACAAGAGAGGAGTACATGGAGTTAGTGGACAAAATTTTTGAAATAGTTCCTGACTGTGCTCTTTCTCATGATATCATTACCGGTTTTCCCACAGAGACGGAAGAAGACCATCAAGACACCCTTTCTTTAATGGAATATGTAAAATATGATTTCGGTTTTATGTTTATGTATTCTGAAAGACCCGGAACCTTGGCCGCCAGAAAATTGGAAGATGATATTCCTGAAGAAATCAAAAAACGCCGCTTGACAGAAATTGTTGATCTGCAACGGAAACACAGCGCCTACAATTCAGAAAAAATGGTAGGTAAAATTGTGGAAGTGCTTATAGAAAAAGAATCGCGTAAAGATGAAAATGAATGGAGCGGTCGTAACTCGCAAAATATGGTAGTTGTGTTTCCTAAAGAACATTACAAGGCCGGGGATTTTGTCAATGTAAAAATCACAGACTGCACTGCGGCAACTTTAATTGGAGAAGCTTTGGAATATTCTAAAAATCATTAAACCCTCTTAGAGACTTTTTTATACATGGAGAGTGTACAGGTTATTAAACAAAGATTTGGCATTATCGGTAATGATCCGAAATTAAACAGAGCAATTGAAAAATCCATTCAAGTTGCACCAACAGATATTTCTGTTTTAGTGACAGGGGAAAGTGGGGTCGGGAAAGAAAGTATCCCGAAAATTATTCATTCCCTTTCCCACAGAAAGCATGGAAAATACATAGCGGTTAACTGTGGAGCCATTCCGGAAGGAACCATTGACAGCGAATTGTTTGGTCATGAAAAAGGTGCCTTTACCGGAGCCACAGCCACCAGAAGCGGATATTTTGAGGTGGCAGACGGGGGGACCATTTTCCTGGATGAGGTGGGAGAACTTCCTCTTCCCACACAAGTCCGACTGTTGCGAGTTTTGGAAAACGGAGAGTTTCTGAAAGTCGGTTCTTCAAAAACTCAAAAAACCGATGTTCGCATTGTTGCTGCCACCAACGTTAACATGGCAGAAGCCATAGAAAAAGGCAGGTTCAGGGAAGATTTGTTTTATAGACTATCCACAGTAGAAATAAATCTTCCTCCTTTGCGAGAGCGGAAAGAAGATATTCATTTATTGTTCAGAAAATTTGCGTCAGATTTCGGTTTAAAATACAAGATGCCTCCCATACGACTTACAGAGGATGCAGTAACTTTACTACTTCAGTATCGATGGAGCGGAAATATCAGGCAATTAAGGAACGTGGCGGAACAGATTTCTGTACTTGAGCGAAACAGAGATATTGACAGTGCCATTCTAAAAAATTATTTGCCGGACTATGGTTCTAATTTACCGGCTATTGTAGAATCTCAAAAAAGTGGTAGTGATTTCAGCAGTGAGCGTGAGATTCTCTATAAGATCCTTTTTGACATGAAGCGTGATGTCAACGACTTGAAAAAACTCACTCTTGAACTTATGAAAACCGGCAATACGGCTAAAGTCCAAGAAGAACAATCCTCTTTAATAAATAAAATCTACGCCGAAGAGGATGATATTTCTGAAGAATTGGCTTCCATTATTGAAAGTGATTCTGAAGACACTCCTGAAGTTGAAGTTTTAGGAATACCGTCGCAAATGTCAGAACGTGATGATAAATATGATTATGTGGAGGATGTTGAAGAGGAAGAAAATCTATCGATTCAAGAAAAAGAACTCGAACTCATTAAAAAATCTTTGGAAAAACATGCAGGAAAGCGGAAGGAAGCAGCAGAAGAGTTGGGTATTTCAGAACGCACATTATACCGGAAAATCAAACATTACAACTTATAATATAAAACCGATGAGTCTCTTTTCCCGGATATGGGCTGTATTTTTCTTTCTGATAATTTCGGGTTGTGGGCCATATTCTTTTACAGGTGCCGATATAAATTATAACACAACTCGCACGTTTCAGGTGAACTACTTCCAAAATAATGCGCCTATTGTAGAGCCCGGAATTGCTCGTGCTTTCACTCAAAAACTGCAAGATTTACTTATCAATCAGACCAGTTTAAATTTAGTGACCAACAACGGAGATTTAATTTATGAAGGAGAAATCACTCAATATTATATTGCTCCCATAACTGCCACTTCCGACAGCCGTGCGGCACAAAACAGATTAACCATTGCTGTAAATGTTCGGTTTTATAATTCAAAAGACCCTGACAAAGATTTTGAACAGACTTTTAGTTTTTATTACGATTATCCCGGAACAACCCAACTGACCGGGGGAGCTTTACAGAGTGCCGTTGATATTATCTTTGAGAGAATAACCCAAGATATTTTTAATAAATCTCTTGCAAACTGGTAGAAAAACTTTCGAAATTGGATACTGAAAAATTCACATATCTGTTGGCTCATCCGGAAGAAATAACCACATCCGATGTAATTTCTCTGGAGCTCCTTCTGCATCGGTATCCATTTTTCCAGACGGCCCGTGCTTTACAGCTAAAAGGACTTAAAGACCAAAACAGCTATCGCTATAATGAAGCTTTAAAATTAACGGCTGCGCACACTTCAGATAGAGACATTCTTTTCCAATTTATCACCTCGGATGAGTTTATCCAGAACACAATTTCTTCTACTATAATAAAAAATAAGACCCAAATAGAAGACTTTGAAGTTGTTTTTAGTGATATATCAGATGAGGTCAAAGATGAAAAGATATTTGAATCTGAAAAACAGAAGGCAGCTGCTATCTTAGATCCAGATCTTTTTGAGCGCAAAGGGTCAGATTCAGAAGATGTTCGACATCCGGAGGAGCAACCCTTAACATTTACCAAGAAAGACAAGTATTCTTTTTCTGAATGGTTAAAACTTTCAAGGGCACAGCCCATTCACAGAGATGAAGCTCCCTCAGATCTTGAAGAGAGCTCAAGCACATCTTTTAGAAAAGAGACGCGTCACAGACAAAGCGAATTAATCGAGAAATTTATTCAGGAAAAACCCAAGATCATTCCGGATGCAGCGGCAGCTAAACCCGATGTTACCTTTCAAAAGTTTTTAAATGAAGGAGCTTCTCAAGAGTCATTAATGACCGAAACTTTGGCTAAAGTCTACCTTCAACAAAAGAATTATCAGAAAGCGATTCAAGCATATAAAATATTAATTTTGAAATATCCCGAAAAAAGTGGTTTCTTTGCAGACCAAATTCGGGCAATAGAAAAACTGATTAATCCGGAACAATCATGAGTACATTTACAATTTTCTTAGTTTTAATTATGATAGTGGCCTTTTTGTTGGTCGTGGTGATAATGGTACAAAATCCAAAAGGAGGCGGATTATCTTCATCTTTTGGTGGTGGTGGCGGAGCACAAATTGGCGGCGTTCAGAAAACAGGAGACTTCCTTGATAAAAGTACCTGGACATTGGCTACCATTATGATTGCTCTCATTTTGTTATCTAACATATTTATAATGGGAGGAAGAACAATTCAATCCAAGACCTTTGACGAAAGTGCAGTTCCTTCAGTTCCGGCCACAGAAACACCTGTACAGACAGGAGGCGACGCAGCTGAATAAATTATTACAGATATCAATTTTGAGCCGGTTCCAAAAAGAGCCGGCTTTTTTATGTTTTTGGAAGAAATCTTTTTCCTATAACAGCATTCATCTGAATTCCGAAAAATTCCATTCCATTATACACTTTTGAGCTACTACATTTTCTTTGTCACTCCTTTTCATTTCCGTTGAAAAAAATGACAAGTTGGCATTTAGATTTTACAGAAGCTGACAAAAAACTGCTTGGCATACTTTCTGCAAAATAGGAGACCGAAACCAATAAATCATAAAGTTTAACTTTAAAAAAATAAAACAAATGGCATTAAAAATTCAACCGCTTTCGGATAGGGTTTTAGTAGAGCCTCAGCAGGCCGAGACCAAAACTGCTTCAGGAATTTACATTCCGGATTCTGCAAAAGAAAAGCCACAGCAAGGAACAGTAGTGGCTGTAGGTAAAGGAAAAGAAGACCATAAAATGACTGTAAAAGTCGGAGACACTGTTCTGTATGGAAAATATTCAGGAAGCGAATTAAAATTTGAAGGCAAAGACTATCTCATTATGAGAGAGGACGACATTTTGGCTATCATTTAATTTTAAACTTACACTCACACAAAAACCTATAAAATGGCAAGAGAAATAAAATATGACTTAGAAGCACGCGACGGGATCCGAAGAGGAGTAGACGCGTTGGCAGATGCCGTAAAAGTAACTTTAGGACCAAAGGGAAGAAACGTAATTATCAGTAAATCTTTTGGTGCACCACAAGTAACCAAAGACGGGGTAACCGTTGCAAAAGAAATAGAGCTTGAAGACACCCTTGAAAACATGGGAGCTCAAATGGTTAAAGAAGTTGCCTCAAAGACCAATGATCTGGCGGGGGACGGAACCACAACTGCTACAGTTTTAGCACAAGCTATTGTAAAAGAAGGCCTTAAAAACGTAGCTGCAGGTGCAAATCCGATGGAATTAAAGAGAGGAATAGATAAAGCAGTTTCTGCTATTGTTGAAAACCTTGAGAAACAAACTACCAAAGTCGGAAACTCATCAGACATGATAAAGCAGGTAGCTTCTATTTCTGCAAATAATGATGAGATTATTGGTGAATTAATTGCCAACGCTTTTGGAAAGGTAGGAAAAGAAGGTGTTATCACTGTGGAAGAAGCAAAAGGTACTGAAACCTATGTAGAAGTAGTGGAAGGTATGCAGTTTGACCGAGGATATCTTTCTCCTTATTTCGTGACTGACACTGAAAAAATGCAGACAGTATTGGAGAATCCATTAGTTCTTCTGTATGACAAAAAGATTTCTTCTATGAAAGATTTGCTTCCTGTGCTTGAGCCTGTGGCCCAACAAGGAAGATCTTTATTGATAATTGCCGAAGATGTTGATGGCGAAGCACTTGCTACTCTTGTAGTAAACAAGTTGAGAGGTTCTCTGAAAATTGCAGCCGTAAAAGCTCCCGGATTTGGGGATCGAAGAAAAGCCATGCTTGAAGATATCGCTATCCTTACAGGTGGAACCGTAATTGCGGAAGAAAGAGGATTCACTCTTGAAAATGCAACAATCGATATGCTTGGTTCGGCCGAGACAATTACTTTGGACAAAGACAATACGACCATAGTTAACGGTGCCGGAGATAAAGACAATATCAAAGGACGCGTGAATCAGATAAAAGCACAGATCGAGACCACCACAAGTGATTATGATAAAGAAAAGCTACAAGAGAGACTTGCGAAATTGGCAGGCGGTGTTGCAGTTCTTTATGTAGGAGCCGCATCAGAAGTTGAGATGAAAGAGAAAAAAGACAGAGTGGATGATGCGCTTCACGCTACCAGAGCTGCCGTAGAAGAAGGAATTGTAGCCGGTGGAGGAGTTGCTCTTGTTCGAGCCATTGAAACTTTAAAAAGCATAACTACAGACAGTCTAGACGAAACTACAGGTGTAAACATTGTAGCACGTGCCATAGAAGCTCCACTAAGAACCATTGTTCAAAACGCCGGAGGAGAGGGTTCTGTAGTCATCAATAAGGTTATGGAGGGCGAGAAGAATTTTGGTTACGATGCAAAATCTGAAAAATATGTAGATATGCTTGAAGCAGGCATTATAGACCCGAAAAAAGTGACCCGAATTGCTCTTGAAAATGCTGCTTCTGTTGCAGGAATGATCTTGACGACAGAGTGTGCTTTGATCGAAATTAAAGAAGAGAATGCCGGAGGAATGCCGGGAGGAATGGGCGGAGGAATGCCCGGAATGATGTAGATTCCTTATATCAAATAAATGAAGCCTCGGGAAAAAAGATTCTCGAGGCTTTTTTAAAAAAACCCTAGATTTTATCCTTCAGGGTTTAAAAAACTTAACGTCCGGGACTACATTCTTTTGAAAATAAACAACCCTGAAATGCCACTTTCATTAAACTTTAGCTTCAATGTTGATTTGTCCAGAGTAACAATATCAAAAGTTGAAGTAGTAGAATCGAATCCGGTGACGGTTAATTTATCTCCATTTCTTTCCCATCTTCCTTCGTCCGAATACATTTCGCAGTCGCTGTCATAATCAACTGATTTGATCACACCATTTCCTAAAAATTCTAAATAATCTTTCTTTGAAGGACAATCGTGAGTATAAGGCTGGGTGATCTCTTCACCATTCATTATTCCTCCTACCCTGTCAAAGGCCCATTTCCCGACAATCCCGTCGGCACCACCATCATCATCCTTGCTACAGCTTGAGAAAGTTAAGGCAGAAGCTGAGACAACCATGAATAAAAACAAAACTCTTTTCATAATTAAAATTTAATATTGATTTAACACTTCAAAGGAAAGATAAATTCTTTTAATACGGAAAAAAGATGAAAGCTTTTTTTGTTAGAACTTCAATTGCCATCTTAAAGTTTTCCGCTTAATACGATTTTTTTTAAATTATAATCAGTCATCCCTTCAAACTAACTTTGCAATAGTCTTATTATCTTTGTGAAATGACAAATAGCCCCTTTGTAGACAGCATTTTTGAAATTTCTACAGACGAAGAATTCAGGGAGATGTGCTTGAAAATATTTAATTTTCAATACACGAATCTTCCTGTGTACCGGAAATTTTGCGACTTGCTTTCTATCAATGTATCCAGGATCAGACACGAAGCAGAAATTCCGTTTTTACCTATTCAATTTTTCAAAACACACAAAATAGTTTCTGCCGGCGCTTCTTCCAATATTGTTTTTACTAGTAGCGGCACGACCGGTCAGATCACCAGTCGGCATTATGTGGCTGACATCACTCTTTATGAGAGGGCCTTTCTTTCCATTTTTCATCAATTCTACGGAGATCCTCGGGAATATATATTTTTGGCTTTACTTCCTTCTTATCTGGAACGGGAAGGATCTTCGTTAATTTATATGGTTCAAAAACTTATAGAAAAAAGTGGTCACGAGGAGAGCGGTTTCTATTTGCATAATTTAAAAGAACTCAGCCACAAGCTTAGGGAATTAGATTCGAGCGGCAAAAAAATTATTCTCTTAGGCGTCTCTTATGCACTGCTCGATTTAATAGAAGAGCAAAAATTTTCTTTACAAAACACCATTGTCATGGAAACCGGCGGAATGAAAGGCAAACGCAAAGAAATGGTAAAAGAAGAACTGCATGCAATTTTAAGAGAAGGATTTGGAGTGCCTGCCATTCATAGTGAGTATGGCATGACTGAACTCCTATCGCAAGCTTATTCTAATGGTGGAGGGATTTTTGGGTGCCCACCGTGGATGAAGATCCTTACAAGAGATCCCGAAGATCCCTTGACTTTGATAAAAGGAAAAACCGGAGGAATAAATGTTATCGATCTGGCTAATATAAATTCCTGTTCTTTTATTGCTACTCAGGATCTCGGGGTTGTTTATCCCGACAATTCATTTGAAATCAAAGGACGCTTCGACAATAGCGATATCCGAGGGTGCAACTTGATGGTTCTTTAGAAAAACTTTAACTTTTACTTTCTGTAAGTAATCAAGGGGTAATACGACAAAAGCAATGTGAAAGAGTGATGATTTTTCATAATTTGGTTGGTTAGTTAGTAGGAAAATCCCCGTGAAAAGCGGGGATTTTCTGATTTTAGAGCGAAGAGATTTACCTGAACCGTATGATATAATAGTTTTTCTTTCCCCGTTGCAACAACACAAACTGATTGTTGATCAGATCTTTCCCGGTTATGATATATCCTTCGGATATTTTTTCTCTATTAAGTGAAATGGAATTTTCTTTTAGTGCGCGACGTGCTTCTCCATTGGATTTTAAGAAATTGGATTTTTCACCCAAGGCGGCAATGATATCCAAACCCTTTTCCAGCTCTTCCATTTTTAAATCCACTTTTGGAACTCCGTCAAATATTTCCAAAAACATTTTCTCATCAAGCATTTGGAGATCTTCTGCAGTGGACTGTCCAAATAAAATTTGAGAAGCCTTTTCTGCTTTCAAATACTCCTCCTTGCCATGCACGATAACTGTGATTTCCTCTGCAAGTCTCTTTTGAAGCACCCTTAAATGCGGAGCGGCCTTATGCTCAGTTATCAATTCCTCAATCACCTCTTTGTCAAGAAAAGTGAATACTTTAATATAACGTTCGGCATCTTCATCAGCGGTATTTAACCAGTACTGAAAAAATTTATAAGGCGATGTCCTTTCCGGATCCAGCCATACATTACCTCCTTCTGTTTTTCCAAATTTGGTCCCATCGCTTTTTGTAATCAATGGACACGTTAAGGCATATCCTTTTCCGCCTTCTACTCGACGAATCAATTCAGTTCCGGTAGTAATATTCCCCCATTGGTCACTTCCTCCCATTTGGAAAGTACAATTTAGCGTTTGATACAAGTGAAGAAAATCATATCCTTGGATTAACTGATAGCTGAACTCGGTGAACGACAACCCCTCAGAATGTTCTCCACTTAGACGCGTTTTGACAGAGTCTTTTGCCATCATGTAGTTCACCGTTATATGCTTTCCTATAACTCGGATAAATTCAAGAAATGAGAAATCCTTCATCCAGTCATAGTTATTCACCATAACCGCTCCATTTGGGTTGGATTCTGAGAAATCCAGAAACCGCGATAATTGCGCTTGGATTCCATTTTGGTTCTTTTTCAGTGTTTCCTCATCCAGAAGGTTTCTTTCAGCACTTTTCATAGAAGGATCTCCAATCATTCCGGTGGCCCCTCCTACCAATACCACAGGCTTATGACCGTGACGCTGAAAATGTGCAAGTAACAAGATAGGAACTAAGTGTCCGATATGCAGTGAATCAGCGGTGGGATCAAACCCTACATAGGCCGTTCTCATAGATTCATCGAGGTGATTTCCTGTCTCGGGCATAATATCATTGATCATACCTCGCCACTGCAGCTCTTCAACAAATTTATTTTGCATTTTTCATAAAATTTGGGCAAAGATAAGTTTCTCATATTGAAATTTGAAATGAAGAGAAAGGATTCCATCAATCATTCTTTCAGTTCCTCTGACCGGGCATTTCCTTCTCCAATAATAATTTAAGAATCAGAAGTCGACTAAACTTTATAATGTAGTATTTTCGCCCTTATGATACTAGTGACAGGCGGGACAGGTTTGGTGGGGAGCCATTTGCTTTATTTTCTTCTGAAAGCAAAATATCAAGTGCGCGCCATCTACAGAACAAAGAGCAGTCTGGAGAAAGTCAAATCTATCTTTGAGCTTTATTCCAAAGATGGTGCTATTCTCTTTGACTCAATAGAATGGTTGCAAGCAGACATCACAGACATTCCGGCCTTAGAAAGAGTTTTTGAGGGCATTACTGAAGTGTATCATTGTGCGGCTATGGTTAATTTTAATCCTTCAAAATACCATCTTTTAAAAAAGGTGAATATTGAAGGCACTGCCAATATTGTAAATCTTTGTTTGCATTTTGGAATTAAAAAATTATGCTTTGTAAGCTCCATTGCCACCCTCTCTAAAAAGCCTAAACAGGAATCTATAGACGAAAGCAGCTTCTGGAATCCGGATGAGAAAAACAGTGTTTATGCCATCAGCAAATATGGAGCTGAAATGGAAGTATGGCGAGGAACACAAGAAGGCTTGGATGCAGTGATAGTGAATCCCGGAGTGATTCTTGGCGTTTCTCCGCACAAAGATGCAAGCAGTCAAATAGTCAATGTAGCAAAAAAAGGTTTAAATTTTTATCCTTCGGGCATTATAGGTACTGTTGATGTAAGGGATGTTGCGCAGATTATGATCAGGCTGATGGACGCTTCCATTGTCAATGAGCGATACGTCTTAGTTTCGTCCAATATCCCAATCAAAAAACTGCTCTCTGAAATAAGTCTGCTCTCGGGAAATAAGCCTCCCAAGTATCGTTTATCCCGATTTTTAATGGAAATTATCAGCAGTCTTGACAGTCTTTCTCACTTCTTATTTAGAACCCGTAGAAAACTTCCCAAAGATCTTGTTCGATCCATGTTCTCCACAACTACTTATAATTCTTCTAAAATAATAAAAGCGCTCAACTACAACTTTATCCCTATCTCAGATACGTTGCGCATGCTTTTTAAGAACCGGTAGAACCTGCTTTTTGAGCTGTTCTTTCTAGAAATCGTTTAGCTTTTATTTCTTGATCCACTATGCTGTCTTGAAGTTGTTGTTCCACTTCACGGGCACTGTCATAATCGCGCTCCATTTCACTTAGGCGGTTTTGTACTTCTTCAAAAATTTCTATATAAGAATTTATATCTGCTGCATAATAATCATTACTCTTTAAAAATTGAAGACTGTCAATCTGATATTTGGCATATATAAGAGAATCCAGCTTTACATTTTGTCCCAAGACGTTTTTATTTCCCACGCCACGCGCAGCGGTGGCTAAATAGCTTTCAGTAAGTATGTCCACCATTTTTTCTTTTGGAATGAGATCTGTCGGCTTCTCCGGGCGTTGTACATTTTGGCAGGAAAAAAAGCTGCCGACCAATAATAACAATATTATCCTTTTCATACTCTAAATTCCAATCGTTCCGCATTTCCTTTATGCTGAAGTTTTCCATTTGCATATACCAGAACCCCGTTCACAATGGTGTGAGTGACTTTGGATTTGAAATTGAGTCCTTCTAGAGGAGACCATCCGCATTTATAGAGGATATTTTCTCTTTTTACTTTCCATGGGAAGTTGAGATCAATCAAAACAAGATCTGCCTTATATCCTTCACGAATAAATCCTCTATCTTTTATCCTAAACAGAATTGCAGGGTTGTGTGCGAATTTTTCAACTATTTTTTCCAAACTTATTTTTCCTTGATGATACATTTCCAGCAGCGTTACCAATGCATGTTGCACCATAGGCGCTCCGGAAGGTGCATTTAAGTAATTTTCTTCTTTTTCTTCTACGGTGTGTGGAGCATGATCGGTAGCTATCACATCAATCCGGCCATCAAGCAAAGCTTTTAGCAATCCTTCCCTGTCTTTGGATGTTTTTACCGCCGGATTCCATTTGATCTTGGTTCCTTTTGTAGCGTAATCTTCATCAGAAAACCATAGGTGATGCACACAAACCTCAGCAGTAATTTTCTTTTCTGCAAGCGGTTTTTTATTTTCAAAAAGATGGGTTTCTTTCTCTGTAGAAACATGAAAAACGTGAAGACGAGCTCCTGTTTTCTTTGCCAAAGCTACTGCGCGAGAAGATGAAATATAGCATGCTTCCTCACTTCTTATCTCAGGATGCATAGCAATAGGAATTGCATCTCCATATTTGGCAATCGCTTTTTGAAGGTTGTTTTTTATGGTGACCTCATCTTCGCAATGAGCAGATATTAGTAGGGTTGTTTTAGAAAAAATCTCTTCCAGTACTTTCGGATCATCTACCAGCATATTGCCTGTAGAAGAACCGAGAAACAATTTTAGCCCCGCAACCTTAGCAGGATCCACTTTTAAAATTTCCTCAAGATTGTCATTTGTTCCGCCAAACATAAAGGAATAGTTTGCCCATGAAGTTTTGGCGGCTATAGCAAATTTTTCTTCTAATAAATCTATAGTTGTGGCCTGTGGAACTGTGTTTGGCATTTCAATAAAAGAAGTGATTCCCCCTGCCACTGCCGCCGCCGATTCTGACAGTATATCTGCCTTATGCGTTAGTCCCGGCTCCCTAAAATGTACTTGGTCATCAATCATTCCCGGCATCAGGTATAATCCATCTGCATCAATAATTTTAGTATCCACAGATTTTACACTTATTGAAGGAGCTATTTCTTCAATGCGTCCATCAACAACCATCACATCATTTTGCGCAATCTTCCCCTCGTTTACCAGATGCGCATTTTTTATTAAAATGGAATTCATTTAAAATTTTTGTTTAGTTGAAATTCTACCGTTATAAATTGTGGAAAAATTTATTCTTGAACCTTCTAGGGCTAAAAACACTTTTTGTTTTCATTTTTATCACTCCGAAAATAGCTTCAGAAATTATCTTGGAACTCATTTTTGATTCTCCCTTTACTCGATCTGTGAAAATCACAGGGACTTCTTTAATCCTAAATCCGGCAAAATGAGCTTTAAATTTCATTTCAATTTGAAACGCGTAGCCCACAAATCGAATTCGATCGAGATTAATAGTTTCCAGTACTTTTCTCTTGTAACAGATAAATCCGGCTGTGGCATCGTGAATATTAATACGCATTATGGCTTGCACATATTTTGAAGCTACCCAAGATAGAAGAACACGGCTCATAGGCCAATTTACCACATTCACACCTTTTACATATCGTGATCCGATAGCTACATCAAATCCTTCATGTGCACATGCATGATAAAGCCTATTTAGATCTCTCGGGTTATGGCTAAAATCGGCATCCATTTCAAAAATATATTCATAATCTTGCTCTAGTGCCCATTTAAAACCTGCTATATATGCTGTTCCTAATCCGTTCTTTGTTTTCCGTTGTAAAAGAAAAAGTTTGTTCTCATAAAATGGAATAAGCGCTTCCACCTCGTCTGCCGTTCCATCAGGAGATCCGTCATCGACTACCAGAACATGGAAAGGAACACGTAGAGAAAACACTCGCTCCAATAATTTGCGGATATTCTCAACCTCATTAAAAGTAGGCACAACTACCAATGCCTTTGGCATATCTCCTCGTTTCTGCAAAGGTAACTTTTTTTTGACCAAAATCTTTTTGCTTCTTTTTCTAAAAGTTTCAAAAGTCCGGAGCAACTTAAATTGATTTACATTTGTAGCCAAATCAGTATTATTTTGGAACTGTCTGAAAGAATTTTTTTCAGTTACAACTGGACTACCATTTTATTGGTAATTTCCTTTATTATACTTGCGGTACTTAGACAAACCTATCCTAGAAGATTTGTTGATCTGCTTTCACTCCCCGTAAGCGGCAAATTTCTTAATGTTCATGGAAAAGAAGATCGGCTGCCTCATTCTTTTAATCTCACCTTTTTTATTTTTCAGATAATTAATGTCGCAATACTTCTCCGGTTTGTTTCTGTTTATCTGTTTGACACACCTCCCGGTGACACCTTATTGCTTCTCCGGATTGTTACACTATATTGTGTTTTTGTGCTCGGGAAAGTTCTTGTCGAAAAGATCATAGGAAACGTTTTTTCCATTGAATCTTTTATTGACACCTACCTTTATGAAAAATTGGCCTACCGCAATTTTCTGTCTCTATTCATCTTTATTGGCAATCTCATTTTCTTATATGCCTTTACTCCTTCTCGATCAGGAATACTATTTTTTGTAGCGGCTATCATTTTGGGAAATATTCTTTCACTGCTCTCCTTATTTAGAAGAAATTGGAAATCGATCAACTTCTATTTTCTTTATTTTATTTTGTATCTTTGCGCACTTGAAATTTCCCCATATATAATCCTGTATTATCTATTTTTTAAATAGTGATTATCTTAAAAAAGAAAAATCAAGCGTTACTATGAAAGTGAGGACAATCCTTGTATCCCAGCCGGAACCCAAAGTAGAGAGTTCGCCATATTTTGACCTGAGCGAAAAACAAAAGGTGAAAATCGATTTCAGACCTTTTATCCACGTGGAGGGGGTAAGCGGCAGAGAGGTTCGGAGTCAGAAAGTAGATTTAAATAATTATACCGCCGTTGTTCTGACCAGTAGAAACTCTGTGGACCATTTTTTCCGAATTGCGGAAGAATTGCGTTTTAAGGTGCCTGACACGATGAAGTATTTTTGTTTAAGTGAAGCAGTTGCTTTTTATCTTCAAAAATACGTGGTGTATCGAAAAAGAAAAATTTACGTTGGAAAAAGAACATTCTCTGATTTAGCACCCATTATTAAGAAATATAAAGGAGAAAAATTTCTTCTTCCTTCGTCTGACAAACTAAAACCGGAGATCCCTCAAATTATGGACGATTTGAAAGTGGATTGGAAAGAAGCAACCTTCTACCGTACGGTCATTAGTGACTTATCAGATTTGAGAGATGTGTATTATGACATCTTAGTATTTTTCAGTCCAAGCGGAATAGAGTCTTTGTTTGAAAATTTTCCGGATTTTAAACAAAATGACACTCGCATAGCGGTTTTCGGCAATACCACTGTTAAAGCCGCTGAGGACATGGGGCTTCGTGTTGATATTCAGGCTCCAACTCCTGAGACGCCATCTATGACCATGGCTTTGGAAAAGTATATTCAGGAAGTCAATAACAAAAAATAAATTGATCTTCCATAAATTATAGATGCCGTGCCGGAGTGGTGCGGCATTTTTATTTTTAATCAACCTCCGGCACAGAGGAAGTTTTTCTCTTAATTTTGAATGTTGCTTAATAATTCACGATACAAAAATTAAAATATGAATAACCAAAAACGCTTGTTTCTTCTTGATGCTTATGCATTAATTTTTAGAGGCTATTATGCGCTTATAAAAAATCCTATAGTGAACAGTAAAGGGCAAGACACCTCAGCAATTATGGGCTTTATGAATACACTTTTTGATGTAATACGCAGAGAAAAGCCCGATCATTTGGCTGTGGCCTTTGATAAAGATGGAAGCACCGAGCGATCAGAACTTTTTGACGAGTATAAAGCAAACAGACCGCCAACTCCTGATGCTATAAAAGAGGCCGTTCCCATTATTCAGGACATTCTTAGAGCCATGAATATTCCGGTTATTGAATTATCAGGATTAGAGGCTGATGACCTAATCGGCACTCTGGCAAAGCAAGCAGAAAAAGAAGGCTATCAAGTGTTTATGGTTACCCCTGATAAGGATTTTGCTCAGCTGGTTTCTGAAAATATCTTCATGTACCGACCGGCACGCATGGGCAATGGAATAGATATTTGGGGTGTGCCGGAAGTTCAGGAGCGTTTTGGAGTAGAGAGACCGGAACAAGTCATCGATTTTTTAGGAATGATGGGAGATGCTAGTGATAACATTCCCGGATTACCGGGCGTGGGTGAAAAAACTGCAAAAAAATTCATAGCCGAATATGGATCTATGGAAAATTTATTAGCCAATACGCATCAATTGACCGGCAAAATGAAAGAACGCATTGAAGAGCATGCGGAGCTCGGCAGACTTTCAAAGAAACTTGCTACCATTTATACAGATTGTGATGTAGTCTTTGATGAGAAAGATTTCGAACTCACGATGCCCGATGGCGAAAAAGTCCAAATCATCTTTGAAGAATTGGAATTTCGGCGACTCAAGGATCAATTCCTGAACTTATTCTCGGTAGAAGGAACAGCACAAATCAAACCATCCGGAAAAACCACAGTCCAGACAGTCTCGGGAGTAACCATTACAGCCGGCAGCGGCCAATTCTCTTTATTCGATTCTGAAGGAGAAGGAGTTTCCTTAATCGAAGACATAAACACACGAGCCACCATTTCTACTACTCCCCACTTCTACCAATTAGTCAAACCAGGTTTAAGTCAGAAATTATTTTTAGAAGAACTTTTCAGCCAAAAAAGTGTGTGTATTGATATTATAAGCAATAGCGATAATTGCTTGGAGGCTGAATTGGTTGGAATGGCATTCTCTTGGAAAAAAGGAACCGGTTTTTATTATAGTTTTTCATCAGATTCTAAGGAATTTGAAGCTGAGCTTCTGCAATTAAGAAAGTTCTTTGAAAATCCGGAAGTGGAGATTATCGGTCAAAACTTAAAGAATGATCTAAAGGTAATGGCAAAGTATGGAATCAGTTTTGAAGGAAAATTGTTTGATACAATGATAGCCCATTATCTTATTAATCCGGATATGCGGCATGACCTTCATGTTTTAAGTGAAACCTACTTAAATTATACACCCATTGACTTCACAGAAATCATTGGAAAAGGAAAAAACAAAATCCCCATTTCTGAAGTCTCTAAGGAATCAATAATGCAATATGCTGTTGAAAATGCCGACATTATTCATCAACTAAAACAGCATTTTGAGCTTGAATTGAATGATGCGGGAACCATGGATCTGTTTAACACTCTTGAGATCCCACTGCTTCGAGTTCTGGCGGCAATGGAGCTGGAGGGAATAAATCTGGATGTAGATTTCCTGAATCATTTATCGGCAGCACTGGAAAAAGACATTCAAGAACTTGAAGAACGCATCTATTCTGAAGCGGGAGAAAGGTTTAATATTTCTTCTCCCAAACAACTTGGAGATATTCTATTCGGAAAACTGAAACTTATCGATAAACCAAAAAAGACAAAAACGGGTCAATTCTCAACTGCCGAAGATGTTCTTATTTCCCTGGCAAAAGAGGTGCAAATCATTCGGGACGTTCTGGAATACCGCGGGCTGACAAAGCTGAAAAGTACTTATGTCGATGCACTCCCGCTACAAGTTGCTTCTTCCACCGGAAGAGTACATACAGATTTTGTGCAAACAGTGGCCGCCACAGGACGATTGGCTTCCAATAATCCAAACCTACAGAATATTCCGATTAGAACCGAACGCGGAAGACAAGTACGTAAGGCTTTTATAGCTCGAGATGAAAACCATGTTTTACTTGCAGCAGACTATTCTCAAATAGAATTAAGGATTATTGCTTCATTAAGTGAAGAAAATAACATGATCGAAGCCTTTAAAAACAGGGAAGATATTCATACCTCTACGGCATCAAAAGTTTTCAATATACCCATATCGGACGTAAGCCGGGATCATCGAAATACGGCAAAAACAGTGAATTTCGGAATCATCTACGGTGTATCGGCTTTCGGATTAAGTAATCAAACCAATCTTTCCAGATCGGAAGCAAAAGAATTGATTGACACCTATTATCTCACCTATCCCATGCTTCGGAAATATGTCCATGATCAAATCGAATTTGCAAGAGAAAACGGTTATGTTCAGACAGTTCTCGGAAGAAGAAGGTATTTAAGAGATATTAATGCCCGCAATCAAATGGTTCGTAGCGCTGCAGAACGAAATGCCGTAAACGCCCCGATTCAAGGAAGTGCCGCCGATATCATTAAGATTGCAATGATCAACATCCACAATCGTCTGAAAAAAGAGAACCTGAAAACACGCATGCTCCTTCAAGTTCATGACGAGTTGGTTTTTGATGTTTACAAACCTGAACTAGAACAAATTAAAGAACTCGTGCAGCATGAAATGGAAAATGCTCATCTTTTAACAGTTCCCCTACTGGTGGAAATTGATGTGGGACAAAACTGGCTCGAAGCACATTAAGATATTTGTTAAAAAAAGAGTTTGAACCCAATGCTCAAACTCTTTTTTTTAATCAATAAATGAATTCCTATTCTTTGGTATAGACAAATTTCAAATCTTCTATCAAATAAACTACATCTCCGTCCACTACTGTTTCCACAAAGAAACCGCTTTGGATCACATAGGTCAGCGTGTTGCCACCCAAAGTTGCAGTGATGGTGTCTCCATCTAAATCAAGAGAAACTTTATTTCCATTTTGTGTGTAAGTAAAAGTATCGATGTCATCTTCAGCCACACACTCAACGGTATAAGCATATTCATTGGTCGTTCCTACAATAATTTCCAATTCAATGTCGGCATAAGATCTTGAGATTGCCTTACCCGTTCCTCCGGAATTAAACTCGATAGTTTCGTTTTGGTAACAGTCGGTTTCAACCATTAAATCGCGCGTAGCTGTTCCGTCATTATTGAGATCGAAAGCTGTCTCGGTTTGAATAGAAGTGAGTTTCCAAGTTCCCTGAACAGCAACTTCTTGATTGTTGTTGCCGTTGTTGTCATCACTTGAGCAGGAAACAAATACTAAAAGCATCAATCCGATCGCTAATAAATTTTTCATGTTTTGTATTATTTTGAAATTAAGCGGCAAAAAAAGAGCTTTTTTAATTCACAACAATTCTTATATTGTTAAAATTGAACTTTTTGATCGGATTAAAAATTCAGAAGCTCCAGAATAATCTTTTTGATAAAAATAAAAAACATCAACCCTTGCATTTCAAATAAATAGCAGTACATTTGCACGCTCTTAAAAGCGGGCATCTGCATTTAAGAAAAACAATGATTTATTAACTTTTGACAAAAAACTAATGGATACATTAAGTTACAAAACAGTATCGGCCAACAAGAACACCGTTCAGAAAGAATGGCTATTGGTTGATGCGGACGGCCAGGCATTGGGTCGTCTTGCGAGTGAAGTAGCTATTTTACTTCGCGGAAAACACAAAACCAATTACACTCCACACGTGGATTGTGGAGACAATGTGATCATCATCAATGCCGAGAAAATCAATTTATCAGGCAATAAGTGGGATGACAAAACCTACCTTCGTCACACGGGATATCCCGGAGGACAAAGAAGCATGACTGCTAAAGAAATGCTGAAAAAAGACCCTAAGCGATTGGTAGAAAAAGCTGTAAAAGGTATGCTGCCTAAAAACAGATTAGGAGCAGATTTGTTCAGAAACCTAAAGGTTTATGCCGGAGAGAACCATTCTCACGAGGCGCAGCAACCCCGAACTATTAACCTTAATACCGCTAAATAATGGAGACTATTCACACCATAGGAAGAAGAAAAACAGCCGTTGCTCGTATCTATGTTAAAGGCGGAAACGGAAAAATCACGATTAATAACCGTGATTTAGAAAACTACTTTACCACTCAGACACTCCAATACAAAGTAAAGCAACCTCTTGCACTTACTAATAATGAAGAGTCTTTTGACATAAACGTGAATGTTTTTGGCGGAGGGATTACCGGTCAGGCAGAAGCAGTTCGTTTGGCTATTTCCAGAGCAATGTGTCAAGTAGATGAGGAAAATCGTGGAATTTTAAAACCTGAAGGACTCTTAACCAGAGACCCCCGAATGGTTGAACGTAAGAAATACGGACAGAAGAAAGCCCGTAAGAAATTCCAGTTCTCTAAACGTTAATATACAATTTTGGTTGTGCCGACTCTCAGGATTCGGCACAACCATATTTTTAAGTTCATATTTATTATTCACCACAAAGCTGTTATCCCGATTTTCGGGAGTTAGTTTAGCATCTAAACCAAGTTCGGATATACGAAACGGTTGCTATCCTTGACAGAACGTAAACTAAAACAAAATGGCAAACAAAGTAGAAGTTAAGAAATTACTTGACGCCGGTGTTCATTTTGGACACCTTACCCGCAAATGGAATCCAAATATGGCTCCTTACATTTACATGGAGCGAAACGGAATCCACATTATCAACCTTTACAAAACCGCTGCAAAAATTGAAGAGGCTTCAGAAGCTCTTAAAAAGATTGCTGCAAGTGGAAGAAAAATTCTTTTCGTAGCCACTAAAAAACAAGCAAAAGACATTGTTGCCGAAAAAGCGAAAGCTGCAAACATGCCTTACATTACAGAAAGATGGCCCGGAGGAATGTTGACCAACTTCGTTACCATCCGTAAGGCAGTTAAAAAAATGTCGGCTATTGACCGTATGAAACAAGACGGAACATTCAACACCTTGTCTAAAAAAGAACGTTTGGCTGTTGATCGTCTTCGTGCGAAGCTAGAAAAGAACTTAGGATCAATTTCTGACATGAGCCGTCTTCCTGCAGCTCTTTTCGTGGTGGATATCATTCGCGAACACATTGCAGTTGCCGAGGCGTTAAAATTGAATATTCCTATTTTCGCAATGGTAGATACTAATAGTGATCCGCGCGATATTGACTATGTAATTCCAAGTAATGACGACGCTTCAAAGTCAATTGAAGCTGTTATCGGATATGTTACCGACGCTATCATTGAAGGAATTTCTGATAGAAAAGGAGGAAAAGACGAAGAAGATACCGAAGAGGAAGAAGGAGAAATGAAGGTTACCACTGTAATTGATGATGAAGATGATGAAGATTCAAAATCAAAAGGTGGTCGTAAAAGAACACGCGTTGGTAAGTAATCCAATGTTTTTCTAAAAATTTATCATTATGGCGAATTAGTCGCACCTGATATTTCAGGACTTAAAAAATATTATTATGAGTAAAATAACTGCAGCAGACGTAAATAAACTTAGACAGGCTACAGGTGCAGGAATGATGGATTGCAAGAATGCACTTGTTGAAGCAAATGGCGATATGGATGAAGCAATCTCTATCCTTAGAAAGAAAGGACAGAAAGTTGCCGAAAAACGTGCTGATCGTGATTCTAGTGAAGGCGTTGCAACCGTAAAAATTAATGATGATCACACTAAAGGGGTTGCTCTATCTCTTAACTGTGAGACAGATTTTGTAGCCAAAAATCAAGATTTCGTTGACTTGGCAAACAAAATGGCAGAAATTGCCATCAACTACAACTCCAAAGAAGATTTCCTCAATGCTGATTTCGATGGAATGACTGTTCAAGAAAAATTGACAGAACAGACGGGTGTTATTGGCGAAAAAATTGAAATTGGGGGATTTGAAACTCTTGAAGCACCTTACGTAGGTTCATATGTTCACGGAAATAAAATTGCTGCACTCACAGGTTTGTCCAAGAAAATTGACAATGCGGAAGAAGTGGCGAAAGACGTATCAATGCAAGTAGCTTCTATGGGCGCTACTACCCTTTCTTATCACGATTTTGATCCTGAATTCATCGCTTCTGAAACCGAAGCAAGAATTGCAGCTATAGAAAAAGAAAATATTGAATTGGGAAGATTAGGGAAAACACCTAAAAACGTTCCACAATATATTTCTAGAGCTCAATTAACTCCTGAAGTATTGGCTAAAGCCGAAGAGGATGCAAAAGCAGAATTGAAAGCAGAAGGAAAACCGGAAAATATCTGGGACAGAATCCTTCCCGGAAAAATAGACCGTTTCATAAAAGACAACACTACTCTTGATCTTGAAAAAGCTTTGCTTGATCAAACTTTTATTAAAGATGAAAAGAAAAATGTTGCCGACTATGTGAAATCCTTTGGCGATGTTGAAATCGTTGGTTTTAAAAGGGTGTCTTTAGCATAAGACGCTGAATATATTATGAAAAAGAGACTGGATTGATTTTCAGTCTCTTTTTTTTGGTCTTTATCTTTATTGCCAAAACCGTCCTTGAAGACAAACAGCACCGCTTGACAGCCATTGTGACTTCTTTCATATCTTTTTTGCTCTGCCATTTATCAAACCTATGCTATCCACTCATGACATCTCACCTGGTCGATAGGTTTTCTACCTCTTCTACTTCATCTTAACTCCTTCTGCCTTAAAATTTTTTTCTATTTTTGCCACAGCAAATTTCGACTATGTATAAAAGAATTCTTTTAAAACTTTCAGGTGAAGCATTGATGGGTTCACGCCAATATGGTATTGACCCCGAACGTCTTAAAGAATATGCTCTTGAAATTAAAAAAGTTACCGATAAAAATGTACAAGTAGCCATTGTTATTGGCGGTGGTAATATTTTCAGAGGATTGGCAGGTGCCAGCAGTGGCATGGATCGTGTACAGGCTGACCATATGGGGATGCTGGCAACTGTTATTAACGGGCTTGCCCTTCAAAGTGCTCTGGAAGATGAAGACATTCCTACCCGGCTGCAAACTGCTATCAACATCAATGAAGTAGCAGAACCATTTATCCGCCGAAAAGCGATCCGTCATCTCGAAAAAGGTCGTGTAGTCATTTTTGGAGGAGGAACGGGCAACCCTTATTTCACAACCGATTCGGCTGCTGTCCTCCGGGCAATAGAAATTAATGCCGATGTCATTCTGAAAGGAACACGAGTGGACGGAATCTACACCAGTGACCCTGAAAAAGACAAACTTGCAACCAAATTTGATTTTATTACTTTTGATGATGTGCTTCAAAAAGGTCTTAAAGTAATGGATACTACCGCTTTCACTTTAAGCCAGGAAAATGAACTGCCCATCATTGTTTTTGATATGAATACACGCAACAATCTGTTGAAAGTGGTATCCGGAGAAAAAGTGGGAACTATTGTAAATTTGCAGGAATCTAAATAGAAATTAAACTCCCTTTGTTATGGAAGAAGAAATAGAAATTATCCTCGACAGCACAAAAGAGGCTATGGCCAATGCATTAAAGCATCTGGACAAGCAATACCTGAACATTCGTGCTGGAAAAGCATCTCCTGCCATGGTAGGAAGTGTGATGGTTGAATATTATGGAAACCCGACACCTTTAAGTCAAGTTGCAAACGTCAACACACCGGATGGAATGACAATTACCATTCAACCCTGGGAAAAGAAGATGATCCCGGAAATCGAAAAAGGAATTCTTTATGCAAACCTCGGCTTCAACCCAATGAACAACGGCGAAAGTGTGATCATCAACGTCCCTCCCCTAACGGAAGAAAGACGGCGGGATCTTGCCAAACAGGCCAAAGCGGTGGCCGAAGAAGCAAAAATCGGAATTCGAAACGATCGGAAAAATGCAAATAACAGCTTAAAAGAATTAGATATATCCGAGGATCTCAAAAAATCTTTGGAGGAAGATATTCAAGAAATGACAGACAGCCATATTAAAAAGGTTGATGAAATGTATGTCAAGAAAGAAAAAGAAATCATGACAGTTTAAATAACTTGACTCCGGTTTAAGAGCGACTTTTTTCAGTCGCTCTTTTTATTTGAATTATAATGACATTCATCTCGCCCGTTGACACGATGATTCGTTTATTTCTTTATTGCTTTTAAAGCCGAATAAAAAGTATCTTTGCACCCATAAAATTATCATCATGCAATACAAAACTGTAGCAGATTTATTGCAAACTATTCCTACCGGTCAAGAAGTTACTATTCGAGGATGGGTTCGGTCTTTTAGAAGTAACCGATTTATCGCTTTGAATGACGGCTCCACCATAAAAAATATTCAATGTGTGGTTGATTTTGAAGAGATCCCGAACGATGTACTAAAAAAAATAACTACCGCCGCCGCCATCGAAGTTAATGGAACCCTCACGGAAAGTCAGGGTCAAGGACAACAATTAGAAATACAAGTCAGTTCCGTTCAGATCCTGGGAGAGGCCAATCCTGATGACGTAAAGCTTACCATTCTTTCTCCTAAAAGACATTCTCTGGAAACCTTGAGGGAGCAGGCTCATTTACGAATTCGAACCAACACTTTCGGGGCAATCATGCGCGTTCGGTCAAAACTTGCCTTTGCGATTCATGAATATTTCAATAAGAATGGATTTTACTATATGCATTCTCCCATTATCACAGGCAGTGATGCTGAAGGTGCCGGAGAAATGTTTACTGTTTCTTCTTTTGACACCAACAACCCTCCATTAGACAAGGACGGAAAAATTGATTTCTCCAAAGATTTCTTTGGTAAAAAAACCAATTTAACCGTGAGTGGGCAGTTGGAAGCAGAAACATATGCCATGGGATTGGGAAAAGTTTACACGTTCGGACCAACTTTTCGTGCAGAAAATTCCAATACAAGTCGTCATTTAGCCGAATTCTGGATGATCGAACCGGAAGTTGCTTTTTATGACCTGGATGACAACATGGATCTGGCTGAAGATTTTATCAAATATGTGGTGAAATATGCACTGGATAATTGTGCCGACGATCTGGAATTCCTAGAGCAACGCCTGCTTGAGGAAGAAAAAAACAAGCCTGAATCGGAAAGGAGTGAAATGAAATTGCGTGAAAAGCTGCAATTTATCATTGATAATAACTTCGTCAGAATCAGCTATACGGAAGCCATTGAAATTCTTAAAAAATCTAAAACCAACCAAAAGAAAAAATTCAAATATATCATTGAAGAATGGGGTGCCGATTTACAGAGTGAACACGAGAGGTATCTCGTGGAAAAACATTTCAAATCGCCGGTGATTCTTTTTGATTATCCTGCAAAAATTAAGGCCTTCTATATGCGACTGAATGAGGATGGAAAAACGGTGAGGGCAATGGATGTTCTTTTTCCCGGAATTGGAGAAATTGTAGGAGGATCTCAACGGGAAGAGCGGTATGATGTTTTGGTTGAAAAGATGAAAACCATGAATATCGATGAAAAGGAACTTTACTGGTACCTGGAGCTGCGTAAATTTGGAACGGTTAAACACAGCGGTTTTGGGCTTGGGTTTGAGAGACTTGTACAGTTTACAACAGGAATGAGTAACATTAGAGATGTAATACCCTATCCGCGAACTCCAGGACATGCTGAATATTAGAATGAATAAGAAGAAACAGGAAGTTCTTTAAAGTATATCTAAAAACCGATCGCATCTTTTTATAGTGGTCGGTTTTTTTTAACTTTATGGAGTATTGCAAAAATTATGCTGAAACAACAATTAAATTTAAAACTCTCTCAAAAGTTATCTCCACAACAAATTCAGTTGATGAAGATGATCCAGCTTCCTACGCAGGCTTTTGAACAACGAATTGCCCAAGAGCTTCAAGAAAATCCCGCCTTAGAGCGCGGAAAAGAGGAAGAAGATTCTTTTGAAAATGAGTATGACACAGACAACTATGATGATAACTATGATGATGGAAATGAAGTTATCGAAACAGATTTTGATGTCGATGAGTATTTAAGTGACGATGAAATCCCCAGTTACAAGCTTTCTGCAAATAATTATAGTGCCGATGACGAGGAGCGTGAAATACCTTTTGCGGCCGGAATGTCTTTCAATCAATACTTATTGCAACAATTGAACACCTTTCGTCTGGAAGCAGATGAAAAAGAAATAGCTCGCTTTTTAGTGGGTAGCATTGATGAAAGCGGATACTTAAGACGGGAATCTCAAGAAATTGTAGATGATCTTGCGTTTACACAAAATTTATATACCACTGAGGAAAAGGTGGAAAAAGTTCTAAAAGTAGTACAACAACTTGATCCCTCCGGGGTGGGTGCACGAGATTTACAAGAATGTCTTTTAATCCAATTGGATAGAAAGGACCCCACTCCTTCCATTAACCTTGCGAAAACACTGCTTGCAGAATATTTCGAACCTTTTTCAAAGAAACATTATTCCAGGCTCATTGAAAGGTTGAATATTTCGGAAGATCAACTTCGGGAAGCCATTCGCGAGATAGAGTTATTAAATCCAAAGCCGGGCGGAAGCTATTCGGGAAACACGCGAATCATTGAACACATTGTTCCTGATTTTACCATAAGAATCATAGATGGCGAGCTCGATCTTACTTTGAATGGCAGAAATGCGCCTGAATTACATGTTTCTCCCGAATATGCCAATATGCTTTTGGGGTATAAAGAAGCCAAGGAAAAGAGTCAAGCTCAACGGGATGCTGCACTTTTTATTAAACAGAAACTCGATGCTGCTAAATGGTTTATTGATGCTATCAGACAAAGACAGCAAACGCTATTTGTGACCATGAACGCCATTATGGAGCATCAGAAAGAATACTTCTTAACAGGAGACGAGAGGAAATTGAAGCCAATGATTTTAAAAGACATTGCAGACAAAATCAATATGGATGTGTCAACAGTTTCCCGAGTGGCAAACAGTAAATATATTGACACACCTTATGGAACCAAGTTTATCAAAGACTTGTTCAGCGAATCTATGAAAAACGATCAAGGTGAAGACGTTTCAACGCTGGAAATAAAAAAGATACTCGAGATAACCATTGCCGAAGAAAACAAACGCAAACCACTCACCGATGATCGTCTGGCAAAAATTCTCTTAGAAAAAGGATATCCTATTGCACGCCGCACGGTTGCGAAATATCGCGAACAGTTAGATATACCTGTTGCCCGTTTACGTAAAGAAATTTGATGAAGATATTTTTAAAAGCAGGCTCAATTCTGTTCCATCCGCTATTCATTCCGGTGATAAGCAGCGCATTGTATTTCTACCTTACACCTCGTTTTATTGACAGAGAATGGGCAGGAGTTCATCTTTCGTCTATAGCTATCATCACCATTGCTATTCCCATTGTTGTATATTTCATTCTTAAAACCTTTCGGAAAGTAGAAAGCATCCACTTATCAGACGTTCGGGAGCGAAAATATCCATTGATGATTCAGTCGATCTTACTTTTGCTGGTTATCAAAACTGTCCTGGATCCGTTAGACAATCCGGAATTATACTATTTCTTCGTGGGATTACTTTTTTCGGCTTTTTCCGCTCTTATTTTAGTTCTTTTCCGATTCAAAATCAGTTTACATCAGATGGGAATCTCAGCCGTTTTGATCTTTCTCATAGGACTCAGCGTTCACTTTAAAATCCATATTCTTATAAGTATTAGCTTCATCCTCTTCGCGAATGGATGGGTAGCATCTTCCAGGCTTCTAAACAAGGCTCATACAGGCATAGAACTTATTATTGGCTTTTTATTTGGAGCACTTCCACAATTTATTCTATACAACATGTGGCTGTAATTACAGGATGTAAAACATCAGCCCGATTCTAACAGCATTGAACTCTATATTTAGATCTTCATCTTTATTGCTTGCCTTAAAAAAAGGATTCAAATCATAAGATGCATAGAAATTGAATGTTCCATATCCTACGGCCATGTTTATTGAGAATCTCCAAGGTTGAAATTCCGGAATCTTGGTTTGGACAACACGATTATTGAGCTGCTTAAATGAAGCTTTATACCAGTACGCATATCCTATTGTTGCGCCGGCGTATGCTCTCCAAAACCTATAGTCTGTAGGCGTTGAAGTTCGCCACCGGAACTCAACAGGAATATTGACCGAAGCCATACTAAACCGATTCACGTCATAACCCACGTTTTCATCAAGGATTCGAAATATAGTGTTCCCGGAATCATCTTCTCCCACGAAAAAGTTATGCCCGAACTGGTCATAAGCTAGTCCAAGACCAACAGCTAAAGCCACGTTTCTTCTTAGATTCAGCGGCATGTCTCTGAAATATCCTCCGCGAATACCACCGGAAAGTCCGCGGTTCTTTAGATCTGTGGGTTTATTAACCAAGAAATTATAGGTGATGCCTACAAAGAATTGATCTTCACGATAAAGAGAATCCGCCACATCCTCCCGTCTTTCAGAAGGTAGCGATTGAGCATTCGCCATCAAAGGAAGAAGGAACAAAATGAATAAAACAAAGCGCAGGTTCCAAAGCATAACACAAAAGTAGAAGTATTGTGAAAAATAAAAACGTCTTACTCCGGAAGAAATAAGACGTTTTTTACAAGTTGAATATTATTTATTATCTCTGATCAAGTTCATTTCCGGGACTTGAAATATAGATCACTTTTAGCATATTCAATTCTCTCAATTCCTGCTTAATATCTGTGACCATTCCCGTATTCGTCTTTTCATCTACTTTCAATGCCACCATCACTCTATCTTGAAGTTCGGGAAGTAGCTTTTGACGTGCTTCGGTCAGGGCAAATTTAATGTTTGAGACATCAGTATATTTATCTCCAATTTGGATTTTTGCTTCCTTACCATATTTCTCCTGATATTGCTCGCTAGGTCTTCCTGCATAAATAAATACCGACCGATCTTTCTTTAATTTTTCAACCTGGTCTGCCTTAGGAAGTTTATTTTCCACCAACAGGTTATCGTCTCTAAGAACGGTTACAACCATGAAGAAGAATAACAACATAAAAACGATATCAGGCAGAGACGCTGTGGATATAGCCGGGAGATCCTTAGCTTGTTCTTTTCTAAATTTTGACATTTTTTAAAATTTAAGATCCGGATTTTTTAGGTTCTGCTTCCGAAAGTTTCATGGGGTACATCTTTTGAATGCGCTCCAATTTTTCTTTTGCATCGTCTACATTTCCTTTAAAATCTCCCTCTTCAAGAGATCTGTTCATTTCTGTATAATCCCAGCCAAATAATCTCTGAGATTCGCGATTACGCAGTTGGTTATAAGCACCTACCAACTCGTTTTGGACAGCAATGTACATTTTATAGGAAGTTAAGCGGTCATTTTGCACGGAAATAATGGCCTTATCCGGATTATCTGATGAGTCTGCTTTTCTTCGACCTTGGCAATAGCTGCAATATTCCGGAGAATCGGCCGGAGCTCCACCATTGTCAAGAAATTCTACTGCAGCTTGTCTCAGATCCTTTAAATCCATTATTTCGTCGTTCACCATCAATTGGTCATTCCTGTTTACCGTTACGATAAACAAGTTTCTTTCTCTAATCTTCGGAGGAGTTTCAACGTCTTCAATTGGCGGCAACTGTCTTGCAATTCCTTTATCTTTTTCAATGGTTGTTGTAACCAAGAAAAAGATGAGGAGCAAGAAAGCGATATCTGCCATTGAACCGGCATTGATCTCCGGTGCTGATCTTCTAGCCATACTTTATTTTGTTACCTTTCTTATACCGGAAAGAATCATTGATACTATTGCCACGACGGCAAGAATATAGAATGTATAAAGTCCGGTTTCAACCCATTTCACCCCACTTCCGGAAAGAGAATCTCCTTCTCTCAATTGCATTGGGGTTCCGTCTGCAAGGATGTATGAAATCACTATTACAGCAATAAATGCTCCAAAACCTATAAAAAAGTTCTTTTTGAATTTCCCACTGATAAGATCAACTATAAAGAAGACCACTACCGCTGCAAGAATGATAAACATTGTTACGTAGGACGTGTACAAGAAGCCATCTACCCCTTCTCCCGTTGCTGTTACAGCAGCATCTCCTTTAGTAATAACAATTCCTAAAAAGATACAACCGATAACACCAAGAATCAGGGCAATTATTTTAAATATTTTATATATAGACATGTGCTACTGATTTAGATGAATCCAATTAAAGTTTTGGAGTTCTTTTTGTTTGGTAGTCGAAAAGAATATCGATTAGTGTGATTGAAGCATCCTCCATACTGTTAACTATACTGTCAATTTTAGCGATGATATAGTTGTAGAAAATTTGAAGAATCATAGCCACCACTAAACCAAAAACTGTTGTTAAAAGGGCCACTTTAATACCACCTGCCACTAACGAAGGATTCATATCTCCTGCCGCCTGAATTCTATCAAATGCCACAATCATCCCGATAACAGTTCCTAAGAATCCGAGCATCGGGGCTAAAGCAATACAAAGTGAAATCCAAGAGATGTTTTTCTCAAGTTGCCCCATTTGCACTCCTCCATAAGCCACTACAGCTTTTTCAGCTACATCAATACCCTCATTAGCGCGATCCAGCCCTTGATAATAAATGGAAGCAACAGGCCCTCTTGTATTTCGTGCTACGTCTTTTGCAGCTTCAATCCCACCACTGTTTAATGCCGACTCTACGTCCTCTGCTAATTTTTGAGTGTTTGTAGTTGACATATTTAAATAAATGATACGCTCTATAGCAATGGCCAAACCAAGGATTAACGTAAGAAGAATTACCCCCATAAATCCGGGACCTCCTTCAATAAAACGCTCTTTCAATTCCTGGTGAAATCCTTTGGCATCATCAGCTGCATCTGCAGTGGTTGTAGCCACTCCATCCTCTTGTACAAAGGTGATTATCGTTGAATTAATTAACGCATTCGCCCCTGTTTGAGCAGTGTGCGCAGTTGCCGCGCTTGTACCAAGAGTGCCTACAAAAACCATTGCGGCAACGGTCATAATGGAAAAAAGTTTTTTCATTGCTATCGACTTAATGTTTGTTTAATAAAGGTTTAAAGATATAAAATTAATCAAAAAATCAGAAGTAAATATAAAACTGTCTCTATAGGAATGACAAATTCTTTTAATTGAGGAATTTCATTCTCCAAAGATTAAAGGGATTCCTTCTGATCCCGAAAAATTTTGCAGAGAGGAAGGGATTCGAACCCTCGATACGCTTTTGACGTATACACACTTTCCAGGCGTGCGCCTTCGACCACTCGGCCACCTCTCTAAAAATGTCCAAAGAGCATGTCGCCTTTAAACAAAGCGCCAAATATCAAAAAAATTTATTAGCTCCTGAAATTATTTGACCAATAATTTAATCCATCTCTCCCTTCAGCGGTGTTTCAAATACATTTTTAAACTCATCAGCCGCTACACCCTTTCCAAGCAAGTACATCATTTTGGCAAGTGCAGCCTCGGCAGTAGCATCTTTTCCACTGGTGACACCAATCTTTTTCAAGTCTGTACTGGTTTCGTAAAGCCCCATATTTACACTCCCTCCGGCGCATTGGGTTACATTTACAATAGGAATCCCTTTCTTTATTATTTTTCTTAAACTGTCAATAAACCATGTTTCGTTTGTGACGTTACCGGTTCCATAGGTTTCTATTATCAGTCCTTTTAATTCGGGATACGCTAAAATATGTTCAACCGCGGAGGCAGTCATCCCGGGAAACATTTTCATTATGATGATTCCTGTCTCAAATTTTTTATGAACTCGCAGATTTTTATTCGGATTCGACTTTAATAATGCTTCGCGATTCACCACAAGATGCATCCCGCTCTGCGCTAACGGTGGATAGTTCATAGACGCAAAAGCCTCAAAATGTTCTGCATTGATTTTGGTTGTTCGATTACCACGATATAATTTATACTCAAAATACAGGCATACCTCTTTTATAACTGCTGCTCCTTCTTCTTGTAAGCTCGCTATTTGTATGGAAGTGATCAGATTTTCCTTTGCGTCAGTTCGCAGATCGCCGATTGGCAATTGAGACCCGGTTAAAATCACCGGCTTATTTAGATTCTCCAGCATGAAACTCAAGGCCGAGGCGGTATAAGACATGGTATCGCTTCCGTGCAGGACTACAAACCCATCCATTTCCTCATAATATTGTTCAATAATGTCGGCAATCTCAACCCACGCTTCAGGATTCATATTTGAACTATCGATAGGCTCTTCAAAACTCATGGGCGCTATGTTACAATCCAGCAATTTGAGCTCGGGAATATGATTCAGAAGTTCTTTAAAATCAAAGTTCTTTAGAGCCCCTGTATCAAAGTCTTTAATCATTCCAATTGTCCCGCCTGTATAGAGTAAAAGGATGTTTGGTTTACGATTCATAGTGTCCTTTAAATATTGAATATTTCTCTGGCATTCTTGGTGGTTATCTGTGCTACTTCCTCTTCAGATATCTTGTAAATTTCTGCCAGTTTCTTCTGTACAAATGTGATGTAGCTACTTTCATTTCTTTTTCCTCTAAAGGGTGCAGGGGCTAAATAGGGCGAATCAGTTTCCATAACTATGTGATTTATAGAAATCTCTCTTAAAAAGGTGTCTATTTTTCCATTCTTAAACGTTACTACGCCTCCAATTCCCAATTTCATTTTGAGTGAAATGGCACGTTGGGCCTCTTCCAGGTTTCCTGTGAAACAATGGAAGATCCCGAAGAGTTTATCGTCTTTTTCTTTTTCCAGAACTTCAAAAACCTCATCAAATGCATCGCGACAATGTATGACAATGGGCAGATTGTTTCTTTTTGCAAGTCGAATTTGTCGTCGAAATGCTTCCTGTTGTATAGATAAAGTAGATTTATCCCAATATAGGTCTATCCCAATTTCTCCCACAGCGCAGAAATTCTTCTGTTCAAACTGTTTTTCTACAAAATCCAATTCTTCAATAAAACTTTCCTGTTTTACTGAAGTGGGATGCAGTCCCATCATTAAATAAACATTTTCCGGATATTTTTTCTCTAAGTCATACATATCAGAAGCATAACTTGAATCTATAGCCGGAACGACAAATTTCTCAATCCCCGCAGCAAAAGCGCGTTCCATCATTAGGTCTCTGTCTTCGGAAAAAGCTTGGCTATATAAATGGGTGTGCGTATCTATAATCATTGCGAGCAAAGTTACTTAAATTGTTTTCTATCTTTAGCCAAAAAAATTGTGAGCAGTCTTCGTGAATTTTTGGAAAAGAAAGGATTTGTCAGGGTTCCTTTGAAAAAACTAATTACCGGTCATTACTTGTTTGATGCTAAAATAAATGACTCCTCCGGAAAATTCATTTTGGATACAGGTGCCTCTGCAAGCTGTGTCGGGTTTGATGAGAGCGGCCATTTTTCATTGGTGGGTGAAGAGAGTTTAGTTAAAGCTGCCGGTGCAGGAGCCACAAATATGGACACTATGTTGTCCCGAAACAACACCTTTTTCATCAGGGAAAAAGCTTTCAAGAAGATGGATTTTGTTCTTTTTGACCTCTCTCATGTAAATGAAGCGTTGCGTCAGGCCAATGAGGGACCGGTTCATGGCATTATCGGTGCCGATTTTTTAAAGTGGCACCGCGCAGTCATTGATTATGGAAGAAATTGTTTTTATGTAAAAGTTTAAGATTGGAAGTAGGTAGGATTCTTAAACTTTTCTTAAATTACCCCTATGAATCCCCTATTAAAGATTTGAGACTTTTAAATGAAACAAGCCTACCTTTATTTATTCTTCTTCAGTTTATGGTCTCTTGGGCAGGCTCAAGACATTAACCATTATAAACGTATTCTAGACACGGCAAGTAGCAAGGACGTGCAGCTACTGGCTCTGGATTCTCTTCTTTCCAAGACTTTTCGTACGGATCCGGAGGCGTTTATATTATACAGCAAGCGGTACATCAAAATAGCTACCGAATTAAATCGTATAGAAGATGCCGCCCGAGGGGCTATGAACATTCAACATCCCTTAACCAATTCTGCCGGAGATCCGCTTGGAGCTATTCTGATAATCGATGATGTTCTCGCCCGGAAGAATAAGATCAAAGATAGCCTTTTATTAGGAGGTCTATATATGAAGCGCGGCCGTGCATATTCTAAGGTTAATCTCCAGCGCGCCATTGAAGATTACACCACTTCACTCAGCAATTTTTCTAAAACCGACACGCTTCATAGGGCTGATGTTTTTTTATTTCGGGGGCAGGCCCATGCCAATAAAGGACAATTCGTTGCCGCACGTGAAGACTACGATACAGCCTATCGACTTTATGATGCCAAAAAGGAATATCAATATATGATTTATGCAAGGCAGGGAATGATCAGCATGTTTAGCATGAACGGTTTCTATGATAAAGCCAAAGAAGAGCGGGATATGCTGATTCAAAAAATGATAGACCTCGATTTCACCAGTTATTTAGCCGGCGAATATTACAATCAAGCACTGGATTATAGAAACATGCAGCAGAGAAAATTGGAATATCAATCTCTACGAGAAGCAGAGAAGCATCTGGATAAAATTCAGAACAATTCTTATGTTGCTATTGGCGTCCACTCGCTATTCGTCTCTTATTATTGTGACCATATGCAACTTGATGAGGCGAAAAAACATTTGGACTTTATCGAGTCTTTGAATTATGATTTTAATGGGAATTTGCCCTCTGAATTAAATTATCTCTCTGCCAGGATAGATTATTTAATAGCCATTGGGGAATATGCCACCGCTCTGGAACTTGCTGCCAAAAAACTTGGGATGGCAAAACAACTGGAATTTGAAGATGAAATCATGGCTACTTATGAAACCTTGGCAGAGATTAATTACAGAACAAAGAACTATCAGGAAAGCATTGAAAATTATCGTGCGGCCTCAATTCTAAAAGATTCTATTTACACCAAAACAGCTATCAATTCTCTAGCTTACTATCAAACGCTTTATGAGATCGAAAGGAAGGAGAAAGATCTTATTGAAAAATCTGCCAACATCAGACTTTTAGAAACCGCCAATCGCACGGTGAAATGGGCGATGATTCTGGGAGGGATTGCTTTAGTCTTCGGATTTGTGCTACTAATTGTTTATAGAAATCAACAAGAATTAAAAAGAAGGAAGGTCTTACAAGACAATTACACCCAAGGTTTATTATCATCTCAAGAATCAGAACGGAAACGTATTTCACAAAATATTCATGACGGCCTTGGTCAACAATTACTTGTATTAAAAAACAGACTTCTTTCTCTACAGGACTTAGAAAGCATGAGAATGATTGATGCCGCTATTGATGAGGTGAGGTCTATTTCTAGAGACTTGCATCCGTTTCAGTTACAGGAAATGGGAATTACTCGAGCCATAAAAAATACCATTGCAAAGGTTGACGAGAATTCCAAAATCTTTATTACTGCTGAAATTGATGATATAGATAATTTATTTTCAAAGGAGTTTGAGCTGAATATTTATCGCATTGTTCAAGAAAGTTTGAGCAACATTTTAAAGCATTCCAATGCAAAGGCTACTAGAATCAGTATTAAGAAGAATCCGGATCATGTTTTTATCTCTATTCGGGATAATGGTGTTGGATTTGTTTTTACTGAAAAATACAAGTATCCGAAATCATTAGGTTTAAAAACATTAATGGAACGCACCAAATATTTAAAAGGTCAAATGAAAGTGTCTTCTACAATAAACAGCGGAACACTTCTTGAATTTCAAATACCGATTGTGACATGACCATATTGAATCCTACCATTATTACAGCTGATGATCATCCTCTTTTGTTGAAGGGACTGAACGATTTGCTAGTAGAAAAAAAATATAATCTTATCGGCAGCGGGAACGACGGGCGGGAAGCCTATAATCTGATCGTAAACCATCAGCCGGATATAGCCATACTGGATATTCAAATGCCATTTATGTCCGGTATCGAAATTGCACAACATTGCAAGTCCAAGCAGCTCGAAACAAGAATAGTTTTAATCACACTACATAAAGAGCCGGAACTTTATCAGAAAGCAAAAGAGTTGAATATCTTCGGATACATCTTAAAAGAATTTGCTCTGGAAGAGATTGAACTGTGCATCAACAGCGTGAAAGAAGGCAAACCGTTTTTTAGTGCCAAAATAAAGAAACGCATGGACCATTCGGAAAAGCAAGAAGATTCGTGGGGGTTGCTTACTCCTTCCGAAAAGAAAATTATTAATCTCATTGCTCAAGGCAAAACAAATCGTGAAATAGCTGCTGAACTTTTCATTTCTCACCGCACGGTCGAAAAGCATCGTTCCAACATAATTTCTAAACTTGAGCTTGAGCCTAAGACAAATAGCCTCTTAATCTGGGCAAAGGAAAATCAACATCGATTTGTGTAATAAAGAATACGTGGAAATACGTATAGCACAGTCGAACCCGTCACCCTATTTTTACATCACATAAGCCCATAATAAATTATAAGACTTGCAAATTAGGTTAGGAATTTGTCGCACTAAATTTATTTACTCTTTACGAGTGGACTAACCAACAAAAAAATCCGGACTTTCATCCGGATTTTTTAGTTTCATGGAACACTTATTAAAGTTCTAATGCTTTTTTCACGTTGTTGTTCATCAGCAATTCCTCAGGTTTTTCCAGAGCTTCTTTGATAGCTACTAAGAATCCTACAGATTCTCTTCCATCAATAATTCTGTGGTCATAGGATAATGCAAGGTACATTACAGGTGCCACAACAATACCTCCGTCGCGCACGATAGCACGCTCTACAATATTGTGCATACCCAAAATAGCAGATTGTGGCGGATTCAATATTGGGGTAGAAAGCATACTGCCAAAAACTCCTCCATTGGAAATTGTAAACGTTCCACCGGTCATTTCATCTACAGTAATCTTACCGTCACGTGCTCTTAAAGCAAGACGTTTCACTTCTTCTTCCACTCCTCTAAAGCTCAAGTTCTCTGCATTTCTTATAACCGGAACCATTAATCCTTTTGGTCCAGAAACTGCAATAGAAATATCTTTAAAATCATAAGTTACCATATGGTCGCCATCAATCATTGAGTTCACTTCCGGATACATATCCAGGGCGCGAACTACTGCCAACGTGAAGAAAGACATAAAGCCCAGCCCAACTCCGTGCTTTTCTTTAAACTGATCTTTATACTTATTTCTAAGGTTAAAAATGGCACTCATGTCTACCTCGTTGAAAGTAGTCAACATGGCTGTTTCATTTTTGACTGAAACAAGCCTTTCGGCTACTCTTCTTCTCAACATAGAAAGTTTTGTTCTTTCACTTCCTCTGCTTCCATTTCCGGGAGTACCCATAGATGGAGTGGCTTGCATGGCATCTTCTTTTGTTATACGACCGTCACGTCCGGTACCTTTGACACTGTCTGCAGGAATTGATTTTTCATCAAGAATTTTCTTGGCTGCCGGGGATGCGGTTCCTGCGGCATAAGATTTTTTCTCCTCTTGTCTTGGCTCTTTCTTCTCTTCTTTAGCCGGAGCAGGTTCTTCTTCTTTTTTCTCTGAAGATTTCTCCTCTTTTTTAGCAGACTCTTTTCCCTCCGGTTTTTCTGCATCGGTGTCGATGAGACAAACTACTTCTCCAACGGCAACCACATCACCTTCCTCTGCTTTAAGAGTGATAATTCCACTCGCCTCAGCGGGTAATTCTAACGTTGCCTTGTCACTATCCACTTCTGCAATGGGCTGGTCTTTTTCAACGTAATCTCCATCAGAGACTAACCATGATGCAATTTCAACTTCTGTGATGGATTCTCCCGGTGAGGGAACTTTCATTTCTAATGCCATAGTACTTCTTATTTTTTGAGCGCTATATTTCGCTAATGAATTCTTTTGTAAATAAAGTTAGTTAATCTTATGAATATCTTAGTTCATATTTTTATCAAACACGCTTTCAATCACTTTTGCATGTCGGGCCATAGATCTTACGGTACTTCCTGAAGCCGGCGCGGCATACATACGTCTGCTGCAAATTCTGAAATCTTTGGCTTCTTCAAGATGCATCAACAAGAAAGAGTATGCTCCCATATTTTTAGGCTCCTCTTGTGCCCAAACAATGTCATCCGCATTTTTATATTTCTTGATGATTTTTCTGATTTCATCTTTAGGCAACGGAAATAACTGCTCAATTCTCACCAGAGCTACATCATCACGTTTCAGTTCTTCCCTTTTCTCCAGAAGATCGTAATAAAATTTCCCGGTCACAAAAACTACCGATTTAACATTCTTCACTTTCGCCTCCTGATCATCAATGACCATTTGGAAAGAGCCTTGTGCAAGTTCTTCTCTGGTAGAAACCACTTTTGGATGCCTCAACAAACTTTTTGGAGTAAAGACGATGAGCGGTTTTCTGTAATTGGTTTTTATTTGTCTCCTTAAAAGGTGGAAAAAGTTGGCCGGCGTAGTCACGTCTGCCACAAACATATTATTGCTGGCGCATAGCTGAAGAAAACGCTCCATTCTTGCCGACGAATGTTCCGCACCTTGACCTTCATATCCGTGAGGCAGTAACATTACCAAACCGTTTTGGGTCTTCCATTTATCCTCTGCCGCCGAAATGTATTGGTCAATCATAATCTGAGCCCCATTGGCAAAATCACCAAATTGAGCTTCCCATAGTGTCAAGGAATTCGGACTTGCCATGGCGTATCCGTATTCAAATCCTACTACTGCATATTCTGATAAAAGGGAGTTGTAGATGTAGAAATCTCCCTGATCTTTGTCTATTTCATTGAGTAGTGTGACTTCTTCTTCACTATCTTCAACTTTAATTATCGCATGACGGTGGGAGAATGTGCCTCTTTCTACGTCTTGTCCGGACATGCGCACATCGTGGCCCTCTTCCAGCAGTGATCCGTATGCAAGGAGTTCACCCATTGCCCAATCCAGTTTGTTTTTTTCAAAATACATCTCGTGTCTTCCTTCAATGAGGCGACTGATCTTTCTGATGAATTTCTTATCTTCCGGAAGCTTGGTAATTACTTCTGCTATTCGGTTTAGTTTTTCCAAATCAAAAGAAGTATCTACCTTTTCCAGCATTTCTTCCTCGTTGGCGGAATGTTCAAAACCTGTCCATTCATCTTGCATGATAGGAGTAATCCTGGTTTTTTCTTCTTTTCGAGATGATTCAAAATCTTCTTCAAGTATTTCTTTATACTCGCTTTCAAGTTTCTTTGGAAGATCTTCTTTTATTACGCCTTGCGCTATCAACTTTTCAGCATAAATATCTCTTGGATTCTTATGTTTTGCGATAGCCTTATAAAGCTTTGGCTGCGTAAACCTTGGTTCATCTCCCTCATTATGTCCGTATTTTCTGTATCCCAGAAGGTCAATAAATACGTCTCTGCCAAATTCCATTCTAAAATCCAGTGCAAAAAGTATGGCGTGCACCACCGCTTCGGCATCATCTGCATTCACGTGAAGAATGGGCGAGAAAGTAACCTTTGCAACGTCTGTACAATATATTGAAGAACGCCCGTCCAGATAATTTGTGGTAAACCCAACCTGGTTGTTAATCACAATGTGAATCGTTCCTCCGGTTTTATAACCCGGAAGTTGTGCCATTTGAATGATTTCGTAAACGATTCCTTGCCCTGCAATAGCAGCATCTCCATGCACTATTATAGGAAGGACGCGGTTGGGCTGATCCTGATGATGATCGTCTTGTTTTGCTCTTGCAATTCCCTGAACAACCGCCCCAACAGCTTCCAGATGTGACGGATTGGGTGCAATATTGAGGTTAATCTCTTTTCCGCCTGATGTTTTTCTAATTGACGTCCACCCGAGGTGATACTTTACGTCTCCGTCAAAAATATCATCGGCATAGTCTTTACCATCAAATTCCGAGAAAATATCTTTGGCACTTTTCCCGAAGATATTGGTAAGAGTATTTAGACGGCCGCGGTGTGCCATTCCCATAACGAATTCCTGCACCCCTTTCTCGGCGGCAGTTTCAATAAGCGCATCCAGCGCGGGAATCAAACTTTCTCCTCCTTCCAGCGAAAATCGCTTCTGCCCAACATATTTTGTATGTAGAAAATGCTCAAATCCTACTGCCTCTGTCAATTTTTGAAGAATTCTCTTCTTTTGCTCAGCAGAGAAATTAGGCTGATTATCGCCTTTATTTAGGTAGTTCTGTATCCATTCTACTTCCTCGGGATTTCGAATGTACATGTATTCAATCCCGATGGAATCACAATATATTTTTTCCAGGTGCTTTATGATGTCTTCAAGAGAAGCATTTCCAATCCCGATAATTTCCCCGGCTTGGAAATGAAGTTTCAAATCAGCTTTTGTGAGACCGAAATTTTCAATGTCGAGATTCGGACTATAATGACGTCTTTCTCTTACCGGATTCGTCTTTGTAAACAGATGCCCGCGCGAACGATACCCATCGATTAACCGGATGACGTGAAATTCTTTAATAATATCCTCACAGGGCGCTCCGTTTTGTGTGGCTACATAAGGTTGCGAATCTGAGAATTCAAGTGTAGCATCTTGCCCGCCTTCAGAACCAAAATCGAAACCTTGAAAAAAAGCTCTCAGACTAGGCTCTACACTATCGGGATATTTCCGATACTGCTCATAAAGTTCTTCAAGATGTGAGGGATGAATGGTATTTAGAAAAGAGTATTTATCCATTTAATTCAAAAAAAAGCCATTGTTTATAAAGCGGTACAAAAATACAAATAAATACTCCATTACACCCTAATTTATAGTTAAGGAAAATTTGACTCTTCCGAATGAAATTCATGCTGAAAAGCCGTCTCTGATATTGCTATTTTTCAAATTTGCCTACGCATTAAATCCTCTCCAAATTTTCTAAACTGAGACTTTTTATCTGCCGATAAATTCATCTCCTCCAGAAATGCATACGCCCGGCTGCTGTAATTTTCTATCAATTCCTTTGTGGCTGCCACAGCTCCGCTTTCTTCAAATAGTTTTTTTACCCCTTCAATTTTATGTGAAGGATCTTCAGGGATTGTATTATATAGGTATAAAAGTTCCTTAGCCTGACTGACATTGCCCATTTTTTCGGTCATGATAAATAAAATCGTTTTTTTATTGGCAATGATATCGCCTCCAACCTGTTTTCCGAAGGTTTCCGGATCCCCAAAAGCATCCAGATAATCATCTTGAAGTTGAAAGGCAATGCCCAGATTCCGCCCAAACTCGTACATAATTTTCTGTTCGTGTTTTGCAGCGTCGGCAACAATCGCTCCCATTTGAAGAGCCGCACCCACGAGAACTGCTGTTTTCTGCTCGATCATCTTTATGTATTCCTCAAAAGAAACTTGGTCTCGTTTTTCAAAATCCATATCACGTTGCTGCCCTTCACAAACCTGGAGTGCAGTTTCGCTAAATAATATGGCAAGGTCCCGAAACTTTGGCGATTCATATTGCTCAAAGAGACGGTAGGCCAAAATCAGCATAGCATCTCCTGAGAGTATCCCGGTATTAATATTCCATTTTTCATGGACGGTTGTATGCCCTCTTCGTAGGGGTGCGTCGTCCATGATATCATCGTGAATCAATGAAAAATTGTGAAACAATTCCACCGCCATAGCCGCCGGGAGTGCTTGCATGTAATTTCCCGAAATAAAATCAGCAGCCATTAAAGTCAAGGCCGGCCTAATGCGTTTCCCCCCAATAGAAATCATATAATTAATGGGCTCGTAGAGGTGTTGGGGATCTTTTATGGGAACGGTATTTTGCAAATTCCTATCTAGCAAGCTAATGTACTTTTCCAGAATCTTCATAAGGAGTCAAAAAATTTCGGCTAAAATACAGGAAGAAGTTGAGAAACACCTATTAAAATACTACCGGAAAAGAAGACATTGTTAAACACTCGATAAATTTAAAAACTAAGGAAACTTTAATTGTTTAAATAGTTTCCGGGTTGTAAATTTGCCGCCGCTTATGAGAGAAAAGATTATAAAAACAGCCGCTCAGATGTATGTCCAGCTTGGGGTGCGAACGGTAACTATGGATGATATTGCCAAGGAACTCGGCATCTCAAAGAAAACCATCTATCTCCATTTCCGCACCAAGAACGCTCTTGTTCGCGAGGCGACCTTGTCACTTCAGGAATCTATTTTTGAAGAGGTAGAAGCCATTCACTCTCAAAATTTCAACCCGATTGAAGAACTTTTTGAGATAAAGAAATTTATTACCGCAAGGCTGAGAGACGAACAATATTCGGTTCAATATCAACTTGAAAAATATTATCCCGATACGAGCAAGCTTCTTTACAAGACGCAGATAAACAAAATCATTGAGTTTTTGGGCAGAAACATTTCTGAAGGTCAAGAACGCGGCATTTACCGCGAAGATTTGGATCCGGTTTTCTTTGCCCGCATCTATTTTGCCACTAACAAGAGTCTTACCGACCCGTCACTATTTCCGCCGGCAGAATATTCTCCAACCTTCATATCTGATTCTTTTTTAGAGTATCACATACGAGGAATGGCCACGGAACGAGGTATCAAGATTTTAAACGAACTGAAAGAAAATCAACAAAATGAACAATAAAATAGTATCCCTATTATTTCTCTTCACTTCTTTATGGGGTTTTTCTCAGGAACAAAATTCCCGAAGTTTTACGCTACAAGAAGCCATAGATTATGCACTGGACAGTAGTTATGCCTCTATCAATGCGCGACGTGATTTGGCAAAAGCCATCAAGCAGAAATGGGAAACAACGGCTCAGGGACTCCCTCAGATTGACGCAAGTGTGGGATATAACAACAATTTGAAACAACCTGTCACCTTAATCCCTGCCGAATTTATGGGAGGCGCTCCCGGCACCTACTATCCTGTAAAATTCGGAACCGATCAAAGCATGAATGCCGTAGCTACTTTAAATCAGTTGATTTTTGACGGAAGTTACCTTGTAGGGTTAAAAGCTGCCAAAACGTTTCAAAATTATTCAGAGAATGCCAATGAAAAGACCCGCTTGGAGGTAAGGAAAGGAGTTATTAATGCTTACGGAAGTGTTCTCTTGGCGCAGGAGCTGGTAGAAGTTTTGGAACGAAACAAAACCAATTTGGAAAAAAACGTAAGAGAAGCGCGTCTTACCTTTGAAAATGGCCTGGAAGAAGAAGAAAGCGTAGAACAGCTGGAAATCACGCTCCTCGATATCACCACTCAGCTTGACAATGCGTTGCGAAGTCTAAATATTGCGAAACAAATGTTTAATCTTTCGCTGGGAATCGATGTAGATGCAAACACCACACTCACCGATGATCTGGATGCTCTGGCGCAAGACAATATCAGTTTAGAACTACTTGACAGGCGTTTGGAACTTGAGAAAACAGTAGATTTTAAAATGGCAAATAACCTTGTGGAACAACGTTTCCTGGAGATGAGGCTGGAGCAAAGTAAAGCATTGCCTTCTCTTGCTGCTTTTATCAATTATGGAGCTTCTTCATTTGGGGAGCATTTTGATTTCTTCAAAAAAGATCAAAAGTGGTATCAGCAATCTATTTTTGGAGTGAATTTGCAAATTCCCATATTTAGTAGCGGAAAACGTCATGCTGCCACCCAAAGAACGCGTATAGCCTTAGATCAGGCTAAAACTGATTTTGAGGAAGCAACACAGCAAATTAGGTTAAATCTAACTTCTGCCAAAAGCAATTATCGCTTTGCCATAGACAAGTTTGAAAATTCCAAAAGAAATCTGGAATTGGCCGAACGAGTTGAACGTAAGAATCAGATGAAATTTGAGGAAGGAATTTCTTCGAGTTTTGAATTGCGTCAGGCACAACTTCAGCTTTATTCCGCTCAACAGCAATATTTCCAGTCCATGCTCGACCTAATTAATGAAAAGGCTAACCTGGAGACTGCTTTAAATATTCCTCAGTTGCGAATTTCAACCAAAGAAATCAAGAAACAACAATTATAACAATCATCAACCCATAGGATATTCTATATTATGAAACGTATTTTAATAATTTCCCTTGCTTTTTTAGCCTTTGCCTGTGGTAAAGACCACAAATCTGTGGATGCCATTTTAAATTCCGGAGATCTTTCGGCCATTAAAGCAAAACGTTACGAACTGGCACAGCAACAGCGTGACATTCGCGCAGAACTGGATAAACTTGATGCCTATATCGACTCTCATGAAAATACAGATCGACCTGTTTTGGTAACTGCGGAAGTTGTGGGAGACACCATTTTCAACCATTTTGTTGAAGTTCAAGGCAATGTGGACACAGACCAAAATATGGTATTAAACGGCGAATTTTCCGGAGTACTTTTGGAGGTTTATGTAAAAGAAGGGCAACATGTAACCAAGGGTCAGCGGTTAGCGCGGATAGACGATGGCGGTCTTGCCAGCCAAGTGGCACAGCAGGAAGCTCAACTCGCTTTGACAAAAACTACTTTTGAACGTCAGGAACGTCTTTGGAAAGAAAAAATTGGTTCAGAAATTCAATTTCTCCAAGCCCAGACCAATTATCGTGCGGCTCAGAAAGCCAATGAGCAATTACAGGCACAATTGCGAAAAACTTATGTCACTGCACCGTTTTCGGGAATTATAGATGATGTAATGGCAGATCCCGGGCAGTTGATAGCACCCGGACAAACGCCGGTTATTCGTCTGGTAAACCTCAACAATATGTATGTTAAGGCGTCGATTCCGGAGAATTATTTAAAAAGTATTCGAAAAGGAACCGAAGTTGTTGTTTCATTGCCATCGGTTGGCGAAGAGTTTATGGGAAAAGTGAGTCAAGTCAGCAACTACATCAACCCCAACAACCGAAGCTTCGAAATCAAAGTAGATATTCCGAACAAAGAAGGTTTAGTAAAACCAAACCAAATAGCCACGGTGCGCGTTAATGATTATACCGCTCCCAATGCCATTGTGATTCCGGAGAATATCATTCAGCATAATTCGAAGGGAGAAAGTCTCGCATTTATTTATCAACCTTTAAATGATTCTATTGGGGAGGCAAAACGCACTCTTGTAGAAACAGGTCATGCCTATGGAAACCGTGTGGAAATTTTATCGGGAATTAATAAAGGCGACCTAATCATTGTTGAAGGTGCACGCAGCCTTCGTGACGGACAAAAAGTAATAATCAGAAAATAAGAACTTTTGCAATGAGCAAAAATCCATATAAAGAATTTGGCATTTCCTCCTGGGCCATAAACAATAAAATGACGGTTTATGTGATTGCCGTCATCATCCTTGTACTGGGCGTATTTGCCTATTACAGCATGCCGCGCGAGGCATTTCCTGAAATCATAGAGACTAAAATTTATGTAAGTTCCATCAACCCCGGTAACTCTGCAGAGGATGTTGAGAAATTCTTAACCGAACCGATGGAAGAGGAATTTAAAAACGTGGCCGGCGTTAAAGAAATCACTTCCACTACTCTTCAAGATTACTCTTTGATTATAGTAGAATTTGAAGAGACTGTTGAGGTTTCGGTAGCTAAGCAATTAGTTAAAGATAAGGTTGACCAGGTAAAGGCAGAATCTACTTGGCCTTTGCTGCCGAATGGTGCCAAAGTAGAACCCACTGTTTTTGAACTGAATTTTTCTGAAGAATTCCCCATTCTCAACCTAAATATCACCGGAGATTATCCGGTTCAGAAGCTGAAGGATTACGCGAAGTACTTACGAGATAAAATTGAATTACTGCCTCAAATAAAAGAAGCAACCATTCGAGGCGTGGAGGATATGGAGGTTGAAATAGGAGTTGACATTTACAAGATGACCGCATCGCGCGTCAGTTTCGACAACATCATCAATGCCATCAAGGGGGAAAACATGACCATCTCGGGAGGAAATGTGGTGGCTTCGGGTATTCAGAAAAACATCCGTTTAATAGGTGAAATTAAAGATCCGAAAGAACTTGAAAACGTTGTGGTGAAACGTGATGACGGAGTCGTGTTCCTTCGTGATATAGCCTCCGTTCAATTTAAAGAGAAGGATGCCACCACTTATGCCCGAGAGTTTGGAACACCGGTGGTGATGCTTGACATTAAGAAGCGTGCCGGCAAGAACATGATTGAAGCCATTGAGCATATTCGGGAACTGGTGGCCAAAGAGCAGGCAGAATTTCTTCCTGAAGACTTAAAAATCAGCTATTCCAATGACCAGTCTGTTCAGACCGAAAATCAGGTAAACGATTTAGTGAACAACATCATTTTTGGGGTGATTCTTGTGGTTCTAATTTTGATGTTCTTCCTTGGTTTCCGAAATGCTTTATTTGTAGGGTTTGCCATTCCTTTATCCATGCTGATGTCGCTTTATATCCTGTCGGCGTTGGGGATTACAATGAATACCATGGTATTGTTCGGGCTTGTTATGGGCCTGGGAATGCTGGTGGATAACGGAATTGTAGTTGTAGAAAACGTGTACAGCCTCATGAGCGAAGGCATGCCACGCAAGAAAGCTGCAAAACAAGGGGTGGGCGAAATCGCATGGCCTATTATTGCCTCGACGGCTACTACTCTCGCCGCATTTTTTCCATTGGGATTATGGCCGGGAACCATCGGTAAATTTATGATCTACTTCCCGATTACCTTATCTATCGTTTTAACCTCGTCTCTATTTGTGGCTTTGGTGGTGAATTCGGTGATGACTTCTGAATTTATGAAAGTAGAAGAGGAATCCATGTCCAAGCGCAGTTTAATTCGCTGGAGCTTAATTCTTTTGGGTGTAGGGATTCTTTTACTTTTTGCCGGTTTTGCGATGGATGGAGGAGCCTTAAGAGGATTTGGAAATCTTGCGATTCTTACTTCGATAATGCTGTGGATCTATAAGTATTTGATTTCCCCGGCGGTTGATTATTTTCAATACAAATCCTTACTTAAACTAGAGAACTTCTATGAAAAGTCTTTAAAGTATGCTTTAAAAGGAAGGCGTGCCTATTTCTTTTTAGGCGGAACAATTTTGATGCTTTTCATTTCTTTTGCACTTGTTGGAATTATCCAACCTAAGGTATTATTTTTCCCGGAAAATGAACCAAATCAGATTATTACCTATATCGAATATCCTCAAAGTACAGATATAGAAAAGACAAACGCACTTACCAAGGAAATTGAAGAGCGAATTTATCAAGTAGTTGCCAAATATGATGACAATGGCTACAACTATATGGTAGAAAATGCCATTTCGCAAGTAGGTCAAGGAGCCGGGAACCCAATGACAGACGGAGGTCAGTCGGGCGATATGCCTCAGCGCGGAAAAGTAACACTTTCTATGCGCGAATTTCAGTACCGTCGAGGTGTAAAAAGTAGTGATGTTTTGGAAGAAGTCCGTCAGGCTGTAAAAGGTTTTCCGGGTGTTTCCGTAATTGTTGAAAAAGACGCTGCGGGGCCGCCTGTGGGATATCCTATTAACATTGAGCTGGCAGGAGAAGATTATGATGAAATGCTGATAACTGCCGAGAATCTTCGAACCTTTATTGAACATTCCGGAGTTGCGGGTATTGAAGAGTTAAAGATAGACGTTAACAAGGATAAGCCGGAGATGAACATCCGGGTAGATCGGGAAAAAGCCGGAATGGTAGGTCTTTCCACAGGTCAGGTGGGGCAGACTCTACGTCGGGCTATATTTGGAGAAGAAGCTTCTACTTATAAAGAAGGCGATGAAGATTATGAAATAAACGTAAGGCTTGCGGAGCAATATCGATATGATGAAAGCGTATTGTTTAACCAACCGGTGACTTTCCAAAACAATAAAGGGCAGATTGTTCAGATTCCGATTTCTTCTGTGATCACCAAAGAAAACACGGCTTCTTTCAGTTCTATAAAACGTAAAAACCTGAAGAGAACGATTACGCTTTATTCAAATGTTTTAGGAGGTTATAACGGAACCGCCATTGTAAACGATTTAAAAACTGAGTTAAAAGATTTCAATCTCCCCAATGATATCACTTTGAAATTTACCGGGGAACAGGAAAAACAAGCCGACAATATGGGCTTCCTGATTCTGGCACTGATATATGCTTTGGGAGGAATACTTTTAATTCTTGTGGCGCAGTTTAACTCCATCTCAAAACCGATAATCATTCTTTCCTCAGTGGTGTTGAGTTTGGGAGGCGTATTCTTGGGAATGGTTGTATTCCAAATGGATTTCATCATTATCATGACAATGATGGGGATTATTTCCCTTGCCGGAATTGTGGTGAATAACGCCATTGTTCTCATAGATTACACTCAAATTCTCATAGATCGGAAGCAACAGCAACTGGGAATGGAGAGTGATGAGATGCTCACCAAAAGGCAATATTTTGACATTATAGTTGCCGGCGGGAAGTCGCGTTTAAGGCCTGTGCTTTTGACGGCCATCACCACTGTTCTGGGACTTGTTCCATTGGCCATCGGGTTTAATATTGACTTTTTTGGGTTATTTACAGATTATAATCCAAACATTTATTTGGGAGGAGACAACGTTATTTTCTGGGGCCCCTTGGCGTGGACTGTAATTTTCGGGTTGGTTTTTGCCACCTTCCTAACTTTAATTGTGGTGCCGGTGATGTTTTATCTGGTTACTCGTGCCAAAATCAAAAACAACAAGCGAAAGCGAATGAAAGAAATTCAAAAACTGCGAGCAGAGCGGATTTGACGCCGCTGCGCTTTGACGACGGACTCCGCTGCGCTTTGACGGCGGATTCCGTTTGGAGTGTTTCTTTGATGAATTCTTTAGGCACAACTGAGTCTCGGGGGTGGTGTAATTGAATGGGTAGTCAGTGGAAACCTTTGGGTTGGAAGATTTGCCCCATAGGTTGTGGCTTGTAGCGGAATCGTGATTTTATCCAGGAAAATTGTGACGTATTCATAGCCGGCAGGTGTATCATAGAGGGAAACATCTGCGGGAAAGATCCAAGCTTTCCCTCCAAGATTCTCCACTTCTTCTTAAGCACTTTCGAGGCGTGCAATTCCTCGGGTGACTAGCAGTAGTTTTGCTACTTCTTGCACAAATTCGTTGGCTATAGCACGTCCCACTCCGGCCGATACTCCGGTGATGACCACAACTTGTCTCTTTTTCATAATTCGTGTTCGTTTTTAGAATGCGCATCCGTAAATGCAGTAGTAAAAATGGGATGCTCTTTCAAGGTATTAAAAATGCCATTTATTACTTTCCTCTTTAATGAATGTTTCATTTGAATTCTATTGGCTAGAGACCAATTGCAAACGATTAAATTCTGTAAATTTGCACCCTCAATTAACAGACAGATTATGTACAGGACTCATAATAACGGACAACTTCGGGCCGCAAATATTAACGAACGTGTAACTTTGAGCGGTTGGGTGCAACGGGTTCGCGACAAAGGTTTTATGATTTGGATTGACCTCCGTGATCGTTACGGCATAACCCAACTCATTTTTGATGAAGCCCGAACTTCCAAAGAAGTTATGGAAACTGCATCTCATCTTTCCCGCGAATTTGTGATTCAGGTGGAAGGAACCGTTATTGAGAGAGAGTCCAAAAACCCCAATCTTCCTACCGGTGATGTGGAGATTTTAGTAGATAGACTTACTATTCTCAACCGATCAGAAACACCGCCATTTACCATTGAAGACGAAACCGACGGTGGGGAAGATTTACGAATGAAATACCGTTATCTGGATATCCGTCGCGCACCGGTTCGTGAAAACCTGATCCTTCGCCACAAGGTGAGTATGGTCGTTAGAAATTATCTTTCGCAAAAAGGTTTTATTGAAGTAGAGACCCCTTATTTAATCAAATCCACTCCGGAAGGCGCACGGGATTTTGTGGTTCCTTCGCGCATGAATGCCGGACAATTTTATGCACTGCCACAATCGCCACAAACTTTTAAGCAGTTGCTAATGGTAGGCGGAATGGATAAATATTTTCAGATTGTGCGCTGTTTCAGAGATGAAGATTTGCGTGCAGACCGTCAACCGGAGTTTACACAAATAGACTGCGAAATGGCTTTTGTGGAGCAAGAAGATATTTTAAACACTTTTGAAGGACTGACTAAACATCTTTTAAAAGAAATAAACGGTGTGGAGATTGAAAGTTTTCCGAGAATAACCTATGACGATGCCATGCGTCTATACGGAAATGACAAACCGGATATTCGTTTTGGGATGCAGTTTGGCGAATTAAATGCAGTAGCTCAACATAAAGATTTCAATGTTTTTAATCAGGCAGAACTGGTTGTGGGGATTGCAGTTCCCGGAGGAAATGCGTTTACACGGAAAGAAATTGATGGTCTTGTAGACTGGATTAAACGTCCGCAAGTGGGTGCTACCGGCATGGTTTATGTGCGTTGTAATGAAGACGGAAGCTACAAATCGTCTGTTGACAAATTCTACACTGAAGAAGATTTGGCAAAATGGGCAGAGGTTACGGGAGCTCAGGCAGGGGATTTAATTTGTGTGCTTTCCGGAAATGCCAACAAGGTAAGGCCGCAGTTAAGTGCTTTAAGAATGCATCTGGCAGAGAAATTGGGATTACGGAAAAAGAACGAATTTGCACCCCTTTGGGTTATTGATTTCCCATTACTGGAATGGGATGAAGACACGCAGCGATATTATGCCATGCACCACCCTTTTACATCACCAAAACCGGGACAGTTGGAATTATTAGATACCGATCCGGCAGCCGTCAAAGCCAATGCGTATGATTTGGTGTTAAACGGAAACGAAATAGGCGGTGGCTCCATCCGAATTCATGACAAAGGGACTCAGTCTAAAATGTTTGATTTCTTAGGATTTACCAAAGAAGAGGCACAAAATCAGTTCGGATTTTTAATGGATGCTTTCCAATATGGCGCACCTCCGCATGGTGGAATTGCTTTTGGCTTGGATCGTTTGGTGTCCATTCTTGGGGGTCAGGAAACTATCCGAGATTTCATTGCATTCCCAAAAAATAATTCGGGACGTGATGTGATGATTGATGCGCCTGCTTCTATTGATGAAGCACAGCTGAAAGAGTTATATTTAAAAGTGACAGTTGCTCCCGTAGTAACCGAGGAAATTCCGCCGAGACACTAGTTCTTCTGACAAAGGACAAAGAACAAAGGACGAAGGTACTTATGAAGTATGTAATTAATATTCTTTTTTTGGTGGCTTTAGGTGGGCTGGTTGCCGGATTTGTTATTCAGCCGGGTGATAAGGCTTTGGGAGATAAGTTTATCGGGCTTTCCATGATCCTTGGGTTTTTTATTGTGATGCCATTGTTTATCTACCATCGCTGGAAGGGGAAAGACATCAGCAAGTACTATTTGAATCATGAGAATATCATGAAGATGCGAGAATATCGGGAAGCTCAGGATAGGCCGAAAAAAGGTAAATAATCAAAGAAAAACTACCGCCTACATTTCTTAAGAAACTAGTTCCGGTAGTTTTTTAAGGGTCGGAAAATTTTTTAAAACCATTTTTGTCTACGTTGGCTTTGCAAGCTCTTTTGCAATTTTTGGTTTGTGCGTTGGTTTGTGCGTTGGAAAAACCAAATGTGCCACCAATAGCGTTGGTTATCTTGTATTGTTTATTCCTCTATTGATCAATTCCTTCACCATACCAAACACCATAGCGTTGAAATCTTCTCTAGCATCTCTATTATCTGTTATAAGTTTATAGAAGTCGAAATTTGTAGTTACGTGTTTTAGTAATTCCTCTTGGGCAATTTTATCACTTGTTATTCTGGCATTTTGGTCGTCGGAGTATTTTAAAGAGCTAACCATATCCTTGTTTTTGGCAACATCATTTACGATATCTTCTGCCATTCTTCT
>DASRWC010000048.1:0-128837 GCA_035654795.1 Flavobacteriaceae bacterium
CGTAAATCTATTTCATCTGAAGCGTGCTGAGCCATTAAATATTTATTTACATTGATTAATTAGTTGAGACAAAGCGGTTTTCCAATGAACCGTCTTTAGATATGAAAGTCTTTTCACCCTTCCGTTATCCAAAACACTATATTCCGGTCGCTGCGCAAAAGTACGGTAATGGTTTGTTTGTACAAGTTTTACGGAATCCAGTTTCTGATGCAATTCCAGGATTTCTTTTGCGAAATCGTACCAAGTTGTTTCGCCACCATTACTGAAATGATAAAGACCAAATTGTGTGTTTTCTTGTTTTATAACTTCCAAGATGGCACGTGCTAAATCATTGGCATTGGTGGGCGTCCCGATTTGTTCGGTGGTGATGGTCATCGGTTTGCCCTCATCCGCCATTCTTAGAATCGATTTATAAAAATTATGTCCGTATTGCGAATAAAGCCAAGAGGTGCGGAAGATGAAATATTTTTCCAGAAGATCCTGAATGTACTGCTCCCCTTTCAGTTTTGATTCCCCATAAACGTTGATCGGATTCGTTTGGTCGCTTTCAGTATAGGGGGTTTGCTTCTTTCCGTCAAAAACATAATCCGTCGAAATGTGTAGTAGCGTTACATCGTACTTCCGGCAAACTATAGCAAGATTCTTAACGGCATCGGCGTTGATTTCAAAAGCTTTTTCCGGTTCGCTTTCTGCTTTTTCCACATTCGTATAGGCCGCGGTATTGATGCAATGCGTGAATCCGTTTTCATGAAAAAAGGTTTCCAAATCCTGAGCATTGGTGATGTCCAGCTCTTCTTTGGATTTGAAAACAAACTGAATTTCAGGATAGTTCGGAGCTGCATCTTGAAGACACATTCCCAACTGACCATTGGCACCGGTTATTAAAACTGTGGATTTCATCTTTGATGTCCTTCAAAGAAATCGACGGTTGCGACGACTTCTCGGAAGGACGGTAATTTTTTGTCTTTTTCCGAAATAATAAACTCCTCTTCCGGTAGATGCCAATCCAGCTCTAAAGTTGCGTCATTATAGATGATTCCGCTTTCGAACTTACTGTCATAAAAATTATCGCATTTGTAGGCAAATATCGATTCTTCAGAAAGTGTGATAAAACCGTGTGCAAATCCGCGTGGAATGAAAAGCTGCAAGTTTTCGATATCGTCCAGAATTAAGGAAAAAGATTTTCCGAAAGTGGGAGATTCTTTTCGGATATCTACTACAATATCCAGCACTTTCCCCTTCACCACACGCACCAGCTTTGCCTGTGCTTTATTTCCGAACTGAAAATGCAGGCCGCGCAATACTCCTTTGGTCGAATTGGATTGGTTATCCTGAACAAAGTTGGTTTTTATTCCGGTGATATCTTCAAAAAGTTTCTGGTTATAGGATTCAAAAAACAAGCCGCGGTTGTCTTCCAACAGTCGCGGTTTAAGTATAAAACAATCTTTCAGTGGGGTGTGTTGTAGTTTCATTAATCAAGTTGAAGTAAATGTTTTCCGTAGCCGCTTTTTAGTAGCGGCGTTGCCAGTTCGTGCAGTTGTTCTTTTGTGATGTATCCCATTTCATAGGCCGCTTCCTCTATTGCTCCGATTTTTAAACCTTGTCGTTCTTCAATTACTTCTACGAATTGTGCTGCCTGCATGAGTGAAGAAAAAGTTCCCGTGTCCAGCCAAGCTGTTCCTTTGTCGAGAATGCTTACGTGAAGTTTTCCGCGTTTCAGGTATTCATTATTGACATCGGTAATTTCCAGTTCTCCTCGGGCGCTTGGTTTTATATTTGATGCAATTTCTACCACATCATTGTCATAAAAGTAGATTCCGGGGACTGCGTAATTGGATTTCGGTTCTTTTGGTTTTTCTTCGATAGAGAGTACTTTTCCGGATTTATCAAATTCGACAACCCCGTATCTTTCGGGGTCCAAAACGTGATAGGCGTAGATAATTCCCCCATCAGGATCATTATTTGACTGTAGTTGTTGGTGCAGGCCGGAGCCATAAAAAATATTGTCTCCCAAAATTAGGGCTACCTTATCATCACCGATAAAATCTTTCCCGATGATGAATGCTTCTGCGAGTCCGTTGGGATGTGCCTGTTCAGCATATTCGAAACGACAACCCAGCTTTGAACCATCTCCCAAGAGCAACTTAAAAAGCGGCAAATCCTGAGGTGTAGAAATGATGAGAATTTCTCTGATTCCGGAGAGCATGAGGGTCGATAACGGATAATAAATCATGGGTTTGTCATAGACCGGCATTAGCTGTTTACTCACGGCAAGTGTGAGCGGGTGTAGTCTCGTGCCGGAACCACCGGCTAATATGATTCCTTTCATTGGTTTAAAATAAATTCGGAATTAAAATTATAATCTGTCTCTGTGATCCAAATACCAAACAATCGTTTTCTTTATTCCGGTTTCAAAATTTTCGGCTGCTTTCCATCCCAATTCGTTTTCAATTTTCGTGGCATCTATGGCATATCGGAAATCGTGTCCGGGACGGTCTTTTACATAGGTAATTTGTTCTTTATACGATTTCTCCTGAGGCAGTAATTCATCTAATAATTCACAAATTGTTTGGGCGATATAGATATTTTCCCGCTCATTTCGTCCTCCAATATTGTAGGTTTCTCCAATCCTTCCTTTTTCTATTGCCAATAAAATTCCGCTACAATGATCTTTTACATATAGCCAATCGCGAACGTTTTTGCCGTCTCCATAAATGGGAATCGGCTCGCCTGCCAAAGCTTTTCTAATAATAGTCGGGATAAGTTTTTCTTTATGCTGATAGGCTCCGTAATTGTTGGAACAATTAGTGGTCACTACCGGAAGTCCGTAGGTGTGGAAGTAGCTTCTGACAATAAAATCAGATGCCGCTTTAGATGCGCTATACGGACTGTTGGGAGCATAGGATGTGGTTTCTGTAAAAAGACCTGTTTTCCCTAAAGTTCCATAAACTTCATCAGTAGAGACGTGTAGAAATCGTGCACTTTCAAACCCACTTACAAACTCGTTTGGACTTGTCATCCACGTGTGGTAAGCTGCCTTTAGCAAATTAAATGTGCCCACAATATTGGTTTGTATAAACGCTCCCGGACCGGTAATGGAGTTATCTACGTGACTTTCTGCTGCGAAGTGAATAATTTTATGAAATTGGTATTTCTTAAATAGTTCATCTACAAGATTTTCATCACAAATATCTCCTTCGATAAAGGTTATTTGATCTGCTACAGATTTCAGATTATCTTTATTTCCGGCATATGTAAGTTTATCCAGAACTACGACTTTATCCTTTGTTTTGGAGAGGAAATATTCCACAAAGTTTGCTCCTATAAATCCGGCACCTCCGGTGATTAAAACGTTTTCAGTCATTTTTATTTATTAGAAACATTTAATATCTGGTCAAGCATTTTTTCTGTAATAAGGTAAGTAGGTTTCACACCAGTTGTTCCAAGACCTCCTGATGCAAGCGTGCTTCCGGTTTCCAGTGGATTGTCTGAGGCGTAGTAGGCATATCTCACCTTCACACGTGAACTTATACTTCCTCTAATGCGTGAAGCTGCTTGTATTGCCTTTTGGTAATGTGCACCTTCCATTTCGAGCCCGATAACATTCCAAGTGGATTTATGGAAAAACTTTAATACATCTTTATTCTGAAGAGAAGTTCCCAATACGGAGATCATGGTCCCGGTATATACATTAACATCGTCATCGGCAAACATGGAGGCGGTAATTTCGTTTTTGAAAGGATAATTGTCAGCTGTTCCCTCAAAAACGTGTGCTGTAGGGATCATTATATCACCTTTTCCACCTTCGAGAATTCCTGCTTTACCCATAATTGAAACAGACACCACGTTTAATCGTGTTTGCGTCTTCCCGTCTGAAAATGGTCGTAATAATTCATCCATTGTTTCAAAGGCCTGTTCTCCAAAAGCGTAATCCATCACCACGATAACAGGTTTTTTATCCGGATCCAGGTGGCTAATTCCTTTAGAATATTTTGGATGTGTGATTTTGGCCGTATCAAAGATTTGCACGTCAATGTTGGTACCGCTCATATCTTCGATAAAAATCATTCCTTCCCGTTCGGCATATTTTTCAATTCGCTCTCGCATTGCAACACTGTTGGGGCTGCTAATGGTTTCGTATAGCCTTAAGGCTCCCAGTCTGTTATACTCCTGGGGCAGCGCCTTAGAAGCAAATAGCGAGTTCATAACACTGTGCATATTAGAGCTGATAATGTGGATGGGGCGCTTTAGAAGATCAGCCTCATGCATCACTTTTTTAATTCTATGTGCCCAGGCTTCGCCGTGGATATGATGTCCAAGGCGTTCGCGCAAGACCGGACTGAAGGTGATGATTCTTTTTTTATCTTCCAGCACTTCTTCCATAGCCAATTTTCCTAAGAAATATACCATACTGAAGAAGCGGTTTTCATTCTTTTCTGTAGCAAAATATGGAAAGATGCCTTTTACCTCTTCAAAAGTGCGTCCTAAAAAATTGGCGGTGTGAGTTATCACCACTTCCTTTTCTTCCTGACTCAACTTGCGTCTGTTCAATACAGCATCTTCAAGTTTCAACCAATCGCGAATCACTTCTCCATTTTCCTTCACCATCACTTGTTTTAGAATCTTATGTGATTCTATAAATAAGAAAGTCAAGTGCGTAAGGATATCATAGATTTCTGATCTGCCTCGAGTGATTTCAATATTCATTTGTTCCTCATCAATCCGATAACAATTTCTTCGTCTCTTGAGTGGAATGATGGGTTCAAAGTGTGAATTTTTATATCCCTCATCACTTGTCAGGTTAATATATCTGCACTCTTCAATTCCTTCGGGCAGACGGTCCATGATGTAGAGCAGCCCCTGAAGTTCCATTTTTTCTTCGGTGATGGAGCCATATATTTCCGGACGCAACATTAATAAAGATTCCCGAAGCGTTTCTCCCGAGACGCCTGATGGTTTGTAAAATCCTCTGTTAAAAAGATGGCGCATAGTTATATAAAGACGCTCAATGGCTTGCGTACTTTCTTGCGCACGTGTTCTGTTATGTGTTTTCAATATATTCATTGCCACAAATATACTATTAATTTAACGCTGTAATTGAAGCAGGGCATTGGCTATTTTGCGGTCATTTGAAAGTCGAGGAACTTTGTTTTGACCTCCCAATTTTCCTGCAGCTTTCATAAAATCATTAAAACTATCCGGACGCAGGGCTCTTAATTTTAAAGGCTGAAGAACTTTCCCTTCTATAAGATCTAAATAGTAAGAATTTTGTTTTTGAAGTGCCTTATCCAAATGTTGTGCGATTTCGGGAAGGTTTTCAGGCTCACCATCAAATTCTACCAGCCATTCGTGGTATGGAAGTTCCCCTTCCGGCGGAATCACTTGTGGGGCCACTGTGAATTCAGTGAGTGAAAAACCAAACATTTGCATGGTTTCATTCATAGCCTCTTCCACTTCCTTTCCGATAACGTGCTCACCAAATGCCGATATGAAATGCTTGATACGACCGGAAACAATAATTCTATATGGCTTTAAGGAAACAAACTGTATGGTGTCCCCAATATTATAAGCCCACAATCCTGCAGATGTAGAAATTATCATCGCATAATTTACTCCTGTTGTGACTTGGCTTATGGTAAGTCTTTTGGCCGAAGGATTATGTATTTCTGACGCTTCTACAAATTCATAAAAGATGCCGGAATTCAACAATAGCAACAACCCTTTTTCTTTTTGTGAATCCTGATATGCGAAAAATCCTTCACTGGCCGGAAAAGTTTCTATGCTGTCAACTTTTCTGCCAATCAGATTTTGAAACTTGACTTTATAAGGTTCAAAGTTAACACCACCGTAGATAAAGAGGTTGAAGTTTTTAAACAATTCCCCAACTTTTTTCCCTGTTTCTTCTTGAAGTTTTTCGAAATACATCTGCACCCATGGCGGAATCCCGCTTATGAGGGTCATATTTTCATTTTTAGTCTCCTCTACGATGGCGTCAACTTTTGTCTCCCAATCTTCAATACAATTGGTTTTCCACGTAGGCAGCCTGTTACGTTGCAGATATCCCGGCACAAAATGCGCAACAATTCCCGATAATCGGCCTAGCTTGATGCCATTTACTTCTTCCATCTCCGGACTTCCTTGTAAAAAGATCATTTTTCCGTTTACAAATTCGGTTTTTCCTGTTTCGTGGATGTATGAAAGAATCGCATTTCTTGCTGCGGTGATATGCGTTGGCATAGAATCCTTTGAGATGGGAATATATTTGGCTCCTGAGGTTGTGCCGGATGTTTTTGCAAAATATAACGGTTTTCGCGGCCACAGGACATTTTTTTCACCGGCGACAACACGTTCTATATAGGGCTTGATTTCTTCATAATCACGAATTGGAACCCTCTCTGCAAAGTCGGTGTAATTCAGGATATTTTCGAAATCGTGATCTTTTCCGAATGCTGTATTTTTTGCTTTACTGATAAGATCCTGAAAAACTTTTTGCTGAGTTTGAAAAGGAGCCTCCACCCATTTTTTGGTGCGTGTGGCAATGATTTTCGCAAATATTTTGGCTGCCAGCGATTTAATAGACATAAGATCTAATTAAAGTCAATAAAATTAGTTGGATTTACGGGAAATCCATCGCGCCATAATTCAAAATGAAGATGTGGGCCGGTGGTAAATTCTCCTGAGTTTCCCACTGTGGCAATTACCTCTCCTCCCTTTACCAATTGTCCTTGTGATTTGGTTAAAGCTCCGTTGTGCTTGTAAACAGAAATGAGGTTGTTATTATGTTTCAAAATAATGACATTTCCCGTTTGTGCGCTCCATTCGGAAAAGATGACTGTTCCATCTGCTACGGCTTTAACCGGTGCGTCCATTGCTGCAACCACATCTACGGCAAAATGTTTTTTACGTGGATCAAATCCTTCAGTTATTGTACCCTTGACCGGTGCGAAAAAAGAAAACCTTTGATCAATCGTTGAAACCAGAGGATTGTATTTATCCTCCTTTGCCACACGTTCACGAAGTATGGAATCCATGGAAGAAGTGCGAGCAAGCACACTCGGATCCACTTTTGCAGCTTCAATAATAGAATCCTTGTTGAATTCGCTCATTTTTAAATCACCCGTGAGCACTTGTTTAATGGAATTCAGATATTGAAGATTTAATTCCAAAGCGTTTCGGAGAGAATCGGTTTGATAAGCAAGATTGGAAGACTGTCTTTTTAACTTGGTTGAAGAATATCCGGGTATGTATTCACGTAAAGGTGTAAAAGCAATGATAAGAGTTGTGGACGCCACCAGCAGTAGCGCCGTGAGCATAGTGACTACAAAAACGTTTAATCTATTGAGCTTAAACGTGAAACGTTCTTCAAAAGTCTCTTCATTCAGTAAAATAAGCCGATACTTGTGTAGCAGCTTTTTCTTAAATCGTTTGGATCTTTTTTCCTTTCTATCCATTCTTATCAAAGACTTTTCACAAATATAGATGAATCTGCGCCAAAGGGTGTAAAGTTAATTATAAAACGTGCTTTCTAAACATTTCTTGTTACCTTTGCAACTCAAAATATTTCGTCATGAATGCATTGCTTTTTTCATTAGGAGTTATCGGGCCTTGGCAGATTATTTTAATCGTGCTCATCGTTTTGTTGTTATTTGGAGGAAAAAAGATTCCGGAGTTAATGCGTGGATTAGGGAGCGGACTTAAAGAATTTAAAGATGCTTCCAAAGACGATCCTCGTGATACACGAGATACTGATCTAAAACAATAAGAATGATTTTAAACTAAAAACCTTGGAACTTTGTACTCCAAGGTTTTTTTGTTATTCAAATTTTGTTGTTAGAAGTATGGATTCCAGTTCAAATTGAAGGTTACGTTTGCGTGCCCCCGGGGCGTAGGTCCATCCTTCCAAAATTAACCACCTATTATTTTTCTCATCTTTAACTGCATAGTTAACGAACGGTCCTGCCATGTATGCATTGGTGACTTCCCACGTGCCTCGTGTTTCGTAGGCTTCTTTTCCGTCAATTATCGTTTTAAATAGGAAAGGCGAATAGGCAGCTTCCGTTACAAATAAATCTTCATCCTCTACCGGGAGTAATTTACTTCCGATAGAGTCTCTAATTTTTATAATATCGGCTATGGCTGTACTGTCTCCCTTTATTGCATCTAAAGGGGCTTGATAGACCATAATATTCATGGTTCCGTCTTTCAGATCTTTCCGGTACCAGTAGAACGTATCCTGATCAATAGCTAACCTGTATGCCGAAGGAATTTTGAAACCTACCCTCATTTTTCGCTTCATGGAATCCACATTTCGGGTGGATATTTCGGTTCTTTTCTGTCTTTCAGCGATTTCGCTTTTATGAAAAGCTTCAATTATTCGAGATGCATTTTGATCAATCAGTTCTGAGAGTTTTTCGGGTGTTGAGGCTTGTATTATGGCTCCTGTTTGTGGTTTGGCAAATTCGTTTTCAACTATGGATACTTTTTCTTCATCTGCCAGTTGGACATAAAGAAAAATCCGGTTTGTTCTCATAAAATCAACAAATGCCTCAGGTGCCATTTGATTCATGGTATAAAGCGGCTCATCCTGTGGAAGACCATCAGCAGGCGCCGCAAAATTCCGGCGAATAGTTTCACCTACCGAGCCATTCCATAAATCATTAGGAATTACAATTTGAAGTGCATTAATATTACCTACTGATCCGGGTACAAATGCCTTTCCTCCCTCTCCCTTTTGATTGCAAGACATTAAAGCAATAAAAGCGACCAGGGCGAGTATGTATGGTTTCATTTAAAAGGATTTACGGAACTATCCTTTATGAATTTTCAGTTTAGTTCCTGGTTTTAAATTAGTCCCACTAATATCGTTCCATTTTTGAATATTCTCTACAGAAACTCCGGGAAATTTTTGTGCAATGCTCCAAAGCGTGTCTCCGGCTTTCACTGTATATACTTTTCCTCCTGCTGCCGGAGATACGGTAGCTTTGTTTGTGGCCGTAGCAGGTGAGGATGCGGCGATGGTATTATTATTTTTTTGCGGATAAATGATAAGGTTCTGTCCCACTTTTAAATGATCGCTTCGTAGCCCGTTCCAATTTTTAATTTGGTTGACAGCGACTCCGTGTTGATCGGCAATTTTGCCAAGGAAGTCACCATTCTTAACGCGATACCGTATTTTTTCAGGTTGTTCAACCATAGCAGGTGCCGCTTCTTTAGATTCCTTTTTTTCTTGATCTATGTAGGCATAGATTGCTTCTTCATTAGCCACGAAGGTTCCAAGAGCGGTAATTGGTAGTCTTAGGTAATAATCTTTTCCCGACACTACCGGGATGATTCCTAATTTATAAGCGGGATTTAGAAACTCGAGTTCCTGTTTCTCTAAGTTTGTCATTTGCGCTATTTGGTCAAATGACATTTGTCTTTTAACCCGCACTGTATCTGTGGCTACATAGGGAATTCGTTCATTTTTTCTTTCAAACCCGTGCTCTTTGGCATATTCAAAAATATACATGGTGGCCAAGAATGCCGGAACATAGCCGGCTGTTTCTCTTGGGAGATAGTGTCTGAGGGTCCAATAGTCTGTTGCGCCTCCGGAGCGTCTTATAGCTTTTGAAACGTTGCCGGGTCCGTAATTATAAGAAGCAAGTGCCAGATCCCAATCGCCAAAACTTTCGTTGAGGCTCTTCAAATATTTTGCAGCGGCGGCTGTTGCTTTTATAGGATCTGACCGTTCATCTACATATGAATTTACATCGAGTCCGAACATTTTACCGGTGGCAAACATAAACTGCCATAATCCGGTAGCCCCAACTCTGGATTGTGCGCGAGGATTTAATGCAGATTCGATTACGGCTAAGTATTTGAGCTCAAGAGGCAAATTTTGGCGATCAAGTTCTTCTTCAAACAAAGGGAAGTAATATTCGCTCAAACTCATCAGGCGTTGTAGGCTCTGCCTTCTGTTCTTCAGATAATGTTTGATAACACTTTCAAGCGTTGGATTATATTCAATTCGGAAAGGAGTTCGGGAGTTCAGATCTTTTAATCTTTGTTTTAACAATTCTGTCGAGAGCTCATCATACTGCACTTCTCCAAAATCATTTTGTGCAATAGTATTATAAACTTCATCAAAGAGATCTGCTCCATATACGCGTTGAAGCCAAAGACTGTCTTTTTCTCTTGCAAATTCAATGTCTTTCAGATTGTAAATTAAAGAATCTTCTATAACAAGATTTTTAAATTCTCCGTGTGCTTTTTTTGACTCCACGATTTCCCTGGTCTTCGCAGGAGTTGTATTTTTCTTTCCTTTTTGCTGAGCGAAAGTGACGCTGAGGGGGAGCATCAAAAAACTCATTGCTATTGCCCATTTCTGCATATTTCTTGCTTTTTTAGGGTTATTTTGAAAACGAAAGGTCGGTTATATTTAGAATTATTAGCGTTCAATAAAACGCAAATCAAATACTTTTATTTTATCAAAAACAATAAGCAAGCGAAAATAAAAAAATTATATTATACAAACTCTTTTAGATCAATCATTTAACAGTCTCAAGAAAGTGCCGCTATCCCCGGAAGTTCTTTTCCTTCAAGCATTTCAAGCATCGCACCACCTCCTGTTGAGACGTAGCTCATCTTTTCAGCAAGACCAAATTGCTTGGCTGCTGCCACTGAATCGCCTCCACCCACCAAGGAGAAAGCGCCGGCTGCTGTAGCCTCAGCTATTGCATTTCCGAGATGTATGGTTCCATTTGCAAAATTTTCCATTTCAAATACCCCTACCGGCCCATTCCAAAGAATGGTCTTGGATTCTTTGATCACTGCCCTAAAATTCTTGGAAGTTTCGGGTCCGACGTCCAATCCCATCCATCCGGAAGAAATTTCATTTGTTTTTTCAATTTTAGTATTTGCACCTTGTGAAAAACTATCAGCTACAACAGCATCAATCGGTAGATGCACCATTACTTTCTTTTTATGGGCACTTTGTAATATATCCAGTGCCAGATCAAGTTTATCATCTTCTACCAAGGAGTTCCCGATTTCCCCACCTTGGGCTCTAATAAAGGTAAAAGCCATGCCACCTCCAATAATAAGATGATCTACTTTATCCAAAATATTTTCAATGATGGAGATTTTTGAAGAGACCTTTGCTCCTCCGATAATGGCTGTGACCGGCTTTACATTGTCCTCCATAACCTTTTTCACATTTTCTACCTCTGAAGCCAACAGATATCCGGCGCATTTGGCATTTGGAAAAAATTCCGCAATAACCGCTGTTGAAGCATGAGCTCGATGTGCAGTTCCAAAAGCATCGTTTACATAAATATCTCCAAGCGCGGCTAATTCTTTTGAAAATGCAGTGTCTCCGGCAGTTTCTTCTTTATGATAACGAAGATTTTCGAGTAATAGGATGTCTCCTGGTTGTAGTTGTTCCGCCATAGACTGCGCTTGTTTCCCAATGCAATCAGTAGAAAACTTTACAGCTTTTCCGAAAAGGTTTGACAAGTAGGGCACTAGGTGTTCTAAAGAAAACTCTTTTTCTTTGTCCTTGGGCCGCCCTAAATGAGACATAAGGATCACCGCTCCTCCATCATCAAGAATCTTTTCAATAGTCGGTTTTGCAGCCAATATCCTGGTATCATCAGTGATATTAAAATTTCTATCCAAAGGCACATTATAATCAACGCGAACCAGGGCTTTTTTATCCTTGAAGTTAAAATCATCAATAGTTTTCATAAGAATGGTTGGGTTAAGAAATTGAGAAGCAAATATAAAATATTGGTTCACATGGAATATTCACAACTTGGAAGAATCTTGTTTTTGAAATTGATTAGATTTGCACGTGAAATTTTCAGAAGTCATAGGTCAAAAGCACTTAAAATCTCACTTGCAGCATTCATTAAGAGCAGGTAGGATTCCACACGCTCAATTATTTTCAGGAAATGTTGGAAGTGGTTTATTGCCAATGGCATTGGCATATGCAGCAGAAATTCTCACGCTTCAATTTGTTGAGAATTCTCCTGCCTACGTTAAAGGCCAAGATCTCGTAAAAAAGCTCGAACATCCTGATTTACATTTTGTATTTCCTGTTAATAAAACTAAGGATGTCATAAAAGACAAACCCATAAGTGATGATTTTATGCATTTATGGCGGTCTTTTGTTATTGAGAGACCTTACTCATCTCTATTTCAATGGCTTCAGTATTTGGGCATTGAGAACAAGCAGGGGAACATAAGTGTTCATGAAGCTCAGTCAATCTCTCACAAATTGGCTCTAAAATCGTTTCACGGCGGTTATAAGGTCATGATTATTTGGATGGCGGAACATATGAATGAACCGTGTGCCAACAAGATTTTGAAATTAATTGAAGAGCCGGAAGATAAAACTGTGCTACTCTTGCTATCGGAAAGAGAAGATCAATTGCTTACCACGATTCGCTCGCGTTTACAGGAGCTTGAATTTCCGCTACTTTCGGAAGAGGACATTGCAAACGGACTGATTCAAAAAAGAGGTATAAAAGAAAGTACCGCCCATTCTATAGCGTCACGAGCCCGAGGTGATTTTAATCGCGCGATTCAATTAATTGAAGAGTCCGGTGAAGAATTGATTTTTGAAGAATGGTTCATTTCCTGGGTAAGGATTGCTTTTCGAGCTAAAGATAAAAAAGCATTGTCCGACTTGTTGAAATGGAGTGAAAACCTTGCTACTATTGGACGTGAATCTCAGAAGAAGTTTTTGCTTTACTGCCTCGAATGCTTCCGCCAAGCCTTAATGCAGAATTATGGAGTAACTCCTCTTGTCCACTTTGATGCAAATGACAAGTCTTTCCAACTACGCAAATTTGCTCCTTTTATTCATGGAAATAATATTGTAGCAATTTGTAACACCATAGAAGATGCAGCTTATCATATTGAACGAAATGCAAATCCTAAAGTTCTCTTCGCCGATCTCTCCATGAAACTCACTCGTTTCCTGCATCGTGAGCCTCAATAATTCTCATCTATTACTTTTTTTAGAATTATAATGAAAATCTATATGATTCTCTTCATTTTAAAGTCCTTAAAGCGCCTTTTTCGCTATTAGGTATAGTTAGATGTATTGATCACGTCCAAAAGCTATTTAAAGCCTTCTAAAGAAGAAAACGGATCAAAAAACTCATTTTTTCTCCAAGATATAGATCAATGAGGAATATTCCCCCGTCCCACAGGCTCGTAAATTAGATTTCAGTCCTATCCAAATACCTCTCAAGGAAAACCTTTTGCCTTCCGCATATTTTTCAGAAAGAAGACTCACATAAAAAGAATCGAATACCAAAGGTTTCACTTTTACCAACTCAAAATGCTTCTTGAATAGTTCAGAAATGGATTTTTGAGAAAAATGCCAAATATGTCGTGGAACATCAAAAGCTGCCCAAAATTCTCCATAGTAAGTGGCGTCATAGCTTTTATAATTTGGAACGGCCACCACAAGATAACCGCCGGGCAAAAGAAGTTGTTGAAGGTGTTCAATAGTTTTTTTTAAATCAGGAATGTGTTCAAGGGCATGCCACATAGTGATCACATCAAATTTTTCCTGGATTCCATCTAGTTGCTCAGTAACTTCTAAACCCTTCTTCCCGGCTAATTCTCGAGAGGCGGCATCCGGTTCAATTCCTTTAACCTGATACCCGCGTTTCTTGGCTTTAAGTAAAAACTCGCCTGTCCCGCTCCCAATGTCGAGTAACTTCCCATCCTTTTTGAAGTTCTTGACAAGGCTGATTTTTCTTTTAATAGACCACCATTTAACCCAACGATAGACTACCCCAAAAACTCCACCTCCGGTATCGGAATGAGAAATGTAGTTATCACTTTTATAATAGTCGGATAAATTGAGTGGGATAGGATCTGTTTTAAGGAGCTCTAATTCTTCATCTACGAGAAGATCAAATGATTCTCCGCTAAGGAAAAAATCACGAGTCGTTAAATAGCATTTTTTGAAGTCTGAGAAATCCCGTTCCACGTGAAACAATTTTTTTACCTTCCCATATAAATTAAAAGAATAGATACATCATTCGGTGAAATTCCGCTTATTCTTGATGCTTGGGAAATGGTTCGGGGGCGAATTTTTGACAATTTCTCGCGAGCTTCGAAAGAAAGAGATTTTACTTTGGAATAGTCAAAGGTTTCTGGAATTTTTACGCTTTCCAATCGATTCAATTTGTCAGCATTATTCTTTTCCTTTTCGATATACCCGGAATATTTGACTTGAATTTCTGCTTGTTGAATTTCCTCCTGATTCAGATTATGCTCAGTAATAAAATCATCCACCTCTACCAATCTTCTCATATCTTCCATTGTGATTTCCGGACGGGAGAAGAATTTAAACATTTTATCACTCTGACCAACTTCAGCCGAACCTTTTTCTACGAATATTTCATTTATTCTCTCAGGAGCAACACTGGTATCTCTAAAAAATTGAACAAATGCTTCAGCTTTTGACTTTTTGCTTTCCATCCTTCGCATTCTTTCCTCTGTAGCCAAACCAATGTCAAAGGATTTAGGAGTGAGTCGAAAATCGGCATTATCTTGTCTCAACAAGGTTCTATATTCTGCCCGTGATGTAAACATCCTATACGGCTCTTCGGTTCCTTTGGTTATCAAATCATCGATAAGCACGCCAATATAGGCTTCATCGCGGTTTAAGATGAATGGCTCTTTTTCATTAATTTTCAAATGTGCATTGATTCCGGCAATCAAACCCTGGGAAGCGGCTTCTTCGTACCCCGTAGTACCATTAATTTGTCCCGCAAAAAATAGTCCATCCACTAATTTAGTCTCCAATGTATGCTTCAACTGCGTAGGCGGAAAATAATCGTATTCTATTGCATATCCCGGTCTGAAGAACTTTACATTTTCAAACCCTGCAACTCTGCGAAGGGCTTTGAATTGGACATCCTCGGGCAATGAAGTAGAAAATCCGTTGACATAATATTCTACAGTATTCCATCCTTCAGGCTCAACAAAAATTTGGTGCCGTTCTTTATCGGCAAACCGGTTTATTTTATCCTCAATTGAAGGGCAATATCGTGGTCCTACACTTTTTATGGAACCATTAAACATGGGCGACCTGTCAAATCCTTCTTTCAGTAATTCATGAACTTCCTTACTGGTGTGACTCATATGACAAGATCGTTGTTCTTTTAGTGGCCTTGTGATATCCAAATAAGAGAACTTTTGAGGATTGGCATCACCCGGTTGCTCAATCATCTTTGAAAAATCCAATGACCTTCCATCTACACGAGGTGGTGTTCCGGTTTTCATTCTTCCTGATTGAAATCCCAATTTTATTAAATCTTCTGTAATTCCGGTTGCAGCTCTTTCTCCTGCCCTACCTCCACCAAATTGTTTCTCTCCAATATGGATAAGGCCATTTAAAAAAGTGCCGTTAGTGAGAATAATGGTTTTGGCATAAACAACCAGCCCAAGCGATGTGCGAACCCCCTTTACTTTCCCATCTTCAGTAATGATCCCGGAAACCATGTCTTGATAAAAATCAAGATTAGGGGTTTGTTCTAGCATCAACCTCCATTCTTCTGCAAATTTCATTCTATCACTTTGAACGCGCGGACTCCACATTGCCGGTCCTTTGGACATATTCAACATTTTAAACTGAATCGCACTCCTGTCTGAAACAATCCCACTGTACCCTCCAAGAGCATCAATTTCTCGAACAATCTGACCTTTGGCAATTCCGCCCATAGCAGGGTTACAACTCATTTGAGCAATATTCTGAAGGTTCATTGTAATTAACAATGTCAGTGAACCTAAGTTTGCGGCAGCCGCGGCAGCCTCTGATCCGGCATGCCCTCCTCCTACAACAACTACATCATACTCTTTTGCAAACATTTTATACTTTTTAATTGTTCCACGTGGAACAAAATTTATTCGGCTGCAAATTTACTTAAAACAAAAATTGGTAGCGAAGTTTTTATACTTCAAATAACAAAGACAATGCTTGATCCTCTTCGGCACGCATAACGGCACTCTCTTCGGGTGTCTCATCTTTAAATCCCATAAAATGCAGGATGCCGTGAATCATAACTCTACCCAGTTCCTCTTGGAAACTCACATCCAAACTTTCAGCATTTTCCCGAACTCTATCTATCGAGATATAAATCTCTCCGGAAATCAACTTACCCATTGTGTAATCAAAACTGATAATGTCTGTGTAGGTGTCATGATTTAAGAACTCTAAGTTTATTCCAAGTAATTCCTCATCATCACAGAAAATATACATCAAGTCGCCTTCTGTAAATTTCTTTTCTCTTATAATGCGGCCAATCCAGTTCTTAATGGCTTCCTCATTTTCAATTTCAAACTTGGTGTTATAAACAAATTCAATCATTTTCTCGTCTAAAGTATTCATTCACCTTTCGGTGGTAGCTATTATGAAAAGGTAGAACTTCCCTATTCAAAATTTCTTCTGAATTAAAAAACCTTCTTATGTCCTGAGGTTTCATCCTCATTCTATTTTCAAACTGTTTAAGGTTTGTATTGGCCTTCCTCTTTTCTTCCTGCCCTTGTTGAAAGAAGGCTTCATCTAATTTGAGTAATTCATACTTCAATTTCCGCATATCTTGCAAAACATTTTTCTCGAAACCTTTATTTAAAAGTTTCTGTTCGATTTGCTCCATATCTCGAATAAGACGCGAAGAATTTCCGGGAAACCCTGCGGATCGCAATTTATTTTCCAGCTCTTGTCTTAGTTTTTGTTGCTGTTTGAAGATTTCAAAAAGATCTTCAGACCATCTTTCATCGCCATCACCATCACCATCCAAAGAACCTGATTTTCCATTCTTACCATTCCCATCTTTTCCCTCTCCGTCTCCACTCTTCTCTCCTTTACCTTCCCCCTCTCCACTACCTTGTTCACCTCCTTCTTGTCCTCCCTTATCCTCACCCTTCTGCATGCCTTCTTCCATTTTATCCATCAGACTTTGTTGTTGCTGAATAATATCCGGCAACTGGAAACCTCCGCCACCACCGGAACCGGGAGAAGGCATACCTTCACCATCTCCTGATCCATTCATTTGCAGTTGCATTTGCATATTGCTCAGAATCTCATCCAATAAAACCGCCAGATCGTTCGCACCTTTCATAGCGTATTGCTGATTGGCTATACCCTGAGATAATTGATTCTGTGCCAATCTTTCAAGGCTCTTATCGATATTGAAATGGGTTTCTGTCAGAATCGAATTGATATCTTCGCCCAGCATAGGTTGTCTTAAGGAAAGGGCGAATAAACTATCATCCACGTGTTCAAAATTTTGTTTGAGTTCATGTTGTACAACCAGCTTTTTTCCGTAAACCGGATTTCCAAACTGGATTTCCCTGAAAGATTTCATTAAACCCTCTTGCTCAAAAGAATAAGTCATTAAATTAGATAAAATCTGTCTAAGCATTCTAGCATCCTCATCCAGGGTCTCCATTTGACCACTGCTCATTTGTTGTTGCATTTTCCGAGCCAACTGTTTCATTTTCTGCCCGGCTTTTTCCTGATTTTTGGAAGCATCTTGCTTCTGTTTTTTATCTAAATTTTCAGTAGCCGATTCCTGTTCCTTCCTAATGTCCTCTTCTTCCCTCGGATCGTTCGGAATATCGAGTGGCTTTTTCAATTCCTCATTTTCCTTCCTTAATTCTTCTAAATCACGCGTGAGTTTATCAAATTCCCGATTTAACTCTTCTTGTGCGTCTTTCGTATTTTTATCCTCCGGTTTTTTGGCAAGATTTTCCTGACGTTCGCCAAGCTTTTCCAAAGTTTCCATTAATTTCTCCGCCTTCCTTTCAACATAGTAACGTTTCGTTAATTCTACCAGCTGCTCTAGATTGCGTTCTTGATTTCTTTTTTCTTTTGAAAGTTTCTCTAATCGATTGCTCAGTTCCTCCTTTTCAATTTTATCCTGAAGTTTCCTTAATTCTTCCAGAAGTTTTTCATTCTCCTCCTGCCTAACTTCTTGTTCTTCAATGCGTTTATGTAGTTCCTCTTTAAAATGATCATTTTCTCTTTCAGGTTGAAAATTCTTTAAATCTTCCTTTAGCTTTTCAGAGAAACTCTTCATCATCTCCTCCTGTTGTTTCTGCCTTTCTAAGAATTTTTCTAACTTCTTCCTGTCGTTAAAACTCAATTCATTCTTTTCCTTCTGCATTCTAGATATTTCGTCCAGCATCTGTTTTTCCCCTTTCATTTCTTGAAGAGACCTATCCATGCTGCGAATTGACTCTTTCTGGTTTTCCAACAATTGCCTTTCTAGTTCATCCTGAGTGGATTTTCGAAATGTAAAATGTGTTGATTTCGTGGATTTATAATTGTTAATCACATCATTATCAAACACTTCAAAGAAATATTCATAAGAAGTTCCTTCTTTTAAATTTAGTTCACCCGGAAACTCAAAAGTAAAACTGTCTATGTTTCCTGTGGAAATCTGTATATTCTCAATGGCAGCTTCATTTTCCTCACCAACAGGAAAATAAACCAATCTCAATTTCGTAAGTCCATAATCATCCGATACTTTCCCAAGAAAAAGAACCCTTTCTAAATCGGTACTGTCCTTTTTTGATTCTATATCAATGTCAGGATATTGATCTTTAATTACATTTAATTGATAGGATAAGTTTTCGTATTCTCGCAATTTTCTATTAGACGAACTTATACCATAATTCAAATCCATCATGATTCTTTGTCCCAAAACAAATCGGTTTTCCTCTCTTTGGAATGGCAACAAGGTATCTCTGAGGTGAAGGTTAACTTCTTCTGTATTCTTGGTTTGAACTGACCAAACAATCGTAGTGCCTTCAGGAATCGTTGCATTACCCCCACTTTTTATTACTTCATTCCTTTTTCCGGTATGGGGCGGATATTGCAATTCCATCGCAAGGTCAATCATGGTAGGCACAGGGACTACAATTAATTTATATAACCGTGAAACAACCTTATTAGAATGAAATCGGAATTCCATGTCAGCCACCGGTTGCTGTATGGTGAATGAAAAAGAGCCGGGACTTTCAGGTGACATAAAATAATCTTTTCCATCAATCTGTATGCTTGCCGTCTCAGGAATCAAACTTCCTTCCGTATTAACCGAAATTTTAAAAGGTCTATTCTCAATAGCTTCAAGCCCTTCATTGCCAATAACAAAAGAAAAAGGTGCAGGTGGTTCAAAAGCCATATCATAATTGATCATCCTTTTATAACTTCCGGAAAATGTATCGGTCCCACCTAAAGCACTAAAGAAGATGTAGATAGCAATTGGAATTAAAAGATACTTCAGATACTTCGTGTTTTTCCTGAATTGGATCGCATTCTTAAAAGGAATGGGGGAAAGTTCGGCCGCCTTCTGTTCAATCCCGGCAAGTAATAATTCGTTTTGTTCGGGTGAACGCTGAAGTTGCAATACGTTTAGCAATTTATCACCAACCTCCGGAAAGTGGTTTCCTATTATAACGGAAGCTGTATCATAATCAATCCCTTTACGTAATTTAAAAAGTTTTGTGAGTGGAAAAGCTATGAACCTCAAAAATAAAATGAATTCCACTATTACAAATGACCACAAAAGGATTTTTCTCCCGCCGGTATCAAGCCATAAATAATATTCAATTAACAACGCAACGAGCAGGTATAACAAACCGATTGAAACAAAGAGAATACCCCCTTTAATCAACTCATTGGTATAAAACCTCTTAATAAATGATTCCAGCTTTTTCTTTATAACCTCAAATGTCCTCATTCATTTATTCATTTAAAGAATGCTTTATCTCTCTTAATAAAACGGTGCAAAGGTCTGACACATTTAACCATATAAGTTTCCAAAGATGCATTTTTTTTCAATACTTATTTCTTGTTTATTATCCGCACATCAAATCGTAACTTTGCAATCCTTAAAAATAATAATTTCTATGACTAATCGCGTACGTGTGCGTTTTGCTCCAAGTCCAACAGGTCCGCTTCACATTGGTGGAGTAAGGACTGCTTTGTTTAATTATTTATTTGCAAAGAAACACCAAGGAGATTTTCTGTTACGCATAGAGGATACTGATCAAAATCGTTATGTACCCGGAGCGGAAGAATATATTATAAAATCTTTAGATTGGTTAAAAATACCTTTCGACGAAGGACCCGGGAAAGAAGGAAAAACAGGACCATACCGTCAAAGTGAACGAAAATCACTATACCGCCAGTATGCAGATCGGTTAATAGCATCAGGTCATGCCTATGTAGCGTTTGACACCGCGGAAGACTTGGATAAGTTAAGGAAAAATGCAGAAGAACGTGGTGAAACGTTTATTTACAATCATTTAAATCGAAACGTTTTAAATAATTCCTTAAGGCTTTCAGAAAAAGAAGTTCTGGAAAAGATAGATTCGGGTGAAGAATATGTTATCCGGTTTAAATCCCCTGTAAATGAAACCCTGGTTCTGAACGATATTATACGTGGAGAAATAGTGGTGGACAGCAACACTCTGGATGACAAAGTTTTGTTTAAAAGCGATGGTATGCCCACCTATCACCTCGCAAACATTGTTGATGACCATTTAATGGAAATTTCGCACGTAATTCGGGGTGAGGAGTGGTTGCCTTCTTTGCCTCTTCATATCCTGCTTTACCGCTCATTTGGTTGGCAAGCTCCTAGTTTCGCACATCTTCCTCTTATTTTAAAACCCTCCGGAAACGGAAAATTAAGCAAGAGAGATGGCGATAGACTAGGATTTCCTGTTTTCCCTTTAGAATGGACTTCGCCGGAAGGAGAAGTTTCTGCCGGGTATCGTGAAGATGGTTATTTGCCGGAAGCAGTTATTAACATGTTAGTGTTTTTAGGATGGAATCCCGGGACAGAGCAAGAGTTATTCTCTCTTGATGCACTTGTAAACGAATTCGATCTGGCACGAGTAAACAAATCAGGAGCTAAATTCGATCCTGAAAAAACGAAATGGTTTCAACATCAATATTTTCAAAAACAATCCGAAGAGAAAATCACCATTGATTTCAAGGAATTTTTACTTCGAAAAGGTATAAAATCCAATGTAGATGTCTCTAAAATTGTTCTACTGATGAAGGAACGAGCAACTTTTATTGCGGATTTGTGGGAGCAAGGAAGTTTCTTTTTTGAAGCACCGGAAGAATATGATCAAAAGGCTATGGAAAAAGCCGTCAAGCCGGATACTAAAGCTTTAATTGAATATGTAACCGAACTCTTAGCGAATCAGCAGGATTTTGATTCATCCAGCCTCTCCTCCACCATCAAGGGATGGATTTCTTCCGAAAACATTAGTTTCGGGAAGGTGATGATGCCATTGAGATTGGCTTTGGTTGGAGAAATGAAAGGACCCGATGTTATGGAAATTATTTCCGTTTTAGGAAAACAAGAGAGCTTAGCAAGACTCAGGAAATTTCTTGCAAAAATTTAGTCTAAGATGCTTGGATTAATAAACCTAATGAGATTTTCTTTTGGCTTTAAGATTTATATATTAACATACATAAATCGTATCTTTCAAAGTTGAGAGTTAACGTTAAAAACAAAAAAAATGAGCATTGTTTTACTTCCGGTATTACTGATTGGATTATTTATTCTACTGTCAGGGCTTTTCACCGTAAAGCAACAAACTGCGGCTATTGTAGAGCGATTTGGTAAGTTTCAGAGCATCAGACACTCTGGACTTCAATTGAAAATTCCGCTAATAGATCGAATTTCCGGGAGGCTGAATTTGCGGATTCAACAACTGGATGTCATTGTTGAAACTAAAACCAAGGATGATGTTTTTGTGAGATTAAAGATTTCTGTCCAGTTTCAGGTTCTCAGGAATAAGGTGTATGATGCGTTTTATATGCTTCAGAATCCTCACGATCAAATAACGTCTTATGTATTTGACGTAGTACGTGCAGAAGTTCCTAAGATGAAGTTGGATGACGTTTTTGAACGAAAAGACGATATTGCCATAGCTGTCAAGTCTGAATTGAATGAAGCTATGAGTGAATATGGTTATGACATCATTAAGACGTTGGTAACCGATATTGATCCCGATATTCAGGTAAAAGCTGCCATGAACAGAATTAACGCCTCTGAACGCGAAAAGGTAGCAGCAGAGTATGAAGCAGAAGCAGAACGCATTAAGATTGTTGCAAAGGCTCGTGCTGAAGCGGAGAGCAAGAGGTTACAAGGTCAAGGAATCGCCGATCAACGACGAGAAATAGCGCGTGGTTTGGAGGAGTCTGTTGAAGTATTAAATAATGTTGGTATTAATTCTCAAGAAGCTTCGGCTTTAATTGTGGTTACTCAGCACTATGACACGTTGCAGGCTATTGGTTCTGAGACCAACAGCAATTTAATTCTACTTCCTAATGCACCGGATGCAGGAAGTAATATGTTGAATAATATGATAGCTTCTTTCATTGCCAGTAACCAAATTGGTGAAGAAATGAAAAAACAAAATCTTAAAAACAAGGAAGATTCGAAAGGTACCTCTACTAAATTACCTCCTTTCCCCCCATCTTCGGATGAGGATATTCCCGATGGTGAATATTAACAAAAACCCTGTGGATTCGGAAATTCACAGGGTTTTTTCTTTTATTTTATCTCTTTTCAGAACAAACGTTTTATAACCTTTCTCAGGGGTTTTATCTTTACAAATTTGTCTACCACTTTTCCGTAGAAGCTCCTCCTTGCCAAAGTCGCTACAGTTCCCGCCAGAAGATTCATAGGCGATAGAGAATCTGCTACCATATCTTTTGTGCTGGTAATACTCAATTTCATCTCCTCTAGATCTATTTTTGATTTAAGCTTCAAGTACTTTAAATCTCTGTCAATCTCGTCAAAACTACTGTATCTCTTCATAAATAGGCGGTTAGGTTCTGTTTCTGTTTGCTCTCCTGATTTTTTCCTCTTCAATGCTCATTTCTAATCTATTGAGATCTTGACCCGTGGCTTCTTGAGGAGTCAAACCTTCTTCATCCTGAACAATTCCGGAGAAGAAGTGAATAACTTTTCTTTCAATAATTTTTCTCCCAAAGGCTATCATTAAAATAAAAAGAAGTAGGAAAACCCCGCCAATCAAGAGAAATCCGAAAAAGGAATGTCCAAGAATATATCCAAGCCATAGAGCAAACCCAATAGATAAAAATATAAGGACAAAAAGAAAAAGACTTCCGAAGATAATCAGATTAATCAGTGATACTGCTGTTTTCATAGATACTTTAAAGAGCCTTAACTTGTAATACTCCAAGTTAGTCTCTATAAAATCCTCTAATCGCAGGACCACATCTTGTAAATTCCCTGAAAGATTTTTGAAAAACATGCTTAAACAGTTTCTTCAGTTGTAGATTCTTCTCCTGCTACATTGCGTTGTTGCCAAGCAGTATTTTTCTTTCTCAATTCCTCAAGCTTTTCTTCCATAGCTAAAAGGATATCATCTGCTTTATGACTAGCAGCATAAAGTGTGTTGGTGAGCTTTTCCTCAAAATTTTCTTTTGCTTCCTGTGCCTTGTCACTCAGCGCACTTGAGGCATCCCCTACCTTTTTTTTTATAGCATCGGTTGCTCTACGTGCACCTTTCCCGATTCTGTCTCGCGTTTCTGACCCTTCATAAGGCGCAAATAAAATTCCAAGACTTGCACCAATTACGGCACCTGTTAACAATGCCAATAACGTTTTACCACCGTTTGAATCCATTTCTAAGTTTTTTTAATTAGTTAATGAATCAAAGATAAATAATGATATAAATAATTTTGTTAACAGTCGGTTAATTAAAAAAGCATTAATAAAATCAATTTTGAAAGAATCTTATTTATATTAAAAAAGCATCCCATAGAAGGATGCCTTTTTAAAAAATAATGATTTTCTATTCAGAAATTTTTTCCCAAGAATCGCGGAGTGGTACTGTTCTATTGAATACAATATTACCCTCAGTGGTATCGCGATCCACAACAAAATATCCGAGTCTTTGGAATTGAAACCTATCTTGTATTTTAGCTTCCTTTATACTAGGCTCTGCATATCCTGTAATGATTTGTAGTGAATTTGGATTTAAAAATTGTAGAAAATCTACATCTTTTTGTGCATCCGGAGCTTCTACTGTAAAAAGTCGGTCATATAGGCGCACTTCTGCTTTTACTGCGTGAGGTACAGATACCCAGTGCAAGGTTCCTTTCACTTTTCTTAATGAAGCTTCTGTTCCACTTCCACTTCTGCTCTCAGGATCATAGGTGCAATGTATTTCCACTATGTTTCCACTCTCATCCTTTATCACGCTTTCTGCTTTGATAATGTAGGCATTTTTAAGCCGTACTTCCTTCCCAATGCTTAAGCGGAAAAACTTCCTATTAGCCTCTTCTTTGAAATCTTCTCTTTCTATATATATTTCTCTTGAAAATGGTACTTTTCTAAAGCCTGCGGCATCATCTTCGGGATTATTTTCTGCATCAAGCCATTCTTCTTTCCCTTCAGGATAATTACTTATAATGACTTTTACGGGATCCAGAACCACCATGATTCGAGGTGCTTTCTTATTCAGATCCTCTCTAATATTAAATTCTAAATGCGAGACATCAATCAAATTTTCTCTTTTTCCAACCCCAATGCTGTTGGCAAAGTTTCTGATAGACTCCGGTGTATATCCTCGTCTTCTTAGACCTGCGATAGTAGGCATTCGCGGGTCATCCCATCCGGTTACTGTTCCGCTACTAACCAATTGAGCAAGCTTTCTTTTACTTACCACTGTGTGACTTAAATTCCGCCGTGCAAATTCACGCTGTATGGGTCTAATTTTGGAACCATCATGTACTTGATCTAAAAACCAATCATAAAGTTCTCTGTGAGGCAAAAATTCCAATGTACAAAACGAATGGGTAATTTGCTCCAAATAATCACTTTCCCCGTGAGCCCAGTCATACATTGGATAAATTTTCCATTGATCTGCGGTTCGGTGGTGTGGCTTATGTAGCACTCGATACATAACCGGATCTCTCATCAACATGTTTGGTGATGCCATATCAATTTTTGCTCTCAGAACATGCTCTCCTTCTGCGGTTTCACCATTTTTCATTTTTTCAAACAGCTCCAGATTCTCTTCTACGGTTCTGTTTCTGAAGGGACTATTAATCCCCGGAGAAGTGGGTGTTCCTTTTTGCTTTGCCATCTCCTCTGAGGTCTGAGAATCTACATAGGCCTTTCCTTTTTTTATCAATTCTATGGCCCATTCATATAACTGCTGAAAATAGTCTGATGCATAGCATTCATTCGCCCATTCAAATCCAAGCCATTTCACATCCTCTTTAATGGCATCAACAAACTCCTGTTCTTCTTTAATAGGGTTTGTATCATCAAAACGCAAATTGACCGGAGCATTATATTTAATTCCCAATCCGAAGTTTAGGCAAATTGAAGAAGCATGGCCTATATGTAAATATCCGTTGGGTTCCGGTGGAAACCTAAAAGACAAGTCGGTTCTATCATATTTTTCCTTCAAATCTTCTTCAATAATATGCTCAAGAAAATTCAAGGGTGCTGATTCTTTTTTCATAGGTGTAAATAATGGGTGCAAATTTACCGAAAATTATACATAAAAATTGGAATGGGCTGTGGTGAAAACAAGCGTAAGTTTTGATTTTTTTCTACTTTTACCTCCACAAATTTGGATCGTTTTATACCAATTAAGGAAATCTCAAATGGGGAAAATAAGATTAAAAGACATTAGATTGTTTGCTTACCACGGCTGTTTGGAAGAAGAAGGAATTATTGGTTCGGATTACCTTGTCAATCTCACGATTCATGCTGACCTTAACAAAGCTTCGCGTACCGATCTGCTAAAGGACACGGTAGATTATGTGCATTTAAAAAATATTGTAAAGCGAGAGATGGATATTCGTTCAAAACTCCTTGAGCATGTGGCGCAACGAATCATAGACACCATTCTGGAAGAGCTTCCCGATGTGTTAAAAATTAAAGTATCCATAGCCAAAAAGAATCCACCCATTGGCGGTGATGTTTCGGAAGTACGGGTAATTATGAAGGGAAAAAGATAAATTTATATGCAAAGTTACCAATCATCCATAAGTTTTCTATATTTGCACCCATCTTCAAAAAGATAATTCCGGCATCGTGGCCGAGTGGCTAGGCAGAGCTCTGCAAAAGCTTGTACAGCGGTTCGAATCCGCTCGATGCCTCGTAAAACTCTGAAAGATTTATTCTTTCGGAGTTTTTTTATTCGACTAAGGGAGGGATGGGTTTATCTAAAGGGTGAGACTTTACAGGGATCTTCTCTAATCCGGCTTCCATTCCCTTTGGAAAAATTCCTTGTATTAAAAGCAATAACCCGAAACCAACTATTAAAATACTCACCCACTTTTTTGCTTTAAAAATAAAGCGGGGTGTCATTTTGTTCATCACTTTCTTCGCCAGAAAGATCTTCAATAAATCGGTAGAAAAAAATGTGACAAGTACCGTGAGAATAAACCAAAATACACCGCTCTCTCTTGTAGTAAGTGCATTTGCCATTACTAAAGTCCCAATCCATCCAACAAGTACCCCGAAATTCACAAAATTCAAGAGAAATCCTTTGAGAAAAAGATTTCCTAACTTCTTCTTCTTCACTTCTACGGCATAATGTTCACGAACGATTTTAAAAATGGATTTATTAATCCTTACATATGAGATCAATCCATAAGCTATAAGTATGGCACCTCCAAAAATCAACAAGGCCGGATCATTTTTCACCTTTTCAAGTATCCTATTTGTGCTAAAAAAGGCAACTGCAATAAAGATTATATCTGCAAAAAGAGCTCCGAGATCAAAAAATATTGCCTCTTTGATTCCTTTTGTGATTGCTGTCTCAATGAGCGTAAAAAAAACCGGACCTACCGCAAAGGCAAGCAGAAATCCATACAATGCGGCGTAAATTAATCCATCAAACATAGTGGCGCCTAAACTACAAAGATTTTTGAAAAAAATATTTACCTGCGGCTCTATTCATTAGAACCCTTCGTAGTTTTCTTTATGTCCAAGCATAAAAAAATCCAGATGTTTTTTGACCAGATCGGCATTTTTTACCTTCACATACACCTCGTCCCCAAGTTGATACACATTTCCGGTGCGTTGTCCATAAACAGCAAATTCATCGGGATCAAAAATATATCGATCATCTCTAAGATCTTGTAATCTTACCATTCCTTCACATTTGTTGGAAATAATCTCAACATATATACCCCATTCCGTTACTCCCGAAATTACACCAAGAAACTCCTTTTCTTTTCGATCCATCATATATTTTACTTGCATGTATTTTATGCTGTCTCGTTCTGCATTGGCTGCTAAATTTTCCATATCACTGCTATGGCTGCTTTTTTCCTCATATTCCTCTTCAGATACTTGTCCTCCATTTTCCATATAATGAGCCAATAAACGATGAACCATTACATCGGGATAGCGCCTGATGGGAGAAGTGAAATGGGTATAAAAATCAAATGCCAATCCATAGTGTCCTATATTTTGTGTGGTATAGAAGGCTTTACTCATACTACGAATGGCAAGCGTATCAATTAGATTCTGTTCTTTCTTTCCTTCTACGTCCTTCAAAAGTTTATTTAATGAATTGGCCGTTGTTTTTCTGTCTCTTGTGTTTAGTTTATAGCCAAATCTGCTGATAATATTTTGAAGTGCAGCAATCTTTTCATCGTCAGGTTCGTCGTGTACCCGATAGACAAATGTTTTCTTTGGTTTCTGTTTTCCGATAAATTCTGCAACCTTTCTATTGGCCAAAAGCATGAATTCTTCAATCAATTTATTGGCATCTTTGCTTTCTTTAAAGTAAACTCCTTCGGGTTCATTATTTTCATCTAATACAAATTTTACTTCCACTTTATCAAAAGAAATAGCCCCTGCTCTCATTCTTTTTTTACGCAGTTGTTTTGCGAGTTTATCCATTTCCACTATGGCCTCAACAATTTCTTCAGGCACCTCATAAGCTACTTCGTTAATCGAGATATTTTCAGGAATCTCTACAGATTGAAATGAGGCATTCTTTTCATTGACATATTTTTCGATGATGTATTGTGCTTCTTCATAAGAAAATCTGGCATCACTTAAAGAAACGGTTCTTCCAAACCATTGCTCAATGACATTTGCTTTACTGTCCAATTCCAAAATTGCAGAAAAGGTGTATTTTTCTTCTTTTGGTCGTAAAGAACACGCGTTATTTGATAATATTTCCGGAAGCATTGGCACTACCCTATCTACCAGATAAACGGAAGTAGCTCTTTCATATGCTTCCTCATCAAGCACGGTTCCGGGTTGTACATAAAAAGAAACATCGGCTATATGTATGCCTATTTCCGTATTGCCGTTTTCGAGCTTTCTAAAGGACAAGGCGTCATCAAAATCTTTTGCATCCTTTGGATCTATAGTAAAGGTTAGAACATCTCTTACATCCTTTCTTTTTTTCACCTCGATTGGTTGAATTTCCGTATTCAGTGCATTCGCAAATTCTTCTACTTCTTTGGGAAATACTGCCGGTAATCCATATTGAGCGAGAATGGCATGAATCTCCGTATTGTGCTCACCGGGAAGGCCAAAGACTTCTTTTACCACTCCGATGGGAGAATCGGCTTTCTCAGGCCAGTCAGTTATCTCAACCAGCACTTTTTCTCCGTTTTTTGCCCCACCTATCTTTTCTCCGGGAACGAAAATATCGGTGTACATTTTTGGATCATTTATTTCTACAAATCCAAATTGCTCCGATAGTTGAATGGTCCCAACAAATTCAGTCTTTTTTCTCTCAACAATTCTTGTGATCTCTCCCTCTTGCTTTCCTTCTCTTCCTCTTTTATATATATAAACCTCCACAAGATCTCCATGAAATGCCTTATTCAAATTTTTGCCTTTGATCAGCACATCCTCCGGCATGTCTTCAATCACAACAAATCCATACCCACTCGTGGTCATGTCCAATTTTCCAAGATGATAATTTCCGGTTTGTATAAGCACAAATTTTCCTCGATCTATTTCTTCCACAAAACCTTTTTTCTGAAGTTTTCTTAAGGTTTTAATGATCTGGTTCCTGCTACCGGGATCATCTACCCCCAACTTCGCGGCAATTTGCCTATAATTTAAAGCATTGTTTCCGCTCTTTCTCAGGATTTCCTGAACTGATTTTGTGAAACCTTCATTTCGTTTCTTTTTTGACGATCCGTCTGTGTACTTTTTGCTCGACATACTTCGCACTTTCTGTAAAAATAGTATTTAAGAAGTCATGATTCAGATTTTTCACATTAATTAGTATCTTGAAGAAGAATAGATTTATTTTATCATGCAGCATTTTATCACTTTGGCTAATTTTCAGTTTCCTGCAGAATATGCAGTTCTTAAGCTTCTATTAGATCAACAACATATAAGGTATTTTTTTAAAAATGAAACCTTCATAGGCGTATTTCCTTTCACTACTTCCACCGGCGGAGGAATTCATCTAAAAGTTCACCCGGAGGATTTTGATTCAGCTAAAGAAATTTTAGAGAACTGGCAGTATCCGTCTCACCTTAAAAAAGTATGAAAGTGACTTAGGAGAGATATCAACAGACATATTATAATTTTCTTTTTTTCTTTTTTTAAAAAAATCTAAAATGATGATGATTATGGTTTGTTGATAAGTGGGATAACTTTTTAATACTTTGTTTGGAGAAGTCGATATGAGCAATAGGTCCGAACTTATCAACATCTATTTATTTTAAGATCTTAGTCAAAATCAAGAGGATGCTCAGTAATGACTTATGATATTAACAGCTTTTGATAACATAAAAGGTAAAGAAATTAAACACAGAAGATTTCATTCCGTATGTTGATATGGAGGTTATATTAACCAATAATTCTTGTACAAATAATGAAGTTGTTTTTTTGTCATGCCGGTAAATCTTCCAATTCGAAATTTCCTCCTCATTTGCAAATTTCTTTTTCGATTTCTATTAACATTTTTTAAGATAATTGTAAACAAATTGTTATAGAAATACTAATGAGCTGAATGTCATTATGGTATTCCTTAACTCAGAAAATTATCTTCAAAAGGTTTCTTCTACAATTTTACTTGCACCTATTATCTTTGCATTTTAAAAACGACATTATGAGAATATCAATTGGTAATGATCATGCAGGAACTTTATATAAAGAAGCAATTGTAGCGCATTTGGAAAAAGCAGGACACACAGTAGTAAATCATGGAACTGATTCTGAAGAGAGTGTTGATTACCCTGATTTTGTTCATCCCGTTGCAATGGATGTGGCAGAAGGCAGATCTGATTTTGGCGTCATCATTTGCGGTAGTGGAAATGGAGCCAACATGACGGCAAATAAGCATCAAAAAATTCGTTCAGCTCTCTGCTGGACTGCCGAAATCACAACTCTTGCCAGAAAACACAATGATGCCAATATTCTGAGTATCCCTGCCAGATTTACCAGTTTACAACAGGCAGTAGGGATGGTAGACGTTTTTCTGAGTACATCTTTCGAAGGTGGAAGGCATGAGGACAGAGTCAGAAAAATTCCGTGTCGATAATTTTTCAGGGATGGAAATAGAGGTTAAGAAATTCAGTGAATTATCCTTAGAAGAGCTTTATGATGTTTTAAGAGTAAGAGCTGAAGTTTTCGTGGAGGAACAAAATTGTTCTTATCAAGATTTGGATGGGAAAGATCAAAAGGCTCTGCATATTTTAGGTAAAGAGAATAATCAATTAGTGGCATATGCACGTTGTTTTGCTCCGGGAGATTATTTTAAAGAAGCGGCATTTGGACGGGTTCTGGTTTTAGATAATTATCGAAAACTTGGTTACGGACATCGGATCACCAATGCCTCTATCCAAGCTATAAAAGATAATTTTAAAACAAAAGAGATTCGTATTTCGGCACAATTGTACTTAGTCACCTTTTACGAATCTCATGGTTTCAATACTGCGGGAGATCGATATTTGGAAGTAGGAATTCCTCACATATCGATGCTCTTAAACCTTTAAATCCGGATTGGTTCTTTATCCAGATTAAGTTCCCTCAATAAGTCATCAGTGAACCTGTAATGTCCCCTGCGGGTAATGATTTTGAATTTCTGATTTCTCATTTCCGAGAGAGTTTCCAGAAATTGCCATTTGGATTTCAGTAGTTGCGCATCTTCAGTTTTTAAACCTATTTCAAAATAATGTTTTATACCTGCTCTCTCAGCAACTATATCGGGCATAATCACCACATCACTATTTTTTTTATGATATGATTTTGGAGTCTCAAATCCGGCGATGGGTGCTTTGATAGATTCATAACCTTTGGAGGAAAGGTATTCTACCGTTTCTTTAAGAATGTCAAGATTTTTTTCTCTTTCTGCATGTGTCATAGTTTGCTAAAATAGCAATTTCTTGATTACTAATGTGTTAAAGAACAAATAAAAATAAATTTTGACACTTCTTTGCTCTATCTAAGAATTTTATGGTATTGTTCTTGGTTTTTGAGCACCTTCACCGCCTCGAGAATTTCAGGATTATGAGTTAATTGGTAATTATATAGACCTTCGCGGTAGAAGTATCTTTTCAGGATTTCATCTGTAAGAATAGATTCAATTTCCATCTTTTTATCACTAACCGCTCTGGATTTCGCCGCATTGATTGTGGCTAATAATTGTTTAAACTGTTGTTCAACCTGAGGATCTTCAAGTTCTTCTTCAGCTAATTTCATCCCCTCGGTAAATTTCTTTTCAGATATGGTCTCATATGAGAAATTGTTGTCTTTCAGGAATTTTAGAAAATCTTTAAAGTCGGCATCGGTGAATTTGAAATTTTTCCAGTCTGAAAGTTTATGGGAATAATAATATTTTGTGGCATAATCAAAGATGGCGTTGTCTCGCATTAATGCTGTCGTAATCGGAGAATATGCTGCTGTGGCTAGTTCTATATCCGGAAGAATTCCTCCACCATCGTAAACCGTGCGACCTCCTTTTGTTTTAAATGCGTTATAGTTTTTTGGGTCTAATCTTATTGGATCTCCATTTTCATCTCGTTCTCCATAATCCACGGCTTGAATGCAACGGCCACTAGGTGTGTAATATTTTGAAATCGTAACTTTGAGTTGTGTTCCGTAGGTTAATTTTTGTGGTCGTTGAACCAGACCTTTACCAAAACTTCTTGCCCCAATGATAACGGCACGATCAAGATCTTGAAGACCTCCTGCTACAATCTCACTGGCCGATGCACTTCTTCCATTTATCAGGACCACTAAGGGGATTTGGGTATCCACCGGTTCCTGGGTTGTTCTATAGATTTTGTTATATTTCTTAATATGAGATTTTGTGCTGGTAATAACCTCTCCCTTCGGAACAAATAAATTGACTATACTGATAGCCTCATTCAATAGTCCTCCCGGATTTCCTCTTAAATCTAGAATTATTTTATTAGCCCCTTGGTTTTTTAAGTTTATCAGAGCTTCCTTAGTTTCATGAGTTGTTTTTGCATTGAACTGCGAAAGGACGATATAGCCAATATTGTCATCCATAAGCTTGTAAAAAGGAACGGCATGAAGTTCAACTGCCCCTCGAGTAATATTGGCTTTAGCTATTTTTCCCTGCCTTTTATATGTTATTTCAACAGTAGAGCCCGGCGCTCCTTTTAAGAGTTCTCCGGCATCATCTTCAAATTCGGCTAAACTCACGGATCCTATTTGGATAATCTCGTCACCCGCTTTTAATCCTGCTTTATCTGCAGGATAGTTTTGATAAGGTTCTATAATAACAATTGAATTTTTTGTATGTCGCACACTTGCTCCGATTCCCGTGTATACTCCCGATTTTGAAATTTTTGCATCTTCTACCTGCTGTTCATTCCAATACACGGTATAGGGATCCAAATCCTGAAGCATTCCTTTAATCGCTTTGTCCATCAGGTTTGAAGGATTTACCTCATCGACATAATTCATATTCAACTCTTTGAATAATGTCGTGAAAATTTCTATTTGTTTCGCGATTTCAAAAAAATCGCTTTTAAAGCTGACCGTAGTAAAGAAGATGACCACTACCACCGACAAAATTCCTATTCTTTTCTTCATAATGCTTTGTTTTTATCTACTGACTGTGAGGCATAACGGGAGACTTCCTTGAGAAGAGCAATCATTTTTTCATTTAGATTTTGGTATTTCGGCATTTCTTTGCCTAAATAAACAAACAGGAGGTCTGTTTTAATCTTTTCATCCTCCGCAATCAAATGTTTATTTAATCTGTAATTCTCCCTCATTTGTCGTTTAATTTTATTCCTGGAAACGGCGTGTTTAAAATTTCTTTTGGGCACTGAAAAGGCAGCTCGATTCACCGAAGTCTCCGGGTTTACTAGGAAAACTACTTTTAAAGGATATCGAACAATTGATTGTCCTTTTGAAAAAAGCCTCTCAATAGCTTTGGAACTCTTTAATTTTTCTTCTTTTGGAAAGTTCTGATTCACCTTGTAAATATATTAAAAAGAAAAACCCCATCTGTTGGGTTCTGATGGGGTTTTGCAGAGTGGTTTTTATACTTTCAAATGTTTATTTTTGCCACATATTATTGTCCCAGTTAATATCTGCCATGCGCTGAGTGGCATCAATTAAAATGGTTTTTGGTTTTTTACCGTTTTTGATTTCGAAGACATAATTAGGATATGCCCAGGCCCAATCCGGTAATGTTGTTCTTTTTAAATTGATATATGGGTTGGGTTTCTCTCCCCACATCATGCGAAGCGGAATGTAAAAAAGTTCCTGAGTATCGTCCTCATAGATCACATAAAGATCAATAGGCATTGGCATAAGCCCTATTCTTTCAAGGGTCACAACAGTTTTATTTTCTTCTAATTTAACATCTTTAATACCGTAATCTATGGTATTGGTGGTGAGGGTCCAATCTGTTAAATACCACCCCAGTTGCATTCCGGATACTCTTTCTGCCGTGCGTATAAAATCATTTGGTGTGGGATGTTTAAACTTGAATTCATCAAAAAATCTTCGAAAGGTTTTTCCTAAATTTTCCGGACCGATAATGTAACTCAACTGATTTAGCATAACCGAACCTTTTGAATAAGAATTTATACCATATGATCTGTTGCTTTCATACCGATCTGCATGAGTTCCCAACGATTGCTCTTTACCGCTTGTGGCCATGTAGTAGTAACTGCGATAGGTGCCTGAATGGGGATTATCTTTCTTTTCATCCATAACAAAGTTCATGGCTTCATCAGATATAAAAACTGTAAATCCTTCGTCCATCCATGGGTGGCGACTTTCATTGCTGGCCAAAACAAATTGAAACCAGGTGTGGGCCAACTCGTGAGCAGTAACGCCTACCAGACTTTCAAAACTTCTTTCGCCGGTAATCATGGTGCACATGGCATATTCCATTCCGCCATCCCCGCCTTGAATAACAGAATATTGTTCATAGGGGTAAGGTCCTACCAAGTCATTAAAAAACTCCATCAGAGCCGCAGTTTTTGGTTGTAAATTCTTCCAATTCTCACGGATTTTATCATCGTTTTTATAGAAGAAATGGAGAGTAACACCATTGGGTCCGGGATAGGTATCATGAACAAAATTTTTATCTGCTCCCCAGGCGAAATCGTGAACATTGGGTGCAAAAAAGTGCCAAGTATATTTTCCTTTCTTTGGTTTCATCCATTTTTGCCCCGGACTTGTGTATCCATGACCCACTTCTGAAGGATTTTGAAGATATCCCGTACCGCCAATGGTATAAGCGGCATCTATGGTAATTTTCACGTCATAATTTCCCCAAACGCTATAGAATTCCCGAGCTATATAGGGATCTGCATGCCAGCCTTCGAAGTCATATTCAGCAATTTTTGGAAACCATTGTGTCATTGTATAAGCTACTCCCTCGGCATTATCTCTTCCTGAACGTCGAATTTGAAGAGGAACCTGAGCATCCCACTCCATCTTGAATACTGATGTGGCTCCGGGCAGCATGGGATTTTTCAACTTTACCTTCATTACAGTTCCCTTGATCACATAATCCAAAGGCTTGCCGTCTTGTGTAAATTTTGTGGGCCGGATATAACCTATTTCTTCGGGAGATAGTTTAGATATACGGTCTCCTACTCTACTATCCGGATCTTCAATTGTTCTGGACCTGATATCCATTTCACTATCCGGTTGAAAAGCATTAAAATAAAGATGGTAGAAAACAAAGTCTAAAGTGTCCGGGGAATTATTGGTATATTTTAATTCCTGAATTCCTTTGTACTGATGTTTTTTAACATCCATATCGATATGCATCACATAATCGGCTTGCTGTTGCCAATAGGACGTGTTTTGGGCAAAAGCAGCAATGGCGGTTGTACATACAACCGCCAAAGACAAAATAGTGTTTAAATTAATTCTCATTTTCTCGACATCTTATCTGCCATAATTAAGGCATTATAAAGGTTTACAATTTTACCCGTTCTTGAAATGTTTCTAAAGTTTTCAGTTTTCTGTGGCTTTCCGACGAGTACTTCTATGTTGGGAGAGATACCGCTTTCCAGAATTATTTTCTTTACCTGAGGAGCTGTCAGATTCGGATATAAAGAACGAATCATAGCAGCCACTCCCGCTACATTTGGAGAAGCCATTGAGGTTCCGCTAGCCTCTTCATATTCGTTATTAGGAGTTGTAGAATAAATCTGAACGCCCGGAGCAAATACATCCACATTTATTTTTCCATAATTTGAAAAATTTGCAACCAGTCTTTTGCCGTAGTCATAATTTAGAGCGCCAACTGTAATAAAGGCATCAGATATTTCAGACCCGTTATCCCACTGGTCATTTGGATATACGTTAATGGTATCCAAATCGTAAGCATCATTTCCTGCCGCATTAACAATCAAAACATCTTTTGAAGCAGCATATCGAATGGCATCATAAACCCATTCTTTATGCGGAGAGAAGTATTTTCCGAAGCTTGTATTTAACACTTTTGCGCCGTTATCTACAGCATATCTTATGGCTAGCGCGATATCTTTATCATATTCATCTCCATCGGGTACAGCTCTCACAGCCATTATTTGTACATTATTTGCCACACCGTTAATACCCAATCCGTTGTTTCTTTCAGCTCCTATAATGCCCGCTACGTGTGTGCCGTGATGTGCATTTTCACGAGTGGGATCTGAACTGGCCACATTGTTGTCGCCGTAAATATTATCATTAATATCATACGGATTGTCACCAAGTACAGCTCTAAAATTTTTATCAAGGTTGAAATGATGATCTAACCGATTTTGGAAATAATCTATCCCTCGTTGCATTTCGTTAATAACCTCAGTCACAGAATCTGCAAAATTGAGCATTTGACTCAACATGGCAATTTCTTGGCGTTCTGTAGCTGTTGGATTTTCTATATTTTCAAGATCTTCCACAGTATAGTTTTCTGTCCCAAATTTTTGGGTCATTGCTTCATGTGCCGGAAGAATCTGATCTTTCATAAACTGATAACGGGTTTTATTGGAAGCAGCTTCGGCATATTCTTCTTCATAATCGGCTTTTGCCCTTGCGTATAAGTCATATTCTGCTCTGTCTTGTTCCGCTATAGAAGATTCCTCTTTACCCTCATATTTTGGAGCTAATTTTTTGACTATACGTGTGGCCTCCATAGTATCTCCCAAAACATCACCCAGAAAATTCCACCCATGGATATCGTCTATAAATCCATTTCCATCGTCATCAATTCCGTTATTGGCTATTTCTTTTTTGTTTATCCATAAGACGTTTTTCAGATCTTCATGATCAATATCAACACCACTGTCAATAACTCCTACAATAACCGGACTTCCTTTTTTCTTTTTTATGATTTCAGTATAAGCTCTCTCCACACTCATTCCCGGGATGGTATCTTTTATAAGATCAAGGTGTGCCCACTTCTTCAATTGTTCCTCAGTAAGAGGAGCATTTTTTGTTGGAACATGATCAATGTTTCCAATAGGAGTCGCAACAATGGCAGCACTTCCACAGCTTGCAAGAAAAGAAGCTATAACTAAGGAAAAAAATGGAATTCTAAATCGTTTCATTCTTGTTTTGTTGTTAATTAAAAAATTCGTTCAGTGAAAATTTTTCATCTATGCGCACTCCTTTTTCAGTGTGCTTCACGGTAATAATGGGGTTATGCACATCGTGTTCCAGGAATAAATAAAATTTTTCGGTGGCAGCACGATTTAAAAATTTTTCTTTTTCTGATAGGGTTAAAAGCGGTCTGGTATCATACCCCATCACATAAGGCAATGGTAAATGTCCGGCAGTGGGTAAGAGATCTGCTACATACACAAGCGTTTTTCCTTTAAACTTTATGTGTGGTAGCATTTGTTTATCTGTATGGCCATCTACGAAAAGAATATCGAAATCCATTTCATGGGATTCCGCAAAATCTCCATCCGGTTGTGAAATGAAATTGAGTTGACCACTTTCTCGGATTGGTATAATGTTTTCTGTCAGAAATGAAGCACGTTCTCTCCGATTGGGTTCCGTTGCCCATTTCCAATGATCCTTGTTACTCCAATATTGGGCATTTTTGAAAGTGGTTTCAAGTCCTGTCCTACTTTTATTCCATTTTACACTGCCTCCACAATGATCAAAGTGCAGATGTGTTAAAAATACATCGGTAATATCATCCGGATGAAAACCGTATTTTTTCAAGGAAGACTCCAAAGAAAAATCTCCCCACAGATAGTAGTAACTAAAAAATTTTTCATCTTGTTTATCTCCCATCCCATTGTCTATGAGGGTGAGCCTATTACCGTTTTCAATAAGCAGACAGCGTGTAGCGAGTTCAATCATGTTGTTTTGATCTGCAGGATTGGTTCGATTCCAAAGAGATTTGGGTACAATTCCGAACATGGCACCTCCGTCTAGTTTAAAATTTCCGGCTTCTATAGGGTAAAGTTTCATATTTTGAAGTCAAAAACGTGCAAATTAATTAAAAGCAAGCTGAAGTACTCAGTTTCAGCGAAAGAAAAAAATTATCTTTAACAAGAAATTATACTTTTGTCATTCCTAATTTCTGATTAATGAAAAAAATAGTCTGTGGAGTCCTTTTAGGTTCACTGGTTTTTTTAGCTTCTTGTAAAAAAGATGATACCGTTGAATGTTTGAGCTGTACATCTGAATTTACTGCTTCGTTCAATATTTGTAAAGAGAGCGACGGCAATGCTTGGGTAAACGGACAGAATACAAAGGTTCCTTATGATCAATACTTGAAAGATCTTGAAGAAACGGGAGTAGAATGTAATCGGTAACAATTAAAAACGGGCGAAAAATTCCGCCCGTTTTATCTCAGTTTAGTCGCTAAGTTTTAAAACCGCCATAAATGCTTCTTGTGGAATTTCTACGTTACCAATCTGACGCATTCTTTTCTTTCCTTTTTTCTGTTTCTCCAGAAGTTTTCGTTTCCGTGAAATATCTCCACCATAACATTTTGCAGTCACGTCTTTACGAAGTGCTTTAACAGTTTCTCTTGCTATAATTTTTGCACCGATAGCCGCCTGAATCGGAATATCAAATTGTTGTCTGGGAATCAATTCTTTCAATTTCTCGCACATTTTCTTGCCGATGTCATAGGCATTATCTCTATGAAGCAGTGCAGAGAGGGCATCTACTGTATTTCCATTTAGAAGAACGTCTACTTTCACCAAATGGGAAGCCCTCATACCAATGGGCGAATAATCAAATGAAGCATATCCTCGAGAAACGGTTTTTAATCGGTCATAAAAATCAAAAACAATTTCGGCCAGAGGCATATCAAATGTGAGTTCAACGCGGTCTGTCGTCAGGTAGGTCTGATTGGTGATCTCACCTCTTTTCTCTATACATAATGACATCACAGATCCTACATATTCCGATTTTGTGATGATGGTGGCTTTTATATAAGGCTCCTCCACTCTATCGAGCTTGGAGGGATCCGGTAAGTCTGAAGGGTTATTCACCAAAATCACTTTATCCGGTTCTTTCATTGTGAAAGCATGATAAGAAACGTTTGGAACTGTGGTAATAACCGTCATATCAAATTCTCGCTCGAGACGTTCTTGAATAATTTCAAGGTGCAACATGCCAAGGAATCCGCATCTAAAACCAAATCCTAAGGCTGCCGAGCTTTCCGGGATGAAGACAAGAGAAGCATCATTTAGCTGAAGTTTCTCCATGGAGTTTCGGAGTTCCTCATAATCCTCAGTATCTACCGGATAAATGCCGGCAAAAACCATCGGTTTTACATCTTCAAAACCGGCAATCATCTCCTGCGTCGGATTTTTTGAATCTGTGATCGTGTCTCCTACTTTAACTTCCTTAGCTTCTTTAATACCGGTAATTAAGTATCCCACGTCTCCGGCTTTTATAGACTGTTTTGGATATTGCTTTAAACGCAGAGTTCCTACTTCATCAGCAAAGTAGGATTTTCCCGTAGCCATAAATTTGATTTGCTGTCCTTTCTTAATCTCTCCATTAATCACTCGGAAATAGGTCTCGATTCCTCTAAACGGGTTATAAACGGAATCAAAAATTAAAGCTTGCAAAGGAGCATTAGGATCTCCTTCCGGTGCCGGGATGCGTTCAATAACGGCAGCGAGAATATTCTCAATTCCGAAGCCTGTTTTTCCGCTGGCGTGAATAACCTCTTCTGGTTTGCAGCCCAATAAATCCACAATGTCATCGGTTACCTCTTCAGGATTGGCTGAAGGAAGATCAACTTTATTCAGAACAGGAATAATTTCCAGATCGTTTTCAAGGGCAAGATATAAATTGGAAATTGTTTGTGCTTGGATGCTTTGCGCAGCATCTACAATTAATAAAGCACCTTCACAGGCGGCAATGGAACGCGATACTTCATAAGAAAAATCTACGTGCCCCGGAGTATCAATAAGGTTCAAAATATATTTTTCACCTTTATATTCATAATCCATTTGAATGGCGTGACTTTTAATAGTGATTCCACGCTCTCGCTCCAAGTCCATACTGTCAAGCAACTGTTCCTGTTTTTCTCTTTCCGTCACCGTTCCTGTCGCATCCAGTAGCCGATCAGCCAGCGTACTTTTTCCGTGGTCAATGTGCGCAATAATGCAAAAATTGCGAATATTCTTCATAAAATTTCCTTCAACGTACGTTTGGCTGCAAATATACGTCAATTGGATGTTTTTTAAGAGAATGTTTTGAAGCCAATAGAAGGCGTGATTCCGAAGCTTATAGAATCGAAGACTTTGATCTGAATTTTGGAGAATACCAAACGTCTTGTTTCTGTGATAATTACTACTTTTGCACTTCCAAAAAAAATGCTGTGCCCAAAATTGGATCAATTGAATTACCTGAATTCCCATTGTTACTCGCCCCTATGGAAGACGTGAGCGATCCGCCTTTTCGTGCTCTGTGTAAGGAGCAAGGTGCCGATGTGGTTTATACTGAATTTATTTCAGCAGAAGGACTTATTCGCGATGCTGCCAAGAGCGTAATGAAATTGGACATTTATGAAAAAGAACGCCCGGTGGGAATCCAAATTTTCGGAGCTGTTCTTGATTCCATGTTAAAAACCGTAGAAATTGTTGAAGCCACAGGTCCGGATATTATAGATATTAATTTTGGATGCCCTGTCAAAAAAGTAGTTTGTAAAGGAGCCGGCGCCGGGATTCTGAAAGATATTGATCTTATGGTAAAGCTTACTGAGGCCATGGTTAAGCATACTAAACTTCCGGTGACGGTTAAAACAAGATTAGGATGGGATCACGATTCTATCCGAATTGTTGAAGTTGCAGAAAGACTACAAGATGTGGGATGTCAGGCTATTTCTATACATGGACGAACTAGGGCACAGATGTATAAAGGCAACGCCGACTGGACACTGATTTCCGAAGTGAAAAATAATCCCAGAATGCACATCCCGATATTCGGGAATGGCGATGTTAACACTCCCGAACGTGCCAAAGAAATGCGTGATGATTATGGTCTTGACGGCGCCATGATCGGTCGTGCCAGTATCGGATACCCTTGGTTCTTTAAAGAAGTGAAACATTTTCTAAAAACCGGTGAACATCTTTCGCCACCCACTATGCAGGAAAGAGTGGAGGCAGCGAAGCGGCATCTGGAAATGGCCATAGCCTGGAAAGGTGATAAGCTGGGAGTTTTTGAAACTCGCAGACACTATACTAATTATTTTAAAGGAATTACAAATTTTAAAGAATACAGAACCCGAATGGTTTCTGAAGATGATGCGGAAGCAGTCTTTAAAGTTCTGGATGAAGCTCTTGAAGTTTTTGGGGATTATCAATTTGTTTAAATCATCGTTGAAGTAGTTTTTCACTTACTCTGCTGGATGCAATCCAGGCAGCTACGATTCCGAGAAAACTTATAGTCAAGAAAACAATAACGACATTAATGAATTCCATCTTTGCAGGATACGGTAGAGTAGCTGTAATGTAAATCAGGCCATATTTCAATTGTAACCATACGGCGAAAATCCCCAAAAATATACCCACAATCCCGCCTAAAACAGACATCAAGGTTCCCTGAAGAAAAAAGATATGTCGGATTTCTTTTAATGAAGCTCCCATATTATGAAGGGTGGCAATATTTTTCCGTTTATCCAGGATCATAATAATTATGGACCCAATAACATTAAACAAGGCAATAATCAAAACCAGGGTAAAAATGAGATAAACTGCAATGTTTTCAGTATTGAGCATTTTATATAAAGCATCATTTTGCTGAATGCGGTTTTTTATTAAAATATCCTGAGGCAGAATAGCCTGAATTGCTTCTCTCACTGAGGCTTCCGTTGCACCGGGCGCCATTTTTATTTCTACTGATGATATACGATTTTCAGGAAGAGATAATAGATCTTTTGCAAAATTGATTTCGGTAAAGACATATTTAGCATCCAGATCTTCATTTACCTGATACACCCCGGAAACTACTACATTCTCACGGGTAAAGGCTTGAGACGGATCTAGTGCATTAATCTGACCTGTTCCGGGCTTTGGCACATATATTTCCAGTAGATCCATAAAATCCCAAAGTGCGAGAGATAATTTAGCGGAGGTTGTTAAACCGATAACTACTTGATGCTCTTCCGGTTCAAACCAGTCTCCTACCAGCATGATACTGTCTATAACCGTTACCTTACCGTAATTTTCGTCAACTCCTTTAATGTAGGCTATGTGATTTTTTCCTTTATAGTGTAAGAAAATACGTTCTTCTATAATCTCAGAAAAGGCAACTATACCTTCTAATTTTTGAAATTGATCTCTTTTTTCCGGAGTGAAGTCGATAAATTTCCCTTTTTCCGGGTAAACTTTTAAATCACTATCGAAAACATTCGTAAACTGAAGGCTAAAATCCTTAAGACCGGCAAAACCGGAAAGTACAATATATAAGGAGAAAGCTCCCACAATAACGCCTATAGCCGCAATAATGGTAATTATATTAATTGCGTTGTTGCTGCTTTTGGAAAACAGATACCGTTTGGCGATATAAAGGGAAAAGTTCAACCTAAGATTTTTTTCTTTTATCCAATAAATCAGGATTTTTTAAAGGATTATCGCTGCCTTTTATGGCTTTCTCAATACCGGAAATATACTCAATGGAGTCATCATTATAAAAATTCAAATCAGGCATCTTGCGCAATTGGTGGCGTGTGAGTTGAGCAATCCGATGTTTGATTTGAGATTTATTTTCATTTAATTCTTTAGTGAGATTCTCAGCTCTGTCTGCGGGAAAAATACTGACATAAACCTTTGCCAGGGATAGATCTACCGTTACAATTACTTTACTTACAGAGATAATAATTCCGGTTTGTCCCGCGTCTCTCAAAATATTTTGTAATTCGTGGGCTAAATCTTCCTGAAGTAGAGAAGCTATTTTTTTCTGTCTGTTTGTTTCGTTCATAATACAAAAATAGGATATTAAAGTGTAGAAAAATGAAATCATACTAAGGAGACCAATAGAAGTTTAACTTTCTTAATTTTGACCGATGGCTAAAGAAGAACATATGAAAAAAATAGAACATATTGGAATTGCGGTAAAAGAGCTGGCTACAGCTAATGAAGTTTATGAAAAACTCTTGGGAGTGCCGGCATATAAAATAGAAGAGGTATTGAGCGAAGGAGTGCGCACCTCTTTTTTTGAATGTGGTGAAAGTAAGATTGAGCTATTGGAAGCCACGACTCCGGATAGTCCCATAGCAAAATTTATTGAAAAGAGAGGAGAAGGAATCCATCATATTGCCTTTGCTGTGGATGATATAGAGGCAGAAATGAAAAGGTTGAATCTAGAAGGATTTACTATTTTAAATCAAGAACCAAAAAGAGGAGCAGATAACAAGCTGGTTGTATTTCTTCATCCGAAATCTTCCCATGGGGTTCTTGTAGAATTATGTCAAGATATTAAAGAATAGTTTCCGGTATAAATTTCGGATGATAATTAAAATGAAAAAATTATTCACGAGTAGGAATGCGAATAAATTTGGTGAGTAAAATTTCTTTAGCTATTTTTGCACCCGATTTGTTGAAAAGAATAGGATAACTTTTTTTAAATCAAATCCCGGTCCTATAGCTCAGCCGGTTAGAGCACTTGACTCATAATCAAGGGGTCCCTGGTTCAAGCCCAGGTGGGACCACAAAATGATGGAGAATCTATTATTGGTATAGACATTCATTTATCGCAAGGTTGTAAAAGATTAAGTCTTTTATTTATAGAATGAATATTTTTTTAGTAGTTTTAAAAATAATTACTACTTTTAAAGCCTTGAAACCTTAATCCCCCTGAGATATAATAGTTGCACATGTTGACACTTTTTTATAATCTTTTTCTGCTCATAGTTCAGCCGGGGAAAACTCCACCGCCACCCAATCCACCTAATGTTCCTAATGCACCGGGTTTACCTATTGACAGCGACTTGTGGATTTTGTTTATTGCAGGAATCTTGATTGGAGGATATATACTTTACACCAGGATCCGATCTATAAGTAAGGCTTCATAAGATTCTTTATATACTTTCCTATTACGTCAAACTCTATGTTTACGACTGTTCCTACTTCATATTTATGAAATGTAGTATGTGCAAAGGTGAAAGGAATTATAGCAACCGAAAAAAATCCTTTTCCTGATTCAACAACAGTTAAACTCACTCCATCTACCGTTATAGACCCTTTAGGCACAGTTTCGAAATCAGGGTGATCGTGTTTGAATTTAAAGAGAAAACTTCCATCAGCCTCTGAGATTGAGACGCAAGTGGCAGTGCCGTCCACATGTCCTTGAACAATATGTCCGTCTAAACGATCTCCCAATCTGATTGCACGTTCAAGATTCACTGATGAACCTTCTTTTAGTAAACCGAGATTAGTCTTAGAAAGCGTTTCGGCAATGGCCGTGACACGATAGGCATCCGGAAATAATTCTACAACAGTCAGACAAACTCCATTATGACAAATGCTTTGATCAATTTTTAATTCATTTGCAAAGTGGGTATTAATGATGAAATGAACATTGCCACCGTCTTGGGAAATAGTTTTTACGCAGGCAACCGTTTCGATAATTCCGGTAAACATCTTTCAGATTTATTTACATTTGTGAACAAAAATAACAATTATAAAGAGTAGTATTGATGACAGAGCCAAAGAAAGTAGTTGTGGGAATTTCTGTAGGAGACTTGAACGGTGTAGGGGCAGAGGTGATAATAAAAACATTTGAAGATTCCAGGATGCTGGATTTTTGCACTCCTGTTATTTTTGGTTCTGTTCGGTTCATCTCTTTCGTGAAAAAGTTACTTTCCTCTGAATTAAATTTTCATGGAATTGACAAACTGGAGGACATTATACCTAATCGGGTTAATGTATTGAATGTATGGAAGGAGCACGTGGATATAAGTCCGGGAGAGGAAAATACGGTAGGGGGAACCTACGCTCTAAAGTCTTTGGAAGCCTCGGTTTATGCGCTTAAGAATAACGAGATTGATGTTTTGGTTACGGCGCCTATTCATAAAAAGAACATTCAATCAGAAAAATTTCATTTTCCCGGTCATACTGATTATCTGGCTCAGGAATTAGAAGGGGAGAGTTTGATGTTTATGTTATCGGAAGATCTCAGGGTGGGTTTGGTAACAGACCACGTCCCTTTAAAAGAAGTAGTGCAGACGCTCTCTGCCCGACGAATAGAAAAAAAAATAGAACTGATGCATCAAAGTTTGAAAGAAGACTTTGGAATTATAAAACCAAAAATAGCAGTTCTAAGTGTAAATCCTCATGCCGGTGACGGCGGAGTAATTGGTACGGAAGATGACACTTTATTAAAACCTTTAATAGAAAATTTAAGAAATAAGGACAAGTTAATCTTTGGCCCTTATGCCGCAGACGGATTTTTCGGATCCCGAAACTATAAGAATTTTGATGCCGTTTTAGGATGTTATCATGATCAAGGTTTAATTCCTTTTAAGACACTTTCCTTTGGTCGCGGCGTGAATTTTACTGCCGGTCTTTCTAAAGTGAGAACCTCTCCGGATCACGGCACTGCCTTTGACATTGCGGGAAAAAATATAGCTAGTTGCGACTCCTTTAGAGAAGCTGTGTATAGTGCAATAGATATTTTCAAACAACGAGAGGAGTATAAAATTTTAAACGCGAATCCGCTGGAAATTTCTCAGAAACGATCTTCTTCAAAAAAGAGATTCTGAAAATTAGCCACATAAAATATTTTTTTTATCTTTGCACCCGCCTTAAATCAAGGCGATGAAAGTAAAAGTGGTGTGGAAATGAAGGAATTGAAAGAATTTACAATCCCCTTTGTCGGATTGAAGCTGGGAGAACACCGTTTTAATTATCAGATCGGCAAAGCGTTCTTTGAGCATTTTGAATTTGAAGAGTTTGCAGATGCAAAAATCAATGTTGATGTTGTTCTTGATAAAAAGAATACATTGCTGGACTTTTTTATTGATTTTGAAGGCACTGTAAACGTTCCCTGCGATTTGACTAATGAACCTTTTGATCTTCCCATTGAGGGACAATATGATTTTGTTGTAAAATTTGGGGAAGAATTTAATGATGAGAATGAAGATATTCTTGTGATTCCGCATGGGTCACACGAGGTAAACATTCAGCAATTTATATATGAAACTTTGGTTTTGGCAGTTCCACTTAAGCGGGTTCATCCCGGCGTTGAAGACGGAACGCTGAAAAGTGAAATTTTAGAAAAGCTTGAAGAATTAAGTTTGTCTGAAGACAAACAACACCAATCGGAGGTTGAAGAAAGTGAAACTGATCCCAGATGGGAAGAATTAAAGAAACTATTAACGGATAAATAAACATAAGCAATGGCACATCCAAAGAGAAAAACTTCTAAAACAAGAAGGGATAAAAGAAGAACGCATTACAAAGCTACTGCACCTACTTTGGCTACTGATCCTACAACGGGAGAAGCTCATCTGTATCATAGAGCCCATTGGCACGAAGGTAAACTTTACTACCGAGGTCAAGTGGTGATTGATGCTACAGAGACTGAAGAAGCATAAATTTAGAGAATTAATTCCGACCGGTGCCTCCTTCGTTATGGAGGCATTTGTTTTTGATTTTTTTTACAACTCCATCTTTTGTGAGGCAAGAGCATATTTTTGCTTAATTTTAGCTATTTCAATCTTTTTGAGATAAATTTGGACAAAATTTGGAATTTTAATCCCCTTTTATGACTACAATTTCGGCTGCCATTACTGCGGTGGGAGGATATGTCCCTGATTATGTTCTAACCAACCAGATTTTGGAAACTATGGTAGATACCAATGATGAATGGATTACTACCAGAACAGGTATCAAGGAACGAAGAATATTAAAAGAGAAGGGGAAAGGAACTTCCTTCATGGCCATTCAGGCAGCAAGAGATCTTCTACAAAAGAGGAATCTTGATCCTGCAGAAATTGATATGTTGATTATGGCTACAGCCACACCCGATATGCCGGTAGCCGCCACGGGAGTTTATGTTGCTTCTCAGATTGGTGCAGTTAATGCTTTTGCTTATGATTTAGTGGCCGCCTGTTCCAGCTTCCTTTACGGAATGTCAACAGCCGCAAGATATATTGAATCGGGGCGTTATAAAAAAGTGTTACTTATCGGAGCAGATAAAATGTCTTCTATTATAGATTATGAAGACCGTGCTACCTGCATAATTTTTGGAGACGGTGCAGGAGCAGTACTTTTTGAACCAAATACGGAACATCTCGGGATTCAAGACGAATATCTAAGATCGGACGGTGCCGGAAGAGAATTTTTAAAAATAGACGCCGGAGGATCAATACTACCTGCTTCTCATGACACTGTAGATAAAAGACAGCATTACGTTTTTCAGGAGGGAAAAACAGTGTTTAAATTTGCAGTCTCTAATATGGCCGATGTTTGTGAAAAAGTTATGCTTCGTAATAATTTAACGGGTGAGGATGTTGATTGGCTGGTTCCACATCAGGCCAATAAAAGAATCATTGATGCTACTGCTTCAAGAATGAAACTTCCCGATGAAAAAGTTATGATGAACATCCATAAATATGGAAATACTACCTCTGCAACCCTGCCGTTGTGCCTGGTGGATTATGAAAAGCATCTCAAGAAGGGAGATAACTTAATATTTGCTTCTTTCGGAGGAGGTTTTACCTGGGGGGCCATTTATTTAAAGTGGGCCTATAATTCCTAATAAATACAACTGAAAACAAGATGACAAAAATTAGCAATATGGATTTAAAGGACATTCAAAATCTGATAAAATTTGTAGCCAAAAGTGGTGCAAGTGAAGTGAAGCTGGAAACTGATGGGCTGAAAATTACGATCAAAACCGGAGCTGAAGAAGGGAAAACTACCTACATCCAGCAAGTTCCAACATTGGGGGCACAACCTCAAATGGTTACGGCTACTCAGCCTGCTATGGCACAGGCGCCGGTGGCAGCAGATCAAAAACCTGCTTCTAAAACTGAAGGATCAGAGGAGTCTAAATACATTACCATTAAATCTCCCATAATCGGAACCTTTTACAGGAAACCGTCTCCGGATAAGCCGGTATTTGTTGAAGTTGGAGATACCATTAAACCCGGAGATGTATTGTGTATCATAGAAGCCATGAAACTTTTCAACGAAATTGAAAGTGAGGTTTCGGGTAAAATCGTTAAAGTTCTTGTAGACGACTCTTCACCGGTTGAGTTTGATCAACCACTCTATTTAGTAGATCCATCTTAATTAACTTTCAAAAATCTCGAAATCTTTGATTTGTCGAGATTTTGTTTTTTTAGAAAATATGTTTAAGAAAATATTAATTGCCAATAGGGGAGAGATTGCATTGCGAATCATCCGTACCTGTAGAGAAATGGGTATTAAGACTGTTGCGGTATATTCAAAGGCAGATGAAGAAAGTCTGCACGTCCGGTTTGCAGACGAAGCGGTATGTATAGGTCCAGCTCCAAGCAACCTTAGTTACCTGAAAATGTCTAATATTATTGCTGCTGCAGAAATTACAAACGCCGATGCCATACATCCGGGATATGGGTTTTTGGCAGAAAACGCAAAGTTTTCAAGGATTTGCGCAGAACATGGAATAAAATTTATTGGTGCTTCTCCTGAAATGATCGAAAAAATGGGAGATAAGGCCACGGCAAAAGCTACAATGAAAGCTGCCGGCGTTCCTACAATACCGGGCAGTGAAGGAATTCTTGAATCTTATGAAGAGGCCGAAAAGGTTGCGCAGGAAATCGGATATCCGGTGATGTTAAAAGCAACTGCCGGAGGAGGAGGAAAAGGAATGCGTGCCGTATGGGATAAAAAAGATTTAAGAAAAGCCTGGGATAGTGCCCGCCAGGAGGCAGGAGCTGCTTTCGGCAACGATGGTATGTATATGGAAAAGCTCATTGAAGAACCAAGACATATCGAAATCCAGATTGTGGGTGACAGTACAGGAAAAGCGTGCCACCTTAGTGAACGCGATTGCTCCATTCAAAGAAGACACCAAAAACTGACGGAAGAAACGCCCAGTCCTTTTATGACGAAGAAGCTCAGAAATGACATGGGAGAGGCAGCTGTGAAAGCTGCCGAATATATTAAGTATGAGGGAGCAGGAACGATTGAATTCTTAGTAGATAAGCATAGGAATTTCTATTTTATGGAAATGAATACCAGGATTCAAGTTGAACATCCCATTACAGAACAGGTTATAGATTATGACCTCATCCGAGAGCAGATTCTCGTAGCTGCAGGGATACCAATTTCCGGGAAGGATTATTATCCACAACTTCATGCCATTGAGTGTAGGATTAATGCCGAGGATCCATATAATGATTTTAGACCCTCTCCGGGAAAAATCACCGTTCTTCACGCTCCGGGAGGTCACGGTATCCGCTTAGACACTCACGTGTATGCCGGATATACCATTCCGCCCAACTATGATTCAATGATTGCAAAACTGATTACTACCGCCCAAACACGGGAAGAAGCAATCAATAAGATGAAACGTGCGCTGGACGAATTTGTTATTGAGGGTATAAAAACAACCATCCCTTTCCATAGACAGCTTATGGATGATCCTGCCTATATTGCAGGAAATTATACCACGGCTTTTATGGATACCTTCAAAATGGACGAGCCGGAAGACGAATAAATAATCGGAACTATAAATTGGAGCATCATTAATCCTCATAGGAAGAATTAATGATGCTTTTTATATTCAGACCTAGGAGAAATTTACTTTTCGTCTGCTTTATCTCTGCCCGTATTTTCTCTGAGCCTATGTTCCGGATGGAAATCTTTTATTTTGAAACAAGGGGGGGAGAATTTTCGTTTAAGAAAGAATAGCAATAGGATTTTCGGTTGAAAATAACCGCTATTTTGACCTTATCTTTGCTTCATGTTGAGTCAGCAAGTTACTTTATGTTCGATTTATCCTCAATAATTTCAAATGATTAGACGAATATTCATATTTATGCTCAAACTATTGATGTGGTTTTTTGCCCTTTCAATTTTGTGGGTTCTTGTATATCGTTTTGTTCCGGTACCTTATACTTCTCTGATGGCAATTCGCACCATAGAGGGCGATGCTAATTTTAGTCTCAAGCATAAATGGGTGCCAATTGAAGAAATATCACCTCATTTGCAATTGGCTGTAATTGCTTCTGAGGATCAACATTTTCTTAAACACAATGGTTTTGATAAGAAAGCCATTGAAAAAGCACTTGAACATAACAAGAAAGGGAAAAGGAAAAGAGGAGCCAGTACTATTTCACAACAGACGGCAAAAAATGTCTTCCTTTGGCCTGCAAGGAGCTGGTTCAGAAAAGGGCTGGAGGCTTACTTTACCTTCTTAATAGAAACCTTGTGGAGTAAAGAAAGAATCCTTGAGGTTTATCTAAATAGTATAGAAATGGGGAACGGCGTCTTTGGAGCCGAGGCAGCTTCCATGTATTGGTTTAAAAAACCTGCGAAATCGCTTACTCGTGAAAATGCCGCAGCAATTGCGGCAATATTACCTAATCCAAGAGTGTATAGAGCAAATCCTCCCACCAAATACATTTCAAGTAGAATATCATTTATAACCAGACAAATGAGAAATCTGGGTGCGTTAGATTTTGAGAAACAAAGAGAAAAAAATGATGGAGGTAAAAAGAATTAAAGAAAATTTACTACAGCACTGCAAGAAGCACGTGGAAAATAGGATGGGTAAAATTAAACAAACCATTGCTGATATTGAAGAATCACTACAGGAGGAATCAAAAAACACTAGCGGCGATAAACATGAAACCGGAAGGGCCATGCTTCAAATTGACAGAGAAAATTCCGGAAAACAGTTGATGGAGATTGAAAAGCTGGCAAATCTTCTAAATCGCATTGACGTCAATGAGGCAGGAGAATATGTGAGACTGGGGAGTCTTGTTACCACAGATAAGAACATTTTCTTCATAAGTATCTCCATCGGCGCAGTCCATATTGACGGAAGAGAGTATCTCTGTGTCGCTCTCAATTCGCCAATAGGGTCTCAGTTGGCAGGTAAAATGGTCGGAGATTCATTCATTTTCAATAATCAAAATATTACAGTCAAACAGATCAATTAATGAAGCGGGAGCCGATCAACCAGAAGAGGCATTTTTTTACTCATTGCTAATAACCACTTCAGTTGTTCACGCACAAGATAGGCTTCTTCCAGCTGCGCAGAATGTTCTTCTTTATCATTGCTGTGGATCACTATCTTATTATTACGACCATAGGTTAAGTCAAAAATATCTTCTGTTTCTTTTGTATGCGTAATGTTTTTTGATTTTCCCTCATCCAAGATAGTCTCTGCCTGTATCATATTAGCTACGATAGCATCGGAAACTTTTTCAAAATTTTTTGAGGCGGAAGTAATGGGATGATTAGTGATGTATGTGCTCACCGAAGCCAACGAAGCCAGAAACGTATGGTTAAGTACTACAATTTCATAGACTTGTTCCATATTCTTTTGTTGCGATTTGGGCTCTTGTGTCATACGTTGAAAAGCTGCACTTAAATTGGACATTTCAATAAAAGCCTTTTTCCGAGATATTTTTAAGGCAGAAGGATCTGTAATTTTTTCTTTATAAAAATTAGCAATTTCAGCAAAATACTTCCTATTAGCCGCTATCGTTGTGCAAAGGGTTTTTTGTATGTTTTGTATTTCCCAAGCCGGCCAAAGAAATAGATTGCCCATAACAGCCAGCCCCGTTCCTATGAGTGTGTCTGTTACACGATACTGAATTACATTAAAAACATCGGGAGTAATAAGAGCATAGGAAAAAACAACACTGAGTGTGATGAAAGTAGCAGCTGCCTTATAATTTCTTTGGATCATTGAAAATGAAATTATAAGCGTAATTATGGCAAGAATGCCATAAGTCCATGGATTTTTTATCCAAAAAACAATACCTACAGCAAGCACGCCTCCAATTAGGGTGCCGATGGTGCGTTCTCTGGAGCGTTGTTTGGTCAATCCAAAAGAAGGTCTCATAATAACGATGATGGTGAGCAAGATCCAATAAGAATTTTGCAGCTCCAGAAATTCCCCAAGAGCAAAACCAATAATAGTCACCACTGCCATTCTTGCCGAGTGTCTAAAAATTGGTGAGGCAGGATTCAGATTTTCAATAAGAATATTGAAATCATAACTTTCTTTAGTCAGGAATTTTCTGGCTTCTTCATTCTTAATAAAAGACACTTGCGGGGTAGAGGTTCCGATCAACAACCATTCTATTTTCTGAATTTTTTCTGTTTGTTCTGCCTGATACTTGTACAGGTTACGCAACATCGAGAGGTCTTCATCATTCAGATCGTTCTGATTTGAATATTGATTGATATCCTGCTCCACTTGATGAAGGAATTCGGATAATCGAGAAGTTTTAGACAATTTTTTCGGATCTGAAAGTGTATGGGATATTTCTTCCAATCTTCTAGACATTTCAAATAAAAGATGTTGAAAATCAAGAAGATGTTGAGGATTCTTTCTGAAAAAATTGTCGGTCTTTTTATAATTGACAGGATGCGCCATAGCCAGCTCCAACATGTCAATGAGTAAAGCAAAAATCAATAATCTTTTTCCTTCATATATTGATTGTCCGGAACCTGTTCTAGTGGAAATCAGAATCCCTCGTAAGGTTTCATGAGTCTCTGTCAATTCCGTTTGAATTATCAACAAGCGCCTAAATAGTTCTTCTCTATCATTTTCCTTAGACGCTAAATTGCCTCTGATTTTTAAATATTCCGATGTAAGAGAAAGCGTTTTGGAGAGGTAAAATTCCGTAGGACCTTTGGGGAATAACACGTGCCACAATAGGCTCATTGAAAGATACCAAAGCCCGCCTATTCCGATCCACAACGATCTTTCAAAAGGGTCAATATTTCCGGAAACCGGCGAGAAACTTAATACTAAGGCGAACAATCCTGAAAAACTTACAAGAGATGCCCGAAAACCAAATACCGAGATATAAGAAATTCCGAACACAAGTAGCGCGATAACCGGGATTTTTAACCAAGTTAAGAAATGAAGATTCCCACCAATAACAGAGATCGTAACAGCAATGCCCATGGAGAGTAAAATTCCTTTGGATTTTTGACGCGTACTGCCACTAATATCACTAGGAGAAGCTAACATGGCTCCCACGGTGATAACGGTTGCTACTTGTACAATATCAAACGTAATCCCGATGAAAATGGGTAAGGAAAGCGTAATTCCAAGAAGCACGGCCTTGGAAAAATCAGTACTCTTTATAAAGGTTTTTATTTTTTGAATAAAATCTTCCAAATATCGAAAGCTTTGAGAGTAGCAAAGATAAGAAAGACCAAAGCCAGGAATGTAAAGATGATCTTAAGGTATTAAGGACAGATATACTTCTGTTCCTTCTGTGATTTGTTGGTCATTCCAAAAGAGAATATCGTGTTGATGCCACCCGGCTTTTATAAGATAATGACTACCCACAAAATAATTGTTTTTAACGGTCACTTTTAATTCAGTGGGCTTTATGCTCTGTTTCAGTCGATGTGCATAAACGGGAACCAACTTGTCACTTTCTTTGCCAAATAACCATTCCGGAAGCAATGAAACATCTCCGAACATTTGTGCTTCAGAATATGATTTTGCACCATAATAAATGGCTTCGGGAGTATCATATTTCAACAATGTTCCTTGAGCCAACATCAATATTTTATCAGAGAATGCAAGCGCTTCATCACTGTCATGGGTGGCAGAAATAACTGAAATCTTCTTATTTTTTAAGTATTCAAACAACCTTCGACGTAAGCGGTTTTTCCTTGTGGCATCCAGATTGGAAAAAGCCTCATCCAGCAAAAGAACTTGCGGCTCATGGGCTAATGCCTTGGCAAGAGCTACCCGCTGCTTTTGTCCGCCACTTAGGACGCCTACTTTGGTTTTTTTGAATTCTTCCAGTCCAACTACTTCAAGAACCTCCTGAATCCGTTGAGCCATAGCATCAAATTCGGATACGGGAATATGGGAGGCAATATTTTCTTCAACAGTGGAGTAAGGCATCAAATCTGATTCCTGAGCTACCAATTTCATATAAGGGGCACCGGGAATGAGTTTGTCACGGGGTCCCGGCACTCTCTTATCACCGTATTTTATATTTCCATTTTCTAGGTGCAACAGCCCATAAATGAGATGCAACAAAGTGGTTTTTCCCGAGCCACTTTCTCCTAGGATACTGACATGTTCTCCCGGATTTATCGCAAATCGAATATCAGTTAAGAGCGTGTCAACATCATAAGAAAATTTGTCTATATCAATAAAAATAGGCAGAGTCATCACTTCGCAAGTATTCCATCATATTCTAAGATAGGCAAAGGTCTGATTTCTTCTTCACTTATAGTACCGGGTCCAAACGTATAGTTTCGTTCATATAAATCCGTACCAACAAAAAATGTTACGAGGAATTCATTTGTGAAGCCAAGAACCTCGGTAGCAATAAATTCAATTTTTACAACTGTTTTAGGCAAAACATCTCCAAGAGAATGTCTTAAGGTAGAGGTTTTTCTAGTATCACTTTTTCCTCTGGAAAGCACTAAAACGGTATTAATGGCTTCCTCACGGTTGTTTATCAAATAAACATTCCATTGCTGAGATGTAAAATCTTCATCCCATTCTTTTATAGCAGCAATAAAAACATCTCGGGCTTTGTAAAATTGAATGTCTTCCTTCATTCTTTATCTCTGGTTTTCCACATAATCCAAACCACTAAAAATAAAATGGCTGATATACCTAATAAAATCGATCCAAAAATTATTTTGATCTTGGCGATAACAAACGTGAAATAGATTATAATTGCCGCAATAATTAGCAACAAAAGCAGTAGTAAATATTTTCCCATGGTGGTTTATTTTCTACCAAAATAATCTTTTATAACTTGAAGATATTTGTATTTTTTTATTTTTTAACAAAAAAAATCTCAGATCTCTGATTCGTAGTGTTGCTTTGGAATGTTTTGTGATTACAAAACGCTCTTAAACTGCTCTAAAAATCTAATATCATTTTCGGCAAACATCCGAATGTCCGGAATCTGGTAAAGCAACATGGCAATTCTGTCTATACCCATACCAAAGGCAAATCCGGAATATTCTTCAGGATCTATATTACAATTCTTTAATACATTGGGATCTACCATTCCGCACCCCATAATCTCCAGCCATCCTGTTCCCTTTGTCATTCTATAGTCTGTTTCTGTCTCCAGTCCCCAATAAACATCAACCTCGGCACTGGGCTCTGTAAAAGGAAAATAGGAGGGACGTAGTCGTATTTTAGATTTTCCAAACATCTCTGTAGTAAAATACTGTAATGTTTGTTTAAGATCTGCAAAACTCACTCCTTTATCAATATACAATCCCTCCACCTGGTGAAAAAAACAGTGAGACCGGGCAGAAATATCTTCGTTCCTATACACCCTTCCGGGAGAAATAGTTCGAATGGGCGGCTTATTACTTTCCATATACCGAACCTGAACCGATGAGGTATGCGTTCTTAGAAGAATATCGGGATTTGTTCGGATAAAAAATGTATCCTGCATATCTCGGGCAGGATGATGTTCAGGAAGGTTTAAAGCAGAAAAATTATGCCAATCGTCTTCAATCTCGGGTCCTTCAGAAACATTGAAACCTACCCTGGAGAAAATGTCGATGATTTTATTTTTTACAATAGAAATAGGGTGGCGAGACCCGAGGCTGAAAGCTTCTCCGGGACGTGTAAGATCTCCATATAACCCAACTTGCGGTTGTGAAGATTCTATTTTTTCTTTCAGCTCTGCAACTTTTTCCTGAGCTGCATCTTTGAACTGATTAATAACTTGACCAAATTCCTTTTTTCGTTCATTAGGTACATTTTTGAACTCGGCTAAAAATTCATTCAAGAGTCCCTTTTTGCCCAGATATTTTATTCTGAAATTTTCAATTTCTTCTTTGTTTTCGGAAGTAAAAGATTTTATCTCGGCAATGCGTTGTTTTATAATGTCTATCATAATGGAGTGATTGAGAATTTATTGAATCACTTCTTTTTCTAAAAAATATTGAACAATAGCCTCTTTCATTAAAAGACTCTGTTCTCCTGCTTTAAGATGTGGCAATTCTTCCACTACTTTATAGTGTGGCCAGCCTTCGTTGTCAACATATTCAAATTCATAGAAACCGTATGGTTGAAGGAGTCTGCAAATGGCAATATGCATAAGGTCCAGTTTATGATCCTTTTTAAATTTACGATCAAATTTTCCAAACTCCTGAAGACCGATCAAATAAATAATGGCATCCAGTTCCAATTTATCTCCATCGGCAAATTTATTGCTAAGTAGTTGGACTACAGTCTCCCAACGTTCTTTCAGTTTTTCATCTCTCGCCATTGATCTTCAATTTTTAATGCGCAAAGATAGGTAATTGACGCGAAGCATCAGGTTGTTTTTATGTTGAAACCCGAGATAATTCAGAAGATGCTACTCTAATTTTAAGCTGTAATTGGCAGTTTATATTATATTTAGCAAATTTTTTTTATGAATTCCGTTGATACCATTGTTTTACTTCTTCTTGCGCTGGCTTTTCTGATTGGGTTTCGCAACGGTTTCGTCAAGTCAGCACTGTCTTTCATTTCCTGGATCGTTGGAATCTATGTTGCCGGACTCTTCGGCGAGAAGTTTAGCATTTATGTCAAATCTTGGTTCCACTTAAGCAATGATTTATCAAGAATTATCGCCTTCGTATTTATTTTTCTAATCGTTGTTGTGCTTCTAAATCTTGCTGCGAGATTATTGACCGGAGTGTTGAAAATGCTAATGATGGGCCTGACGAACAAAATTCTGGGAGGTGTATTTAATGTGTTGAAATACATATTCGTCCTCAGTTTTATTCTCATGGTCGTCAATTCCACCTACAGTTACCGAATTTTATCTGAGGAAGATCGGCAGAAATCTAAGCTTTATGAACCCATAGCAACGATAGCGCCGGCTATTTTTCCTCATATTCAAAGCAATCTCCACGAATTTGAAATGTTGTGGAAACCATCGGAGCTTCCCGAATCCACTGAAGATGAAAATATTGATTCGCTACAGCAAATACAAAAAGTTTTAAAAAATAGTGAATATCAGGAAAATTAGACTAAACCTTATCAATTCTATAACATTTTAAATGTTTATAAAGTGTTAGATTTGGTAGAATTTATTTTATCAACCTTTAAACAGTATATTATGTCATTTAATTTACCGGATTTACCTTATGCATTTGATGCTTTAGAGCCTAACATTGATGCTAAAACTATGGAAATTCACCACGATCGCCACCATAAAGGTTATACAGACAATCTTAATAAAGCTATTGAAGGGACTGATTTGGAAAACAAATCTATAGAAGATATATTGAAAAATCTTGATATGGATAACAAAGCAGTTCGAAATAATGGAGGAGGATACTTCAACCATAATCTTTTTTGGGAAGTGATGTCTCCTAACGGAGGCGGAAAACCTCAAGGATCATTAGCAAAAGCAATTGACGATGCCTTTGGAAGTTTTGACGCATTCAAAGAAAAATTTTCTAATGCAGCCAAAACTCAATTCGGATCAGGATGGGCTTGGCTTTGTGTAGCTAAGGGTGGAAAGCTGGCGGTGACCTCTACCCCAAATCAAGATAATCCATTGATGCCTAACTCAGGATCACACGGTTACCCAATCCTCGGTCTTGACGTTTGGGAGCACGCATATTATCTAAAATATCAAAATAAACGTCCGGATTACGTAGAAGCATTTTGGAATGTAGTGAATTGGGATGCGGTTCAGAAGAAATATGACGAGCATAAATAAGAGGAGCATCTTCTTTGAACTTCTTAAAAACTGTCTCCAAGTGAGGCAGTTTTTCTTTTTGAATTGTGATAAAGAAAAAAAGGTTCCCATTTTTTGAGAACCTTTTTGGTGGAGAATATCGGAGTCGAACCGATGACCTCTTGCATGCCATGCAAGCGCTCTAGCCAGCTGAGCTAATCCCCCATTTTGGATGGCAAAAATAGTAATATTTTTGAATTATCAAACCGCTTCAACAAATTCTATAGTTTTTTTTACTGCTTTTTCCAGATCTTCGGGTAATAGTGCCGACTCCCACGGATGTTTTGCACCAAAAACATGATCGGCTTCCATTAGTAAATACAATTCTCCCTGAGCGCCGCTCCATTTGTTCAAGGATTCGGCTTCTATTATTGAAACCGTAGAATCGGCGGTGCCATGGATTATTAGAAGAGGCTTATCAAGAGTTTCAGTGGCTCGTTTTATTGATAAGCGTGTTGCATTTTTTATGAAGTCTTCATAAAATTGGAAGTAATGTGGCAACTGTTGTTTGGTTCGAGAATTTTCAACATATGTGATTCCTGTTTCTTTCCATTCTTTGAAGGCCGGTGTATTCTCAAGAAATCGTGGTCTAAAGTCCGAAACGGAAGCCCAGGTAATTACTTTTTTAACCCGCGCATCTTCTGAGGCCTTGATTATGGAAATGCCGCCCCCACGGCTATGGCCCAGTAAAATAATATCAGTAAAAGCAACATTTTTCCGAAACTCTATAGAAGAAACATGATCGAGAACACGTTCCAAATCTTCCAGTTCTAAGGAATAATTATTATTCGCAAATGATTCAAGATCCGGAAAGTCAATAGGATTCTCAATTGTTCCTCCGTTGTGTGAAAAGTTGAATTTCAGAAAGTTTATACCGTGTTCCACAAAAGATTTTCCTACCAAATCCCATGCTCCCCAATCTTTAAAACCCTTATAACCATGAGAGAATATTAGAAGTGGCTTTGGCTCATTTCCTTCCACTGAAAAGATGTCGTATAAAATAGGCTTGCGACCTTCTCTCGTTAAAACACAATTTTTTTGAATCATGATGTTTTTGAAATATTGAATGTGTAAAAATAACGAATGTCTCATTCGGTTAAGAACATCTGTCTGATATATCCGGGTCTTCCTTTATTAAAAACTTATTTTTTCAGGAAATTGCCGGGCATGGGTAGGATCCAGGAGGTATGAGAGAGATGATTCCATTTTTGATCTGCAAGATCTATAGTGGAATCTGTAAATAAGAAATAGGGACTTCGATTAACGCTTATATATGCTTTTGCGTAAACTGAGACATCGCGGCCTTCCATTGCCTCTTTTTCTTTTATCTTTTGGGCCAACTGCCAGATTAGATCTGCGTGAGCCGGAACGGATTGTTGTTTTGGAGCTAAAAGCTTGTGATAATCGTAAATTTTTCGTTCACCTGTTTTTTTGTCTCGAATATACATGGTCATATATCCACTTCTGGATCTCAGCATCATTCTCCAGCTCAAACGATGCCCTTCTTCTGTCCACAATACATTGTCAGGATAAAAAAGGTGCCGAAGGGGTAAGCCAATCTGAAAAAGGAAATAAATAGAAAATAGTGCGAGAAGGAATTTATTGGATTTTGTTTCGACGGAATTTAAGGTGAACTTCTTTTTCCTCTTCGGGACGAAAATTTTTCTCAACGTCCCCGGAGAAAAGAAGAACAAGGCGAATGCAATAGACATATAAGGGAAAATGCCGATCTGGAAAATAATGGAATTTGACAGATGAAAAAGAATGGAAACTACAAAAGCAAAAACTCTGGTTTTTTTCCATAGAAGCAAGGGTACAATCAGTAAGTCAAAGAAAATACCCACATAAGCCATTATAATATGAACAGAATGAAGCTGGAGCCATTCTCCGATTATAGGGTAGTGCTGCTTATTTTCCATAAAAATACTTATGGCTGTCCCATCCCACCAGCCGGGATATAATTTGGCAAGGGATGCGTAGATGTAAACTATTCCCACTTGTAAAATAAATACAAGTTTCACCCATAATGGCATCTGAGAAGAACGCAGGGAAAGATTTCTTTTGGCATCCAGCGATAAATCACGATGTGCCGGAAGAAAGACCATAATCCAACACAATAACATCAGGAGGTAATAATGATTATTATAACTGGTTTTTTGCATCAGGTAAACGCAGCTCCATATAAGAGCATACCCGACCATCGCCGGACGATACCTGTAACCTAGCATGACGCAGATGCCAAATATTCCGAGAAGAACAAAGAGAACATATACAAAAGGACCTTGGAGATAATCAAGAAAATCGAAACCTATAAAATGAAAGGTAAAATCAGGAGTAACTAGAGTATCTCGCACCCATCCTGTAGCTATGGCTCCAAAACCTTCAATAGCGATAAGCAAACCAAACACGATTCTGAAAAGAACCAGTCCGATGTTATCAATTCTTTTATTCAGAAGTAAGATCAAGAGTTTCTAAATATTTCTTCGCGAAATTTTCGTCTTTGGCAATTTCGTTACGTAATTCTTCCAGAGAATTGAAAGTTGCCTCCGGACGAATAAACTTAAGAAATTCCAAGGTTATTTTTTCCCCGTAGAGATCTTCATCAAAATCTAAAAAGTGTGTTTCTATAGTTTTTTTCTTTCCGCCCACCGTTGGATTTGTCCCGATACTTGTAATTCCGAATACTTCCTTCTCATTAATGACGGATCTCACTACATACACTCCATTTAAGGGTGCCATTTTGTAAGTTTCTTTTAAATGGAGGTTGGCAGTTGGATATCCTATGGTTCTACCCAGCGCCTTGCCGGGCACTATTTCACCGGTTATCATAAACCTATATCCCAAGCATTCATTGGCCGTTTCTACATCTCCCCGATCTAGTGCTTTCCTGATTTTTGTGGAACTTATGGCTACATCGTCGATTTCTTTTGCCGAAATTTCTTCAATTTCAAAGCCGAGTTCTTTTCCATATTTTCTTAAATCGGAAATATCAGCATTTCGATTTCTGCCGAATCGATGATCATAGCCAATAATTAACTTCTTGACATTAAGATCGCGAACAAGGATATCATGCACATATTCTTCAGCCGTAAGTCGTGAGAAGTCTTGGGTAAAAGGATGGATGATTAAGCTGTGAATCCCGCTTTTTTCCAAGAGTGCAGCACGCTCTTCAATGGTGTTTATCAGTTTTAGGTCTGAATTCTGTTGCAAAACCAACCGTGGATGCGGAAAGAATGTCAGCACCACTGATTCAAGCCCGTCTTCCTTAGCGGTCTGAATCAATCGACGTAAAATGGATTTATGCCCCAAGTGAACTCCGTCAAAGGTACCAATGGTCACAACTGTTTCTCGTTCTCCATTAAATTCAGATGCAGAGGCGTATGTTTTCACTTATTTTCCATTATATGTATTCATTGTATTGGTCATTCCGGCCAATGCGAATGAATTGATTATTTCTATACTTATTTTCAATCTTTCCGGCATTTTGTCTTCTTCGTCAGCCTCCCATTCACCCAATACATAATCTATTTGATGCCCTTTGGCAAAGGCATTGCTTATTCCGAAACGAAATCTGTTGTAATTCGTGGTTTGCAAAGTGTTTTGAATGTCTTTTAAACCATTATGTCCTCCATCGCTTCCTTTGGTGCGGATGCGAATGGTTCCGAAAGACAGATTGAGGTCGTCTGTAATAATTAACAGATTTTCTAGCGGAATATTCTCTTTTTCCATCCAATATTTGACAGCCTTGCCACTTAGATTCATAAACGTGCTGGGCTTTAAAAGCAACAGAGATCTTCCTTTAACTTTTGAAACAGTAAGATCGCCCAGTTTTCCGGTTTCCCATGAAAGGTTATGTTCCCGAGCATATGCGTCTAGAATCTGAAATCCGATGTTGTGTCTTGTATTGCTATATTTCGGTCCGATATTTCCGAGACCTACAATTAAAAATTTCTTCATAGCATTTTCCTCTGTAAGAATGGGCTTTGATTCTGCTGAAAAAAGTTTTAAGAACCATTTGATCATAAGAAGTCAATTCCGCCAATATTCGGTAAAAATAAAAAAAGCACCCCGATTATGCAGGATGCTTCCTTTTTCTTTATTCTGATGAATTTATTCGGCAGCAGCTTCAGTTGCTTCTTCAGCTTCGGCACCTTCTTCCTCCTCGTCATCTCCTGTGTCGGCTACAGCAGTACGTGAAGTTCTAATTTGCAGAACAACAGTGTTATCAGGATGCATGATTTTGTAGTTGTCAGTCTGAACAGCTGTTACATACATCTTGTGCCCAATTCTCATATTGGTAATATCCACTTCAATTACATCCGGAAGATTTGCCGGAAGTGCTTTTACGCGAAGTCTTCGGTTTACAATTCGAAGTACCCCTCCTGCACGAACACCTCTGGAGCTTCCTACAGTTCTCACCGGAACTTCCATAGTAACTTCTTTATCATCAAAGATTTGGTAAAAATCGATATGAAGAATACGGTCTGTCACAGGGTGAAATTGAATGTCTTGAAGAATAGCGTTTACTTTAGTTCCGCCCAAATCAATCACAACGGTGTGCGCGTTTGGAGTGTAAACCAAATCTTTAAATGCTTTTTCTTCTGCTGCAAAGCTGATTGGCTCGTTACCTCCGTAAACTACGCAAGGAACCATATCAGCATTACGTAGGGCCTGAGTTGCTTTCTTGCCCACGCTTTCTCTTTTTGATCCTTTAATTGTAATAGATTTCATTCTGAATTAAATTTTAATGAACTAAAAACTCCCTTAGTTTTTAAGGGAGTGCAAAGATACTTTTTATTTCTGATTACAAATGCGTTATAGCGATTTTTTACATTAGGAATTTTCCGCTAATGGATTTGTTTCCATTAACTGCGAGCATTACTTCGGCAAAAAGCTGAGCACAACTCAATACTTTAATTTTTGGATGTGGTTTTGACGGAATAGAATCGGTAACAATGAGTTCTTTAAGCTGTGATTTTTCAATGCGTTCATACGCATTACCGGATAGCAGCGCATGGGTACAAATAGCCCTCACACTTAGTGCTCCGCGTTCCATCATTAAGTCTGCCGCTGCGGTTAAAGTTCCTGCGGTATCTACCATATCATCCACAAGTACCACGTGTTTGTTTTTTACGTCTCCAATAAGCTCCATCAAAGAAATTACGTTGGCTTTCTCTCGTTGTTTGTAACAAATAACCACGTCACTTTCCAAAAACTTTGAATACGCGTAGGCTCGTTTGGATCCTCCCATATCGGGTGAAGCAATGGTCAGGTTATCCAATTTAAGATTCCTTAGATAAGGAAGGAAAATAGTGGAAGCAAATAAATGGTCCACAGGTTTCTCAAAAAATCCTTGAATCTGATCAGCATGTAAGTCCATTGTAATAATCCGGGTTGCACCGGCAGTTTCAAGCATTTTTGCTACTAATTTGGCAGCGATAGGAACTCTAGGTTTATCTTTTCTGTCCTGCCTGGCCCATCCAAAATAAGGCAAAACAGCAGTAATATGACGTGCGGAAGCTCTTTTGGCAGCATCAATCATTAAAAGTAATTCCATTAAATGATCACTATTCGGAAAGGTGGAGCCAATCAAAAAGACCCGGCTTCCTCGTACAGATTCTTCAAAAGAAGGCTGAAATTCACCGTCACTATAATGGGAGGTAATAACTTTTCCTAACGGAATTCCGAAGGCATCGGCAATGGCTTGGCCAAGAACTTCACTTTGTTTACAAGCGAAAATTTTTGGTTCGGGAGCAAAAGTAGGCATGGCAGAGATAAGGTTTGAAATTGATGAGGCAAAGTTACTAATTAGAGGGAAAAGGGAGAAGAGAAAAAGTGCAAGAGATTCCACAAAGAAGTAGATCTTATACTCATCTCAGGGAAATGATTTTTCCGGCATGACCGAATGATTTCAGAACAAAAAAACCATCAGCTAAAGAAAAATAGCTAATGGTTTTATATGTACCTTGGGTGGGAATCGAACCCACACGTCCGAAGACACTGGATTTTGAATCCAGCGCGTCTACCAATTCCGCCACCAAGGCAAAAAGGAGGTATATGGAAAATGGGATGCAAAAATAGGAATTAATTCTGCCGAATGAAAAAATCTTTCTCAAAATCGAAAAATATTTTTCCGATCGTTTTATAATTGACTGATTTTGTAGCAATTTTGCACTTGCATTTTGCAAATAGTTAACTCCGTTTTATTTGTCAAATAGGGTCACATCATTGTATTTTCGTTGTCAATTTGATGGGTATGAAAAATGAAAAACAACGCAAGTATGATATTGCATATTTGCGTATGGCAAGAGAATGGGCTCAGCTTTCTCACTGCGAAAGAAAGAAAGTAGGCGCTCTTATTGTTAAAGATAAAATGATAATCAGTGACGGATATAACGGTACTCCGACAGGTTTTGAAAACTTTTGTGAAGATGAAGACGGTTATACAAAATGGTATGTGCTACACGCAGAGGCTAATGCTATTTTGAAAGTAGCTTCTTCTACCCAATCCTGCAAAGGCGCTACTTTATATATCACCATGTCACCATGTAAAGAGTGTAGTAAACTAATTCACCAGGCGGGGATAACACGCCTGATTTTTCACAAAGCATATAAAGATGATTCAGGTCTGGATTTTCTGAGAAGAGCGGGGGTGGAGATTGAACAATTAACAAATTTGGACTGATAGTCAAATGAACAAAAAAATTCTTTTACCTATGTGGATTGGCCTCGCAATGGCCATCGGGGTCCTTATGGGTTCTAAATTAAGTTTTTCAGATTCTCCCGAAAAAATCTTTGCAACCAATTCCAAAAAAGATAAGCTGAATCGTCTTATTGACTACATCGACTATGAATATGTGGATAAAGTGAATACCGATAGTATAGTCGATGTAACCGTAAACCGTATTCTAGAAAATCTTGATCCGCATTCGGTTTATATCCCCGGGAAAGATTATGCACATAGTGCGGACGATATGAGAGGAGTTTTTACCGGAATAGGAGTGTCCTTCTATATGTATAATGACAGCATTGCGGTAATCAAACCCGTGTCGGGCGGACCGGCTGAAGCTGCGGGGATAATGTCCGGCGATAGAATATTGGCAGCAGACGGTAAAACGCTTCACGGCTCGGAAATTAACAGAGACAGCATCGCAGAATATCTTAAAGGCGAAATAAATAGTAAAGTGGTTCTGAGTGTGTTTCGACCAAAAACTCAAAAGGTTTTCACCGTAAATCTTAGACGCAAACAAATTCCGCTCGCCAGCATTGATGCTGCTTATAAGTTGACAAATGATTTGGGATATATAAAAATCAATCGGTTTGCAGAAACTACTTTTAACGAATTTGAGGAGGCTCTGGAGCAATTAAAACGGAAAGGCATCAACAAACTTGTATTGGACCTTCGGAATAATCCCGGGGGATATATTTCTACAGCCGAACGCGTGATTGACGAATTTCTGGAAAAAAACAAACTCATCCTCATAACTAAGAACAAAGTTGGGGATGTCACAAAAACCTATGCCACAAAGCGGGGGCAATTTGAACATGGAAGACTCTATGTATTAATTAATGAAAATTCTGCCTCTGCCAGTGAAATAGTTGCCGGAGCACTTCAGGACAATGATAAAGGAACCATCATAGGTCGTCGTTCCTTTGGAAAAGGACTGGTGCAGCGTGAAATGGCGCTTGGAGACGGTAGCGCAGTGCGTCTCACGGTAGCTCGATATTATACCCCTACCGGGCGATCCATCCAGAGACCCTATGGTCAAGGAAACAAAGTCTATTTCAAAGAGTATGAGAATCGTTATAGAAATGGGGAATTGATTCATGCAGATAGCATCAAAGTAGCCGATTCACTGAAATTCTTCACACCAAAAGGAAAAATAGTTTATGGCGGCGGTGGTATTATCCCCGATGTTTTTGTTCCCAAGGATACAAGTCTGGAAAATGAGACGTTACAATTTGTATTAAAAAACGGTTTCGTTAGCTATTATATTTTCGAATTCTTAGATAAAAATCGGGATCTTTTTAAAGAAATTGAATTTGAAGATTTTAGACACAATTTTGAAGTGGATGACGAACTTGCACATGATTTTGTGATTTATACGCGACTTGATGAAGCTCATATAGACATTTCTAATTATGCACCGGAATTAAAAAGGATTCTAAAGGCTACCTTGGCACAGCAACTTTACGGCGATCAGGAATTCGAAATTATTATGAATCAGGCAGACCCGATGATTTTAAAAGTTCTGGAACTTGAGTCGCAAAATCACCTCGATAATTTAAATAGACCCTGAAAGCTGAAAAATACGTTTCTATTTTAATCTAAGATGAGAAACGAATCGGCAATCCAAAAATTTATTTTTTAACCTTCTCCGCGATTTGCCGAGACAAGAGCAAAATGAGAAGCAGTAAAAAGGCACATAACCCCGCAAGAATACTGACTAAGGCAATAGAACTCTCTCCCTCAAAAACATGAGCACTGTCTAGTTTAAAAAGATTAATTCCAATCACCACCAAGATCAGCGCCATCAAAATGTAGATGAATATTTTCATATTAAAAACGATTTAAAATAACAGAAACCGGGCTTTGCCCTTCTATTCCGGCAACTCCAAAGATCTGTTGAATGTTTGAAGTGAAAAGTTTCACCGCTATAGCCAACAAAATTACACCAAATATTTTTTGAATGATGACAATACCATTCTGTCCTAATAATTTTTCCAATTTAGAAGATGTTTTCAAAACGGCATAGACCACAAGTGAGTTGAGGATGATGGCAATAATAATATTTTCAGCATAATACTCAGCTCTCAGAAAAACAAGGGTACTCAGACTTCCCGGACCGGCTAATAAAGGAAATGCAAGCGGAAATACGCTTGCCACTCGTGGTGTGGTATTCCCCTCTTTAAATAATGTTATCCCTAAAATCATTTCCAAGGCTATAAAAAATAAAATAAAGGCTCCGGCTACGGCAAATTCGTTTACACTTACGCCAATCAAGTTCAAAATGCTCTCGCCAAGAAAAAGGAAAATGATCATTACCACCGCTGCAATGATAGAAGCTCTTCCCGAATTCAAATGGCCTGCTTTCTCGCGTAAACCAATAATAATGGGTATGCTGCCAATAATATCAATAACAGCAAACAACACCATTGTAGCAGAAACAATCTCTTGAATATTAAAATTCATGTTTATTTTTTAAGAAGGCAAAATTACACTACCGGTAAATATAGCGCATCTTGTTTTATGGCGGTTTTAACACAGCTTTTTAGAGTTATTAATTCTTATTTTTGCACCATGTTTCAATTAGGAAAAACCATAGTTTCAGAAGACATAATCGAAAAAGATTTTGTTTGCAATCTCAATGCCTGCAAAGGTGCTTGTTGTATTGAAGGTGATGCCGGAGCTCCACTAGAGAAAGAAGAAGTGGATATTCTTTGGAATTTATATCCAAAGATCAAGCCCTTTCTACGCCCTCAAGGCATTCGTGCTATTGAGCAACAAGGAACTCATGTGGAAACCCCGGGAGGAGAATTTGAAACTCCCTTGGTAAACGGAGGAGAATGTGCTTATGTGACTTTTACAGAAACCGGAATTGCTACTTGCGGAATTGAAGATGCCTATAACGCCGGAGTTATTGATTTTCAAAAACCGGTTTCCTGCCATCTTTATCCCATTAGAGTGCAGGAATATAGTGAGTTTTCTGCTCTTAATTATCACAGATGGCCTATCTGTGATCCTGCTTGTGCCCTCGGGAAAGAACTCCGGGTGCCAATCTATAAATTTGTGAAAAACGCCCTCATTAGGAAATTTGGGGAAGACTGGTATCTTGAGCTGGAAAAAATAGCAACAGAAATGGGAAAATAGAAACTTGAATTGAAGTTTCTACTCATTAACACTCTTCAATTTCTTTGAAATTGAAGCTCATAAATTTCGGATACAAAATCAAATCTATGTTTGACAATAAAGACAGTAGTAGAAGTAGTATTGAACAATTGGGAGAGTTCGGTCTGATTGATCATCTAACAAAGAATTTTAAAATACGAAGGAATTCTACCGTAAAAGGTGTGGGCGATGATGCGGCAGTTATCGCGTGTCATTCCAATGAAGAAATGGTCGTCACTACTGATATGCTTGTAGAACATGTACATTTCGACCTGAGCTACATGCCTCTGAAACATTTAGGATATAAGGCTGTTGTTGTGAACCTTTCGGATGTTTATGCCATGAATGCCGAGGCTACTCAAATCACAGTTTCTATTGCAGTTTCGAATAGATTTCCCGTTGAGGCCCTTGAAGAATTGTATGCAGGAATCATGACTGCCGCAGAGGTTTATAATGTGGATGTAGTTGGCGGAGACACAACTTCTTCAACTACAGGATTAACTATTTCCGTCACTGCCCTGGGAAAAGTGAAAAAAGGAGAAGCCGTCTATCGAAACGGAGCCAAAGAAAATGATTTACTTGTAGTCTCCGGAGACCTGGGAGCCGCATATATGGGCTTACAAATATTAGAACGTGAAAAGCAAGTTTTTCTGGTAAATCCAAATTCACAACCTGATTTAGAACCCTATTCCTACTTGGTGGAACGTCAACTTAAACCGGAAGCACGCAAAGATATTCCGCCATTGTTGAAAGAATTGGGAGTGCGCCCTACTGCGATGATTGATATTTCCGACGGACTATCTTCAGAGATTTTTCATATCTGCAAACAGTCAGGTGTGGGATGTCATCTTTATGAAAATAAAATTCCTTTAGACCCTCAAGTTATTGCTACCTGTGAAGAGTTTAATCTAGATAGTACCACTATTGCCCTTAGTGGAGGTGAAGATTACGAATTGCTTTTTACAATTTCAATGGACGATTTTCCAAAGATAAAAGGTAATCCCCACCTAACAGTAATTGGCCATATGACACAAGATCCCGGGAAATATCTAATAACCAGAGCTGATACACGCATACCACTTAAAGCGAGAGGATGGCAAGCTTTCGATCCAAAATGAGAGTGAGCATTTTCTTATCTTAAAGCGATGGACTAAATGCATCTAAGAAAATTATAGCACTCGGTTTACTATATTTGTTCACGATCGAATTCTTTTCTCATTAAGCGTTAATGGCAAAAAACAAATACAATTCTCTTACCAAAACTCAGCTAATTGAACTCATACGCAATCTGGAAGAAGAACGGAAATACGGGCTGGTATGGGATGAAGAATCGGCTCCCGAAAAAGTTGTTGTTGATTGCCACCAAAAAACACCGGTACTTAGGGAAGTAGAAGAAAAACGAATAGCTACCCAAGAAGATGTACTCACACACATTCTGATAGAAGGGGACAACTATCATTCTCTTGCCGTCCTGAATTATACACACCGAAAAAAAATAGATCTTATTTATATCGATCCTCCCTACAATACAGGGAAAGCGGAGGAATTTCTCTATAATGATAAGTATGTAGATATAAATGATCAATACAGACACAGCAAATGGTTGTCTTTTATAAGCAAGAGACTGGAGCTTGCGAAAGAGCTGCTTTCTGAAAAAGGCGTGATTTTCATTTCCATTGATGACAATGAAGTGGCACAATTAAAATTGTTGTGCAACCGCTATTTTGGAGAAGAGAATTTTATAGCTCAATTTGTTAGGAAGAATAAAGCAGGTGCCGGTCACGACAGTGGTCAAATCGCCGTAGAATTTGATTACATGCTTTGCTATGCGCGAAACAAAGACAAAGTTGTCTTTGAAAAAGAGATATTAGACGTTGAGAATGATCCTAAATATCGTTTAACCGACCAACATGTAAAACATAGAGGAAAGTATTACTTAAGAGATCTGGATTATAGAGGCTCTTATAGCGAGTCCGGAGATTATCCTATTCTTACCCCTGAAGGGACCGTAATCCTGCCGGGCGGACGGTTTGGCAGACCTAATACCTGGCGATGGAGCAAAGAAAAAGTAAAATGGGGAATAGAAAATGATTTTATTGTCTTTAAGAAGAACAACGATCAATGGAAGGTATATATTAAACAATATCAATTCGTTGATAATAAGAACAAAAGACGCATTAGAAAGCTTCCCTACAGAGCTTTGATCCAATTTCTAAATTCCGAAGGAAGTCAGGAATTGAATAATATTGTAAAACAGAATATTTTTAAATTTCCCAAACCTACTGCTCTGATTGAATTCTGTATCAATCTTCTACCTGACAAAGATATTACTGTTTTAGATTTCTTTGCCGGCTCGGGGACTACAGGTCACGCAGTTCTAAAAGCCAATGAAAAAGACGGCGGCAAAAGACAGTTTATTCTCTGTACGAACAATGAGAACCGAATTTGTGAAGAAGTAACCTTCCCAAGAATTAAAAAGGCTATACAAGGGTTTACAAATCTTAAAGGAAAAAAAGTGAAGCCTTTATATGGTAATCTCAAATATTTTAAGACGGCATTTGCATCAGTAGGAAATGATGAGCGGAGAATTATAGAAGAAGTATGTGAAGTCATTAGCATAAAAGAGAACTGCTTAGAACTCGTTCGAAAAAACGAGCAATTCCTGTATTTCAAAGGACGCAATAAACATTTGTTTTTGATCGACGGATGGTCAGAATCACTATATGAGCTTTTATTTTCTTTGGAAGGAGAGAAGGTGGTGTATGGTCAAAACCTGCAAGAGGTAATGCAGAGCGATTTGAAAAACATTAGATTAGAAGATCTTCCGACATCTTTGAAAATGTTTCAACACATTCTATAATTGCTATGAGCTCAGTTAAATTTGAAGATATTGTGCCTATAAATTTAACTGAAGATGAAATCAAACATGTGATTGAGACTGTTCTGGAAAAATTTGAAATCTCCAAGCTTGATAACTTGCGGAATCGACATCCTAATGTTCAATTTGACTGCCTGATAAGAGGCTATATCGGGGAATATGCCATGCTAAAATGGCTTCGTTTTTCTGACATTATTCCTGAGGCTACAAATTATTTTTTTGAAGGGGATGCCGTGGATGTGGACTTTAAATACAAAAATCAAAATATAGAATTGAAAACCTCATTAATTCCCGATATAGATAAAGAGCTTCGAAATATCATCGCAAGAAGGGATATTAAATTAATCCGTCGTGGGAAAGAAAGCCCGGAGGAATTAAGAGGAGACATTCATTTGCAGATATATTATGATCAAAAAAGAAAAGCAAAAGATGAATGGCTGGAACAACAGACTATAGATCTGGAGAGTAGTAATGTTGATTATTTATACCATAGAATTCTAGCGAAAGCCTATAAAAGAACAACCTATTTTGTAGGCTGGATTGATAAAGAACGATTAATTCAAAATCTATATAAAAAGGAAGAGTCAGAGAGATTGTGGAGCTTCCGGGGATCAAAAAGGCAATTCTGGAAATGTAGCATCGCCGACTCCATGAAGCCGGTAGAGCTGATAGCATATCTTAAAAACCTTAATGAAAAATACTGATTCAGTACCTTTTGCAGAAAAAGACTTAAATCGTTTCTAATAAAAATTCCAATACCTCCGGAAAATTCTCAATGGGACTTAAATGGCCTCCTGAAACAATCTTCGTTTTCACCCCTAATTTTTCAGCTTCTTCGGCAGTTGAAGCGGCAGGAATTAAGGGATCTTCTTTGCCAAGCAACAAATATTTCTTCCCCGGAAAATCTTTGAGTATCCTACTTCTTTCTTCTCGATCGCGCATGCCCATTAAAGCAGCTTTAATCCCGTCAATGGGGAAATTATAAGCAGCAGTTTTTAAGGCTTCAATGGCTTCCTTGAAATTTTCGCGTGATTCTTCGGTTGCCCAATTGGATATGGCCATGCTGATAAAAGCTCTTGGATGATCATCCATCATAGCAATAGCACGGTTTCTTGTTTCTTTTCGTTCCTCATCATCAGCCTTAAAGGTGGAGTTTAACATGATGATTTTGAAAACCCGGTTCGGAAACAATTCGGCAAAGGCTAGAGAAATATAACCGCCCATCGAATGACCCACAATAGAAGTCTGTTCAATGTTTAGGTGATCCAATAAATCTTTTATAACCTGCGCCATCAATTCCATAGAATGAACATTTCCCACCATATCACTCTCGCCCATTCCGGGTAAATCTATTGTAATACAACGGTTATGTGGAAACTGATTCAAGAAATTATTCCACATGGTGCGATTTTCCAAAAATCCGTGAAGAAAAACTATAGCAGGCCCCTCTCCCGATTCTGAATATTTAATTTTTTTTCCATTGAAGTCAAAGAAGGCTTCCATTTTTATATCTAAATGATTGGATTTAGGTTCTAGCAATTCGGCAAGCGGTCATTGGCTGTTCATTAAATCTTCAATTTCTTCGGCCTCCAGCGGGATGTTTTTCATTAAATCAAAGGGCGCACCTTTTTCCTGAATAACTACATCATTTTCCAAGCGAATTCCGAAGCCTTCCTGAGGAATATAAATTCCGGGTTCTACAGTGAATACCATATTGGGTTGCATAGGCTCCCACAATATTCCGTAATCATGAGTATCCAGACCCATATGATGACTTGTGCCGTGCATAAAATATTTTTTATATGCCGGCCAGTCAGGATCTTCATTCTGAACATCGGCCTTGTCTAATAATCCCAATTTCAAGAGTTGATCAGTCATTATTTTTCCAACTTCAACGTGGTATTCCTTCCATAAAGTTCCGGGAACCAGCATTTTTGTTGCTTCTTTCTTTACGTGTAAAACGGCATCATATACTTCTCGCTGTCTTTTGGTGAATCGTCCGTTAACGGGAATGGTCCGAGTCATATCACTGGCATAATTTGCATATTCCGCTCCCACATCCAGTAATAGCAGGTCTCCATCTTTGCATTGTTCATTGTTCTTGATGTAGTGCAGTACATTAGAATTCTTTCCGCTTGCGATAATGGGAGTGTAAGCAAAACCTTTGGAACGGTTGGTGAGGAATTCATGCATAAATTCGGCCTCAATCTCATATTCCCACACGCCGGGCTTAACGAAACCTAAAACACGTCGAAATCCTTTTTCAGTGATATCACAAGCTCGTTGTATTAAACCAATTTCAATTGGATCTTTAACAGAACGTAACCTTTGAAGAATAGGATTACTACGTTCCCATGAATGTGCAGGAAACTGGTCTTTGACTTTTTTGATAAAACGATCTTCTCGGGTTTCGGTCTCTACACTCTGGCGGTAGTGCTCGTTGGTGTTGAAGTAAATGCGATCAGCCTGAGTCATTACTTCAAAAAATATTTTATCAAAATCTTTTAACCAATAAATGTTATGGATTCCGCTCACTTCTCGGGCACGCTCCTTGGTCAATTTCTCGCCCTCCCAAATAGCGATATGCTCATTAGTTTCTCGCACAAAAAGCATTTCTTTATGAGCCGGGTTCGGAGCGTCGGGGAACAAAACCAGAATGCTTTCTTCCTGATCGGCGCCGGAGAGGTAAAAAATATCTCTAGCCTGTTCAAAAGGCATGGTTGAATCGGCACTTATCGGGTAAATATCGTTAGAATTAAAAACGGCCAGACTGTTGGGCTTCATCATGGCCATAAAATTTTTCCGATTTTTTATAAAAAGTTCATTTGGAATTTGTTCGTATTTCATTATTTCATCTTTTGGAATTCTCCAAAATTACAAAGGAAGAAGCAGTTGAGAAAAGATTTGGGAAATATTACCCCAATAAGAAAAAAAACCGTCCTCCTACAGAACGGTTTTCCCCAATCAATCCATTTTGAAAAACTTCAAAAAAGCAACAATCAATCTAAAACTTAAAACTTAATCCGCTGTATATCCCCAAATAATAGGGTTTAAAATCTATGGATGTATCTGTATAAGGGTTGAGCTGATATTTAAACATTGGCTCAAGGTTGAAAATAAATCGTTTTGTGAGGTTATAATTAAATCCTATCCCCACATTGGTACTAAAACTTATATCTGAAAGATTATTGGCCGGACCCAGAGTGGTGCTAAAATCTTTTGCACGTATCGCAACAGCATTATCCCCTAAAAACAAGGTGCTAATCCCTCCAATAACGTGAATTCCAAGCCTCGTGTCTAGCATCTTATAAGTCATCTCCAGCGGAACTTCAATGTAATTTATGGACTGAACTAATCGCGCATCTTCACCACCTGCTTTTAAAGTGAGCCCCTCATATCGTTCTACGTTATTTTTCTTAATTACAGTCACCACAGTTTCCTTACCGCCATAATCTACCCCTTTTAGTCCGCGCGACGCGGGACCGGTGGCAGCAATTACATCAGTAGTGCTATAACTTAAATCCACATTGTTCAAGCCCGCACGAAGGGATAATTTGGGATTTAATTGATAACTGACGTAGATTCCATAACTCATGTTAACTTCACCTGTTTGAGAATTCCCGGACAGACTGGGGTCTATGGAGGAAGCATTGTTTAAACTTCCGTAATAAACAGGAGCTACATTCGGCATAATATTCCAGCGTTTAGCATCTTTTTTATCCTTTAGATCCCGGGAGTCTTCCTCCTGTTTTTCTTTGGCTATGGCATCAAAAATAGAAGGTTTGTGGATCTGCTCTTCATCGACAATCTCAGAAAGAACGTCCGAAGCAGGTGAATCTTTTTCTATTCCTACTTTTTTGGATTTCTCTTCTTCGGATATAGCATTTGAATTTGCGAGACTTAATTTTCCATCGGAATGAGACACAAAACCATGATCTTCGTCGGCAACATAAGCAGATTTTGAATGTGTGGTCTGATTGGTTCGATGACCGGTAATGATTGAGGGCTTTTCTTTATCGCCTACTTCTGAATTCTCGTAAACAATTCCGTTATTTTTTGGTGTGCTGGAATGAATCTGACCATCGCTTGAAGGTGTAAGAGATTTTTCTTCCGTCACTACGGTCTCTTGATTTACATTGATTGGATCTGACTTCCAAAGGGAATTGCCAATGGTGAACATCAAAGCCAGAAGAGCAGCAACACCTCCAAGACGTATCCATAATGGAATGATCCGTCTCTTTTTATTCCGATCAAGTTCATACCGGATATTCTCCCATACTTTGGGCGAAGGAGCCATATCCAGGTTTTGAAACTTTTCTCTGAAGAGGTTTTCTATGTCTCTGTTTTTGTTCATCAATGGTTAATATGGGAGCTAGTTTTTATTATAATTTTCATTTATTTTCTTTCTCAAAATAGCTTTTGCCCGTGCTAAATTTGATTTGGATGTTCCCTCGCTAATATCCAACATCTTCCCGATTTCTTTATGAGAAAAACCATCCAAAACATACATGCTAAACACGATTCGGTATTGGTTTGGTAAATCCTGCACTATTTTAAGCAAGAACTCCAGAGGTATGTCCTGATCTTCAATTTCATTCTCTTCGGATTCTTCTATTTGAGCTTCATCAACAATTCTCAAGGTTTTATTCTTCCTATAGGTTTGAAGAACGGTGTTGATCGTTATCCGCTTCATCCATCCTTCAAATGAACCCTTTCCCGAGAATTGATCTATTTTTCTAAATATAGTTACAAAAGAATCTTGTAAATTATCTTCAGCTTCATCAATATTGGGAGCATATTTTAAACAAATTGCAAAAAGAATTCTCTTATACCTGTTGTACAATTCTTCTTGCGCCTTTGCATCATGCTTTTTACAGCGTATTATAAGCTCCTCTAAAGTCAACGTACTGCCGGATGAGTTGTTCTTTATATATTAATCGAAATGGATAGCTCCTATAAAAATCAACCACGGCATTTAATGAAAAGATGCCATGGTTGTTAAATGGTTGCGTAGGGGAATCTTATTCTTTTATGGCTTCAATAGCAGCAACAATTTTAGCTTCCAATTCCTCCATTAGTTCCGGATTGTCTAATAAAAGATTTTTTACGGCATCTCGTCCTTGACCTAGTTTGGTTTCATCATAACTGAACCAAGATCCTGCTTTTCTAATGATCTCATAATCCACCCCTAAGTCAATAATTTCACCTACTTTCGAAATTCCGGAACCAAACATAATGTCAAATTCTGCCTGCTTGAACGGAGGAGCTACCTTATTCTTAACGACTTTTACACGCACTTTATTTCCGGTAGCCACACTTTCTGTATCTTTTATCTGAGTGGAACGGCGGATATCAAGACGCACAGAGGCATAAAATTTCAAAGCATTACCTCCTGTAGTGGTTTCAGGGTTTCCAAACATAACCCCAATTTTTTCCCGTAACTGGTTAATGAATATCACCGTACATTTGGTTTTACTTATGGATCCGGTGAGCTTTCGTAATGCCTGACTCATAAGGCGGGCATGAAGGCCCATTTTACTGTCACCCATTTCACCCTCTATTTCGCTTTTAGGAGTCAGAGCGGCTACTGAGTCAATAATAACAATGTCTATAGCCCCACTTCTAATAAGATTATCAGCAATTTCAAGAGCCTGTTCTCCGTTATCGGGCTGAGAAATAATTAAATTTTCTATATCCACACCGAGTTTCTCGGCATAGGTTCGGTCAAATGCATGTTCAGCATCAATGAAAGCTGCAATGCCGCCTTTCTTTTGTGCTTCTGCAATAGCATGAAGTGTCAAGGTTGTTTTACCTGAAGACTCCGGACCGTAGATTTCAATGATTCGCCCACGAGGATATCCTCCTACACCCAATGCAATGTCCAGACCTAAGGATCCGGATGAAATGACATCTACATCCTCCACGGCGGCATCTCCCATTTTCATCACCGTTCCTTTGCCGTAAGTTTTGTCTAATTTATCTAAAGTTAGCTTTAAGGCTTTTAATTTTGCTTCTTTCTCGCTGCTCATTTTCAAAGAGTTTTATAAAATATGGAGCGAAGTTACTGTTTCTTTGTGTCATCAACAAGAGATTGATTCTTTCCGGAAAACATTTTTCAAGTAATACTTGAGGAAGGTTTCAGTAACAATAATGAATGAGAATTTTGGTGAATTACGGCGATTTCCAATCTACGTTTATCTCACTTTATGTTGCACAGGAGTCAGATCTAAGGGGATAAAAAAAGGAGGAATAAATCCTCCCTTTCAAAAAATAAATTATTCTTTTCTTGATAGCCATTTCTGATAAGAGAAGGCGTCTTTCAATTTCTTGTCTAAAGCGTCGATTTTTATGCGTTCTTGCTCCATAGAATCACGATCTCTAATGGTAACGGTTTGATCTTCCAATGTCTGATGATCAACAGTAATACAATAAGGAGTCCCTATGGCATCCTGACGACGGTATCTTCTGCCTACAGCATCTTTATCATCGTAAGAAACATTAAAATCCCACTGGAGGTTCTCCACAATCTTTTTTGCAACCTCCGGAAGGCCGTCTTTGCGCACCAGTGGAAGAACTGCTACCTTAACCGGTGCCAAGATTGCAGGAATTTTCATCACGGTTCTGATACTTCCGTCTTCTAAGGTTTCATCACGTAAAGAATTTGAAATCACCGCTAAAAACAATCGATCCAAACCAATAGAGGTTTCAACAACATAAGGGGTGTAGCTTTCGTTGAGTTCAGGATCAAAGAACTGCAGCTTTTTTCCGGAATATTCTTCGTGAGCCTTTAAATCAAAATCAGTCCGCGAATGTATTCCTTCAAGTTCTTTAAAACCAAATGGGAAATTGAATTCAATATCTGTGGCGGCATTGGCATAATGAGCAAGTTTTTCATGATCGTGAAATCGGTAATTTTCTGCTCCCATTCCCAGACTTAAATGCCATTTTAAACGTTCTTGCTTCCAATGTTCATACCATTCCAATTCTTCTCCGGGTCGAACGAAAAACTGCATCTCCATTTGCTCAAATTCACGCATTCTGAAAATAAACTGTCGGGCTACAATTTCGTTTCGGAAAGCTTTTCCTATTTGGGCAATTCCAAATGGAATGCGCATCCTTCCGCTTTTCTGGATATTTAAGAAGTTGACAAATATTCCCTGAGCGGTTTCCGGACGTAAATAAAGATCCATGGCCGACTCAGCCGAGGCTCCTAACTTTGTCCCGAACATTAAGTTAAATTGACGCACTTCAGTCCAGTTTTTTGAACCGGTATCGGGATCGGCAATGCCAAGTTCTTCAATTAAAGCTTTTACATCTGCAAGATTTTCAGTCTCGAGAGACTTTGCCATTCTTTGGAGAATGTTCTGTCTTTCTTCAAGATACCTTATTACCCGAGGATTTGTAGCTACAAACTGCTCTTCGTCAAAAGCATCTCCAAATCTTTTTCGTGCTTTCTCAATTTCCTTTTGTGCTTTTTGAAATATTTTCTCGGCATGTTCTTCAATTAAAACATCGGCCCGATATCTTTTTTTAGAATCTTTATTGTCAATTAACGGATCATTAAAGGCATCTACGTGTCCAGAAGCCTTCCATGTAGTAGGATGCATAAGTATGGCAGCATCTACACCAACAATATTCTGATGAAGATTAACCATGCTTCTCCACCAATATTCTCGAAGATTGCGTTTTAATTCAACACCATTTTGGGCATAGTCATACACGGCACTTAGCCCGTCATATATTTCGCTGGAAGCAAAAATAAACCCGTACTCCCTGGCGTGGGAAACTACTTTTCTGAAGTGATCGTCATTGTTTGTCATAGGCCGCAAAAATAACAAAAAATAAAGTATGTTAAATAGGCAAAAATATTCCATTGGAATATAAACTACAGAATTTGGTTGTAGGAGAATATGCAAAAAAAGAACCCTTGAAATTAATCAAGGGCTCTTCCATAATATAAAATCTACTTATTTCAATTCCATAGATGTGGTGGCAACCAAGCTCTCCTCATCATAAAGATTAAAATTATAATTGCCTTCAATCAAGTCATTATCAGAAACATCTACCAGAATACAAACATCCAATTCTTCATTTTCATAAAATACATTGGTAGAAGCGCTATAGAAAAAGCTTCCGTTTTCAAACTGGATAAATGCCCGTTCTCCAACAATGTTGTTTTTCGGATTTGTCACTTGAAGATAAAGAGTTCGGTTTCCTTTGGTGGCAATATCATTTGCCACTAAGGTGAAGCAGGCTCTGATTTTATCGGCTCTACTAGCTCTGTTTGTGTTTAATACCTTACCGCTCTTGCGAATTATGACTGCTTCTCCGCGCAGGTTTCTCGCTTTTACCACAGAGGCTCTCTTAATAGTCTCAGACATGGATTCGTTTTCCCGAGAAATAGAATCGGCTAGAGTCCTGCTGTTGTGAAGCTCTAAATAGGTACTGTCTCGCTCCTGAAGCAATCTTTTGTTTGCTGCTATAAGACTGTCCGCTCTTTTGAACAAAATAGTGCGTTCTCTTTTCAATCTGTCTATCTCCGTGCGATACCTGTCGAGAAGATTGACATTCGCTTGTGCTTGTTTTACAGAGTCTAAAAGAACGGTTATCCTCTCACGGGCAGCGAGAATTTCTTTGTCTTTAATTTCATTGTCTTTTATTATCTCATCATAATTGGCAATAAGACTCTCAAGCTCTCTCTCAATTTCTACTTTTTGCGACTCCAGATTTGATACCTTTGTTTTACTGTCATTGAATAGTGTAATCGTATATACAGCAAGAGCTATTAGCAAGAGAGACAAAACACCAACTAAAATCTTGAATTTGCCACCTTGGTTTTCGTTTACAGCACTCATTTATTTTAAATTTAAGAGGGTAAATGTAACTATGTTTTAACTAACAACTGTTTACGAAAATATAAAAGATAATTCAATATGTTAAATATTCTTTTTCCTCGTCTTTGTTGTGGTTGTGATTCCATTCTCTCAATGGCAGAAGATCTTGTGTGTGTGGTGTGCCGGCATGAAATTCCGCTCAACCGCATTCACTCGCATTCCACAGAGAGTCTGAAGAAAAAGTTTTATGGAAGGGTGCCCTTGGAAAATGCTACTGCTTTGATTCAATTTCAAAAAGGAGGACTCACACAACGCCTGATGCATCAAATGAAATATCATGGCTATAAGGAGTTGAGTGATTTTTTTGGAAAGTGGCTTGGCGAAGAATTGCAATCTATTCCTTCATACGGAGATATTCAATACGTCATTCCCGTGCCTTTACACAAACAGAAATTGAAAAAACGAGGATATAATCAGGTTGAAGGCTTCGGAAGGACGTTAGCAGCCTATCTAAACGCTTCTTATCGAGATGATATTTTAATCAAGGACTCCAAGACAGCATCACAGGTTTTTAAAAACAGAATCCTTAGGTTTGATATAGAAGAGGTCTTCCGAATAAATAATATTGAAGAAATTCAAGATAGCCATGTATTGTTGGTAGATGACATCATCACTACCGGAGCCACTCTGGAACGATGCGCAACAGAATTGCTCAAAGCAAAAAATGTGAAGTTGAGCATTGCCACAATAGCTCTAAGTGCATAAAGAGCAAATACGCCCCGTAAATTTCAAAAAGAATTTTCGGAAATACCTATTAACCCTGAAATTGGAAGGTAAATTTTCAGAAATAAATAACGAGGTAGCCACCTTCTACCACGCCTATGTGAAGTCTTATGATTAATTTTGAACCGAATTTTCAGGTAATTTCACATGAGGTCAGCTTTTTCCATCTCTTCACAATTTCTTTATTTCCTGTCTGTGGTTCTGATTTTATTGCTATTTACAGATTGTGCAAAAAAAGGAACCCCATCCGGTGGACCTCGAGACACCATTCCGCCGGTGATGTTGAGGAGCTCTCCGGAAAATTATTCTACACACTTAAAGGGTTCTGAAATTGAAATACGGTTTGATGAATACATCAAATTAAAAGACTTGCAAACAGAATTGGTCATATCGCCTCCTTTAAAGAACAACCCGTTTATTACACCTTTAAATACTTCCAAAGTTTTAAAAATTAAAATAAACGATACCCTCGCCCCAAACACTACTTATGTGTTCAATTTTGGAAACAGCATTACAGACAACAACGAAGGGAATGTTTATAAAGATTTCAAATACGTCTTTTCCACAGGAGATTACATTGATAGTCTGAAACTAAAAGGAAGAATAAAGGATGCAGAAAAGGCTGTGCCGGAATTTCCAGTGACGGTGATGTTATACGAAATAAACGAGAAATACACAGACTCCATCATTTTCTCGGAAAAACCACGATATGTAACCGGAACTAAAGACACAACCGGAATTTTTGAATTCACAAATCTCAAAGCGGGAAGGTACCGTATTGCTGCGTTAAGAGAAAAGACACGCAATTATCTTTACAATCCGAAAGAAGACAAAATTGGGTTTCTTCAGGAGGAGGTGAGAGTGCCAACAGACACTACACTTACCATCTCTTTGTTTAAAGAAGCTCTAGAATATAAAGCCGGAAAAGGATCGTTGGTTGCCAAACATCATGTAATTTTTGGCTATACAGGAGCAGAGGATTCTATTCAGATTCGGATGTTAAATGATAAGCCTGTAGATTTTTCCGAAGTATTTTTTAAAGATGAACAAAAAGATACCATTCATTATTGGTACAAACCAATGGTGAATGCAGACACTTTGGTGTTTTCTATGAAACATAAAGAGAGAGTGGATACCGTTAAAGTGCGCTTTAAAGAACTTTATAGAGATTCCCTTAATATATCTATGATGCATTCGGGAACCCTGAAACTTAAAGACACCGTGAAATTTCGTGTTTCTGTGCCCATCGCATCAACGGATAGTTCCAAGGTAAGTGTGATGACGTCTGATTCCGTTTTAGTGAAAAATAGATTCTACATAAATACGAAAATGAATGTGGCGGAAATTTATTTTGACAAGAAGGAAGAGAAGGAATATAAACTTCTTTTGGAACCGGGAGCAATTACTGATTTTTTCGGTCGTGAAAACGATTCTCTTCAAGTGGGAATACGTACACGTTCTTTTTCCGATTATGGCAGCTTAAGACTGACTCTGGAAAACGTAAATCAAGAGAAAATGCCAATAATAGTTCAACTTGTTGATGATAAGTATGCTGTTGTGGCTGAGGATTATTTAACCGAATTACGAGAGGTGTATTTCGATGAACTTTTACCCAATAAATATCTCTTAAGAATCATTTTGGATTCCAACAAAAACCGGAGATGGGATAGTGGTAATTATTTGAAAGGTCTTCTACCCGAAAAAGTAATTTACTATCCTCGCAAACTCGATGTGAGGGCCAACTGGAGTTTGAATGAAAAATTTAGACTCAAATAGCCGCATTTATTCTAGAAAAAATCCCCGATCGAAAGAATTCCATCGGGGATTTTTAATAAAATTATTTTTTTTAAGACCAGCTATTTGACAAGGGTGCTTGTAAACTGGCAGCTGTAAATTCACGATTCATTCTGGCAATGTTGACAAGAGTAATCCCTTTTGGACATTCAATTTCACAAGCTCCGGTATTTGTACAGTTTCCAAATCCTTCTTCATCCATCTGTCTCACCATGTTCATCACCCGTTCAGTTGCTTCTACTTTTCCTTGAGGAAGCAAAGCATATTGGCTGATCTTGGCTGAAGTGAAAAGCATGGCACTAGCATTTTTGCATGCTGCCACACAAGCTCCGCACCCGATACAAGCCGCTGCATTAAAAGATTCATCGGCATCGTGCTTGTTAACCGGAATTGAGTTTGCATCTATAGTATTTCCGGAAGTATTTACCGAAACATATCCTCCTGCCTGCTGAATACGATCAAAAGCACTACGGTCCACCACCAAATCTTTTATAACAGGAAAAGCAGTGGCACGGAAAGGCTCAATTATAATAGTATCACCATCATTAAAACTTCTCATATGAAGTTGGCACGTGGTGGTGAGTCTGTCAGGTCCATGAGGTTGGCCATTAATTTGAAGGGAGCAGGTTCCGCAGATTCCTTCGCGACAGTCGTGGTCAAAAACAACAGGTTCTTCGTTTTTGTTTATAAGCTGCTCATTTAAAATGTCCAGCATCTCAAGGAAAGACATATCGCCCTCAATACCATCAATGGGATATGTTTTTAATTCTCCTTTTGTATCTCTATTTTTCTGTCTCCAGATTTTTAATGTAAGTTTCATAAGCTTCCAATATATAATCGTGTCTTATTTATAAGAACGTGCTTGTACTTTAATATACTCATAATTTAAGTCTTCTTTATGCAATACAGAAGTCTGTGGATCGCCGGTATATTCCCAAGCAGCGACATACATAAAGTTCTCGTCATCACGAAGGGCCTCACCTTCGTCTGTTTGATATTCTTCTCTAAAGTGACCTCCACAAGATTCATTTCGGTGAAGAGCGTCTTTGGCGAATAATTCTCCAAGTTCAAGGAAATCAGCAACGCGGGTAGCTTTCTCAAGCTCGGCATTCATCTCATTCATGCCTCCGGGAACTTTTACATCCTTCCAGAATTCTTCGCGAAGCTGACGAATTTCTACCATCGCTTCCTGAAGTCCCTGTGCGTTGCGCGCCATACCGCATTTGTCCCACATAATCTTTCCAAGCTTTTTATGGAAGTAGTCAACAGAATGTTTCCCGTTGTTGTTTATGAGGTGTTCCAGAGTAGCTCTAACTTTTCTTTCTGCTTCGTCAAACTCGGGAGAATCAGTAGGGATGCGTCCGGTACGGATGTCCTTAGCTAAATTATCTCCAATGGTGTACGGAAGCACAAAATATCCGTCTGCCAAACCTTGCATTAGAGCAGATGCTCCAAGTCTGTTAGCCCCGTGATCACTAAAGTTGGCTTCTCCCAGAACATAGCAATTCGGAATGGTTGACTCTAAATTGTAATCCACCCAAATTCCTCCCATGGTGTAGTGAACGGCTGGGTAAATCATCATCGGAGTTTCGTATGGATTCTGATCTACAATTTTTTCATACATCTGGAATAAGTTTCCATACTTCTCTTTAATAACCTGACGCCCATACGTGATTACCTCTTCGTGGGTTGGATTGTGATTTCCATGAATGGAAGCCTGTTCTTTTCCATAACGCTCAATAGCTGAAGCAAAATCAAGAAAAACAGCCTGCCCCGTTTTATTTACTCCAAATCCGGCATCACAACGTTCTTTTGCCGCTCTGGATGCCACATCTCTGGGAACTAAGTTTCCGAAAGAAGGATACCGTCTTTCCAGATAATAATCTCGGTCTTCAGGTTTAATATCATTGGCGCGTTTTCTTCCTTCACGGATGGCAGCGGCATCTTCTAATTTTTTAGGAACCCAAATTCTTCCGTCATTTCTAAGGGACTCTGACATCAAGGTCAATTTACTCTGATGCTCGCCTGATACCGGAATGCAGGTTGGATGTATCTGGGTGTAACAAGGATTGGCAAAGAAAGCGCCTTTCTTGTGGATTTTCCAAGCCGCAGTTACGTTACTTCCCATTGCATTGGTAGAGAGGAAGAAAATATTTCCATAGCCACCGGATGCAATAACTACAGCGTGAGCGGAATGTCTTTCGATTTCACCGGTAACCAAATCTCGTGCAATAATGCCACGTGCTTTCCCTCCCACAATAACCACGTCCAGCATTTCGTGACGGTTGAATGCTTGAATCTTGCCACGATTAATCTGACGGTTCATTGCAGAATAAGCTCCTAAAAGGAGTTGTTGCCCTGTCTGACCCTTCGCATAAAATGTTCTGGAAACTAAAACGCCTCCAAAGGAACGGTTATCCAACATTCCCCCATATTCTCGGGCAAAAGGAACACCTTGCGCCACACATTGATCTATAATATTTCCCGATACTTCAGCTAAACGGTAGGTGTTGGCTTCACGAGATCTGTAATCACCACCTTTGATGGTGTCATAAAATAATCGATAATCCGAATCACCGTCTCCTTGGTAATTCTTAGAGGCATTAATTCCCCCTTGAGCTGCAATGGAATGTGCACGACGAGGAGAATCTTGATAGCAGAAGGTTTTTACATTATAACCCAACTCTGCCAAAGTAGCTGCCGCACTTCCGCCGGCAAGACCGGTTCCTACCACAATGATATCAATATTTCTCTTGTTTGCAGGGTTTACCAGGTTAATTTCGTTTTTATGCTTCGTCCACTTCTCGGCCAAAGGTCCGGATGGTATTTTTGAATTTAATGTTGTCATAACTCTCGCTTTCGTAGTGAATTATTGATTTAAATGAAGATAAATGGCAATGAATATAAATCCTAAAGGAACTGCCACGGCATAAAAACGGGTAAACCCGCGCAATGCTCTCGAGTATCTGTTATTCCATCCTAAACTTTGGAAAGAAGAAGAGAATCCATGCCACAAATGCGCCATTAATAAAATAAACGCGATTACATAAATTCCAACACGAACCGGATTTTCAAATTTATCCAAAAGATGTGGGTAATAACGTGTTACATCCTCCGGATTCGATTGAATGAATTTGTAATTTATTTCAGGAAACCAAAAATCATATAAGTGTAATCCAAGGAACGCCAAAACAACCAGACCGGTTAAGATCATGTTTCTTGAAGCCCAAGAGGAGTTACGGTTTCCTTTGTAGGTGTTGTACTTTATGTTTCGAGCCTTGTTATTTTGAATCTCGAGGATAATTCCCATCACAAAATGGAAAATGAAACCCAACATCAAAATAGGCTGAAGGATAAATTGAACAATTGTGTTCGTTCCCATAAAATGAGAAAATTCATTGAAGGTATTCGCATCAATCACAGCCGTTAGGTTTACCAACATATGCTGCAATAAGAAAATTACCAAAAACAAGCCGGATAGCGCCATTGCTACTTTCTTGGCTATAGATGAGGAAAGTATTGCCATCTTATAAAGATTTCTAAAAATTTTCATGCAAAAATACAAGTGAATTCCATTGTTGCCAAACATTGGCTCTCCTTTCAAGGCTATTTAGAATGGGTTTAAATACACATATAATTATAATAGATCAAGACCGACAGAAACTCGGATTTCTCTGGGAGATCTTAATTAAAATCAAATGCGCAATGAGGGTAAGATTGAAAAATTCTAATTTTATCGATTCAGATCATTTTTGAAATTTATACTATGGCAAATTTTGACAATATGCATCCGGCTGATATTGCCGAACGTCTGGCAGATATGGATTCCAACGAAAGGAATATTTCCTTCCTGATGCTACCGGCAGAAAGGAAGAATATGGTATTTAAATTTCTGAAACCACAAACGCAAATCGAAATAATTAAATCCCTGGGGACACAAGAGCTGGCAGATGTTCTGAATAACCTTCCTCCGGATAACAGAACGAAACTTTTTGAAAATTTTCCTGACCACCTTATCAAATCCTCAATCAATCTACTAAACGCTCAGGAAAGAGAAATTGCGCTCAGTCTCATAGGCTATGAAAAAGATAGCATTGCACGTTTAATGACACCGCATTACATCCAGACGAAGCCCGGGAAAACCGTGCAACAGGTCCTGAATCATATCAAAAAGGTGGGCAAACATGCAGAGACGTTGAATTTTGTCTATATCGTGAATGACGAGGGAGTATTGATTGACGATTTGCGAATAGGACAACTGCTGCTTGCTGAACCGGAAACGTATATTTCAGATCTTATGGATTATCACGTTACCGCCATTACAACAATAACACCCATAGAAGAAGCCCTGGATATTTTTGACAAGTATGACCGATCAGCGCTTCCTATCATTACTCAGGCAGGAGTGCTTGTAGGAATTGTGACTTTTGATGATATCATGGACGTAATGCAGGAGCAAACTACTGAGAATATCCATAAATTCGGGGGAACCGAAGGTCTTGAGGTATCATATACCCAATCGTCTCTTCCACAACTTGTAAAAAAACGTGCCGGATGGTTGGTGATTTTGTTTTTTGGAGAGATGCTGACTGCTTCGGCAATGGGATATTTTGAGGGAGAAATTGAAAAAGCAGTAGTACTCGCACTATTTGTACCTCTTATTATTTCCAGTGGAGGGAATTCCGGCTCTCAGGCTGCATCACTCATCATTCGCGCCATGGCACTAAAAGAGCTGAAGTTAAAAGACTGGTGGTATGTTATGAAAAAAGAAGTATTGTCAGGATTGATTCTCGGTGCAATTCTAGGCTTCATAGGGTTCTTCAGAATATTGTTATGGCAGGCTATAGGTATTTATAATTATGGTGAATATTGGATTGCCGTGGGATTAAGTGTTTCGGTTTCTCTGGTTTTAATAGTTTTATGGGGAACATTAGCAGGTTCATTGATTCCTTTTATACTAAAGAAAATTAACATGGATCCCGCCACTGCCTCAGCTCCCTTTGTGGCAACATTGGTGGATGTTACCGGAATAATTATCTATTTCACCATTGCAGCAATCTTTCTTGCCGGAAAACTTCTTTAGGTAAAAAAACTAATATGAAATCCGGAAATTATCCCGATCATCTAGGAAATGAAATCGTTTTCTATTTGCAATCAATTCCTCTTTGGAAAGGGAGATGGTTTCAATAAACTCTCCTTCAAAGTCTTTTCGTGAAATTTGCTGACCAACACTGTCATAAATTGCAGAATGCCCCACGTAGTCATGACCGTTTCCATCCTTACCCACACGGTTTACCCCCACACAATATGCCATATTTTCAATGGCACGGGCGCGTAACAATGTGTCCCAAGATAACATTCTTACTTTGGGCCAGCTCGCAATGTAGAAAAGCATGTCATAGTTGTCATGATTTCTTGCCCACACAGGAAATCTCAAGTCATAACAGATCAAAGGGCGTATGCGCCATCCTTTATAATCAATCAATACTTGTTCTTTTCCTGCCGAATAAGTTTCATTTTCGCCCGCAAAAGTGAAGGTGTGCCTTTTATCATACTTTTCATAATCACCATTGGGATGTACAAAATAGAGCCGGTTGAAATAAAATTCATCAACCCTGACAATGACACTTCCCGTTAGAGCCACATTTCTTGATTTTGCCTCCGAAATCATCCATTCAAGAGTGTCTCCCCCTTCAGGTTCTGCAAGATTTTCTGCATTAATGGAAAAACCGGTAGGAAACATTTCAGGAAGAATGATTAAATCAGTGGCGGAATTAATTTCATCAAACTTTTTTGAGAACATTTTCCTATTTGCCACAGGATCTTCCCATACCAAATCTGTCTGAATAATAGTGACGTTTAAAGTGGTGCCCAAAATACAACGGGTTTAATTGTAAAATTCAAATTTTATTTCTCTCGGCATTACATGAATTGCCTTTAAATCTTCTACAGCGCGAATTTGATGAATTTCTTCAGCAGGAATCACAAGTACTTCTCCTTGTTTTAAAGGTAATTCTTTCCCCTCAATTTGAATAGTACAAGCTCCTTGAGTTATAACCAATGCGGATTCTACAGAGGCTTTATGTTTGGGTAAAAGATCCCCGGCTTTGGCAGCCATTTGTTTGCTGATGAGATTTTTTCCTTCCGATAAGGGAGTAACTCTTGGTTTGCTTACATTTTCCATAGGTTTTTTTTAAGTATTCTGATAATATAACAAAATTTTCGAATTGACCATAGATCGTAAAACAGTTTTAAAAATTAACCGAAGACAATGTATTTAAAACGGTTGCAGCTTCTTCCAGAGTTTCATCTTTCTTGGCAAAACAAACCCTCACTTGTTTGAAGTCGGCACCACTCTCATTGAAAACAGAAGTAGGAATGGTGGCGACTCCATGTGTCTGAAGCAGTTTTTTTGAAAAGCTGATATCATCTAAATCCGATATATCCGAATAATCCAATAATTGGAAATAGGTGCCTTTTGAAGGGATAAATTTAAATTGTGACGAAGCAATTAATTTCAAAAATAAGTCTCTCTTTTGCTGAAACATATCACTAAGTTGCAAGTAGTTTTCAGGGTTTTTTAAGTAGGTTGCCAAAGCTTTTTGAGTCGGATGGTTAACACAGAATACATTAAACTGATGGACTTTTTGGAATTCTTCCATAAGTTCCCGAGGAGCCACACAGTATCCCATTTTCCATCCTGTATTGTGAAATGTTTTTCCAAAAGATGCCGTTATAAAAGAACGTGCGGCCAATCCAGGTCTTGTGGCAACACTTTGATGCTTCATGTCGTCATAAACCATATGTTCATAAACCTCATCACTTAGAACAAGTAGATTGTGCTTCTCTGCAATTTTTTCCAATTCTTCCAAATCTTGAGCAGACAAGATGGTTCCCGTTGGATTATGAGGCGTGTTGATAAGAATCATTTTCGTATTTTGAGTGATACGCTCACCAACCTCTGTCCAGTCTATTTTAAAATGAGGAGGTTTCAGCTGAATTGGCACCACCTTACCTCCAAATAAATGAATAGAGGGAATATAGCAGTCATAAGCAGGAGTGAAAATAATAACCTCATCGCCGGGATGAATCATGGCAGCCAGTACGGTAAAAATTGCCTGAGTGGCACCGGCGGTAACCGTCATGTCCGTATCCGGATCATAGGCAGAACCATATAAGTTTTTCAACTTTTGAACAATAACTTCCCGAAGTTCACGGTCTCCTGCCATAGGAGCATACTGGTTGAAGCCCTGAACCATAGCTTTTTCGGTTAAAGCAATTAAAGCCGGATCCATAGGGAAATTGGGAAAGCCCTGAGAGAGATTTATGGCATTATGATCTACTGCCATTTTCGCCATAACAGTAAAAATGGATTGCTCAACACGTGGGAGTTTGGAACGAAATTTCATAAGGAAAGTTTTCTGAAAAATAAGCATTTATTCTCTTTTAAAGATACAGAAGATGTGAGAGAACACCCTTTTCACCTGAGATCCTAAAGAAAGATTGATTATTTTGCGCGGCTGAAAGCTTCAGAATATGTTTCGAAAATTGATCTTCTTGGGATGTTTTATTTTATGGTATGGAAACGGTTTGTCCCAAACGCAGTCGCTCGCGCATGTTTTCGGGAAGCCCCTGCAAAAAGAATTTGATTTAAGTATGTATCCTTTAGATCCTGATGCTGCCGGAGTGGTTCTTTTTGAACGGGGATTTTACACCGTGGATATGGTAAATAATACCATGGTGCTCCTGAAAAATATTCATAGAAAAATTAAAGTCTTGGATCCCGATCGTTTTGGAGATGCTACCGTGGAAATTCAGTTTCTTTCATGGAGAGGAAAAGGGGAGGAGGTGCGCAATCTAAAAGCTGTTACACATAATGGAGCAGAACAACATGATGTGTCTCAAGACGCTTTCTACCGAACAGAGAAAAATAGTCTGGAAACAATCATCGCATTCACTTTTCCTGATATCCAAAAAGGTAGCATTCTCGAGTATTCTTATCAGCTGACTTCTCCATACTACTCCGTATTGGGAGATTGGACTTTTATGAATGATTATCCCACGATTTATTCTGAACTGCATCTGGAAATTCCGGCCAATTTTAGATATAACCGGACCTTGTTCGGAAATAAAAACCTTGATGTGAACCAATCAGCGGTGAGGAAAAATTGTTTAAGAGTTGAAGGATATATTATGAATGGAGATTGTGAAGTGGCTACGTATGCCATGACCAATATTCCCGCCAGAACCTATGAAAAATTTATTTCCGCACATAAAAATTATGAGCCTTCTATAAGTTTTGAGATGGTGCAAACCATTGATTTTAGAAAAAAGAAACGCGTATATACTCAAACCTGGAAGGATGTGGAACGGCAAGTAATGGAATCAACCGGAGTAGGAGCCAATCTCAGTTTTGCTTCCTATTTCAAACGAAAATTGCCGGCTGCTGTGCTGTCTATTCCGGATCCCATAGAAAGAGCGAAGGCAGTGTATTACGAAATTCAAAAACATTTTCAATGGAATGGGTCTTCCCGATTAAACTGGTTGGATGTAAAAGAAGCATACGCCACCGGAAAAGCAACGAGTTCAGAAATTAATTTGACCTTGATCAATGCGCTTCAGGCTGCAAACATATCGGCACGTCCCATGTTGTTGCCTACACGAAATGCGGGAATGGCTACAAAACAATACCCGGTATTGTCAGAATTCAATTATCTCATTGCCTTCGTAAGAATAGAAAATGAGACCTATCTTCTAGACGCAACAGACAAAATTTCACCCTTCGGTTTATTGCCGTTCCGTGCTCTGAACAATGAAGGCCGCGTCTTTGATATTTCACAAAGCTATTGGTATCCCATTAAACCTTTTGACAAATCTCTATACTACGCCAAAATTAACATAGAAGCTCTGCCGGAAAATGTCTTCTCGGGAGAAATAGAAGAAGTGTCCACAGGCTACATTGCACAGGAGGCAAGAGGAAGAATGACTGACAGAAATCATAAAGAACTCCAAGAAGCAAAACAACGCAGGAATGAAAGAGTTGAAATAACCGATTATACCATTGCTCATAAAACGGAATTGGAACAACCGTTAAAAGAACATTTTGGGTTCGAGTTCAGATTTGAAGAGGATGCTACAGGAAAAATATTTCTATATCCGTTTATTACAGAAACCTATTTTCAGAATAACCCTTTTCTTAATGAAAAACGTGAATATCCTATAGATTTCGGATATCCGATGATGAACACATACCTAATCACCATAGATCTTAAAAATCAATATGAAATCATAAAGACACCTGAAAACAAACAAGTGCAGCTTCCTTATAATGATGGAAGTTTGGCGGTGGTGTATGAACAAAAGGATAATGTCCTCTTTATCCGTTTAAATATACGGCTAAACAATCATCAGTTCCCCGCCGAGGCATATCCTTCGCTTAGAGAATTTTTTAGAGAAATGATTTCAATTCAATCTCACGAACCTATCGAACTAAAACCACTTTAAAAGCAAGTGCCTATTCTTGACTTAAGGTATCCGGCTGAATTTAACTCTTAAATTCATGTCAATGCTTTGAACCATATCTCCCAATTCCAGCGGAAGATCCATTTCTTTAATATTAGCTGTCAATTCTAGAGTAGCGTCTGTTAAACTGACTATTGAATAAGGTACTGCAACTCCTTCGGCGTCCTTTAAAATCAACTTATTATCTTGGTTCTCCCAAGTGCCGTCTTGTAGAAAGTTTTCGATAGGAAACTGCTGAGCTTCATTAGAACCTAAGAAACTAAGAGTCAATTCTACTATAAGTGTGTCTGACTCGTAATGATAGGTTTGATCTCCATTTAAATGTAGTCGATTTCCATCACCAATTTCTGCAAAATGCCCTGTTACGTTCACTGTTACAGGAATTGGGAAACCGTCCATCTGAACAACAATGGAGCCGTTTTCAATTTTTCCTTCCGTCAGTTTCCATTCTCCTGCAAGAGACGGTTCAGAAGGAGCGTCATCTTTGGAACATGAAGTGATAAAAGTGACTAAAAATAAAACGAGGATAATCCGGAAAGTTTTCATGTTTTTTGAACTCTAATGTACAGCAAAATTTAATACGCCCGATCTTTTATTCCCTCATAGAAGTTGATATAAGCTTTATTCACAACTCGATTTCCTCCGGCAGTAGGATAGTTGCCGGTGAAATACCAGTCGCCTAAATTTTTAGGACACGCTTTATGTAAATCTTCAACCGTCTGAAAAATAATCTTTAGCTGAGATTCAATATTTCCATCTCCGATGATCTGAGCTATTTTATCCGAAATTTCCTGATCACTAAAAGGTTCATACAGTTTTTTGACGTGATTTACCACCTCCAGATCGTTTTTCCCCACTTGTTCTAAACACTTTTGATAAATTTCTTCAATAATCTGCGAGGTTCCGCGTTCTTTATGAAGATCCAAAGCCGCTTGAAATGCGATTAAATCCTCCAGTCTCGGCATATCAATTCCGTAGCAATCCGGATATCTTATCTGGGGGGCAGAAGAAACAACAATAATCTGTTTTGGATGCAACCGATCAAGCATTTTTAATATGCTTTTTTGAAGGGTTGTTCCACGAACGATACTGTCGTCAATAATGACAAGATTATCATCAGGTTTTACTACGCCATAGGTCACATCATATACGTGGGCTACCAGATCATCCCTGCTGTTGTCATCGGTAATAAACGTACGCAGTTTGACATCTTTGACAGCAATTTTTTCAGTTCGAATTTTATGTGCTTGAATCTGATGAAGCCTTTCTAAATTCAATGTTTTTCGTTCCCGAATGATAGCCTCATTTTTTTGTTTATTCAATTCATCCTGAGCGGCATCAAGCATCCCGTAAAAAGAGGTTTCCGCAGTATTTGGGATATAAGAAAAAACAGAGTTTTCAGTGTCATAATTTATAGCCTTTAAAACCTTCGGCATAACCAGTTTTCCTAACATCTTCCGCTCTTCATAAATTTCAGCATCGTTTCCGCGGGAGAAATAAATGCGCTCAAATGAACAAGAACGTCTTTCTAAGGGAGGGATAATTTCAGTACTTTTTATTCTTCCGTTCTTTTTTATTACCAACGCATGGCCCGGCTCAATTTCTTTGACTTCTTCAAAAGGTACATTAAAGGTAGTCTGAATGGCAGGGCGCTCTGAAGCTACTACCGCAATTTCATCATCCTGATAATAATAAGCCGGCCTGATACCGGAAGGATCCCGAAGCACAAAGGCATCACCATGACCCAATAAACCTGCTATAACATAACCTCCGTCCCAGTTGGAAGCAGATCTTCTTAAAATCTTGGGCAGTTTAAGGTGTTCAACGATATAGGGAGAAGCCTCCTGCTTATTGAGACCTTTGTTTTTGGCCTTTTCATAAAGTCGATTTACCGCATCATCTAAAAAATGGCCAATTCGTTCCATAATAGTCACCGTGTCAGCTTTCTCCTTGGGATGCATCCCGAGCTTGATGAGATTATCAAATAGCTCATTGGTGTTAGTCATATTAAAATTCCCGGCAATGATAAGATTCCGGTGCATCCAGTTATTTTGGCGTAGAAAAGGATGAACATGTTCAATACTGTTTCCGCCATAAGTGCCATAGCGAACGTGACCTAAAAATACTTCCCCCAAATAAGGAATGTTTTTCTTTTGTGCAGATACGTCATCAATATATTCCGGATGACTTTTGAATTCTTCATTGATTCGTGCATTAATCTGCGTAAAAATATCTTGAATAGGCTGAGAGTCTTTGGAACGAATGCGACTGATAAATCTTTCTCCCGGCTTCATATCAAACTTGATGCTGGCAAGCCCCGCGCCATCCTGTCCGCGGTTGTGCTGCTTTTCCATCATTAGGTACATTTTGTTCAGACCATAGAAAGCCGTTCCATATTTTTTTTTATAATATGATAGCGGCTTTAATAATCGAAGAACTGCTATTCCACATTCATGTTTCAATTCGTCACTCATGGTTTACTATATTAGGTGGGGAACAAAAAAACGCCCTTCTTTTTCGGGCGCTCTACTTTATGTCAATTTGATTTCAAATTGAGTCAAACTCTTAAACTGATGCATTCTTTGCCTCATTTCCTTTTCTGAGAGATTTATCAGACGTTCCGGTCCAAATTTTTCAACACAAAAAGAAGCTAAGGCAGAACCGCTTACCACAGCGTTTTTCATATTGGAAAAACTGTAATTTCTTGTTTTGGTAAGATATCCTGTAAAACCTCCGGCAAAAGTATCACCGGCACCCGTCGGATCAAAAACTTCGCGTAAAGGCATGGCGGGAGCATAGAAAACGTCGTCATTCCCGAAAAGTAAAGCACCATGCTCTCCTTTTTTGATCACAACATACTTGGGCCCCATCTCCATTATTTTTTGAGCAGCTTTTACTAAAGAATATTCTCCCGAAAGTTGTCGCGCTTCTTCATCATTAATGGTTACAACATCAACACGCGAAATAATCTTTTGAAGATCATCCATGGTGTTTTCCATCCAGAAATTCATGGTATCAAGCACTACCAGCTTCGGCGCTTTCATTTGGTTGATAACATCTATCTGAATTTGCGGATGTAGATTCCCAAGCATCACAACCTCAGCATCAAGATACTCTTCCGGAACTTTAGGATTAAAATCTGCAAGCACATTGAGATCGGTTACAAGCGTATCGCGTGTATTCATGTCATTCCTGTATTTGCCGCTCCAGAAGAATGTTTTCCCATCCGGAATTACTTCCAAACCTGAAACGTCAATTCCTTTGGATCGTAACATGTCTATATCAGACTTTGGGAAATCTCCGCCTACTACGGAAACTATAGCACTATTTACACCAAATTTGGAGGCGGCTAATCCTATATAAGTAGCGGCACCACCAAGGATTTTGTCGGTCTTGCCGAAAGGAGTTTCAATGGCATCAAAAGCAACGGTACCAACAATAACAAGCTTGCTCATAAGTGGCTGATTTTAGCGTGCAAAGATACTCTTTTGAATACGAAACTGCCAAAAATTATAAGGAATTCAAATTCTCTCTTTTAATAGGAGCAACAGGTTTTTTCCGATAGGAAATTCCATCAAATTTTCCGGAAGTTATTAACAAATTGATTTGTATCAGGCTTTAAATTTTTGACTTTCAGTGGACTATAATTAGATTATCCGGGAGTGTCATATTAATAAGTTTCTCATGAAACCTTTTTCACCGGCTGCGAGATTCTTTAATTTTCTTAACAAAATCCTTCCGTCTAAATGATAAGTCGTTTTTTACTTCTGATTCTTGTTTCTCTAACACTCTTTCCGGCCACAGCTCAGTCTGAAAAAGAGTTCTCTCAATCCAAACATATCTACATTAGAGGAAAATCAGTATTGGCAGGAAACAATCTCCTGGGGCACCACGCCACTAAACCGATGATGAAGGATGAAGTGCCGAACGACGCCGTTAAAATGAAATATATCGATGTAGATAATGACAAAAGAACGTTTAGTTCGAGTGAGGCCGTTATTTCTAATGTTCCTAACGAGGCAAAAGTGGTTTACGCAGCATTATACTGGACCGCTCTTTATCCCTATGAAAAGGGAGTGCTGAAAACCTCCGGAGGAAAAGCAAAATTTGTATCTAAAGGCGATCGTGAAAATGCTATTGAAAATGTTTTTTTTAAACTTCCCGGGGAAAATTATCAAGAAATAAAAGGTGAAATCTTAAAAGACGGATTTGGAGAAGAAAATTTTATAGAGACTTCACCCTATGTATGTCGTGCCGATGTTACGGAACTGTTCAAAAAACGCAAATCAGTAAACGGAACTTATACCGTGGCCAATGTCAGGGCAGCAGAAGGACGTGTTTCCGGAGGCGGATCAGCCGGATGGGTTTTGTATGTGGTTTATGAAGATGAAAAAGAAAGCCTGAAATATTTCACCTCTTATGACGGATTAGTCGAAATCAATAAACAGGTTGTTGATTTGGATTTTACCGGATTCAAAGGGAAACAAGAAGGAAAAATAAATGCTATGCTTGGAATAGGAGCCTTGGAAGGAGACAGAAAAATTCCAACAGATCAATTGCTCTTGTTTAGCGATAAAAGTGGAGAGTTTGTACCGATGAGCAATTCTCTGCGTGAGGAAAAAAACTTTTTTATAAGCTCCATTACATTTGGTGATAAAGTTTATGCCGATAGAAATCCGAATAGCACCAATACTCTTGGTTTTGATCTTTTAACCATGGATGTACCCAATAGCAGTTCGCGGTTTTTTGACAGAAACACTACGAAAACAACACTCCGTTTCCAAACCAGAAACGACAGATTCTATTTGTTCTTTGTGTCATTTGAAGTGGATATGGATCCGGAATACTTGGAGAACCTGCTGGCAAATGCCACTGATGATAAAATCATAATCCAAAAGACAGAGGAAGAGGAGGGTGTGCTGCCGGGAAAAAACAAAGAGGAGAAGCCGGCAAAGGATAATGAAGAATCTGCTCTTGCGCCCGGTTCCAAATTGCATCTGGTAAACGGAAAAAGAAAAGATCGATACCCCAATTTATCGGCTGTAGAAGAAGCAGCTGTCAGAGAAGATATTCTGTCACAAGAGAATCGAACCATTCCTGGAATGGCTTCCGGTTATTATTTGGTGACAAACGTTTTCGCAATACCGGAAAATGCAAGAAGATGGACAGAATTTCTGATTAGAAAAGAATTTAAGCCCGCCACCTTTATAAATCCGGAAAATAACTGGGAATATATCTACACCGGGGCATTTGATTCTTTTGAAGAAGGATTTGAAGTATGGAAATCTCATCAAGACAAAGAATATTTCGTGGGCTTGTGGTTGATGAAGGTCAATGTATATTCTACTGATGTAGCCGAGGCCAATTGATCATTTTCTTCCGAAGTCAGCAGGAATTTCTCCCCAGGCCTGTGTTTCCCACTTCACGATTTTTGTGGTATAGGTATTTGACTGAAGCCATTTCTCTGCCCTGGAGATCAATTCAAATAGAATCTGATTCTTAGTTGTCGGCTGCAATTTTGTTCTGCACTTTTTCTGCTTTACCCAGCCCATAGCTATTTTAGAATCTGTGTATAGAATCCTATCGCTCTTTTTGTTTTTTAAAAATGCAAGCCCGTGAACAATAGCAAGAAATTCTCCCACATTATTGGTCCCCTGTTGAAAAGGTCCTTGATGAAATAATTGTCGCCCGGTCTGTGTATCTACTCCCCGGTATTCCATAAGACCCGGATTTCCACTTGAAGCGGCATCCACGGAAATGGAGTAGAGATTGGGTTCTCCAATTAAATTTAAAGCCGATTTTGTCAATGTTTTTTTTGAAGTTCGGCCCTTACAGTCAGAATACTCTTTACTATAGGCCACTTCTGCCTCTTCTTTTGTTTCAAAACTCATATACTGAGCTCCGCTCACACCGGAAATAGCTTTTTTACAAGCATCCCAAGAAGTGAAAATACCCGTAGGATTCCCAAACCACACTACATAATACTTCTTTTTCTTTGCCATCTAATTCTGATTAGGAGCGGTAAGTAATTCCTCAATGACACGTGGAAACCATTCATATTCCAGCCGATGAATTTTATTTGCCAAGGACTCAGCGGTATCCTCTGAGGTAAGGGTCACAGATTTTTGAAAAATGATGGCACCTTCGTCATATTCTTCATTTACAAAATGAATACTTATCCCGCTCTCGGTTTCTTTGGCATCTACAACAGCTTGATGAACAAAATTGCCATACATCCCTTTGCCACCGTATTTTGGAAGAAGAGCCGGATGAATATTGATCACTTTGTTCGGAAAATGACGTAAGATATGATCAGGGAATTTTAGCAGAAAACCTGCCAGAACAATCAGATCCGGATTGATTTTTATCAATGTCTCGGCCACCCCCTTTTCGTCCAATAATTCATTTTTTGTAAACGATTTTGCAGGTATATTCAATTTTTGTGCCCGCTCCAGAACCTTTGCATCGGCTTTATTAGACAAAATTAAAACAACCTCTGCAACGGGACGTTGTCTAAAATAGGTGACAATGTTTTCGGCATTGGTTCCACTTCCGGAAGCAAAAATTACAATCTTTTTCATGAAAGAATTTTATTCGAAACTAATATAGAAAATACGGTCTGTATCAGGGCTTGATGCAATTTATAAAAAACTTGAGACCATTCAAGAACACCTTTTTATTACGGAAAGTTAGCTATTTTGAAATTAAACCTTATCTTCGAATTTATTGGCTAACTGCCTTGCACGTAAAAATGATATTCAAGAGCGCAAAGGTACATTTTAAGGTTTAGCTGTTGTTTTCAATGAAAATATTTTATTTTTGCCGATTATAATTCAATTAAAAAAATTAAGATTATGTCAGACATTGCATCACGAGTAAAAGCGATTATCGTAGACAAATTAGGTGTAGACGAGAACGAAGTAGTAAATGACGCGAGCTTCACGAATGACCTTGGAGCAGACTCTTTAGATACGGTAGAGCTTATTATGGAGTTCGAAAAAGAATTCGATATCCAGATTCCGGACGACCAAGCAGAAAACATCGCCACTGTTGGTCAAGCAATCAGTTATATAGAAGCTGCAAAATAACAAATTTTCAATGAAGCTAAAGCGAGTTGTAGTTACTGGTCTTGGTGCTCTGACCCCCATTGGAAACAATATTCAAGAGTATTGGGAAGGACTTGTTAATGGGAAAAGCGGAAGCGCACCCATTACATATTTTGATACATCTAAGTTTAAAACCAAATTCGCTTGCGAGTTGAAAAATTATAATCCGGAGGACTATTTCGACAGAAAAGAAGCCCGGAAATTGGATCGGTTTGCGCAATATGCTCTTATTTCTTCAGATGAGGCCATAGCTGACTCTGGAATAGACCTGACACAGGTTGATAAATTCCGAGTGGGTGTGATTTGGGGTGCAGGAATTGGAGGATTGCAAACTTTTCAAGATGAAGTACAAAACTTTGTAGAAGGGGACGGAACACCGCGTTTCAACCCCTTCTTTATTCCAAAAATGATTGCAGACATTGCCCCCGGAAATATATCTATTAAACACGGATTTATGGGGCCCAATTATACCACAGTCTCTGCCTGTGCATCAGCCGCAAATGCAATGATTGATGCGCTCAATTACATCCGCTTAGGATATTGCGACGTCATTGTAACAGGTGGAAGTGAGGCTGCGGTAACAATTGCCGGAATGGGTGGGTTTAACGCAATGCACGCACTTTCAACCAGAAACGAAAGTCCCGAAACTGCATCAAGACCTTTTGATGCCACAAGAGACGGATTCGTTTTAGGGGAAGGCGCCGGATGTCTTATTTTGGAAGAATATGAACACGCCGTAAAACGCGGAGCCAAAATATATGCCGAAGTTGTTGGAGGAGGAATGAGTAGCGACGCTTACCACATGACTGCCCCGCATCCTGAAGGATTGGGAGTAGAACGCGTTATGAGAAACTGCCTGCGGGATGCCAATATGAGCCCGGATGATGTGGACCATATCAATACCCACGGAACCTCAACGCCACTGGGAGATGTGGCTGAACTGAAAGCTATTTCAAACGTTTTCGGGGCACATACCAATGATATCAATATCAATTCAACAAAATCCATGACCGGCCACTTGTTGGGAGCAGCCGGAGCAGTGGAAGCTATTGCATCAATCCTTGCCATTACTCACAGTGTCGTTCCCCCCACCATTAACCACACTACTGTGGATGAAAACATTGATCCGTCTTTAAATCTTACGCTCAATAAGGCGCAGAAAAGAGAGGTTAATGTGGCAATGAGCAATACTTTTGGATTTGGAGGTCATAACGCTTGTCTTCTTTTTAAAAAATTAGACGCCTAAGAATGAATGCCTTCTTTTAAAAACATATTTTCTTCTCGACCTGAAAAAGAAGAGGAGTTTTATAATGCACTAAAGAAAATCCTTGGTTTTAAACCTAAGGATTTGTCTATTTATAGAACTGCCTTTACACATAGGTCCATGAATGAAAAATCAAATGGCATACCACAAAATTACGAGCGGTTGGAATTTCTGGGAGATGCCATGCTTGGAGCCGTTATTGCTGCATACCTCTACAAAAAAGTTCCGGAAGGAGATGAAGGATATCTCACCAAAATGCGAAGTAAAGTAGTGAGTCGCGAACATCTGAACGAACTGGGGAAAGACTTGAACTTAATGAAATTTCTAAAAAGTGGTGTTCCGGAACAGAAGTTTGGAGGAAACATTTATGGCAATATGTTTGAATCCTTGGTCGGCGCTATTTACCTGGATAGAGGAATTAATTACTGCGAAAAATTTATTCATAAGAGAGTTATTAAACCATACGTAGATATCAAAAAACTTGAAGGTAAAATTATTAGCTACAAAAGTCTTTTGATTGAATGGTGCCAAAAAGAAAAAATTTCCTTCAACTTCGATGTGTATGAAGATACAGGAAAAGATGAACAACGACATTTTGCAGTGAAATTAAATATGAACGGAGAAGTGGTAGCAAAAGCTAGAGCCACTTCAAAGAAAAAAGCAGAAGAACTTGCTGCAAAAAGAGCGTTCTACAAATTTCAAATCCAGATGAAACCCAAAAAGAAAGGGCAGGGAAACGGCAACGTATAACCTTTCTTAACCCGGGCTTAATATAAGATCCGGCTTTTCTTCCTTATTTTTGCAACGGAATATTGATAAGTGTCATATTCTTTTCCGAATAATTCTGATAAATATGCACCACAAATTTGCAATTGATGATTTTTTAGAAGAAGATTATGACTTGATTGCTTTACATTCAAGTGAAGAGGATTACCGGCTGGCTTATCTGTTAAACAAAAATCTGAACCTCTCACTGTTTAGAAAAAAGTATGATTTGGATTTCACTATTCAACAAGCTGTGTATCACTTCTCATTGTTTGAATATGAAGATAAAAAGAAGCATATCCTATATCACCTCATTGCAAACAAAACTGAAGGCCTAAAAGAGGAACAAGAGCCCATAAACAAAGCTTCTTTGTTTCATGCAAGACCGGAGAGAAGATTTTTGGTGTCGGAATTGAAATGTGATTATCTACTAAAATTAACATCGGAAAACGGACGTATTCCAAAAAGAGAAATCATCAACCAAATTAATGGTATAAAACAAGTAATTTCTGCATATTCCGTAGAAGTCGAAAACTTAAAATCACGAAATAATTTAATATTTGATTAAATGCTAACAACAAAAAGAACAAAAATAGTGGCCACGTTAGGACCGGCTACTTCATCCCCTGATGTTCTGAGAGAGATGATAAAGAGCGGCGTGGATGTGTTTCGTGTCAATTTTTCTCACGCCAATTATGACACTGTAAAACAAAATATTCAAATGATTCGATCCATTTCAGAATCTTTGAATCAACATATAGCAATCCTTGCAGATCTTCAGGGGCCCAAACTACGTGTTGGAGTCATGAAAGAAGAAGTGGTAGTATATCCGGGAGATGAGATCAAATTCATTACCGGAAAAGAATTTGTGGGAACCTCGGAAGAAATCTACATGAACTACAAAAGTTTCGCAAAAGACGTAAAGGAAGGAGAAAGGATTCTTCTGGACGATGGGAAACTGATTTTTGAAGTGCTCAACACAAACAAAAAAGACACGGTAAAAGCTAAAGTTATCCAAGGTGGTTCATTGCGATCTAAAAAAGGTGTGAACCTTCCAAATACAGATATTTCACTTCCCGCCCTTACAAAAAAAGACGTAAAAGATGCCCTGTTTGCTATTGAACAAGAAGTGGATTGGATTGCCCTATCCTTTGTGCGGAAAGCTTCTGATTTGAAAGAACTACAAGAAGTTATCCAACAAAATGCGGAGTATAAAATTCCGATCATCGCAAAAATTGAAAAACCCGAAGCAGTCCATAATATTGATGAAATAGTGGCGCATTGTGACGGACTCATGGTGGCTAGAGGAGATTTAGGAGTAGAAGTGCCGGCAGAAGAAGTGCCATTAATTCAAAAACATCTGGTACACAAAGCAAAAAGAGCCAGAATACCTGTGATTATCGCCACACAGATGATGGAAACCATGATTACTTCCCTTACACCCACGAGAGCTGAAGTGAATGACGTGGCAAACTCAGTGATGGATGGGGCAGATGCTGTTATGCTTTCGGGGGAAACATCTATAGGTAATTATCCGGTAGCAGTGATAAAAACGATGTGTAGGATTCTTAAAAGTGTGGAAAATTCCGAATTAATTCGCGTACCCGAAGAACCGCCAAAAACAAAAACAAAACGTTATATCACCAAGTCAATCTGTTTTCATGCCGCACATATGGCCGACGAAATACAGGCAAAAGCAATCTGTACACTCACAAATAGCGGATATACGGCTTTCCAAATTTCGGCATGGAGACCTTCAGCTTTTATACTGGCTTTTACTTCAAATAAAAGAATACTCGCCCGGCTAAACCTGCTTTGGGGAGTGAAAGCTTTTTACTACGATCGTTTTGTAAGTACAGATGATACCGTGGATGATGTCAATAAAATTGCAGAAAAAAGAGGCTATGTTCAAAAAGGAGACTATCTCATCAACCTTGCTGCAATGCCCATTTCCGATAAAGGAATGGTCAACACCTTAAGGGTAACACAGGTAAAATAATTCAGAACTCCAGTTCCACCAGATGCGGACAATGATCACTGTGCATGGCATCAGGAAGTATAACGGCACGGCGTAACTGAGATTGAAGAGAATCGGCTACTAAATTGTAGTCGATTCGCCACCCTTTGTTGTTTGCGCGCGCATTGGCCCGATAACTCCACCAGGTGTATTGATGCGGTTCCTTATTGAAATGTCTGAAACTGTCAATAAACCCGCTCTTCATAAAATTATCCAGCCACTCCCGCTCTACCGGCAAAAATCCGGAAACTTTCGCATTCCTTATGGGATCGTGGATGTCTATGGCTTGATGACAAATATTGTAATCCCCGCAAAGAATCAAATCAGGAATGTCCTGTTTTAAACTGTCAATGTAAAGCTGAAAATCGGCCATATATGTTAGCTTATGCTCTAAACGATCCATGTTTGTTCCGCTGGGCATATAAAGACTCATAACTGAAAAATCATCAAAATCCAATCGCAAATTCCGCCCCTCCCGATCCATATACTCTATACCGGTGCCATATTCAATATGATTCGGTTTGATCTTAGATAAAACGGCCACGCCACTGTATCCTTTTTTAACAGCACTAAACCAATAATGATAAGGATATCCGGCTTTTTCTATAGCATCTATCTCTACTTGATCAAAATGGGCTTTCGTCTCTTGAAGACAAATGATATCCGGATTGGCAGCTTTTAACCAGTCAATAAATCCTTTCCTCATGGCAGCACGAATGCCATTCACATTGTAAGAGATGATTTTTACTTTCATAAGATTGAGCACAAAACGGGCAATATAAAAATATTTAGCATTACGAAATGAAGCAACGAATATATTGTGTTGCTAATGGCTATTTTTGAGGGTTTTTCTACCTGCAATTAAAATAAAGTGCAACGTATCGAGTTTTGTTGTTGATGAGGTTTTTGCTGCTATTCTTTCTTGTGCTTCTGGCATCTTCCGCTCGCGGACAAGAACCGGCATCCAATTATCGAAAAATAAAAATTCCGGTGCGAGATACAGTCATTTTGGATTCTTCAGGAATTAATCCAACCTACTTTAGACTTACGGACAACATCGGAAAAATGCCGCATCCGTTCAGTTATAGGATCGATTTTAAGAAGGGAAGAATTATCTTTTCAGACAGTATTCAGTCGCGAATGGATTCCATAAACGTCGAGTACCTAAGCTATCCCGAATTTTTAACAAAAACCTATTTCGACCTGGATTCCAAAATAATTGTCAAGAATTCCGGAGTGATGGACAAACTTTATACCCTGGACAAAAGAAATACAGCAAATGCTTTTACACCTTTTGAAGGATTACAAACATCCGGAAGTATTTCTCGAGGAATTACAGTCGGTAATAATCAAAATGCCGTAGTAAACAGCCAATTGGATTTACAAATCACAGGAAAACTGAGCGATAATGTATCCATTCGTGCGTCAATACAAGACGCGAATATTCCTACTCAGGAAGGAGGATATTCGCAGAACTTAAATGAATTTGATCAAATCTTTATAGAGTTGTTTGGTGAAAATTGGAACATTAGAGCCGGAGACATTGATTTGACCAATCAAGGGAGTTATTTCGGAAATTTCACAAAAAAAGTTCAAGGTATCTCGCTGGGGGGATCAATTAACAGAGCCGATGGCTCCAAAATTTCTGCATTTGCAGCAGGCGCTTTGGTTAAAGGTGTTTTTACAAAAAGTTCGTTCATAGGTCAGGAAGGAAATCAAGGACCCTATAAGCTGGTAGGACCTAACGGAGAAATGTACATCCTTGTTGTATCAGGAAGCGAACGGGTATATGTAAACGGAATTTTATTAAAGCGAGGAGAAAGTGAGGACTATGTAATTGATTATAACGCCGGTGAAATTAAATTTAATCCCACATATCCCATTACCTCAGATATGCGAATTAATGTGGAGTATCAGTTTACGGATAGAAACTATACACGATTTATTGGATACGGTGGAGCAAACTATGACAGTGATAACCTAGAAATTGGGATTTACGGCTATTCTGAAAGTGATGCTAAAAATCAGCCTTTGCAGCAAAATTTGTCAGAGGAACAGGTGGAAATACTAAAGGCTGCCGGAGATGATAAAGATAAAATGTTCGCACCGTCTGCAATTCCGGATACTTTTTCGGAAAACAAAATTTTATACAAAAAGATATTCATAAACGATCAGGAGGTTTTCGAATATTCCAATAATCCTGATGATGTTCTGTACAATGTACGATTTACCTTGGTGGGCGAGAACCAAGGAGATTACGTGATTAGCAACTTAAACGCTATTAGCAGGATTTATCAATACGTACCGCCTGTCAATGGCATCCCCCAAGGTCGATATGCTCCCATTATCAGGTTGAAACCTCCGGAGAAGCTGCAGCTGATTGGAGCCTACGGGAAATACAAAGTCACGGAGAAAACAAAGGTAGAAATGGAGATGGCTGTCAGCAATTTTGATCAGAACCTCTTCAGCCCGATTGACAACGAAGATAATGTAGGAATGGCAGGGAAATTTGGCTTCCATCAACGCCTTTTTACGATAAAAGATAGCTTGGAGATTAATGCTTATGGCAATTTAGATGTTATTCAAGATAAATTCCACTCCATTGAAAGATTCTATAATGTAGAATTTGATAGGGATTGGAATCTAATCAATCCCTTCGGTAATCAAATTTTTGGAAGTATAGGAGTGGAAGCTATTGATCGCAAATTGGGCGACTTGAAATATGAATTTCAAAACTTGAATTTTTCCGAAAATTATAACGGAAATAGACACGTGATAGCTTCCACAATTAATAGAAACGACCTGAAAGTGGAGCTGAACGGAAGTGAAATGACAAGTACGGCAGACTCGTTGCACTCACGGTTTATAAGGTTTAACAGCCGGGCTACTTACTCTTTCAACAAAAAATGGATAGGAGGAAAATATCAAATGGAAAACAACAAAATAGAAGATCAACTACACGATAGTCTTTCTCCTGTAAGCCAGAAATTTGCTACCTATGAAATATTTTCAGGCATTGGAGATAGCACCAATGTTTTCGTTACAGGCGGATTTAATTATCGGGTAACAGACAGTGTGAGAGGAAACCAATTCCAGAAAATGAATTCGGCCTACACCTATTTTATTCGTTCTCGAATGATAAATACAGACAATACCCAACTTTCTGCGTTTCTCAATTACAGGGAAATAAAATACCATCCCATTCACACAGACAACACCATAATAGATGTAGGAACTCCCGGAAACAGCAGGGAGAAAGATCGATCTTTAAATTCGAGAATTTTGTATAATCAGTCGTTTTTGGAAAATGGAATCCAATTAAATACAGCGTTGGAAACCAATAACGGCGTTGTGCCCATGCAGGAATATACTTATGTTAAAACAGATCCCGGACAAGGTATTTACATGTGGGTGGATTATAATAATAATGGAATTCAGGAACCGGATGAGTTTGAAATAGCTCAATTCCCGGATCAGGCAGAATATATTAGAGTGCTTCTTCCCAACCGGATATTTTTGAAAATTAGACAAAATAAACTCAGCCAAACGCTAACTCTAAATCCACATTATTGGAATGATAGCGAAGGGTTTTTGAAATTTCTTTCACATTTTTATAACCAGTCCTCATACATCCTTGACAGAAAAATTAGACGACAAAATGACGGATTTGATCTGAATCCTTTTAAAGATGGGGGGAAAGATCAACTCGGACTTATGTTGAATTTTAGAAACGTGTTGTTTTTTAATCGTGGAAAGCAACATTATAGCACAAGTTATACATTTCTGTCGACCTCCTCCGATAACCTTTTGGCTACAGGATTACAGAAGAATGATTTAAGAAGTCATCAGCTGAATTTTAATCATAAACTTAAAGAAGTATGGCTTGTAAACGTAAAGCTTGCTACAGATTCCAACGAATCATTCTCAGAAAATTTTGACAATCGGAACTACCACCTTCGTGCGAACGAAATGAATCCGAAGTTGTCTTATCTCCTTAATCTCCAAACAAGATTTGACGTTTTTTATGCCCTGAAAGAAAAAAAGAACAAACTTGGAGATCTCGAACAGCTGCATCAGCAAACATTCGGATTCTCTTTTTCCTATTCCAATGCCGAAAAAATTACAATAAACGGGGAAATAAATTATGTGGAAAATGCTTTTAAAGGAAGTGCATATTCTCCCGTGGCTTATCAGATGCTGGAAGGTTTACAACCCGGAACAAACTTCACATGGCGAATGTTGTTCCAAAAAAGGATTACACAATACCTGGATGCAAGTCTAACGTACTTTGGAAGAAAAAGTGAAAACTCTAAAGCCATTCATACCGGAAGCATGCAGCTTCGGGCATATTTCTGAAAAAGTTTATTTCAGATCTTTTTTCACAAGTAAATAAAAGTCATTGTCCAATTCCAGATATCCCTGATCATAAACATAATAATAAGTACTGCCTGTTTTTGTAGTGTAAATTCCCGTGATATATTCAAAATTAAATCCCTCTTGAAGTAAACGACTCTTGGTAGTTTTCGTTTTATGATCGGCATTAACAACTTGTAAAATGCGATAATTTTTTCGCAGTTGGTTGTTAATATTCCTAATAAGGTTGTTGTCAGATTGTTTTAAAGTATTGTTATAGCTGTTGCGACAATAGTCGGTACAGAATTTCTTATCTGCACGCCCTACAAGTTTATAGCCACAAACAATACAACTGCGATCCATAGGGTTAAATATAGAAATTTCTACAAAGAATTCCTACCCGGACCACAACTCGCCAAACACGGAAAGTTATCAAACAGAATTGCGAGGTTTTGTTGGCTTTAAGAAAACTTCGCAATCCTTATTAAAACATTCTACTTCTTAAAAGCATCTACTCCCTTTCGCAACCAGTCGTAATATTCATCAATATTTGGAGTATATCCCACGGGTTCAATCAGGTTTTGCTCATTGTGATCCATAAGAACATAAAACGGCTGAGCATTTGCTTTATATCTTAAAATTTGGAATTCGCTCCACTTCTGCCCGATGTATCGAAGCTTCTTACCTGAAATCTGAGACGTGAAGGACTCTGCTTCCGGCAACTGTCTTTTATCATCTACATAGAGAGAAACTAAAACAATCTCATCTTTTAAAAGTTTCAATATATGAGGTTCACTCCATACACGTTCTTCCATTTTTCGACAATTCACACAGGCAAAACCGGTAAAATCAACTAACACCGGCTTGTTAACCTTCTTTGCATATTCTAAACCTTTTTCATAATCCTTAAAAGCTATAATGTCATGAGGGCCTAAATGAGCATCTTTTGGAAATTCTTGGTCCTCTCCCGAACTTATAACTGTTCCGGTTTTATTATAGCCCACGCCATAGGGAGATTCGCTATACTGCATCGGGGGAGGAAAACCGCTAATCAGTTTTAATGGGGCACCCCATAACCCGGGAATGAGATAGATCGTAAAAGTTAAAACAACTAAACCAAGACTTAGCCTCCCAACAGAAATATGAGTCACCGGTGAGTCATTGGGCAATTGGATTTTTCCAAACAAGTAAAGGGCAAGTGCACCAAAAACAGCAATCCAAATGGCGATAAATACTTCACGCTCCAGCCAGTGTAGTTGTAATACAAGGTCAGCATTTGAAAGAAATTTGAATGCAAAAGCAAGTTCCAGGAATCCCAAAAACACCTTTACGGTATTTAACCAGCCTCCGGATTTGGGGAGGGAATTCATCCAACCGGGGAAAGCGGCAAACAGTCCGAACGGTAACGCCAACGCGAGAGAAAATCCAAACATTCCTACAAAGGGCGCAATCCCACCTTTAGATGCCGCTTCCACCAAAAGAGTACCGACAATGGGGCCCGTACACGAGAAAGACACTATAGCAAGGGCCAAAGCCATAAAGAAAATGCCAATGATTCCCCCACGATCTGCCTGTCGATCTACTTTATTTGCCCAAGAATTCGGAAGCATAATTTCGAAGGCTCCGAGAAAGGAAACAGCAAAAACGATCAAGAGAAGGAAAAATATCAAATTAAACCAGACATTGGTAGAAAGGGCATTAAGTGCGTCGGCTCCAAAAAACCAAGTCACCACCGCTCCAAGAAAAACATAGATTACTATGATGGCAATTCCATACAAAACAGCATTCTTAATCCCCACTGCCCTGTTGGTGCTCTGCTTGGTAAAAAAACTTACAGTCATCGGAATCATCGGGAAAATACAAGGGGTGAGAAGAGCAGTAAAACCGAATAGGAAGGAAATTATAAAAATAGTCCACAGCCCTTTCTGTTCTTCTTTTTTATTTTGATCAAGCGCCTTTGAGGCGTCAGTATCAGCTGTAACAACTTGTTCAGATTCCTCACCGGTGTCATCTGCAGTTATTTCTTGAATGTTTTCATCTTCAGTGAGATCCGACGGATTATCAGCCTCAACAGAGGTCAAGGCTCCCTGAGGAGCAGGAATATTGAAAACAAGATCTACATAATCCGGGGGCAAACAGTTGGTATCATCACACACCATAAATTCAACCTCTCCCTTAATGGTTATACCCTTATTTCCGGTTAATTGAATCCGTTTGGTAAAAGTTGCAACATTTTCAAAATATTTGATCACCATGTCAAAAACAGGATCTTTTTCGGTGATACCTTTACTCTCTTTCACCTCACCTATGGATTTGTATCCCGAATGGGTTTCAAAAGTAAAAGTGGTGGGAATGGGACCTCCATCGGGAACATTTTGAGAGTAGAGGTGCCATCCTTTTTCTATGGTTGCCTTTGCTTCAAGATCATATTCTGTTTCGGAAATTTTATTTATTCCGGTTTGCCATTTTACCGGATTATGAATCTGCCCGGATAGGGTGAAAACACAAAATAATAAGAAAAAAAATGGAAGAAGTATCTGTTGGAATCTCCTTCCTTTTTGGGGATTGTGAGTTATATACATACTAAATATAAGTCTTTAGAGTGTCGAATGGGATTTCCAAATTTCGACAATTCACAAATATAAGGAAACGAAAGGCAATAAAATGATGCGATTTCTACAACCTTTACGGAAGAGAATTACGAGTTCCTGAAATTATCTTTTGTGCAATGATGAGAAACACTTTATATTAGCATCTCAAAATGATAATTATGAAACGTGTATCTTTTTCACTCCTTTTGATTTTAACTTTTTTTGTTTTTGGATGTAGTAAAGATGATGGGGCAGGAGAAGTTTTTGAATATAACCAAGGAAATCTACTGGGGAGATACGCTCTTCAATCTTTAAAATCAACTGAGGTAATAACAGAACGTGTCAGGGGATTTGAGGTTACAACCACAACTGTTTCTACCGGAGATACCTTTGATGTCAAATTCACTTTCGAAGAAGACGGTTTCGCAACGGCAAACGGAACATACCGAGTTACACAACGCGTCACACAAAATAATCAAACCACAGACACTGCATTTATTGTAGTCTTGAATCAGGAAAAACTTGAATATATCGTAAAATCATCTCTCTCACAGCTTGAACTCGGCGGAATAAAATATGAAGTAAAAGATTTCAGCCCTCGTGGGTTTAAATTGCATCACCAAGAAAGAGAGCAGGATGGAGATGTAAAAACCGAAACAACTATAGATGCCGAGTTTAAAAGATAATCTTCCGTAGCTCAGCTCTGTACCGATTTCGGAATAGCTTCAATCAAGCGTTTGGTGTAATCACTTTGAGGATAGGCATAAATCTCATCCGCATCACCCAGTTCTTCAATCTGACCCTTGTTCATCACCATCAATTGATCTGACATGTACTTTACGACAGCCAAGTCGTGAGAGATGAAAATATAAGTGAAACCGAAATCATCCTTTAACTGATTTAGAAGATTCAAAACCTGAGCCTGTACTGAAATATCTAAGGCAGATACACTTTCATCGCAAATTATAAGTTTAGGAGAAACAGCAATGGCCCGGGCAATTCCCACCCGCTGCCTTTGACCCCCTGATAATTCGTGAGGGTATCGATTAAAAAAGGATGAGTCCAATCCCACTTTGTCTAGAAGCTCCTGCGCCCGGTTTTTAGCTTCCTTTTTATGAAACGCTATTTTATGAACAAGCATCGGCTCCATAATTGCTTGACCTATGGTGAGTCGAGGATTTAAAGAAGAATAAGGATCTTGAAAAATTATCTGGATTTCTTTCCGAAGCATCCTCGCTTCTCTAACCGAAAGCTTCGTAAGCTCTTTCCCTCTGTAAACAACGCTTCCGCCGGTAGGCTTTTCAAGCTGCATTAATGTTTTTCCCAAGGTAGATTTACCACAGCCGGACTCCCCAACAAGCCCTAAAGTCTCTCCTGCAAATACCTGAAAACTCACGCCGTCCACTGCTTTTACAACCGTTTTCTTCCCAAAAAAACCCATCGAACCGAAATAAGATTTTTCAAGGTCGGTTACTTGCAAAAGAGGCGGTTGTTGATACATCAATTTATGTTTTTTTCCTCTGGCGGCGGGAGTGATTTCTTTGGAAACAAAAGTGCCTTCAGAAATAGAGGAAATTGTGGGCAATCGTTCCAATCGTACATCAAGAGAAGGGCGTGCTGATAACAAGGCTTTTGTATATTCCTCCTGAGGATGAAGAAATAGTTCTGAAGTGGGAGCGGTCTCTATCATATTTCCCCGAAATAAGACCAAGACATCGTCGGCAATTTGCGAGACCAAATTCAAGTCATGAGAAATGAAAATCATCGCCATACCGGTCTCTTCTCGGAGGGATTTTAAAAGAGACATAATTTCTTTTTGTACGGTTACATCCAAAGCGGTAGTAGGTTCATCGGCAATAAGAATTTTTGGTTTGCAAGCTATGGCCATTGCAATCATAACCCGCTGCATTTGACCGCCACTGATCTGATGAGGATAACTGTCAAAAATATACTCCGGACGCGGCAAAAGTACTTTCTGAAATAGAGAAAGAGTTTCAGCCTTCGCCTTTGAGGAACTTAAACCAAAATGAAGCTTCAAGATTTCCGACACTTGAAAACCACAAGTCAAGGAGGGATTCAATGCACTCATAGGTTCTTGAAAAATCATGGCTATTTCCTTCCCTCGGATTTTCTGCCAATCTTTTTCTCGCAATCGCAGCAAATTTGTACCGTCAAAATTAATTTCCCCCGAAATGCGAGTGTTCAATAACGGAAGTAATCCCATTACAGCTAAAGAAGAAATAGACTTTCCCGATCCCGATTCCCCTACAATCCCAAGCACTTCATTGGCATGGAGATCAAAAGAAAGTCCATGAACCACTTCGGTGAAATGTTTCTTTTTGCCAAAAGAAATCCGAAGATCATTAACGGAAAGTAGTGGGATAGCATTTTTCATAGATATTCGGAAAATAACAAAGCCGTTCCAAAAATAATTGAAACGGCCCGATAAATTTTAAAGAATAACCGCTTATGGCAGGGGTTCGCCTACTTTAATATCACATCGATGCCAAGGTTGACCATGTTCCGGATTTGTGGCAGGTTTTGGACCTGTATTTCCGGGATTTGCGGGAGGTACATCTACCTCTACGGGTTTAACATTCACAGATTGCTGTGGAGCACTGCCATCAAGCGGAGCACCAACAGGGATGTCACAACGGTGTCCGGGCTCGCCATGAGGTGGATTAACAGATCCGGGCGGAAGAGTAACATTTGAAGCTGCAGAACTTGGAGACGCCATTTGAAGCTGCTGTTGTTTCTGCTCTAAAGTCAACTCTGTATCAACAGTTGTATCGGTAGTGGCGTCTTTCTTTTGTTTATCCTGACAAGAAGTGAAGACGGCAAGAGAAAACGTCATTCCGACTAAAATAGTTTTAGGAAAATTCATGTTTATGATTTTTTGAAATAAACGCTAAAACTAATAAAAATAAAAGGATTGACAAGACCGAACTGTTAAAGTGATTCCCTGGATGGCATTCATTATCAGCGCCTAGTTTGGAAAAAGAATGGAAATGGAAATAGAAATACTACTTATCGGGTATTGATTTAATGATAAACCCTTAACATCTTTGTGCCTGTCCGGAGAAGCAGAGATTCATACATCTTGTTTATTGGAAGGGAGAGCCGTCCAAACTTGGGCGGCTTTTCTATTTAAAACAAACGCGTTTGAAGAAATGGGTTTTCCAACTCCAAGAGCCATTTCTTCTTTTCTAATCCTCCGGAATAGCCTGTTAAAGATCCATTAGAGCCGATAACGCGATGACAGGGAATAACAATGGGTATGGGATTCTTTCCATTGGCCGTAGCTGCTGCCCGTATTTGTCTTAAATTCCCGAGTTCTATGGCTATATCCCGATAGGAGCGTGTTTCTCCATAAGGTATCTGTTGCAGCTGTTTCCATACTTTCTGCTGAAATGTTGTGCCATACGGCGAAAGCGGTAAAGAAAATTCCTGACGCTCCTTGTGGAAATATTCTTCCAATTGTTTTTGGGCTTCCCGGAGAAGCAAGGAGGAAGGACTAACGGCAGTAACTTCTTCCGTTGTAAATTCTATCGACACTATGGAATCTTCTGAAGCAGAAATTTTTAAATTCCCAATAGGAGACGGAATAATTCGGTGATAAATCAAAACTAACTTGTTTATAGATGATAGAGTAAAAATAAAAAAACCGCCCTAAAGAAGGCGGCTTCTTAAAAGAAGAACTCCAATTTCTAGATCAACATGCGAACCTTCGAATCCAAGGTTTTCGCTTGCTGCAAAGCAATTTGCGGATCTAAAGAATGACTGTTTTCGTCATGGTCATCATAAAAGGTTAATTCAAAACTTTCACCATTTCCTGCCAATTCCAAAGTAACGGTCTCTAATGTCTTCTCTGAAATTCGGGTAGTCTTTACCCGAGAAGATTTGATTGTCTTTAAATCCATCAACGTAAAATTAGAAGCCATGGCAGATTTGTAGCTATAGGCTAAATGCTTTGAATCTTCGTTTAACCCTACCACGATATTTCCATGTACTTCCGGATTTTTTAAACTAACGTTTTCTTGTGAAGCAAGGGTTTGTAATTTCTTTTTTGCTTTGCCATCGCTTCCCGAAGCATTCATAATCATATACACAACGGGAGCAAGCATGACTAATAATATTGCGCCTCCAACCAAGAGTGTGCTTGTATCCATAATAATTAATTTTTTTAATGAATAGATAAATGTGAATCCCCATCAAAAAGGGAACTTCAAAACCAAATCATTAAAAAATTACCAGAAAGTATGGAAAGGAAAGAGGTATCTAAAAATTAATTGTCTTTTATCTGAAAAACAATAAAAGAAGTTTTTTAAAAATAAACCACTGCTGATTTTTGGAAGTGAGAGCAGAAAATGAGCAGATTGTATCCCCGTTGAACCTTGTTCTTGTGGTGATACGGTAGGAGATGTTTTGAGAATAGAAAATTTCCGAAGCTCCGAAGATGAGCCGGAATCATCATTCTCAAAAAGTTCAAATCCTGAAGTGGATTCCTTTTCAGTTGGAAGTACAACTTCATTATTCATTAAAAATAATGAAATCGTGATTATGAAAATACTATGTAGAAAAATCAACTTCTGTCTCACGCTGCAAATTTACATAGAACTTCGTTAGATTTACTCTAAAATTATTTCGCAGATGACATTATTACTTCTGCTTGGTTCGAGTTCTTTAATTTTCTTTCTGGCCGGCTTCATTTTATATAAATTTCCGCCTAAAGAGATTAACAGTTTGTATGGTTACAGAACAGCCAACTCCATGAGCAGTCGAGAACGGTGGGATTTTTCACAAAATTATTCTGCCAAACTGATGATGAAAAGTGCGTTACTGATGGGAGTAATTTCCGCAATTGCACTGCTCATGCCAATAGGTGAAATACTTCAACTGGTCATAGGGACGTCCTTCCTCATCCTATTTTGTGTGATGCTTTTTCTTAAAACCGAAAGAGAAATCAAGAAAAGATTTGCCGGACTCAATTAAAATTGAAATGAGCGCTAAAAATTATTAAAAGAAGATGGCATCCAAATATCCGTCAGATGAAAACAGGGGAGTCATTGCAAACCGTTATTTTTGCAGATTAAACGAAATGGATATGAAAGGCGTTTTATTGGTTATAAAAGAAAATGATTCGGATCTGGTACTTTCCGAAACCCTAAAGCAAAAACTACAGCTAAAAACAAAACTCCCTGTGGTTCTAAGTTTTATTGAAAGAAGAACCCTCGAAGAAGATCTTACAGTTTTTGCGAAAAAGAAGATAAATCATCTTTTGGTAATTCCGGTAAACTTTGCGACCAAAGCAGATTATAAACGCTCCAAAACACAAGTCAAAGAAATCGCAGAAAAATTTGAAGCATTAAAACTGGACTTCATAAATGATTATTTTTCTGATAAAGAGTTTCTCATTCGATTTTCTGAACATGCCATTCTAAATCACGCCAATGACGTGATGTTCAAAATTTCTACCACTCAGGAAATCAACAATCAGGTTGAAGGGCTTTCTTTTCTCGTGGATCGCTGGCATATTGTCGATACCGACAAAGGAATCGCTTGATGAAGAAAAATCAAAGTGACGCATTAGGGACAGAACCCATTGGAAAACTACTGGTTCAGCAGGCAGTACCGGCTTCCATTGGGATTCTTGTTATGTCCTTGAATGTTGTTGTGGATACCATTTTTGTCGGAAACTGGATTGGTGCCATAGCCATCGCTGCGATTAATGTAGTTCTCCCGATTTCTTTTTTCATTTCAGCTATGGGAATGGCGGTGGGAATTGGTGGTGCGTCGATTATTTCCAGAGCGCTCGGAGCTCTAGATAAGCATAAAGCGAAATGTACCTTCGGAAATCAAATTTCCCTTGTGATGCTGGTTACTGCCATAATGGTTTTTTTCGGACTCACCTTTGCCGATGAACTCATCCCGGTTTTTGGAGGAAAAGGAGATATTTTCGAACCGGCCAAAATATATTACAAAATCCTCCTCCTAGGCGTTCCCATGCTGGCCCTAAGTATGGTAGGAACCAATGTAATTCGCGCAGAAGGAAAACCTACATTTGCAATGATTGCTATGATCATTCCTTCAGTGACGAATCTGGTACTGGATTATCTGTTTATATTCGTTTTTGAATGGGGAATGGCGGGAGCAGCCTGGGCAACAGTGGCATCCTATGCGCTCGGACTGATTTATATAATGAGCTTTTTCTTTAGCGGAAGATCAGAATTGAAGATTTCTTTCACACACCTAAAATTCAAATTTCCAATATTAAAAGAGATTTCAAGCCTTGGATTCGTTACCCTTGCCAGGCAAGCCGCTGTTAGTATTACCTACCTGCTGATGAATAACCTACTCTTCGCGTATGGCGGAGAAACATCGGTAGCAGCTTACGGAATTATCGGAAGGATGCTCATGTTTGCTCTCTTCCCCGTTATGGGAATGACACAAGGATTTTTGCCCATTGCAGGATACAATTATGGGGCCCATCAATACCAACGCGTGCGGCAAAGTATCAATCGTGCAATCACATTTGCCGGACTTCTGGCTTTGGGGATATTTTTGCTCATCCAGTTTTTTGCACCGCAAATCGTTACCGTCTTTACCACCGAACCCGAAATTCTCGTAAAAACTCCCGATTATATGCGTTGGGTTTTCGCAGCAACTCCTATTATTGCGATTCAACTTATCGGTTCGGCATATTTTCAAGCTATCGGAAAGGCTGTTCCGGCGTTGTTATTAACGCTCACCAGACAAGGATTTTTCTTTATTCCACTTGTACTTATTCTCCCGCAATTCTTCGGAGAAATTGGGATTTGGGTTTCCTTTCCGATGGCCGACGTGCTGTCCACCATAGTAACTGGTTATTTTCTGAATAGGGAAATTCGAAAAAATCTTTACGTTCTTAATGTTGAAGCTACAGAACCGAAACTTTAAAAAGTTCTGTCGCAAATGGATTTTCCCGCACACTTCGTCACAGTGGCTGACAATCAGATAATTGGAAATGAATTTTAGTTCTTCGTTAAAATTTCAATAAAATTCTAAAACTTGCTTTTGAAACATCGAATTTAGTTTACTTTTGCACCTTGACAATTTTGTCAAACATAAAAGTCAAACAATAATGTCAAAAGAAGACGTCAAGAAAGACGATACGTATAAACTGATCCTTGAGACCGCAAAAAGTTTGTTTTTTGCCGAAGGTAAATTCAATGCCACCACCCAAGAGATCGCCGATGCTGCCGGCGTTAACCGAACGTTGATCAATTATTATTTTCGTTCAAGAAATGCGCTGATCGATTTGGTATTTAAAGAAGCAATGGCCGAGGAAGAGAAGCAGCAAAAGATTATCGTAATGTCGTCCCTCCCTTTACGGGAAAAATTGGAAAAATTTATCGATTTCTCGTTCCAGACCGCTAAGGAATATCCTTATATGGAGATGTATATGGTTACCCACATGAATCAGCAAAACATTCATGAATTTAAGACTCGAGAACAGGTAGAACTGCTGCCTTTTGTGTTTGAGAATATTCAAGCCGAAATGGATAAAGGAAATATCGAACCTATGGAGCCAATCCAGTTTCTGTTGAATTTCATCTCCTTGGTATCGTTTCCCATTTCCATGCGTCTGCTCCTTCAAAAAGGACTAAATATTTCGGATGCCGAATTTGAACGCATCCTTGATGACCGGAAAAACGTAATTCTAAAAACATTATTTAAGAACTAAAATCGCAAGGTGCTCCCAATATGAAATTCAAAAAATCAATCCCCCTAATTTTATGTGCTTCGTTCTTCATGGTTGGCATAACAGCCGGCTTTGCTCAGGAAAGTTTAACCGTTAAAGAAGCCATAGCCTATGCCTTGGAAAATAAAGCCGATGCGCAAAAAGCACGTCTAAAAACAGCAAATGCCGAAAACGAAATCGCAGAAGTCCGCTCTCAGGCCCTTCCCCAAATTAGTCTGTCGGGAAACCTGGTCTATAACCCAATTTTACAGGAAACAGCACTTCCGGGAGAAATTATCGGTCAACCCGGGACGACCTTACTGGTTCCGTTTGGTCAGGATTGGATGGCATTGGGAGGCGTGAATGTGTTTCAAAATGTGTTCAATTATTCTGTTTTTACAGGATTAAAAGCAGCGCGTTCTACCCGTGAATTTTACAAAATAAATCAGCAGTTAACAGAAGAGCAAATCATTGAAGCCGTGGCCAACGGATATTATCAAGTGCTCATTGCTCAGGAAAAACTAAAAACCATTGAAAGCACCTTGAACAATACCGAAAGAGTTCAAAACACCATTCAAGGACTTTTCGACAATGGTCTGGCCAAGAAAATTGACCTTGATCGGATTAAAGTAAATGTCGTGAATTTGAGATCGGTTAAAAATCAATTGGAAAATGCGGTAAAGATTCAAGAAAACGTACTTAAATTCCTGATTGGGATGCCTATTGAAACCCCTGTTGTTCTGGCATCGGAAGAAATTGAAGTTGGGCTGTTCAATCCCGAAAATCCCGAAGTAAAAGAATTGACTGCCTATAAACTGTTAGAAGCACAACACACCTTACTGACGTATAACAAAAAAGCCATTCAAGGCAGCTATTTCCCGACGATTTCCCTTTCAGGAAATTATAACTATCAGGGACTCGGAGATAAATTCCCGCTCAGTGGCGCCAAACCGGCAGACGGTGTGTACTGGACCGACTATTCTCAGATTGCTCTTAGTGTGAATATTCCAATATTCACAGGTTTCGGAACGCGTTCCAAAGTGCGCAAAGCACAGTATGAACTAGACGTGGTGGAACAGGATATGAAAGACGCCGAATTGGCACTGAATATGGCTTTCAGGAATGCAATATCACAATTGAACAACAGTTTGTCAACCATTCAGAGTCAGCAGGAAAACGTACATCTCGCACAGGATGTCTATGAAAATACAGAAAACAACTATTCCAACGGACTGGCATCTTTAACCGACTTAATCGATGCTGAAAATGCACTTACGGAAGCCAAAAACAATTATTCCAATGCGTTGTTGGAATATAAACTCGCCACCATTCAACTTATTAAATCACAAGGAAAACTGCATTCCTTATTACAATAAATAAATCAACATCATACTCATGAAAAAAATCATTTATATCGTTCTTGCTGTTGCTCTGGTTATCCTTGCCGGTTTTCAATTGATGAGAAATAAGGAAAAAACAGCTCGTGAAACAGCGATTGTAGCACAGGAAAACGCAACAGTTGCCGTACGTGTCGAAAAAGTGAAAAATGAAATCGTCCACCCGGAATATAAAGTGAACGGCAACTTTGCTCCTTTTCAACATCTGATGCTTTCTTCCGAACGCGGGGGACAAGTAGTTCAGATTTTGGTAAAGGAAGGAGATGAAGTCAAAATCGGACAAACTCTGGCTACCATTAAAGCCGATTTGTATTCAGTGGAAATGCAAAGTGCCGAAGCGGCTTATCAAACTGCATTAAAAGATGCACAACGTTTTGAAAATGCTTTCAAAACCGGTGGGGTAACGCAACAACAACTAGACCAAGTGAAACTCCAGCTACAGGCAGCAAAAGCACGACTGGATCAAGCAAAAATCACGGTGGGTGATTCGCGAATAAAAGCAACCATTAACGGAATTGTAAACAAAAGACACGTAGAACCGGGTTCGATTGTGGGGCCGGGTTCACCATTGTTCGAAATTGTCAATGTTTCTAAACTTAAAATGAATCTTACTGTAGATGAAAATCAAGTTGCCAATATTAATAAAGGCGATGAAGTTATCGTGAAAGCAAGCGTTTATGCCAATAAAGAATTTGAAGGAAAAGTGTCTTTTGTAGCGCCATTGGCAGACGGCAGCATGAATTTTCCGGTGGAAGTTGAAATCGTGAATAACGACAATCAAGATTTACGCGCCGGAATGTACGGTTCTGTGATTTTTCAATCTCAAAAAGCTTCCGAAACTCCTATTCTCACCGTTCCGCGAAATGCGTTTGTCGGTAGTGTGAGCAACAACGAAATTTTTGTTGTAAAGGATTCGGTCGTCTTCCTTACGAAAGTGTCATCCGGAAGAAACTTTGGAGAAAAAGTGGAAATTCTTGAAGGACTGAAAGAAGGGGATGTGGTGGTAACAAGCGGACAAGTGAACCTTTTTGACGGAACCGCAATCAATATTGTGGAATAACATTTTGCAGGAAAACAAACTATGAAAATAGCAGAAATATCAATTAAAAGACCCACACTCGTTGTGGTGCTCTTTACCATACTTACCCTCGGCGGGATTTTCAGTTATACCCAAATGGGTTATGAACTCATTCCGAAATTTGAAGTGAACGTCGTCAGTGTTACGACCATTTATCCGGGAGCCTCGCCTTCTGAAGTGGAAAACACGGTTACGAAATATATTGAAGATGCGATTTCGACACTGGAAAATGTGAAGAAAATCGAATCCAAGTCGTTTGAAAGTTTGTCGTTGGTGATGATTACGCTCAACGAAAAAGCCAATGCCGATTTATCACTCAACGATGCACAACGAAAAATCAACGCAATTCTAAAAGATTTACCCGATGATGTGGAGCCACCGTCCTTGAGTAAATTCTCCTTAGATGACCTTCCCATTCTTTCAATCGGAGCAACGGCCGATATGGACGATGTCGCATTCTATGATTTGCTCGACAAAAAGATTCAACCCATTCTGTCGCGGGTTGACGGGGTGGCACAGGTGGATCTTGTGGGCGGACAGGAACGCGAAATTCAGGTACAGCTGCGTGCCGAAAAACTTCAGGGATACGGAATTTCCGTGCCGCAGGTGCAGCAAATGATTCTGGCATCCAACTTAGATTTCCCGACAGGAAACGTAAAAACCAGAGAAAGCAGCGTGCTCATTCGTCTTTCGGGAAAATATCGGGATGTGGAAGAGCTTCGGAATTTGGTGATTAGCAATATAAACGGAGTCCAGATTCGATTAAGAGATATTGCCGATATCAGCGACGCTCAAAAGGATGCCGATAAAGTGGCGCGAATTGACCGTCGAGGCGCCATCCTGATGCAGGTATTAAAACAAACCGATGCCAATGCGGTGGCCGTAAGTGAAGGAATACATGAAATTGCCGCACAGTTAATGGCAGATTATGAGGATCAGGGATTACAACTAAATATCATTGACGACACGACTACGTTTACATTGTCTGCTGCCAATTCGGTAATCAAAGATCTATTTATTGCCATTTTGTTAGTCGCATTTGTGTGTCTGTTCTTCCTGCACAGTTTTAGGAATGCGCTGATTGTGATGCTTACCATTCCGATCTCACTTATCAGTACGTTTATCGGGATTTTCCTGCTGGGCTACACCCTCAACCTAATGAGTTTGTTAGGACTTTCACTGGTTGTAGGAATCTTGGTGGATGACGCGATTGTGGTAATCGAAAACATTCACCGCCATCTGGAAATGGGAAAAAACCGAGTGCGTGCCGCTTATGACGGAACACGGGAAATCGGATTTACCGTTATGGCAATTACCATGGTTATTGTGGTGGTATTCCTTCCGATAGCCTTGAGTACCGGACTGGTTTCCAATATCATTTCACAATTCTGTATGACTGTGGTAATCGCAACCTTGCTTTCTTTGCTGGCGTCTTTTACCATTGTTCCTTGGTTGTCGTCGCGTTATGGAAAACTGGAAGTTATTACAAATCGCACTTTCTTTGGAAGAATCATATTGCGATTTGAAAAAGGCCTGGAACGATTCACACAGTGGATTACCGGAATTTTGGAATGGTCGCTTCGTCATAAACTGGCAACCTTACTTATTGTTACGGGGCTGTTTTTCGGAACCATTTTCGGGCTCTTTGGCGGCGGGTTTATTGGATTTGAATTCTTTTCTAAGATTGACAAAGGAGAATTTATGGTACAGCTCGAACTTCCGAAAGATGCGGCTCTGGAACAAACGAATTATCTGACACAGCAGGCGGAAGATTTTCTGTATAAACAACCGGAAGTAGTTGGTTTGATTACCACCGTGGGGCAATCAAGTGACGGTTGGGGCGGCGCGATGGGTTCTGCTTATAAATCGGAAATTAAAGTTGTGTTGAATGACAAATCTGAACGCGACGACAATACTTCCATTTATGCGGCTAAAATTAAACGAGAGCTTCAAAAAGTTTTGGTTGGCGTAAAAGTAAAAACAGTGCCTGTGGGTATGTTTGGTGCCGATGCGGCTCCGATTTTGTTGACCATTACCGGCCCCGAACTCGATGATGTTATGGCTTTTGCCGAAGAGGCTGCTGCGGAGCTAAGGAAAATTGGTGGTGCTTCTGAAGTCAAACTTTCTTCCGAATCGGGAAATCCGGAAATTAATGTACAGGTAGACCGTGATAAAATGTCAAGTCTGGGATTGGATTTGATGACGGTGGGAATGACCATGCAAACTGCCTTCAGCGGAAATACGGATGGGAAATTCCGCGCCGGCGATTATGAATATGATATCAACATCCGATACAGCGAGTTCAACCGTTCCAATATCAATGATGTTAGAAACCTGCTTTTTGTAAATCCGAGAGGTGAAAACATCCGATTATCACAGTTTGCAACCGTAACGGAAGGTTCCGGGCCGAGTTTATTGGAAAGACGCGATAAAAGCCCATCGGTTAACATTGAAGCACAGGCTATCGGAAGAGCTTCCGGAACCATTGCTGCAGAATGGGAAAATGTATTCTCCAAAATGGAGCGACCTGCCGGAGTACACTATGTTTGGGGAGGAGATATGGAAAACCAAACAGAAGGTTTCGGGACGCTGGGCTATGCGTTATTAGCAGCCATTCTACTCGTTTATCTGGTAATGGTTGCTTTGTATAACAGTTATGTCACCCCTTTTGTGGTTCTGTTTTCTGTTCCTTTATCTTTCATCGGTGCGGCACTGGCATTGGCCTTGACTAACAATTCGCTGAGCGTTTTTACGATCCTCGGAATTATTATGCTTATCGGACTCGTCGCCAAAAACGCGATTCTGCTAGTCGATTTCGCAAATCACCGAAAAGCCGAAGGAGAATCCACTCACGACGCACTCGTTCAGGCAAACCATGCCCGGTTACGCCCGATTTTGATGACCACCTTCGCGATGGTTTTCGGGATGTTGCCGATTGCGCTCGCTTCCGGAGCAGCGGCAGAAATGAACAATGGTTTGGCGTGGGTTGTTATCGCGGGATTAATATCATCCTTGTTCTTAACTTTGGTAATTGTTCCCGTAGTTTATGCGATTTTTGATACAATTGTAACGAAAGTGACGGGAAATAAACCAACTCCCGATTTTGATACGTTAATGCTAGAAGATTATGAGCCAACAGCACTGAGTGAAGATGGTTTTACCCCGAAACACAGCTAAATGTATGAGTGCTTGTTGAATCTTCTAAACCCGGATTTCCATTTGAGAATTCCGGGTTTTTTAGACCCTAAAATTATCTTTACCCGTAAAAATAATCTTTCATTCGTATCATATCGTGCAACTTCCGAGAACCGGTTTTGTGTTGATGCGTTTCAGTATCTATTTATTAAGTAGATTGGATGGAGTCATGGAGTTTCTGCGTTATCGATTCCGAAAGCTATACGATTCCTTGATAAATTTGATTCTCTAGAGCACAGGTTTTAATAGGTTTTTGTCCGTACCAGCGCGTAGCGTCATCCGTCGTCAGAGCGAAGCGACATAAAATTGGTTCAAAAATTGCTACCTTTCAGATTCAAAAAAAATGTAAATGTCCTTTTACAAGAAATCGCTTCGAACGCGTATTTTCTTCTCCATGATCGCATTGGTAGTGGGTGCTTCCATTCTTATTGCTATCGTAACGGTTTTGCAATATCAAAAAGATGCCAAACGTTTTCATCGTGACCGACTTCTCCGGAAAGAAACTGCTATTCGGGAAAATATTAATTATGTATTAAGAACAACCACCTATCCCGTAGAAACCAATCAGATTCCGTGGATATTCAAAGACAAAATCTATGAGATTAAGGATATTCACGGATTGGAAATCTTTCTTTACGACCTTCAGGGGAATCTTTTGAAATCTTCTCGCCCCTCATTTTTCCGAGATACCGTCGGAGCCAAAATGCCGGCCTACGCACTGGAACAACTTCAAAATTCTGCAACAAAGAGTTATATCAAAGAATTTAAAGAAGACGGGCAAAAATATCAATCATCTTATACCTACATCACCGACAATTATTTCAAACCGCTCGCAATTCTGAATCTTCCTTATATCGAAGACAGCGACTACATCACAAAAGAACTGAAAGAATATCTGTATCGGCTAAGTGTTGCCTATTTTTTCATGCTTTTGGCGGGAGTGATTTTGGCTTACCTGCTTTCTACCTATATAACACGTTCGTTGAAAAATGTGAGTGATACCTTAGCACTTACTCGATTCCACACGCGGAACAAAAAATTAATCGTAAAAGATGTTCCCCAAGAAATCGCACTGCTGATTAATTCGTATAATGAAATGATTGACCAATTGGAAACCAGTGCCGCTCAGTTAGCAGCCAGCGAACGCGAAACGGCTTGGCGGGAAATGGCAAAACAGGTAGCACACGAAATCAAGAATCCGCTCACGCCAATGCGACTCACCACCCAAAGTTTCCAACGAAGGTTTGATCCGAATGATCCGGAAATCGGACGTAAAGTTGCAGAATATACAGAAACCATGCTTCAGCAAATCGATACGCTGAGTTCCATTGCTTCTGCCTTTTCTACTTATGCCAAAATGCCGGCACAACAGGATGAAACGCTCAATGTGGTAAAAATTGCGAAACTCGCCCTTGACATCTTCCATGAAGATTATATCAACTTCATTTCCAATGAAGAAGAAATTCGCGCACTTTTTGACCGAACACAACTGATCCGTGTTGTAACGAATCTTGTCAAGAACAGTATTCAGTCTATCGAACAGAAACAACCCGATGTCCCTCGAATTGACATTTTTGTGCGTCGGGAAGGAAAGCACGCTGTAATTTCGGTAACCGATAACGGCATAGGCGTTCCGGAACACGAACGCGAGTGTATTTTTGAACCCCAATTCACCACAAAAACCAGCGGGATGGGTCTTGGTCTCGGAATGGTGAAAAATATTATGGAAACCTATCAAGGAGCTGTTACCTTTACTTCCACTCCCGAAGAAACTACTTTTACCGTAAGCTTTCCGGCAATAGATTGAGGTTTTTATTAGCTTTGTAAACGACAAAATGGAATTTAAAAAAATATGGAATTCAAAAATCTTCTTGTGGAATATAACAATGGCATCGCAACCATTACCATTAACCGGCCTTCAAAATTAAACGCCCTTAATAAAGAAACCATTCAGGAACTTCACGAAGCTATTAAAGAAGCCGATGAAGATTCTGATATCAAAGTAATTGTCATTACCGGAAGCGGTGAAAAGGCTTTTGTAGCCGGTGCCGATATCAGCGAATTTGCAGATTTTTCCATAGAAGAAGGAGGGGCTCTGGCCGCTCAGGGTCAGGAATTGCTGTTCGATTTTGTAGCCAATCTTTCCACACCCGTTATTGCAGCCGTTAATGGTTTCGCATTGGGTGGCGGACTCGAACTCGCTATGGCGGCACATTTCCGTATCGCATCAGAAAATGCAAAAATGGGACTTCCCGAAGTTTCTCTTGGTGTAATTCCCGGATATGGCGGAACGCAACGGTTGCCACAACTTGTCGGAAGAGGACGCGCCATGGAAATGATTATGACCGCCGGAATGATCGACGCACATCAAGCCTTACAATATGGATTGGTGAATCACGTTGTCGCTCAGGAAGATTTACTGGATCTGGCTTATAAAATCGGCGGAAAGATTATGAAAAACTCTTCCGTAGCCATCGCCGCCGCCATTCGCTCTGTCAACGCTGCCTTTGATAATGACGTCAACGGATTTATGGTAGAAATCGAAGAATTCGGAAACTGCTTCGGCACCGAAGATTTCAAAGAAGGAACCCAAGCGTTTTTGGAGAAAAGAAAGGCGGAGTTTCCGGGGAGGTAGGATCGATATGTTAGACGGTTGACAGATCAGATATAAGATTTTTGGGGCTTTAAAATCCTGCGTAATTGGCGAGTGGATTTTATTTGGATGATATGTCTATTATAAAAGTAGTAAGCCATAATAAGCAATTACCTTTCGGATTGTCTATGTTTTTTAATTAGAAGATTCGGTAACCCCACAAAGATGTCTCGAACATTACACTTAACATATATACTTGCGCTATTTTCTTTTATATCACGTTGCTCACAGTATCTTAATCATCAAAATAATAATCGTAGATTTCGCCCTCTTTATCGCCTAAACCATTAGTCTAAAAACCCGAGGTATCGTTAGTTGTCTCCCGACTACGGCCTGTTCTTGCTTTTGTCCAAAGCAATGTTTGAACAAAATAATTTTCAAATTCATTATTTTCGTTTTTTAATGCAATGGGTTTTAGCCTGTTTATTCTCCATTCATATTTCATTTTGAAAGTACTATCTTTTTTATAGTGTCTGAAGTTGAATTGGTTACCTTTTTTGATAATAGTTACCTCGTACTTCCTTATCAATTATTCCATATTTAACTCAACGAGTATTTTTAATTCTCCAATCTTAAGCCTGCTAATTTTCACGTGCAATCGGTATTGAATACATCAGTACATCAATCATCAGCACTATTTCTATTTGGTCGATCTCATAGTTCCGGCATTTCTTCATGCTCATGCCATTGAGAACTTTTCGTTTCACATCCTCAATTACGGAAACGATAGCGAAATTAATGAGACTGAAATATAATCGTAACCGTTTAGAAACAACTGGATATGACCTTTGCAGCAAATTTAAAGCTTTCATTTTCTAATGATTAAAAAAAGAATATTCAGACAGTTTGTATTATTTGCACTCTTCTTAAATGCCGGTTTTGTTCTGGGACAATCTTCTATTATTGAAGGGCGAGTGGTAGACAAAGACACACAAGAACCACTTTTTGGAGCTTCCATAATACTGGACGGAACAACCGTGGGAGCAATGGTGGATATGGACGGAAATTTCATTATTGCAAACGTGACTCCGGGAAATTACAATTTGTCCAGCTCCTACATATCGTATGAAACAAAAACCATTGAAAACATTACCATTCAAGCCGGAGAGAGAATCCAATTAGATATTGAACTTCAGAGTCAATATAACGTTTTAGAGGCTGTCGGAATCGTGGCAAAAGCAAATCGAGAAACAGAAACAGCTTTGCTTTTGGATCGAAGAAATGCCATTTCGGCAACGCAAAGTATCGGAGCGTCAGAATTGTCGAGAAAAGGAATTTCAGATGCACAATCTGCCGTTTCTTCAGTTTCGGGAATATCAAAACAAGAAGGTGTGAAAAACATATTTGTGCGTGGACTGGGCGACCGCTATAATGCAACTTTGCTAAACGGACTCCCTATTCCTTCCGAAGATCCTGAATACAAAAACATTTCCCTTTCTATTTTTGACTCTGATATTATTAAAAACATCGGCGTAGAAAAAGTTTTTACTTCTTCATACAGCGGAGACGTTGGCGGGGCGACTATCAACATCAGTTCTAAAGACCTAGTTGGAAGTCACTCTTTGGAGTTCAGTTTTTCTGGTGGTATCAACTCAAATACTTTAGGCGAAACTTTATATAAACCCGACGGTACAAACTATTTTGGTTTTTCGAATTCCCAACGTCCGATTCGAGGGCTTTTTGATTTTTCAAACAGTTTAGATCCTAATATTATTTCTACGCCTGTAAATCACAGCTTCAGAATTTCAGGTGGAAAACGATTTCACTTAGGTCACAATCCATTAACATTCTATATAGTAGCAAGCCATTCCGTTGAAAATATGTTCACAGATGAAGTTGTAAAAAATATGACAAGCAACGGGACTATCTATCAAAATCAAATTGGAAAAAGATATGGAAATAAAACCCAACAGCTTGCTCTGGCAAATATCAATTACAATATTAACAGCAGGCATGGGATCGCGTATAATTTCATGATGCTTCATGCAACCCATGCCTATGTAGGTGACTATTTGGGAAGGCATTCTGAGAAATTTCAAGATTCCTACAACGAAGGCGGATTCAGCAGGCGGCAACAGATAAATGACAACCTATTGTTTATTCACCAGCTTTTATCAAAATGGCAATTGAATGACAAATTAGATTTATTTGCAGATTTTTCATTAAATACCATTCGTGGTTTGGAGCCTGATCGTCGTGAAAATTATTTATCTGAAAAAGAAAACGGAACTTTCGGATTGACCGGAAGCAATCGACAAAAAAGATTTTTCTCGGAACTTTCGGAACACGATTACAACGCCAAATTTATTCTTGATTATTCCTTAAATGATTCTTCGGAAAGCGGTAATTCAAAAATATCCTTAGGTTACCAGAATCAATTTTCAGCCAACGATTTTGAATCGATAGAATATAATTTTTCACACATTCCGGGGTCTATTTCCTTAAATAGTCTTGTACTGGATCAGCTTTATAATTCTGAAAACTATCAAAACAATATATTCAGCCTCACCGAAGGCATCCCAAATAGTTACAAAGTCACGAAAAGGAATCACGCTGTTTTTGCTCAAGGCAATTTTCAGCTTTCCGATGATTTCAGTGCTAATATTGGGTTCAGAACAGATTTTGTAAATCTCAATGTGGAATATGACGTTCCGGGCCAAATGGGAACAAATGCGATTGTTAAGCCTTATTATCTGCCTAGCTTACACTTAAAATACGATTTAGACGATAAAAACTCTTTCAGAATAGGAGTAAGTAAAACCTACACTTTACCCCGTGCCAAAGAAATTTCCCCCTTTCAATATGTAAACATCAATTTTGCCAGTGAAGGAAATCCTAACCTACTGCCTTCAGACAACTACAATATCGATTTCCGATGGGATAACTATTGGAGTCCCTCAGAACTATTATCCGGAACTGTATTTTATAAACACATCAAAAATCCGATTGGTCGGGTGGACAAAGGAAATTCCGCCGGACTGTTGACTTATGAAAACATCAGTGATGTGGCAGATGTTATGGGTGCGGAAATTGAGATACGGAAAAACATTCTAACTACAGAAAATATTGAAAATCAAAGAAGCAGTAAAATATCTTTGGGAACAAACGCATCCTACATTCTAACCGCTACAAAATTAAATTTGACCAACACTCCGGAACGCACT
>DASRWC010000049.1:0-33331 GCA_035654795.1 Flavobacteriaceae bacterium
GTCCTGAAATAAACTATCAACATGCTTTACGTGAAAATAACCGTCTCGAACTCGGGCTTGCCTGGCACAGCAAACGGTATTACAACGCCGTTAAATTAGTAGGTATCTATCAATGGTTATGGAACATTGACGGTGGCTTCAACTGGTATGCCGGCCCGGGAGCAGGTTTAGGAAATGTTAGTTACGACTATCCGAAAAATCACGCTCACTATGACAGAACCTCAGAATTCTATGCTTTTATTACAGGAGACGTAGGGATCGAATATAATTTTAACATCCCTTTAATGATTTCTCTTGATATTCGGCCTCAACTCAATTTGGGATATCATGACAACATAAATTTTGATGTAGGTCTAGGAGTTCGTTATCAGTTTTAGCGAGCTTATAAATTAAGAGAAAAGATCCGGTTTTTCCGGGTCTTTTTTTTATGCCTTAATAGAATCTATTGCTTCTCTATAGAGATTCATATAAAGTGGTACAATGTTTTTGGTATCAAATTTCAGAGCCATTTCAACAGCTCGTTTTTTAAAAGTTTTGAGAGATTCTTCTGAGGCCAGAATTTTAATTGCATTGGCTGCCATTTCCTCTACATTTCCAACATCGCTCAGAAATCCGCTTTCCCCGTGAATATTTACTTCCGGCAGCCCTCCTGTATTGCTGGAAATAACCGGTACTCCTGTTGCCATAGCTTCAAGGGCCGCAAGTCCGAAGCTTTCTTTTTCAGATGGTAAGAGAAATAGATCTGAAAAACACAGAATTTTATCTACCTCATTGCTATTTCCCAAGAATACCACCTTGTCTTCAATCCCCTTCTCTCTGGTGAGTCTTTCACATTTATCCCTTTCCGGTCCATCCCCTACGATGATGAGTCGGGAGGCAATTTGCCTTTGTATCAAATCGAAAATTTCAATGACATCTGTAACTCTTTTCACTGAGCGGAGATTACTAATATGAGTAATGATCTTTTCCTCTTCACCCGCCATCAAATGACGCTGACACCTTCCCACGGGGGCGACTTTGGACGGAATATCTATAAAATTCGGCACCACATGAATTTCTTTTGTAATGTCAAAAAGTTCTAAGGTATCTCGTTTAAGACTTTCAGAAACAGAGGTGACAATATCACTGTTGTTAATGCTAAAAGTTACAGCCGGTTTGTAGAACGGATGATTTCCTACCAAAGTAATATCTGTACCATGAAGAGTGGTAACCATGGGAATGAATATACCCTCGGCTGCAAGCATTTGCTTAGCCATATAGCCTGCGTATGCGTGCGGGATTGCGTAATGTACGTGTAGCAATTCAATATTATGCAATTTCACCATGTCCACCAATTTGGATGACAGTGCCAATTCGTATGGTTGGAAATGAAATAGCGGATACTCCGGAACACTTACTTGGTGAAAGTGAATGTTTCGAGAGAGGAATTCCAGTCGTACAGGTTGTTTATAAGTAATAAAATGCACCTGATTCCCCTTTTCGGCAAGTGCCAAACCTAGTTCTGTGGCTACAACGCCACTACCTCCAAATGTGGGATAACAAACAATTCCAATATTCATGGTCGATAGGGTTTAGGGTTTTCTTTAAAAGTCAATGGCATCATAGATTATTTCTTGGATTTTACTCCGCAGATCGCTCCTGATAAGCTTTCTGTTTTCCGGATCTGGAAATGTTCTGTTTGATAAAAAAACATACACAATTTCAAAATCAGGATCGGCCCATGCGAAGGTTCCGGTAAATCCGCCATGACCGAAACTTGTCATTGACACACAGCCACAGGTAGGCCCTACAGAACCAAGTTGTGGTTTGTCAAAACCAACTCCTCTTCTAATTTTCTTGGAGCAATAGTAACATGTATTGAACTCATCAAAGATTTCCGGTTTAAAAAAACGTTCACCACCATAGGCACCTTTCCACAGGAACATTTGCATAATTTTTGCCACATCATTGGCATTAGAGAAAAGTCCGGCATGTCCACCCACACCTCCCAATAGTGCTGCTCCTTGATCATGTACATATCCTTGTACTCGTTGCTTTCGAAAAACATCGTCTTGTTCCGTTGGCGGTATATTGTCTTTAGAAAATTTATACAAGGGCAAATAAGTAGTGTAATTGGCGCCCAGAGAATGATAAAACTGATCCTGCACTGCCTGTTCCATAGGTTTCTTATAAACTTTTTCGAAATAAGGTTTTAGGATGTAAAAAGGCAAATCACTGTACTTATATTCTAACTTAGGCAGAAGTGGACTCTCTCGAATAATTTTGTAGATCGTATCGGGGAAGTCTTGCCTCAGATAAAGATTGTCTGCCACCGAGATGTTGAAATTTTTATCCGGAATTCCGGAGTAATATTGTGGTGAAGGTCCGTTTTTTTTATTCACTAATGTTTGTCTATGGAAAGGAATCCATTCTTTCAAGCGTGCGTAGTGCGAAAGCATTTCTTTGATGGAAATATTCGCCTTGTTTGAACCTTTATATTCCGGTAGAAGGTCTCCCAGTTTGCTGTTAAGGGAGAGTTTATCTTTATTTGCCAAATCAAGAACAAGTGGCATAGAGGCAAGAATTTTTGTCAAAGATGCTAGGTCGTATATGGTGGAGTCTTCTACTTTAATTAATCTATCATAATCGTGATAACCGAAGTTTTTTCTGTAGATCACTTTCCCTTTCCTTGCTACTAGAATTTGTGCTCCGGGATACATTCCTTCTTTTATTCCGTTTTCTGCTAAGGAATCTATTTTGGCTAATTTATAGCTGTTCATACCCACACTTTCGGGAGTGCCGTATTGGAGGCGACGTAGCGATTTTGTTTCCAGGCTCGTGTTGAGCGGAAAATCCGTACCTATTGAAACGGGAAGAATCCCTTTCGCTTCCCGAGCTCCGAAAATCATCTGGGCAGAAATTTTTTGAGCTAAGTCACTGTTTTGATAAGATAGTACAATGCCTTCAAAATTCTTGGTAGTTCTTAAATCCAGAAGTGCATAGGGTCCGGCAAAGACATTTAAGACCACTGAATTGGTGCGAGCTATTTCATATAACCATACCAGCTCGGTTTCGGAAAATTGAAACTTTTGCCAAGGGTTTGAATTACTCTTATGAAAGCCGATGATAACATAATTAAAGTCTTTCAATTGTTGGATGTACTCGTCAAGGTAATTCGCCTTTACTCGTGTGACTTCCGTGTAATTATTCAGTTCTTTAAAGAAAGTGTCTCCTTGATCATCTCCCATATGGATATAGGCTATTTTTTTCTTCTCCAGATCTTTTACCGGAAGGAGAGCTTGATCATTTTTAAGAACCGTAATAGCATTGTCCATCACTTTCTCATAAAGTACAAGGTCGTGGATGGTATTTAATTCTTCATATAAAAACCGCGTATTTACCGGCTTATAATTGTTAAGACCTGCTTTATATTTAGCGTAGAGCATCTTTTTTACGGAAAGTGCCAGTCTTTCTTCAGAGAACATTCGGTTATTGTAGGCTTCTACAAGAAATTCCATGGCCTTGGGCATATTTTCCGGAATAAGAAAAATATCATTCCCTGCAAGTAGGGCAGCCAATTCTATCTCTCCGGGATTTTTAAAATTTGATGCTCCTTTCATATTTAGAGCGTCTGTAAAAATTAGACCGTTGAACCCAAGTTCATTTTTGAGTAAATCGGTCACAACTTTTTTAGACAAGGAAGACGGGTATTCCTGTTGTGGCTCAAGGGCCGGCACATTTAGATGAGCAATCATCACGCCGGCCACTCCATTGTTTATAAGAGCTCTATACGGGTACAATTCTACCGTATCCAAGCGCTCTCTTGTCAAATCTATAGTTGGTAGGGTTTTATGACTGTCTTTATCTGTATCTCCGTGACCGGGAAAATGCTTTGCGCTTCCTAAAACGCCGGTGCTTTGCATTCCTTTTAGAAAAGCAAGTGCCTTGGCTGTAACGTTTTCTTTATCTTCTCCAAAAGATCTATTTCCGATAATTGGATTTTTAGGATTTGCATTTATGTCCACAACCGGTGCGAAATTGATGTGTACCCCCAATCTTTTTGAATGTTCTCCAATTCGTTTCCCCACTTCCTCCACGATCTTATTGTCAGGGATGGCGCCGAGAGTCATATTCCACGGATAGGCAAAGGTAGAATCCAGACGCATGGCGAGACCCCATTCAGCATCCATTCCAATAAGTAAAGGAATTTTGGCAAGTGATTGTAATTCGTTATTCAATTTGGCTTGCCGTACCGGTCCTCCTTTTGAGAAAATAATTCCGCCCAGATGGTACTGGGTAATAAGATTTTTTACTTTGTCTATTTTGACTTTGGTGTCAGCGGAAAAAAGATCAACCATAAAAAGTTGCCCTAATTTCTCCTCCAGCGTCATTTTGGCATAGATACTGTCAACCCATCTCTTTTGATTCTCATAATCATTGGCCACTCTTAACGGATTTCGTTGTTGAGCAAGGGCAGGGAGAATTAAGAGAAAGCAAAAAAGGGCTATTAACCACCTGTTCATGAGCTTTCTTTTTTTAGGATAAAAACCGACTATGCCAGCTTTGATGTGCAGGAACTTCCCAGTTCTCCAGGTATTCTTCTTTTGTATTAACCAGATTATTAAAGACAACCGTGTTTGCATTTATGGCTTTATTTTTTGCCATTGTGCGGAATTCTGTCAACGGCTTGTGAGTAATAAACTCGCCGGTGTAGAACGTAACATTCATTTTGTCTAATAGATCTACTTTGTATTTTTCTTCCAAAGACTGAATAAATCTTACAGAAGCGTCAATACTACATCCTGATGCAGAAACATTATTTTGATTGATGCCTATTACAATAAATCGGTTGTATTTCATTTCAACCGCCGCCTCCAGTGCTGCGCCGTGAGCGGTCCATTGGGTGAGGAAATCTTCTGTTTCTTTTTGTATGTCTTCAACTTCCTGATCAGAAAGCTTCCGGTTTGCCTGATATATCCAGACTCTCGAATCGTCCGGAAGGGAATTAAAATTTGTAAGCATTTTTCTTTTTTATCTTTCAACTCTAAGAATCTATAACGATTCTATTTCAATCTTCCTATAATTAAAATGATCTTTTTCTATAGATCTTCGGCATTAGCAATCATCTCGGCAATATCGAGAACTTGCATTTTTCCTTCTACGTTTTTGGCTTTTACGCCATCTGTCATCATCATCATACAGAACGGGCAGCCGGTGGCAATAATTTCTGCCTCTGTTTCCATAGCTTGTTCTGTTCTTTTCACATTAACATCCATATCTCCGGGTTCGGGTTCTTTAAATACTTGTGCTCCCCCAGCACCACAACACATTCCGTGTTTTTTATTTCTCCTCATTTCTACCAGTTCCACTTCCAGTTTTTCTAAGAGCTCGCGCGGGGCTTCATATTCATTATTTCCTCTTCCAAGATAGCAAGGATCGTGAAAGGTGATTTTCTTCCCTTTGAATTTCCCTCCTTCCACTTTTAAGCGCCCTTCTTTAAGCAATGCTTTCAAGAATTGTGTATGGTGCATCACTTCATAATTTCCGCCAAGAGCGGGGTATTCGTTTCCTATGGTGTTAAAACAGTGAGGGCAAGCGGTAACAATTTTTGTAATTCCATAGCTGTTCATCACCTCGATATTGGTCATCGCCTGCATTTGGAATAAGAATTCGTTTCCTGCACGTTTTGCCGGGTCTCCGTTACAGCTTTCTTCTGTACCAAGAACAGCAAAATCAATTTTTGCTTGATTGAGAAGTTTGACGAACGCTTTTGTTATTTTTTTTGCACGGTCATCAAAACTTCCCGCGCATCCCACAAAGAAGAGTACTTCGGGTACTTTTCCTTGAGCTGCATATTCAGCCATTGTGGGTACTTTTATAGTTTGTTCCATTTGTTCAAGTAAAATTGATCTCTCAGATTTAGAAATCGTTTATTTAATTTTCATTAACCCAATTCATCCTGTCCATTTGGTTATAGGGCCAGGGTGCGCCATTATTTTCGATATTGCTCATGGCTCCATTAAGTTCTTGTGGGGCGGCAGATTGTTCCATTACGAGGTATTGTCTCATTGACATAATGATACTCATAGGATCAATACTGACAGGGCAGGCTTCCACGCAGGCATTGCACGTGGTACACGCCCATAGTTCTTCTCGGGTAATGTAGAAATCCAGCAGTTGCTTTCCGTCATCTACGAATTTGCCATTTTTATCGATGTTTTTACCAACCTCTTGGAGTCTATCTCGTGTATCCATCATAATTTTTCTGGGAGACAGAAGTTTTCCAGTATTGTTTGCCGGACATTCGCTTGTACATCTTCCGCATTCGGTGCAGGTGTATGCGCTGAGTAACTGTCTTCTGGTTAAATCCATTACATCACTCGCCCCAAATTTCTCAGGTTCTGCTGCTCCCTCAGGCGGTGCTGCAAATGGATCAGCATTTGGATCCATCATAAGCTTAACCTCGTTTGTAACGGCCTCTAAATTTGGAAACTCTCCTTTCGGTCTAATCTTTCCATAATATACGTTTGGAAAAGCGAGGATTATATGCAGGTGTTTGGAATAGTATAAGTAATTCAGAAAAAACAAAATTCCGATAATATGCAACCACCAAGCGGCGCGTTCTATTCCCACCAGCGTGCCAACACTAAGGTTTTCTAAAAGAGGTGCAATAAATCCGCTTATCGGAAAGGAGCCGGCTGCTGTATATTCTTGTGGTGCTATAACTTGCAAGCGTTGATCTGCTGCATTCATAACCAGAAATAAGACCATCAACACAAACTCGATGTAAAGAATCAGGTTTGCATCTTTCTTTGGCCATCCTTTCATTTCTCGTGCCCAGAATCGTTTTAATTTTTGGATATTCCTTCGTGTCCAGAAAAGCACCACTCCTATAATTACTAGGAGTGCCAATATTTCAAAGGCAGCAATTAGGAAATTGTAGAGACCCATCGGCAGAATTGTAGATAATACTCTATGCGTACCAAAAAGACCATCTATTACAATCTCCAGAACTTCTATGTTTATGATGATAAACCCTACATAAACAAAAATATGTAGTAATCCCGGGATGGGACGTACTACCATTTTTGATTGTCCGAGGGCGATGCGGATTACATTCTCCCATCGCTTCTTTTTGTTGTCTGTAATATTTTCTTTCTTACCGAGGCGGATATTTCTGATTAGTTTCCGCACATTAATGGTAAAGAAGCTTATTCCTGCAATCAGTGCTATTAAAAATAGTATGTTGGGTATATATTGCATTATTTATCTCTATTGTCCGGTTTTGTATATTCTTTAGGGCGTTTTCCAAAAAGTGAAAAATGTACGTATCGTTTTGGATTCAGTTTTAGATCTTGAAGTAATTGTTCCAATTGTCTGGATGCGCCTTCAAGATTTTCGTACACGGTATCATCTCTAAGCAATTTTCCCACGGTTCCTTTGCCCTGCTCTACATCTACCATTATTATTTGCATTCGATCTACTACATCTTGTATATCTCTGGCCAGTTTTCCGGTCTCCAGCAGGCTTAAAGAATCGGTTAACTGAGCCAGATTACCGGCAGTTTTATCCAGATTTGTAAATGTATGATCAAGTTTGCTTGTATTATTTCGAAGTACCACATTGAGATTTTCAGAAACTCCTGAGATGGAATTTAGAGTTCTGTTTAAATTTTCTATTGCTCCCCTCAGGTGTTTGCGGGTGGGTTCATCAACGATATCATTAATATTATAAAGTAGCGTGTCAATTGTAGCCAGTGTGTTATTCACCTTTTCTTCCAGTGGTCCCAGTGCTTTAGTGACAGTGGCCATCATACTATCTTCTGTCTCCCCTATTAAGGTATCTCCACTTTTTGCAATATCGTGGAAGTCATAATCCGGAAAAATTCCCAAAGATTTTCCTCCTATAAGTCCTTCGCTATAGATACGTGCCACGCTTTTTTTGGAAAATTCAATATCCTCTTCCAGGCTGAATTTTACCACTAGCCAACCTCTCTCTTTTGCGAATTCAATATTCTCTACTTTTCCCACGATAAGTCCATTGATAGTGACCGGTGCTGACTTTGCGAGTCCTTCAACATTTGGATAACGAACGAAAAAAATTCTTTTTGAAAGAAAAATGTTCGTTCCTTTAAGAAAATTATATCCAAAAATCAGCAGCAGTATGGCACCAATTACCAGGATTCCGGTCTTTACTTCTTTTGATAGTGTCAAGCGTTAAAATTTAAAATATGAGCAAATTTAAAAGATTATATGAATACTAAAGCTATTAATTTCTTTTCGAATTCAGAACCTCGGGCAAACTGACTTTTTTTCCTCCTTTAAATGCAACAATAAATGCAGCATCAAATCCTTTCTGACTTGCAGCCATTTTGAGAACTTGTATTTTATTATAGTCTGACGTCTCCCCGTAATAATATTTATAGAGATTTCCTTCCTTCTCTCGGGAAATCTCTTTTAAACCTTTAAAGTTTGATGGCGTGGGATCCAACTTTTTACTGCTGGCGGCGATTTGGACTTTAAAAACAATACCGGGATAAAGGTTTTCTTCTGTTCCTGCAATTGTCTCTTCAATTTGAATTTCCTTAATAGCATCTCTTGATGATTCCGGAATTACATCTGCGGCTGTCATACTTTTTATATAAGATTCAACAGCCTTGGCAATTTCCCTTGCCATTTCTGTTTGTCCTTTCACCGAATTTAAATATGCCCCTTCATTTGAGTTTGTTAAAAAACCGGTTTCAATCAGAACTGCCGGCATATAAGTATTGTGAAGCACCCAGAATCCGGCTTGTTTCACGGAGCGGTCAAATCGTTTCAGATTCCCTACAATATTATTTTGCACTAAGCTTGCCAGAAGAATGCTTTGATCCAAATATGCCTCTTGCATCAACATCATACCGATAAACGAATCAGGTGATTTTGGATCGAAGCCTGCATATTTCTCCTGATAATTCTCTTCCAGGTAGATTACCTCATTTTCGCGTTTGGCTACTTCAAAGTTGGCTTGATTTTTATGAAGTCCTAAAACGAATGTTTCTGCCCCGTGCGCCTGGCTATGGTGTGCGTTACAATGCACCGAAACAAAGAGATCGGCATTATTTCTATTTGCTATAGCTGCTCTTTCCCTAAGTTCCACAAACACATCTGTTTTGCGGGTATAAATTACTTTAACATTTGGAAGTTTTTCTAGAGTGGCTCCCATTTTCAAGACGATGCTAAGGCATATATCCGATTCGCGATAGGCACCTTTATGCCCGGTATTTCCGGAATCGTGCCCTCCATGACCGGCATCCAGCACCACAACAAAGGGTTTTACCGGATTGCCGGATGTTTTCGCCTCTGCATAGGAGAATCCGATAATAATGAATACACATAGAAAGAAGATCTGTCTCATAGCCCGTTCGATCTGATTTTTAAATCAAAAATAATCTATTTCTCTATGGATAACCGGAAAGCCGTGGTTTTAAAAAAAGTAGAAACCCAAAACACAGCCGAGAAAATATGTTTATTTTTGGCGGTTCAAAAGCTAAGCCAAAGCTACAAAATAATCATATCGCAGCCTTGTACACCTTCAGGCATTCTTACATATTCTTTTTGTTTTTCTTGCTTTGTGGCAACCTATTGATTCATGGTCAAGAGCTCCCTCCTCGGGAAACTCCAAAACTTCCTATTAGAACTTCAATCGATTCAATAAATAAAGGAGTGGATTCGGTTTTGGTTGCATCTTCTTTTACTGTGAGAGATACTGTCAAGACAGACAGCATTCCGGTTAGGGAAGATATGCTTGAACATGTGGTAGAGTATTTCGGGGAAGATTATGTGTTTTTAGATCGAAAAGAAAACAAGGTTTATCTCTACAACAAAGCTTTTATTATTTATGGAGATATGCGGATTGATGCGGGACTAATTATTTTAGACAACAACCGGAATGAAGTTTATGCCAAAGGAATTGACAGCGCGGGAGTTTACAGTCAGCGTCCGGTTTTTGTACAGGCCGGCAACAGAGTGGAGCCGGATTCCATTCGATACAATTTCAAATCGGAAAAAGCACTTGTTTACAATTCAAGGACAGAGCAGAGTGGATTTCATGTTTTGGCAGATGTTACCAAGAAAGTAAACGATTCTGTGGTTTACTTAAGGAATGTTCGTTTTACAACCTCCACCAATGTAGATAATCCCGAATATTATTTTTATACTCGAAAAGCCAAGTTTGTACCAAAGAAGAAGATTGTTACCGGTGTAACTAACATGTATATCGCTGACGTTCCCACTCCTGTTGGTCTTCCTTTTGCATATTTTCCGCTTACGGAGGATCGTGCGTCGGGATTTATCATTCCCTCTTTTGGAGAAAATAATGCACGTGGATTCTTTTTTCAGAACGGGGGATATTATTTTGCAGTCAATGATTATTTAGATCTGAGTCTTCTTGGAGACTATTATACAAACGGCAGTTATGCGTTAAGAGGGGAATCTACTTATATCCGGCGTTATAAATTCAGAGGGAATTTAAGTGCACGTTTTGAAAATCTTGTCAATTCGGAAAGAGGATTTCCGGATTTTAGTGAGACAAGCATTTACAATATTCGATGGACACATAGTCAGGATACTAAGAGCAATCCGAATTCCCGTTTCTCGGCTTCGGTAAACTTGGGGAGTAGTAAATATTTCACAGAATCCATTAATCAGACAAACAATGCAAGTGCTCTTGTCAACACTTTGAGCTCATCAGTTTCTTATTCCCGCACATTTGATTGGGATCCACAGGTAAATTTCACTTTGGCTGCCACTCATTCTCAAAATACTCAGACCGAGCAGATATCGATGTCTTTTCCAAACTTGAATGCCAGCGTTTCCAGAGTTTATCCCTTTGCGCCGAAGGATGGCACCAAAAAAGGAATTATTCAAAACATCAATTTCCAGTATGATGTAACTGCTGAAAATCGGATTCAGACCACAGATTCGCTTTTCTTTAAATCGGAAATGTTTAGTGATGCCCAGGTTGGGGCACAACATAATATTCCGTTGACTACCAACTTCAAAATTTTAAAATACTTAAGTGCATCAGCGGGGACTAATTTCAGAGAAACTTGGGTTTTTAAAAGCACTCGGAAATATTATGATGAAAACGCCTTTGGTGGACGTGGAGGTGTAGTGCAAGACACTGTTCCGGGATTTGAGAGTTACAGAACCTATAATTTCAGTACCAGTTTGGGAACCACTTTATACGGCATTTTCAATTTTGGAAAGGACAAGAAAGTACAAGCCATGCGCCATGTTGTGCGCCCTTCGATTAGTTATAATGTAAATCCTGCATTTGACAGGTATTATGAAGAATTTCAAGTGCCTCTCACCGCTGATGAGGCTGCAGGTGAAATTGTATCCTGGTCTAGATTTGAAAACACTTTATATGGTGCACCCGGCAGAATTTATTCGAGTAACATCGGAATGAGTCTGAGTAATACTTTGGAGGCCAAAGTTAATTCCAGAGACACTACTGCTAGAGAGCCTAAAAAGATTGTGTTACTTAACAACCTAAATTTTGGAACAGCCTATAATCTTGCCGGTGATTCTCTAAAATGGAGCCCGGTCCAGTTTTCAGGAAGCATTCCTGTTATCGATCGGTTAGATTTTAATTTCAGTGGAGCATTAGATCCCTATGCTTTAGACAACCAGAACAGAAAGATTGACGTTTTTAATATTAGTCAAGGAGGAAGTTTGTTCCGTTTAACAAATGCGAATATCAGCATTAATTATTCTTTTTCCAGTAAAGATTTTGAATCTACAGCTCCCCGATCTCGATTACAAGATGATACTTTCAGGAATGGCGGCCGCCCGGATGATTTATTTGGAGAAGCCCCTGATCTTTATGACCATAGTGTAACGCAGCAAAAGACGAACAAGAAGGACAATATCAATCAAGATTGGTATAATTTTAAAATCCCGTGGGATTTACGTTTTGCTTATACCATTACTTACAATAACATGCAGCGCCAGAATGAGATAAGTTCGCAGTCTCTCATGTTCAGCACCAATCTTGAACTTGCCCCGCGATGGTCTGTGGGAATGTCCAGCGGCTACGATTTTAAGAATAAGGGAGTAACGCTAACACAATTTCGTTTTTTCCGGGATCTGGAAAGTTGGCAAATGTCCTTCAACTGGACACCCATTGGAAGCATCAACACGGCTTGGTATTTCTACATCGGCATTAAAGCCTCCATGTTAAGTGATATAAAGTATGAAAAGCGAAGAGAAGCAGACAAGAGGCTTTAAGGGGTTCCAGACACTTGGTGAGTGTTAAATCTTAACAACCCTTTGAAACTAGCTTTATCCTAGGAGAAGAGTAGCCTTTTAGTAGCTCTAATGATACTCTCGAGTAGCTTTAGAATACCTTTATACAAATACCGAATTGTAGTCACTTTGGCTGACCATACTTCCCTAAAATGAACCATTCCTAAGTGTTTCCAGGTTTCAATTGTTAAACTAAATCTGAATTTTCGTTCATCTAGGTTTCTTGTAAAGACTTCGGCTCCTTCGTTCCTCTGGATTTGTTTATTTAGGGCTCACGATGTCTTATTATGGGCAATAGTGAAGGAATTTCATTTAATCCTCTTATTTACGAAGAGAAAGAGAGAAATAGTTTTTGCAGGAAAATAAGACTCTATACTGTTTTATGAAATTTTTAACGTATTTTAGAAAATTAATTCGGGACAATAGATGGTTGATATTCTACGTTTTCTTTCTCTTACATTCATTCTTTTTGCAATATCTGTTTACCCTCAATCCCAATCGGAGAAAAGATTAATTTCCGAATTGAACAAATGTATCAAAATGGCTCATTCAGGAGATTTTGATGCCGCTTATGACTGTTTGGAAGCCATACGTCCGGAAATAGAACACTCCGACAGCAGCAAACTTATCTTTCGGTTTTATAGTAATATCGCCGAATTTCAAATGATTCAGGGGCAGAATGAACAGTCGCTTGAATTAATTGATCGTGTTTTAAAAAAATATGACACGAAGTTGACGGCTGATGATAAAATTGGTTTTCAAATTATTCAGTTGCAAATTTTAGAAACACAACAACACAGTTCTGAAATTTTTGAGCGTATTCAGAAGCTTCTTCCCGAGACTCAGAACTGGCGCTACCGTGCATCTTTATTTACATTACGCGCATCCAGCTACGTGGATATTGGCAAATATGAATCCGGCATACAAGATTTCTACGAAGCCTTAAGGCTCTTTGAATCTAAGAATGACACTATTAATATTTTGACTCTTTTCAACAGGATAGGTTTACTTCACGATGAGCTAGGGCAGCCTGAAAAAGCATTGGAAATACTGGAGCGTGCCTATATCTATGCGGAAAAATTCCGGAATGTAGAATCTCTTTCAGCTGTTTATAACAACTTAGGAATTGTTCATCAAAAAATTGGTCGGTTGGATAAGGCGATTAACTATTTCACGAGAGGTCTAGAACTGGTTGAGAGCAATCATTTTGAATTGGACAAAGCACGTTTTTTATCTAATTTGGGTGGCGTGTATCTGGAAAAGGGAGATTTACCCAATGCTTTTAAAAGTTTGAATGAATCTCTTAAAATTTCGACTGATCTGGGAATCTTGAAAGGAATATTATTCAATTATCGAAGTTTAGCCAGCGCCCATATGCAGAATAATGATTTTGAAAATACCCGTAAGAGTTTGGACAGTGCTTTGAAATATTCAAAAGTTCTTCAAAATCCGAATATGGAGTCAGAGATTTATTTGATTTACTCAGATTTCTATCGTAAACGCGGAGATTACAAAAATGCATTCGCCTCATTTAAGGCGGGAGACAGTATAGATAAAATTCTAAAGCGTGAGGATGCCCAGAAGGCACTTGCCGATATAGAAGCGAAATATAAGATTGAACTCAAAGATCAGGAATTGGAGAAGATTCAGCTTGAATTTGCCAAGAAAAAAGCTGAAAACAAGACCTTAAAAATTGGTGTGGGGGGTGGTATTATGCTGTTCGCATTGATTTTGGCTTTTCTATCTTATCGTAACAATACTTTGAGAAAGCTCTATGATCGAAATATTGAGTTATTAAAAGCTGTAAATTATTATAAGGTCACCCCAGATATCACTGATGACAGAGAGCAGCTCAAAGTTCTTTTTGATCGGCTCCTCGATTTAGTGAATAATGAAAAAATCTTCACCAATCCCTTACTTGGAATCAAAGATGTGGCAGAGATGCTTAATAGTAATGAAAAATATGTGTCATCTGCAATTGCTAAGTATTCCAACATGAACTATAGTAATTTCATAAACTTCTACCGCATCAATGAAGCCAAGCAATTGATAAATGAAATGAAACTAGCCAATTTAAATGAAATTATGCAAGCCAGCGGTTTTAATTCCCGGACTACTTTTTACAATGCTTTTAAAAATTTCACCGGACTCTCTCCCAAACAATTCAAGAACATGAGAATGGAAATGGCCGACGCCTGATTTGTTTCTTGAATGATGTTTTTCCGCTGTGTGAATTACTCACTTCTCATCTTTCCTTTGTTTTTCAGTAGTTTTTCTGAAAATGAACCGTTTTTTCCGAATTCCGAACGTGCTATTTTCTGATGTTTCCATCACTTTTTTGAATATTTGAATATGATTTTTCTTTGAGTTCAATAGGGATTTTACCTATTCGTTTTACGTAAAATTAGGGGGCGTAGAAAGTATTTTACGCAAAGCACTCATTGAAGTTTTCGGGATAAATTGAAGAATGCGTGGGATATTGGAAATATTACTATTTTTGCCTCTCTATTCCCCACGTCTCTTATAAAAAATTCAAAAAAAAATTACATCTTATGGAGACTATCGAGTACTACTATTATTATTTAGCGACCCTCTTTACCGGATTTCCCTTAGTCATTAAAATTGCTGTTGTTCTTATACTAATAATGGCATCTTTATATGTGATTTCGTGGTTTAGTATTGGCAAAGGATTTTACAACAAGAATGTTGAGAGAAGGAGGAAAAAATCATTGGAGACTATAGTTGAAAACATCGACTATTTATTGTCCACAGAGGATGTTGTTTCAGAACAAGAAATTCTTTCAAGATTGGAAATCGGCAATCCTGTTAAAGAATGGAAAAAAATCTATTTGAGTGAGTATCTTATGTATGAGATTGATTTACGCCCTGTTAACGAATCAAATCTTGCAACAATGATAGGCATTCTTGGCCTTGCGGAATATTGGGAAAATCAGTTAGAATCAGGAGACGTAACCAAGCGTTGGAGAGCCATTAGAATGCTGGACAGCATGAGTGATTTTGTCCCTGCCTCTGTTATTTCCAAACATGCAACCCTTTCTCGTGAAGGCGTGGGAAAATATGCTAAGGCCGTATTTACCAAATTTGAATCTCACGATGCTTTTAAATTTTTGGAAGAAGATTTAGGAGAAAATCTAAGTGATTTAGATAAGCTTCGCATTCACAACTCGTTAAAAGAAAGACCTGCTGAAGAAGTATTACCTCACCTGCTTCGGACTGCTATGAATACCACAAATGAAAATTACCAGCAATTTCTAATTAAAGAAATAGGATTTTTAGGAAGAACAGATGGAGTAGATGCTCTTATAGACCTGTATAAATCAAGTCCCAATGCCAACGTTAGAGCTGAAATCGTACATACTCTAGGGAATTTAAATTTTCAAGAAGCACTTCCGGTCTTTATTAAGGATTATAACTTTGTTAAACCCATTGTTCAGGATGCCATCATTGATGCAGCCGGAAAGATAGGCGGCAAAGAATCTTTAGATTTCTTGGAAAAGATTTATCATCACGCTCCAAATAAAGAGACACTTATAAAGATTCTTATGAATATTTATAAGATTGAAGGTATTGGCACTCCTGTCTTTAACAGACTTAAAGCGCAAAATAAAAATGGTTTTAACAACACTGTTTTTTCGTTTGTTGAGAATCAACACATATAGCCCGTAAAAACTGACCATTTCCCCACCCTAATCTTATGGAAATAGTTACATACGTTTTTCAGTACGTAATATTCTTTTATACATTTTTTCTAATTTCTTTTTACATCCTTCTGGCGTTCTTTGCCTATTTCAACAACGTAAGGCACAGACTCAGATATACTGAGAAAGAGGAAAATATATTAAAAATGTCAACAGATATAGCTCCGGGTATTTCTGTTGTAGCTCCGGCTTATAATGAAGAAGTAATCATTCTGGACAACGTCCGTTCCTTTCTGAATCTTGAATATCCAACTTTTGAAGTTGTTATTGTCAATGATGGAAGTAAAGACAAGACTTTAGAGTTATTGATTGACAATTTTGATCTTGAGCCTATTTCTTTTCCTTATCTGCAAAAACTACATTGTCAGCCGGTTAAGCAAATATATAGATCAAGAAATCCGGAGTTTAGCAAACTCACTGTTGTCGATAAAGTGAACGGAGGAACCAAGGCAGACGCCATTAATGCCGGGATTAATATTGCAAAATATGATTACTTTATCAACACCGATGTAGATTGTATCTTGTCAAAACAGGCGTTGGTTCGGACCATGTTACCGGTTTTGGGCTCAAAGACACCTGTTATAGCTGTAGGGGGAACAATGCGCATGGTAAACGGATGTGAGGTGAGTCATGGAGAAATAACCCGAGTAAGACCTCCTAGCAAGATCATCCCTCTTTTTCAAGAGACCGAGTACCTACGTTCTTACTTAGTAGCCAAAATGGGATGGTCGTTATTTAACCTTATACCCAATGTTTCGGGAGGATTTGGTCTTTTTAAAACTGATATTGTAATTAAGGTTGGCGGTTACGATCCTCTATCTCATGCTGAAGATATGGACATTACCATACGAATGGCGACCTATATGAGGGAAAACCGAAAAAAATACAAGATCATTCAAGTTCCGGAAACCTGTGTTTGGACGGAAGGACCTCCGAATTTGAAGGTATTACAGCGTCAACGCTCCAGATGGGGTCGAGGATTATTTCAGGTGCTTGCCGTACACAGAAAAATTTTATTCAATCCGCGTTATGGTCGACTGGGCATGATTATTTTGCCTTATGCACTTTTCTTTGAATTCTTTGCTCCCTGGATTGAACTTACCGGAATTTGTTTTTTAATATTCTTATTACTCACCCGTCAGGTCAACTTTGAAACTTTTTGGCTCATGTTGATATTGGTTTATATGATTGGGATTACCTTTTCTATTGTCACCATTGCTTTTGACCTGACCATCAGGAAGTTGTACAGAAAAAATCGAGAATACCTGAAGCTCATTTTGTTTTCCTCTTTAGAAGCATTTTTGTACCATCCATTGATCGTTATTTTTAGTTTGAGAGGCTATTGGCAGTTTCTTACCCGTAAGAATTTCAGCTGGGGGGAAATGACTCGGCAAGGACACATTCAATCTTCTTCTGCACCAACATCCACTACCACAACTTAATTAAAGTGCAATATGAAAGTAATACCAGCCACCAATTGCATTTTTACATCAAAAATCTTTTTTAGATTCTCTTTATTATTCTTTCTTTTCGGAACTGCCGGGGTTTTCTCACAGCAGGAGGTAGCACTTGATGACAGAGGTGATTATATTGTGGAGATAAAGAAGGATTTTGAGAATGACCGATGGAGTGATGGAAAGTCATTAATTGACAATGCCATGAAAAAATACCCTAATGATGCCGATCTTCATATGCTGGCCGGAAAATACTACCATCATGTAGGGAACCAAGACAAAGCAAGATTTCATCTATTGAAATCAATCAATATCTTCCCCCGGAATGTAGATGCCAAACAGATATTGGTAAATGTGGAGATGGAGGCAAAGCGTTATTCCAGTGCCATCTGTTATGTTAATGAACTGCTTGAAGTGAATCCGTATTGGCGTGGGCTATGGCGTAAAAAGATTGAACTTTATCGGCTTCAGGGAAATGAAATAGAAGCTCGGAGGCTCCAGAAAAGAATCAATCAGATTTATCCGGAAGATTCATCAATTCGTGCCGACTTTCTTTATGAAATGGAGTTGGATGCCGCTGAGAATTACAAAAGCGGGAATTATGAAATGGCCATAGAGATTCAGAAAACCCTTATGCGTGAGGATCGGAACAATTCCAAGCATTATCTGGGGCTCGCAAATTCTTATTTGCAAACCAAAGATCCTGAGACAGCGTTACAGATTGTGGAGCAAGGAATAGCTTTAGATCCTTCCAATGAAGAACTCATTAAAAAGAAAGCGGGAATATTGGCTGATCAGAGAGCTTATGACATCCTTCTTCCTTTTCTCCTTCAGCACAACCTACAGAGTCAATATAATTATTACCTCTTAGAAGCTGCCAGATATTCATTAAATAATCAACCCTATACTTATTACGGGAAGATTTTTGACCGGAATCCCGGAAATGCTGAAGCTTTTGAAGTGGTCTATGCCTATAATGTAGCCAATCAAGATTACAATGAAGCCATGCATCTTTTAAGTCGGCATCGGCGGGCATTAGGAGATTCAAAAACTCTAATGCTTAAAGAGCGTACGTTATTTTTGTTGATGAACAACAGATCACGGGCTGATGGCATTACCAGGAAATTGATTGTTTTATATCCTGAAGATGCAGAGATCAGGGAAGCTTATTCGCTCGTTGTTCTGGAAGATGCAAAGCAAAAAATGCTTGAGAAAAATTATGCAGAATCCATCCCTTTATGGCACCAAGTGATGGAATATGGTAGCGAAGAATTAGCTTATACTGCCCAACATTCTCTCTTCAATGCGTATTTAGAAGTAGATGCCTATCCACAAGCTCATGATATTTTAAATGCGATGATGGTCACTTCGCCTAATGATCCGGATTTACACCTAAAAAGAGCTCAGATTTATTTTCTTCAAGAGAACTACCAACGTGCCTTAAGTGAATATGAAAGCATTTTAAAATTACAAACTGCTGAAAAGAAAAAATGGTATTTGATAGGTTATGCAGAAATGGCGTCTCAGATTATAAAGAGAGCCATGGAAAATTACCGATATCGTGATGCCATGGCCATTACCGATCGTTGGCTGGAGCAGGATCCCACAAACAATCAGGCACTTCATCACGCCGTAAATCTGGCGATGCACACCAAACCATCTATGGCGATATCCTATGCCGAAAGAGGGCGTGCCGCTTATCCGGAAGATGTTTTCTTTATAGTAAAGCTTGCGCAACTTAAAGGAGTTACGGCCGAATCACAAGTAGAGATAGCCGATTTATTAAAGACCGAACTGGATAAAAACCCGTATCACCCGGATTTAATCAATGTCAATGCAGAGATTGCGGAGAGTTACAGCCTTTATCTCATAAAAAACAACCGAAATGACGAAGCTTTAGAAAAATTAAATGCTGCTCTGTCTTATGCCCCTGATAATGTCTCTTTGAAATATGCCAAAGGTCTGGCATTTGAAAAAAAGAAGATGTATGATTCCGCCTATTATTATCAATCCTTTTATGTTCCTCATCCTCAGGAAGCACAAGATTTCAACAGGCATCTTGATTATCTGGATTATAAGCAAAAGAAAAATGAAATTGGAATTTATCATTTGAGAAGCCGTTTTGGAGATAACTATACCATCAGCACCATTTCCACCGTTGAGTATTCCCGACTATCGCACAAAAATGTGTTCACCGGAAGAATCAATTACGGAGGAAGAGAATTAGGCAAAGGATATCAGTTTCAGGCTGAATGGACTCATAATTGGAATCTCAAAACCTACACAAAAATAGATGCGGCGTGGGCTGATAAATTCTTCCCCAAATTGGTGATTAACGGTTCGGTTTATCGACATTTTGAAAATTTGAAAGACATTGAAATTGAAGTCGGACTAGGTTTTCGTCAGCTTGATACCACCTACACCGATGTGCACCTCAATGACACGCGCATGTATAATGTTGTGGTTGGAGCAACAAAGCAGTGGGATGAGTTTCGGCTAAATCTCAGGGTGAATAACTTCTTTTTAGATGACAATCATATGTTCAATGCCACGTTGAGCGGAAGGTATTATTTTCTTACTCCAAAAACCTATGTAACTGCGATGGCCGGTGCCGGAACTTCTCCGGATGTTGATTTATTAAATTATCAACTGTATAACGGATTCAAACATTTAAACACAATGGTAGGAGCCGGTTTTTCTCATCTCGTTTATAAAACGGTTACTATAGGTGCCTTGGGTACCTGGTATAATTATGAAGTAGCGGAAGACCGGTATCGGAATTTATACAATATTTACCTGAACATGAATGTGGCTTTTTAAGATACATATTGTTTTATTTCTCCTGCCTTTTTCCATTTGCGGTTGCATGGCTAAAGATAAACTGAAGGCTGACACTTATGTAATTATCACTGAAAACACTACTCCTACTCCCATTGAGAATTGGTTTTTTCAAGAAATGATTTCCTACAGTAACAGAGATATTGTCAAAATAGGTAGAGGAGCCACAGCGAAGGATGAGAAGCACCTTTCCATCAAGATCAATTCGGGAATGGCTGACACCTATTGCATCACACATTCTGAGGAGACACTACAAATTAGTGTTCAGAATGAATCGGTGGCTAAATGGATGGTTTATCAATTTATCGAGGCACTCTCTCAGGAAGATCATCGGTTTAACTCCTCTGATTTACCTTTCGCCACTATTCAATTCCTTTCTCATTGCAAACAGTTTGATTTTGAATATAGAGAACCGTTTCTTCCCACAAATTTAGTAGCAGGTAATCCTGTGAAATTAGGAACTCACTCTGTTGATATGGATTGGGGACTTTGGGGGCATAATTTATCCAAAGTAGTTGCATTAGACTCTTCAATGGCGGCTTGGAAAAATGGAGAACGTCATCCGGATCAACTTTGTTTTTCCTCTCCGGCACTTTTCGGTGAGTTTAGCGCGTATATTATTGACACTTTTGGAGACGGTGAAGAAGCTTCTTACCGCTTTATGATCATGCCTAATGATAATGATTTGGTATGTATGTGCGACATGTGTGAAAAAGAAGGAAACTCAGCCAGCCATGCCACTCCGGCTGTGGCTGCCTTTATCCGAAAGCTAGCCGAGCGTTTTCCGAACCACAAATTTTTCACATCTGCTTATCGCACCACAAGATTTCCTCCCGCTAATCCCATCCCTTCTGAGTCCGGAGTTTTTTTAAGTACTATTGATTTGCCACAAGGTGTATCACTTTCAGATGCTCTGCCGCCGGTCAAAAACTTTGTGGATCAGGTAGCACAATGGAAAAATGTAAGTAATCATTTATATGTGTGGGACTACATTTCAAATTTTGACGACTACCTCACCCCTTTACCTATTCTTTATAGTCTTCAGAAACGCTTGATTTTTTTTAAGCGAATAGGAATAAAAGGTGTGTTTTTAAATGGAAGCGGGTATGATTATTCCTCATTTGAGGATGTAAAAACTTATGTTGCCGCACGTCTTTTGCAAGACATTGAGAGTGATGTTGATGTTTTGGTGACGCATTTTTTCAAGAAGTTTTATGGCAATGCAGCTCCACTACTTACAAATTATTATCTTCAAACAGAAAAGGATTTCACAAAAACAGAACGAACGATAGATATTTACGGAGGAATGAAAGAGAACGTCGCCTCTTATCTTGACCGAAATAAATTCTTGAGCTTCTATGAAGACTTAGAAAAAACGGAAGATTCACCGGATCGGATTAAACAATTGGAGATTGCAATGAATTTTACCCGTTTACAGTTAGCCTACATAGATCCAATGAGAGATTTTCGTCTTTTGAAAAAAAAGTATCTAAAGCCTTCCTCCCATTTGCGTATCATTCTTTCTAAACTTGAAGAACATCGTGATTTTGACAACTTTATTGTTTATCGGGAGGAAGAAGGAAATCTCCGGAATTTCGTATCTTTCTGGAGAGAGAAGATCTTTGAGGCAGACGTTACAAACTACCTTTTAAATCAGCCTCTGTCCGTTAAAGGTATGGCAGCAGAATCCGGCATTGAAATATTGACAGACGGCTTACCCGGCTTTGAGGAGGATTATCATCAAGGCTGGTTTATCTCTGTTTCTGATATTTCCTTTGAATGGACCTCTACTTTTTCAGGAAATAAAAGATTACATCTTAGATTTTTGAAGCAAGAAAAACATGGTTTTGATAAGCCCGACAAATTGAGCATAGAAATAAACGGAGCAGCTGTACCTGATCATTTTGAAGAAAGTATAAACTCCGGAACTATTGAGATTTCTACAAGTATAAAGTTGAGAAAAGGAGATAAGGTTAAACTCAGTCTTATCAGAAAAAAAGGACCGAAAAATAAAATTGCCTTAGATGAAATCAGAATCAATTAAAATACCCATAAAAATATTAGTGTTTTTGACTATTGTCGCCAGCACCTTCGGTTGTAAGGATATAAAAAACCAGACCACCACTCTGGAAGTTATTGATAATTACAGGCATTATTATCCTGTGTTACGCGGTCAGAAACTGGATATTATTTTTGATATCAAGAACACAGGAGAACATCCATTCATTATGACCGATTTATTAATTTCCTGTGGGTGTATTGTTAACAAAAAATCTTCCATAAATTCTATACCTCCCGGCGCGGAAAGACGGTTGGTATTAACTTATGACAGTGCTAAAAACATAGGGTTGGCAGAACATATTATTGATGTTTACGGAAATTTAGCCAATGCCGAAAAAATCGAATTGGTTTTTGATACTCACGTTGTTCCGGAGGCCGCCTATACCCGTGATTATGAAGAGATTTATTTAGAAAGAAGAGAAAAAGAAGGAAATTTAAAAGGAATGACAGAAGGGGAAGAAAACAACAAGGGATATTACATGGAGAAAGATTTTTGATAGAAACTAGGAAAACATAATAAAATCTTAAATTTAGAAGTTTTAGTTTATCTTTGGTTGTATGGCCCTCATATTAATAATGAACCCCCTACTATGTTTAGAAGATGTGTTGTCCTTTTTTGGTGTTCTTTATTTTTACCATGTTTAAATTTTGCGCAGCATAAAGAGTTTGATTCTATTTATAAAAAAACGGTGACTGATCTGGTATATACAGATCCCACAGAGGCCATTAAGAATGCAGAATATCTTCGAGCCATTGCTCCTGATCCTCTTTTTGAAATTAGAGCATTATTATTAAAAGCTGAAATTTTTCGAATGGCCGGGTTGTATCCTGAAGCCATTCAGACTTTATTTCGTGCAGACAGTCTCACATCCCCTGATAATTATAGGCAGCAGTTCTTAATTAATGGTTTACTTGCTACTAACTACCGGGAGAGTAAACATCCTATCGCCAGTCGGCTTCATTTGGAAAAAGCTCAAAAAATAATTTCCAACATTGAGTCCGATGACGAACGAAACAAGCTGATGTCTAACATTTTACAAGAAATGGCCTATGTCAAAAACGACGAAAAAGCTTATGAAGATGCCATTACACTGATCTATGAAGCGCTTAGTGTCATCAAAACCTTAGATCCGGCCAAGCATGATATTCAATTTAGTACTGCTCTGAATCATCAAATTATTGGGGACAATTTTGTAAAATTGGAAAAAGCTGATTCCTCTTATATCCATTATAACAAAGCGTTGGAATATTTAGATGGTTCTCAGTCTCCCGAGAGTTCGTTAAAAGGTTACATTTTAAATGGATTGGCTAGAACTGCAGTACTTCTTAAAAATTATGATGAAGCAGAAAAATATTTTCGCGAAGTAGAGCAAATAGGAAAGCGGAGTGAAAATAACACGTTGTTAAAAGATTTTTATTTTTATCAAACTGCTTATTATAAAGAAATAGGAGACAAGGAGAAATATATTTCCTCTAATGAGGAATATCTTGCATTAATAGAAAGAGAAGAATCACTACAAAAAAATATCAGTCAGGGTCTCAACACCTATTTTAAGATGCAGCAACAAAGCTCCGCAACTGGCAAAACCTCTTCATTGTGGTATGTATTTATAGGAGGGACGCTTGTTATTTCAATTATTCTGCTTGTCAGACGTGAGAAGTCCAAAATAGAAAAAGAAAAAGAACCAAAAGAAGAAGAAGAAGAAAAAAAGGCGGAAAACCTGTCAGAACAAAATGGCACTGCTGTTGACAAATCCAATAATGAGCCGGTTAAAGAATATATGTCTGAGGAAGCGATGGATGCCATTGCTGGGAGACTGAGAGAACTGGAAAAAGACCAATTTTATCTAGATCGGAATCTTTCTTTAGCCTCTGTGGCGGCAGAAGTTGGCGTCAATCATCGCTATTTGTCTCATACCATTCACAACAAATTTGGAAAAGATTTTACAACCTATATTAATGATTTACGTATTGATTATATTATAGATTTTTTGAAATCGGATGCCAGACATCTTAATTACAAGATTAGCTATCTGGCGGAGATCTCGGGATTTTCCTCCCACAATCGGTTTTCAATCATTTTCAAAAAGTCTAAAGGCATGAGTCCATCAGAACTTATCCAACAATTACAGGAAGAACAACAAGAATCGTCAAATAAATAACCATGCCAAGCATTTCTTTTCAACAGTACCTCATCAACAATCTGGCTATTGAAAATATACATCTTGAAGAAATAGCAGATGATCTTAAAACTATTTCTGTAAAGAAAAATGACTTTTTGCTAAAGGCCGGAGCTTATTGCAAAGAGACTTTTTTTGTTGACAAAGGTCTACTTCGTCAATTTTCTGTTGATGAGAAAGGAAAAGAACACATATTGTCTTTTGCTTCCGAAAATTGGTTTCTGACCAACAGAGACAGCAGTTATTTTGATCTACCTTCTCCTTATTACATTCAAGCATTGGAGGACTCTGAAGTTACTGTGATTAATGAAGATTTTTTAAAAACGCTGACTGAGAATTTTCCATCGTTCACCGACTTTAACACCAAGCTTTTGCATAGCCACATCAGGCAACTTCAAAAACGCATTAATTTGTTATTGAGCGCATCGGCAGAGGATCGGTATTTGAATTTCATAAAAATGTATCCCGATATACTTCAACGCGTACCTCAATCCATGATTGCTTCTTTTCTAGGAATTACACCTGAAAGCTTAAGCCGGGTGCGTCGCGATCTGGTTTTAAAGTAAAGTGTGCTATCCGATGAAAGAAGGCAAAATAAAAACGCTATAGCTATTTTTAGTCCGAAGAAATTTGCTAAAAAATTAAAGAACGTTAAGCTTTCATTAATTCATTTTTACTCCCAATTGTTATTCTTTAAATTCGGTGGTCTTAGTGCTTCTTAACATAGATCAATGTTAATACACTAAGTCCGTTTTATATTTGTATCGACTTTAAAATCAAAAATTTAACTTATAAAAACATTTTAGATATGGCAACCATGCAACACTGGAAAGTAGATAAATCCCACTCAGAAATAGCTTTTAAAGTAAGACATATGATGATTTCCACGGTATCGGGAAATTTTACTGATTTTGACGCTTCCGTTCAGACTGACAACGATAAATTCATTAACGCCGACTTTCAGTTTTCGGCAAAGATTGAATCTATAAACACAAACAACACAGATCGTGACAATCACTTACGTTCCGGCGATTTTTTTGATGCCGAGAATCATCCTGAGATGACTTTCCGTTCTAAAGAATATGATGGAGAAAAAATGGTTGGTGATCTCACTATAAGAGGCATAACCAAAGAAGTAACTCTTAACGTTGACCTTAACGGCGTGGCTCAGGATCCTTACGGGCAGACAAAAGCCGGATTTGAAATTACCGGTGAAGTCAACCGAAAAGATTTTAATCTAAGCTGGAATGCCGTAACTGAGGCCGGAAGCATTGTAGTGAGTGACAAAGTAAGACTATTGGTGGACTTACAATTTATTAAGCAGTAATTGTCTTTCGTAAAGCTTAAATCATAGAAGGAGGCGGAATCAATTTTCGTCTCCTTATTTATTTTTCCTGTGTTTTCTCAGTTTTCGTGCATTTTTCTTTCTTTGGAAATCGCGACTGTACTTCATCATTTTGCGGGTTGTTTCCTCAGGTGATTTTCCATATAACTTTGCATATTCATCTGCCATTATGCGCGTCATTACCGTAGAAGGCCACAAACGTTGGAAATTTTTCATCCGCGCATCAAAATTCATAGGTTCGAATCGCATCCGGTTTAGGTCGATCAAATAAAAGTCATATTTTCTTCCGTTTTTCACAATGAGAGTATTTCCCGGTGAATGGTCGAGGAAATTGATTCCATTCTCATGAAGTTGAAAAGTAAAGGCCGCAAACTGTCTCAGTATCTTCTCCCTTTCCGGATAATTTGGGGTGTGATTGAGGACTCTAAAATCGAGATCGTAATCCAAATGAACACTCACATAAAAACTTTCCTTCAACCCTGTCGCCGAATATTTTTCAAGATAAGCAATAGGTTCCGGCGTGAGAATTCCATGTTCCAAGAGCTTTGTGGCATATTCAAATGACCTTTCTGCTTTACTTTTCCGAAAGAATTTATAAATGAATGCTTGTGGAAGAGATGGGGTTTTAAACCTTTTAACGTTGAGCACGGTATCTTCCACTTTAATTTTCTTGATAACATTTCTTCCTCCTTCAACTAATATTTCTCCTTCTTTATCAAAATTTTCTAAAAGTCTCTTAAGTTTGGACTCTAAGTGGGCAACGTTGGGATTAATATGAAATACTTCTCGCATCATCGGGAATTGTAGAAATAAAGTTGGTTTACATTTGCAGCGAAGGTACTACTAAAACGCCTGAGGTATAAAAAAATGGACAGGATCTAAATGAAAAAAATACTTATTATTCAGAATAAACGTATTGGTGATGTTCTGATTGCTTCTGTAATTGCCAATAATATGAAGCAAGTTTTTCCGGAAAGCGAAGTTACTTTTTTTGTTTACGATTATACTGTGGGAGTTATTGAAAACAATCCCAATGTAGATCATATTATTTCCGTCCGAGAAAAAGAATTAAAGAAGCTACCGAATTTATTCAGAACCACTCTTTCTCTGAGGCGTGAAAAATTTGACATCATTTTTGATCCTTACGGGAAATTGCAAAGCAGGCTCATTTGTTTATTTTCCGGGGCTCCCGTTCGGATAGGACTAAAGACAAAAAACAAAAAAAGTCGTATTCCTTTCTACACCCACCCTGTTCCTGTGGTAGAAAAGCGGACAACCATTTATGGACGGGCCATTGAAGATCGGGTAAAAATGATAACATCATTGTTTAAACTTCGGGATCCTGATTATAAACCGCATATTTTTCTCACCGGAGAAGATCAATCCTATAGTGTGATTGATCATCTGGAACGACCGGTTGTAGTATTAGGAGTTTTAGGAAGTACACCAAAAAAATCCATGCCTTATACTTATGTAGCCGAGTTAATTGACTTTATCTCCGATAACTATAAATGCACGCTTATCTTCAATTATGCCCCTCATCAAAAGGAAGATGCTATGGAAATTTACAATTTGTGTCAAAATAAGTCCTCCATTATACCGGATATTTATGAAGAGAGCATTCGCGGCTTTATTCGACTTATGAATAAAAGCGATTTGTTAATAGCCAACGAAGGCGGGAGTGTCCATATTGCTAAAGCTTTGGAGAAGCCTACCTTCACTATCTATTCGCCCTATATCAGCAAGGAACATTGGAATAGCTTTGAAGACGGTATTCATCATGATTCCATTCATCTCCTAGAGGAACAGCCGGACTTGTTTACCAATTTTTCCAAGAAAGAGCGCAGGAGTATAGAAGAGAATCCTGAAACTTTGTATCGAAAACTTACTCCGGAAATGATTCTTACAAAGATGAAGCCTTTTCTTGATCGGCATTTGAAGCCAAAAACCGGCTCGTCTTGACAATTCCAAAATCCGTCCAGGCTCTTTTCTCTGCTTCAGTAATTTTTCTGATTTCCCGATTTCTCACAATCATTTCCTCTCTTACATAACCTCTTTCGTGATCTAAATGCAAGACAATGGCGCTGTAACGAATCTGTTTGGGACGCACCCCCTTATTAATAAGACGTTCTCCTAGTTCTCTGTCCTCCCCTCCATATTGCATACGCTCATCAAATCCGTTAACAACGAGAATATCTTCTCTCCATCCGGACGCATTATGACCGTTCCAACTTGGGGTTGTGGGCGTAATTTTATTCAAGATTCGCGGCCTGAGGAATCCATTTTTTAATTTATTGTTTTTGAAGGACGTGGCAAGACCATTTTTTTTCAACCACTGAAGATCAAAAGCATTTCCTGAATATATATCGTCCTTATTGATTTTTTTGGAGATATTCATAGGAAGCATGAAATATCCGCCCGATAGGAAATAGCCTTCTTCACGATACTTCACATGATTTTCTACAAAATTTTTATGTGGAATACAATCGCCATCCGTCATTATCAAATATGGTGTGGAAGAAGCTTTTATCGCTTTATTTAGGATGATACATTTTCGGAATCCTTCATCTTCATGCCAGACGTGCACTATAGGGAAGAAAACCTCTTTTTTAATTCTGTCAATCAGTTCTTTGGTATCCATTCCAGAACCATCATCAGCAATAATTACTTCAAAATCACGATAGGTCTGGTTGTTGTATCCATACAAGACTTTTTCCAACCAAGCAGGAGAATTATAAGTACTGATAATGACCGATGTATCTGACATAAAAAGGTTTCTGTTTTCAAAGTTCAAATATAAAATTATTTATCTCCCTATCTAAGAAATAGAAATTAAGTACTTTCGGCTTTCCAAACGATTCCATATTGAGATGTCAAAACTTACTGTCATCATCCCGACATATAATGAAGAGCGTTATTTAGAAGCAGCTTTCCAATCGGTCTCCTTTGCAGATGAGATTATTGTGGTGGATTCTTTTAGCACAGACAGAACGGTAGAAATTGCAGAAGGATTTGGCGTTCGTCTTCTACAGCGTGCTTTTGACAATTTCTCAAATCAGAAAAATTATGCTCTGGAATATGCTACCGGCCACTGGGTATTATTTTTGGATGCAGATGAACGTGTAACTCATTCTTTGGAGGCTGAAATACTACAAACCATTTCATATCCTAAACATGCCGGGTATAAAATTAATTTCCCTCATTTTTTCATGAATCGTTTTCTTTACCATCACAGTGATAATGTGTTGCGACTCGTCAAAAGGGAGGGCGCCCATTTTACCGGCTCTGTTCACGAGAAGCTTCATGTGTCGGGAAGCATTGGGCAATTGGAAAATATGATGCTTCATTTCACCTATAAAGGATTGAACCATTATATCAAAAAGAAAGAAAGTTATGCATGGTTTCAGGCGGAGCAGCTATTTGAAAAAGGCAAGAAAACCACTATGTTTCATCTTTTCTTCCGACCATTTTATCGTTTTTTTAGTTCTGTAGTTCTCAGAGGAAGTTTTCGTGATGGAATACCCGGCATTACTGTGGCGGCAATAGATGCCTACGGAGTTTTTCAGCGGTATGCAAAACTAATTCTTCTGCACAAAGGAATCCGTTAGCAATTTCCGTCTGAATTAGCGCCTATAAAGCTTTCAAAATACTTACTTTTACAGCCAAAACAACGCGATTTTTGATGGCATCCCCGAAGATTTCTGCACTCGCCATAACTCTGAATGAAGAGGAAAACATAGAACGATATCTAAAGAATTTGTGGTTTGCAGATGAGATTATCATTGTTGATTCTCACAGTACAGACCGTACCGTAGAACTTGCCTCTCAATTTCCAAACGTTCAGGTTCATCTTCGAACTTTTGACAATTTTTCTGCCCAAAAGAATTATGCAATCTCCCTTGCAAAACATGATTGGGCCGTTTTTTTTGATCTTGATGAAGAAGTTACAGCCTCTTTAGCAAAGGAAATTCTTGAGATTGTATCCAACCCGAAAAAAATAGCTTATTTCGTAAAAAGGGATTATTTTTTCATGGGAAAGCGCATAAAATACAGTGGATTTCAACGGGATTATGTCATTCGGATTTTCAATAAGAATTTCTGTCGGTATAACGACAATCTGGTACACGAATTAATTATTGCCGACGGTCCTACGGGAAGAACAAAAAATTCATCCCCTCATTACACTTATAAATCCTTTGATCATTATACCGGAAAATTGCATCAGTACAGTGCATTACAAGCAAAGATGCTCTATGAAAAAGGAAAGAAACCCAATCTTTACCACTTCTTTTTTCGTCCGTTTTATCGGTTTTGGTATCAGTATTTGATACGTTTGGGAATTATGGATGGGAAAGAAGGATTTGTTCTGGCTTATATCAATGCTTTTTCAGTCTATAAACGGTATGTGAATTTGTGGTTGCTTTACCGTAAGATTGATTGACAAAGGACAAAGGACAAAGGACAAAAGAGAGAGGGAGGAACTTATTTAGGAAAAGGATGTTCGTAGTGGAAAAAAAGATATTAATTAATGATTATGAAAAAAATCTTTCTGGAGACTCATAATATCAAGAATCATTACAGCGGATTTGGCCAGTTCAATGCGCATCTACTTCGGGCGTTGAAAAAGGTGAATGATCCCGATTTGCATTTTGTTATTCATGACAACAAAATGTCCGATCTAAAAAAAGAGTTTGGATCATTTTTTAAGTACAAGAAATATTTTGGGTTTAGAAGGTATAAATGGGGGTATGTTCGAAAGAAGTACGATTTATGGCACTCCTTAAATCAAAATACCAAGATTGAACCTTATCATGAAATGCCATATTTACTGACGGTTCATGATGTTAATTTCATTGATGAAGTCTCTTCAGATTTGAATCATCCGCGAAATCTCATGTTTAAGGAAAAACTTGCCAGAGCTCATGCCATCACTTATATTTCAGAGTTTGCCAAAAGTTCAACCCACCAATATTTTGATGTTCCGGATGTTCCTGAATATGTTATTTACAACGGAAATCCAACAGAAGAATTATTTGATTTATCCGGTTTCACTCCGGAAACTATGATTAAGGAACCGTATCTCTTCACCATCGGAGATTTTCTGGAGCGGAAAAACTTTCACATTCTCGTGGAGATGATGCCTTTGCTACCGAATTTTAAATTGGTTATCGCCGGAAACAACACCCGCCCGTATGGAGAGCATGTGAAGCAGACTATAAAAGACCTTAACCTTCAAGAACGCGTGATATTGGCGGGAAGGATTTCAGAAGAAGAAAAACAATATCATCTAAAAAATTGTACCGCGTTTGTCTTTCCATCCTTACGAGAAGGTTTTGGGCTTCCTCCCATCGAGGCTATGCGATTTGGGACTCCTGTGTTTTTAGCCAACACTACATCTATGCCTGAGATAGGTGGAAAATATGCGTTTTATTGGAATTCTTTTAATCCTTCGGAAATGTCGGATGTTTTAAATAAAGGTTTAGCAATTTTTGAAGAAAATAAAACCCAATATGAGGAAGAATTGAAAAAACAAGCGCTATCTTTTTCTTGGGAAAAGGCTGCCAAAGAATATATTTCAGTTTACAAGTCACTGACATGAAAGAAGAAATAGAAAAATCACTTCAAATCCTTTTAGACGGCGGGATCATTCTTTACCCTACAGATACCGTCTGGGGAATTGGCTGTGATGCTACCAATGCCGAAGCGGTTAAAAAAATTTTCAAACTGAAAGAAAGAGACGATCAAAAATCAATGATTTGTCTGGTAAGTGATGAGCGGATGCTGGAAAAACACGTGGAGCGCGTTCCGCAAGTTGCATTTGATATCATTGCCATTGCCGATAGGCCAACGACCCTTATTCTGGATCGTCCAAAAGGTGTAGCTGCCAATTTAATTGCTCCCGACAATTCTCTGGGTTTACGAGTGGTGGATGATGAATTTTGCCGGCAACTCATCAGGAAACTTGGGAATCCTTTGGTTTCTACTTCTGCCAATATCAGTGGCTCCCCTACTCCGAGTACATTTGCAGACATTCAAAAAGAAATCAAAGAAGGCGTAGATTATGTGGTTGGTATCAATCAGAATAAATCAGCCGGAAGGCCATCGACTATCATTAAGCTACGAGCAGATGGAGAAGTGAAGGTTATTCGTTCGTAGTGTATCTGCCGGATGAGCGTCAAAGGAAAGCATCGAATATGGTGTAATGGTCATAATGACGAAATAGGGCATAAAAAGACCACGAATACACGAATAAGAGGCGTTTATTAGCGTGACGAAGCAGCACGTAAAAAGACCACGAATATACGAATATGAGGTATTTATTAGTGGGACAGAACAGCACGTAAAAAAGACCACGAATACACGAATATGAGGTATTTATTAGTGGGACAGAACAGCACGTAAAAAGACCACGAATACACGAATATTAGGTGTTTATTAGTGGGACAGAACAGCGCGTAAAAAGACCACGAATACACGAATATTAGGTGTTTATTATCGTGACAGAACAGCGCGTAAAAAGACCACGAATATACGAATATTAGGTGTTTATTAGCGGGACGGAACAAGGCGGAGCGAGCACCATGGATACACCAATATGAGGTATTTATTAGTGGGACAGAACAGCACGTAAAAAAGACCACGAATACACGAATATTAAGTGTTTATTAGCGGGACGGAACAGCACGTAAAAAGATCACGAATACACGAATATGAGGTATTTATTAGTGGGACAGAACAGCACGTAAAAAGACCACGAATTCACGAATATTAGGTGTTTATTAGTGGGACAGAACAGCGCGTAAAAAGACCACGAATTCACGAATATGAGGTATTTATTATCGTGACGGAGCAGAGCGCAGGGAAGACTTCAATCTTTGTTAATATAGGCTGGTCTCTTATAGAGAAACATATCGGGATATTCTCTATTTTAGAATTTATACTCAGAGCATTTCATGAATATTAAAATTATGTTTGTTGTATTAATATCTCAATAAATTTATTCAGAAATAATTATTTGGTATGACGGATATATACTATCGCAGAGAAAGCTTTATTATCGTGGGGCGGCTATATGAAGTTTATAATCAATTGGGGACAGGATTTTCTGAGATTGTTTATAAAGATGCCATTGAACAAGAATTCAAAATGCATGATATTCCGTTCGAACGAGAGAAGGAATATTGTGTCAAATATAAAGACGTTATACTCAAACATAAATTTTATGCTGATTTCGTTGTCATGGATAAAATTATTCTCGAAATCAAGACCGTTGAACAATTGAGTGATGTCCATTTAAATCAATGCATTAATTACCTCAAAATATCAGGTCACAAGCTGGCAATATTGGCAAATTTTAAAGGTGAAGGTTTAGGATATAAGAGAATTGTACTTTAATTTTTTAGCTCAATAACAAGTCCAAGATACACCAAAGCAAAAACCAACATTCATGAATTCGTGGTCCACA
>DASRWC010000050.1:0-50635 GCA_035654795.1 Flavobacteriaceae bacterium
TTCAAAGCGATATAAAAGCTCGGAAAATCCGGGCACTTCACGTTTGGCCTGATTGATGAGTTTGTTTTCTCTTAAATCATCGGGATGTTTTTTTTGTAGTCATAATTAATAGTTTTAAAGTATATTAGCAAGATACTTAAAGGTTCGGTTAGTGCTACCGAAGGTTTAGTTCAACAAGGGTTTTGCAAGAGAGCGGGGTTACGGCTTGAATCGAATTTCAGTTTCCTGAAACCGCTCCTTCGCCTATACTCAATCGTTACAGGCCAGCTAAAACAATTTCCTTCCAAAATATATTGTTGAATTACCCAAAAATGGTAACTTTGAGATAAAAAGAATAAAATGGGACGAAACACATCAATATCACTCGGAAATTATTTTGAAAGCTTCGTGAAAAATCGAATAACAGAAGGCCGTTATAAGAACGCTAGTGAAGTTATTCGTGCAGGATTACGATTATTGGAAGAACGGGAAAATAAAGTGCAAGCTCTAAAAAATGCCATTCAAGAAGGAATTGACAGTGGAATCAATGAAGATTTTGACGCCGATGGGTTTCTAAACAAACTAAAAACCCGAAAGCATAGTAATGGCTAAATACCACTTAACAAATAGAGCCACTTCGGATTTATTGGACATTTGGGATTACACCGTCGAAACTTGGTCTAAAAAACAAGCCGAAAAATATTACAATCAACTAATTGGAACTTGTAAACAAATCGCGGAAAACCCGGAAATAGGAAAAGAATATTTTGAAGTTAAAAAGGAGCTCTTAGGACTAAAAACAGGAAGACATATCATTTTTTATGAGAAACTTAGTCTGAATGAAATAAGGGTTATCAGAATCCTGCACGAAAGAATGGACTTGGAAAATAGAATCGGCGATTAAAAGAACATTATGGAAAATAACCGGCCTGTAACAAGCGGTTTTGCAAGAGAGCGGGTAAACGTCTTCGATTGGACGTTTCGAGTAAAATAAAAGTTCCATCTTCCAATGAAAAATAGTGCTAAAAATCCGCTCCCTCGCAAAGCCGCCGGACGTCAAACTGTCTAAAAACTCTCGTCTCCAATATACTATAGAATTTTCGGATTATTCACCTTCTTCTTCGGTCTTCTTAAGGTCGTCCGGCTATTCTAAAATCCCACAAAAGTGGTATGGTGCCCGTGGTTATCCTCATATAATTTAGCTTCAAAATTTCTAAACAACATTACCATGAAAAAAATTATTCTTTTATCCTTTCTTCTTTTATCCTTTACCGTCTTTTCGCAGGAAGAAGAAGTTTCTTATGCATCCTCATCCGGTTCGGGCAAAAGTATTCGGCCGCTACGTGTGGGATTAAAACTCGGGGTGCCCTCTTTCGGAACTTTTAATGCGGAATATGTGACCCCTCTTTTAGAGGATCGTGTAGCCGCCAGTATTGATTATATGCCTCTGAATATCACCTTTGGCGATCAGAAATTAAACATCTCTGCTGTTGAGTTTGGGAGTAATATTTATTTCAGTGCCAACAAAGGACGGGGATTCTATGGCGGACTAAGCTACTTTTCGTTTAACAGTGACTTGACCTGGAGTGACATTGACTTTGACAACGGAACTACCGGAGATGGTATGGCACGTTTTAAATACAGTACTTTTAACGTTAAACTTGGTGTTAAATTAGGCCGCACTTTTTATTTCCGATCTGAAGTGGGCTATGGCTTTGGAAAAGTTGGGGATAAAATTGTTCTTACCGGTGGTCCGGGACAGGTTGCCACTGAAGATCTTCCCCCTATTCCGGGTATGGGTGCATCGGGCGTGCTCGTATTCAATATCGGATTTGGGGTAGGTTTCTTATAAAAAAGGAATAAATCGAGATTAGGCTTTTACATGAAGATGGAAGTCAATCTCGATTTCTTCTTTAATTACAATCATTCCAAAGAGTTTTTTAGGTGCTTCGAGATCAAAATCTGAAATGCGGAGTTGCCATTTTCCGGAATATTTCTTTTGGCAGGAAGGATCTACTTCTAATGGGAATTGATATATTTTACTTTTCCCGGCTATCGATAATTGTACTTTAACCATCGCCAACCTATCGTTTACCTGCTCTTTATAAAGAAGCTTTATTTCTATTTGCGGATGGTTTTCCGATTTTAAAAGTGTTTGGAAATCCTTGTTGATCCCTTTATTGCCGCAGTCAAAACCACTGTTTGGAATTTGGAGTACAGCATCCTGAAAACGGATTCCGTTTTCTATATTACGCAGAGATATAAATCCGCTCCGGTTGAGGAGTCGGGAATTAAAGTCACATTCAAAAACATTGACGTTGGTTTTGCCCTTTATTTTCAAAGAACTTGTATTTAAAATTTCGATATGCCGTTTTTCCTCAGGAACCTGGGCAAGGGTTGAGAAACCAAACAGTAGCAATAGATATAAATACTTCATACTTTGAAAGGTGTGGATTAGGCGGAGGCATCCGCCTAATCCATTCTTTTATGTTTAAAAACTAATTACGGCCTCCAACATAATTCCGTCAAACTGTCCGCCGTTTCGAAGATCAGCTTTTGGGAATCCTTCATACTTTTGATTTACGTATTCCAATTTCGTCAAAATATTCTTTGTCATAAACCATCCTGCCGCAAGATTAAAACGGGTGATATCGATATCAGAACCTCCGGCCATCTCTCCCGAAACTTGGTTATAACGTCCTCCTACATATATATTTTCAGAAGGACCAAATCTGTATAACAATTCAGCCGCATACTGGGTAAAGCTTCTTGAATCGGCTTCTGCATTAGCTTTTCCGCTTGCTCTTTCGAATGTGCCAAAGAACTCGAGTCCGTTGTACTTCAAAAACGGATTGATCATAAAGGCTGTAAGTTCGTTACGCAATCCGGGGTTGAATCTTCCTGATGTAAAGTTGCCTGCAGAAGTAGCTCCTTCAGGTTCCATTACGAAATAGTATCTTGATCCCGCTCTGTCGCCGCCATACAGGTAGGCATTGGCGCTTTTATTGGTATGGTATAGAGAGCCTGTCAGTCTAACACGCAGTTGGTCGTCCAGCTGTTTGTCATATCCTAATTTCGCAATTAATGACGGATCTGTGGTGTCAGGGTTATTAACAGCTTGATTAAGTTTCCCGTTTGTAGCTCCTATCATTCCGATAAACCCCTTATTGAAGTAGTAGATTTCTGCTCCAACTTCTGTAGTGAAAGCGTCCATAATGAGATTCCCGACGAATGGATTGTATAGAGCCATGGCATTGTCACTTCTTCTAAAGTGGGCATCACCATAGTTATTCTCCATATGTCCTATTTTGATTCTCATATTCTTCATTACATTATCCAAGAAACCTTCACTTATAAAATTAAGGTTATCAATTTGGATATAGCCTCCTTTTACATATGGCTCAGGATGATGACGTGAAGAAAGGTATGTTCTCAAGTGCATACTAATTCCGTCATAAAGCATGACATCCAGGTCAAGGTTTGCTGTAGCTAAGTTGAAATTTTTTCCGATTTCGATCAATTCAACCTTATTTCCGTCACTTGCAAAAACTTCTCCGGTGCTTTTATGGTCTAATCCTTGAAATTGCAAAGCAAATGCTCCGCCAATACGAACATCTAAACCATCAAACGACGTAGCAGTGTCTTTTGCCGGTTCAAAAATATTTATTGCCCGTTGGTCCGGAAATCGATAGTTATAAAAATCTCTTTTGTTACGCTCTTGAGCGAAGGATTGCGCTACAGTGAGTAGGAGAATTGCGCTAAAAATGTTAATTAGTTTTTTCATAAAAATAGGTTTTTAGGTTTTTGTATCTGATTTGTTATTTGGAGAAAGTACTGTCAAAACTGACTGTGACCTGATCTCCTGTTGTAATGGTTCCCATCAAAGCCTTTGGAGGATCAACATTATAGGTTGTCATTTTTAATTTTTGACTGCCACTAATTTGTATTTTGCCCGGAAAAACTTTGGCATTAAAAGAAACATCAATATTTCTTTCGGTGCCGGCTATTGAAAGACTGCCAACACCCGAAACTCTATAAGTATCTGTTCCGACAGTTTCAATTTTATTTGTTTTTTTAAGCTTGAAATGGATTTTTTTATGCTTATCTGTTTTTAAAGCTTTGTAAGTGTTTTTATCCATTGTAGCTTTCCCGCTCTTTAGGGTTTCGGGATTTAACTCAAATTCAAGCAAGGATATCTCCAGAAGTTTCCCATCTGATACGTCTGCTTTTAACTTTCCGAATTGACTTGTGGACGTAATGTCCCAATCGTGGAGATTTGAAGTTCCATCAACCTTTACAACTGATGCTCCCGGCTTTAAGGTGAACACCTGGGCCTGCAACGAGAAGCTCGCTAAGACTACTAAGAGTGCAGTTACTGTGGATTTGATTTTGATTTTCATGTTGATTGCTTTTTTAATTCAACATAAAAGTACTGTCGTATAATGGAGGTCTTTATGACATTTATCAAGGTATGAAACATCTCTCATAACCAATGACAATGGTCAATCTTTACGTTTCAGTTGGGCAAAAAAAAAGAGTTGCTCACTCCGCAACTCTTTCTTTTTGGGGTCCATCTTTTTACACTGCAGGTTTATATTCTTTGCCTTCAATGACCATTTTTGCAATGATTTCTCTAAGAATTTCAGAGGTTCCTCCTCCAATGGGGCCAAGACGGCTATCTCTAAGCATTCGTGCCAACGGGTAGTCTTCCATATAGCCATAGCCTCCCAAAAATTGCAAGCATTCTGTCATTACTTCATCCGCCACTTTGGTAGAAAGGAGTTTGCTCATCGTGGCCTCTTTTGTTACGTACTCTCCATCATTCAGGCGTTTGGCGGTAACATAATTAAAGGTTTTGCACATCTCCACTTCGCTGGCCAATTGTGCCACGCGATGTCTAAGGGCTTGGAAGGTGGATATACTTTTTCCGAAAGCAAATCTGTCTTTCATGTACTGGATGGTATAATCTAAGGCAAACTCACTTCTGGCATGAGCATTTATTCCCATCACCAGTCTTTCCAGCGCGAAATGCTGCATTATGTATGGGAATCCCATATTTTCTTCTCCCATTAGGTTTGAAGCCGGTATTTCCACATTGTCAAATGCGATCTCGGCTGTGTCACTGGCTCTCCAGCCTAATTTATCAAGTTTTGTAGCTGTAATTCCCGGGGTGTCCCGATCCATTACAAAAATGCTCACTCCTTTGTTTCCTGCTTCGGGAGAGGTTTTGGCAGCAACTATTAAATAGTCACTATAAACTCCATTGGTGATGAATGTTTTCGATCCGTTAATTATATAGGTATCTTCTTTTTTCACGGCAGTTGTCCGCATTCCGGCTACGTCACTTCCTCCAAAGGGTTCTGTAATACACAAGCAACCAATCATTTCACCGGTGATGCTGGGAACTAAATATTTTTCTTTCTGTTCTTGATTGGCTTCTTTTTTTAGGTGAGTCATAGCCAAATATGCGTGTGCCCACATTGCTGCGGCAAATCCACCTGAATTTACCCGTTGTAATTCCTCAAGAAAAATTACAGTGTAAAATAAATCCAAATCCAGTCCTCCATATTCCTCAGGTTGATAAATTCCGAAATATCCCATCTCGCCAAATTTCTCCCATATGAATCGCTCTATGGTTCCGGTTTTTTCCCATTTTTCAATATGTGGGACTACTTCTTTTTGTAAAAACTCACGAAGACTTTTTCTAAAAGCAAGATGTTCTTCTGTAAAATATAAATTGTCCATTTCTTTCTATAAACCTTTAATTTTGAGGCAATAAGCTCCTTCTTTTTATTCAATCGACAAATATAATTGAATTTGCTTAAATTTTGATTCCGATATACCCGGGACTTTTTGTAAATCTTCGAGATTGTCTATGGTACCTCTCAGTTTTCTGAATTCCCATATTTTCTTGGCAAGCTCATATGACACACCGGGAATAGTAGCCAAATCTGAAGCTGATGCTCTATTCACATTTATTACTATTATTTCTTTTGGTGTTTTGACCGTAAAAAGTTCTTTTATGCGTTCCACCACTTCGGGCTCCATACCATAAACGTTTAACAATTGGTTGTCATCAGAGAATCCGCCCAATTGGTTTCTATAATTAATGATCCTTTCACTAAACACTTTTCCTATTCCTCTCACCTGTTGCAGTTCTTCGGCGGTAGCCTCATTCAGATCAATTTTTGCAAGTTGCGTCTTTTTTTGACTACTATACCGGCTATTGAAATTCTTGCGTTTTGGATTTTCAACCCATTCCGGAAATTTAAATAATGGACTTATCACTGCCAATAAAGAATCTGATATCCCTGTCACTTCTTTAAACTGTTCGGCTGAATTTACCCATTTCCCGGCAGCTCTGTATGCTACTAATCTGTCTATTTCATGGACAGACATTCCCAGTGCATTTCCTTTAAAATCGGTTATATAATTAGGATTAAAGGGTTTTGCTTTTTGTTTTTGTTCTGCTTGGTTCTTCTTTATTGAGTCTATCTCACGTTGAAGAGCAACAATTTCCGGAGAAGAAGTATCTAAAATGGGTTCTGTTGAAAAATTTACGAGTTTAAAAGCTACTAATCCGGCAGCAATGATAGTCAAGAGAATCACGATCTCCCTTCGTTGTTCTTTCTTGTATATTAAATGAGATTTCAATTTCATAGAAAGCAAAATTTCTCATCCTTATCAAGCTTAAAGGGATTAAGAAGCCGTGCTACAAATGCTTCTGCATATCTTCTAATCCTTCATCTAATGCTTCGTGTTTTACTGCTATGGCATTCATATACCTCTTCAGTTCTTTCTTAATTACCGGCGTTAGAATTACAACTCCGATAATATTAGGGACTACCATGGCGAAAATCATGGCATCTGAAAAATCGATAACCGAACCCAGACTTATAACTGCTCCAACCCAGATAAAGATGCAAAAAAGAGCTTTATAAATCAATTCAGTGATTTTTCCTCTCCCAAAAAGATAGATCCATCCTTGTAATCCATAATAGGCCCAGGAGATCATTGTTGAGATGGCAAACAAAATGACAGCAATGGTCAAAACGATGGAGAAATGAGGCAGCACACTGTCAAAAGCAATTGCTGTCAGTTCTACTCCTTCCTTTATTTCTACTCCATATTCCATAAATTGCCCGTCAAAGTTGGTTATGATTATTACCAAGGAAGTCATGGTGCAAATTAATACGGTGTCAATGAATGGTTCCAGAAGTGCTACAATACCTTCTGAGGCCGGATATTTCGTTCTAACTGCGGAGTGTGCAATTGCTGCCGAGCCTACTCCCGCTTCATTCGAGAATGCACCTCGTCTAAAACCTTGAATCATCACCCCTACTGCCCCACCGGCTATTCCGAGACCGGAAAATGCACCTTCTAAAATTAATCCGAAAGCACTTCCAATATGATCATAATTGACTCCCAGCACCACTAATCCTCCAAGAATGTATATAGCTGCCATAAACGGAACCACTTTTTCGGTAACCATTGCAATTCTTTTGATTCCGCCAATAATCACTACTGCCACAATTATTGCCATGGCTGCACCAAACCACATACTGCCTGAAGTACCTTCTAATTCAAATAATTTCACAAATTGGGCTGCTGCTTGATTTGACTGGAACATATTTCCTCCTCCGAAAGAACCACCTATTACAAAAATTGCGAACAATATGGCCAACACTTTTCCTAATTTGGCATATCCCTTTTGTTTCAGACCTTTTTTGAGATAATACATTGGACCTCCATAAACGGTTCCATCCGGGCCCACATCCCGGTATTTTACTCCTAATGTACATTCTGCAAATTTTGATGCCATTCCTAAAATGCCTGCCACCATCATCCAGAAAGTAGCTCCCGGTCCTCCGATTGAGACAGCCACAGCTACACCGGCAATATTTCCTAAACCCACGGTAGCAGAGAGTGCGGCGGTTAGTGCTTGAAAGTGAGAAACTTCTCCATCTGCTCCCTCCTGTTCCCTCAGTTCTTTAAGGAGTTCTGCTTGTTCTTCAGGAGCTACATCGGCATAGAGAGTGTCTGCTCCATGTTTTTCAATATCCTCATACTTCCCTCTCACTACGCGTAGCGCGGTGAAAAAACCGGTGAAATTGATGAGTTTAAAATAAATTGTGAAATAGGAAGCCCCGCCAATCAGCACGATCAATACCCACGGAATAGTGAAATATTCGCCAAAATGAAGTTCATAAAAAATGGCTTCAACAAACCAGCCGGTGTATCTACTAAAAAGGGAATCAATTTTCTCTGCGGCGGTAACTTCTTGAGAATAAGCAAAAACCGATGAAAAAAGGGTCACAATGACAAGCAGAGTATTCTTCATAGAGAGGGAGATGAATGATTTTTCGATTTAAAACACAGCAAGATGCCGAAAAAATCTTTCATTCTCAAAGAATTTCCCAATAAATTGTTAACAGGGCACGCCGAAGATTCTATTTAGTATTAAAGATCAAAGACTGATGTGCGCTTGGAGTTTATCAGATCCTTTAGGCGCAATAGGAAAGCTAAAGTCAGGTAAATTGCAAATCCGACACCGAGAGTTGCAAACGACAAGTAAATGAAAAACAACCTGACATTTTTGGCCCGCATCCCTAACCGATCTGCAAGTCTGGAGGAGACATAAAACCCTCGTTTTTCAAAAAAGTATCGAATCGAGTACACTAACTTTAACATAGATTCAAAAGTAACACACCTTCTCAAGTCCTTATAGTTTCCCTTCTCTTGTTTGGTCTTTATAGGAATCAAAATCTCAACTAATCAGTCGATGATGCGATAAAAACCAATTTTCACAGCATTATTTTTTAATGAGTTTGAAAACTTTCTCTTGCCCTTTGTTTTTTATTTTTACAAGATAGATTCCTGATGCGAGGTTCTCTTTCACTATTATTCTCACAGAACCTGCCTGTTCAGCAGACTCCGTATGAGCTATCATTCTACCCGCTAAATCAGCAATTGAAACTTCCACTTCACCCGATATATTTTCTCCTGCAATGTAGAATGTATTTCCTTCTACCGGATTTGGAAAAAGCGTCAGGTGTTGATTCGAAATTTCTTGAATGGTCAGACTACTTTCAACCAGAATACGGAATCTATCGGAAAGTTTGCTTTCAGGATTATCGTCTATTGTAAAGGGAACAATTGTTTCGCCGGCTATAAAAGGAGTTCGATTTCCGGTATAGGCATCTTCCAAGATGAACACGAAACCATCAAGGCCTGAGACATCTATTTTGAAGATATAATCCGTATGGCGGTATCCGCTGCTAAACAACCGGAATTCTTCGGCATCTGTGGGCATTGCCCGTTTCTCAATGCTTAAATAGGTTCCATTATGATCAATTCCTAAGTTCTCGTAAAAATTGAAAGGTTTTACCGCATCTTCCGCAGTTACTTGATTACTAAAAGCGGGATCGAAAAGAATAGAAAATGCATCGTGTACCGGGCCTTGATTTTCATAATTTTCCCTTGTAAGTAGTTGTACGTTTATCAAATGCTCTGCTGTAATTTGATTGCTCGTTATACTGGTAGAGGAAAAATTTCCGGGAGCTTTCGCTGCTTCAGTAAATGTTATCGATGATACACCATTTGTTTGTGTAGCATATTGAGCTGCCTGTCCCGGTTGTAAAAAATTATTGGCTGTTGAGCCCATACTATTTGTTCCGGAGGGGAGAGAAACCGTAACATAAGCTCCGTAATCTCCCTGTGAAGGATCGTAAATGTAGTAAAAACCCCGATTCACGTTAGTACCGTTTGCAAAAACCGTGTTTACATTTACAGCGGATTGGTATGGATTTCCAAACATGGCAAAATCTCCGGCATTCACAGTGGCATAAGTTTGTGTCTGGTTTCCTCGGAATAATGTTCCCTTAGCTCTCAAGGTTGTAGCGCTAAAAGAGGAGTTGCTATCCAGGTTCACACTTCGGTCACCTCTGATGAACATGAGATAAGAATCGCCTGCATTTAAATTCGTCGCGTCTGTATTACCAATGGCTACAAATTGCTGGCCGGGGACATCAACAAAATACATGGAACTGTTTCCCGTTTGTGTTGCATCAAATCCATTGGTTTGATCCACGGTTGTTCCTGTAATATGCGTTCCAAATCCCGGAGCAGGGTTATCCATTCTGCTGATTGCTCCTTCTTGCCAGTTATCATGAATACTTCCGGAAGTGGTTACTGCACTACTCACCATTCTGTAAGACCGTCTATCGCGCATGTAGCGTTCAACTATGGCCAATCCGGTTATTTGAGATGTAGGAGAAACATATCCCAACTCTCCATTTAGCAGTGGTGAACTTTTAAAAACCAGATCTCCTTCAATGGTTAAATTTCCATATAGATTTAGCACGCTCTCGATATTCATTTTCGCTCCTGCAAGGATTCTAACATTTCCAATGGTTGTAGGGGCTGTAATCGATGTAGATCCGTTTATGACAAGAATACTCTCTGAGGCTGTAGTGATGCCACTGGGATCCTGTGGAGTCCAACTTCCGTTTTGGTAAACGTATTCCACTCCTTCTATTTCTTGAATATGAATATCGTCCAGGAATAAAAAATATTGATTTGGGGCGGAATAAGCATTAAAGCCTATGTAATAATTTTTTGATTCGTCAACTTGAAAGAGGACGGTATTGATTTGCGGAGACCCTGTATTAATATTTGGATGATCTGCCAAAACCGCAGTCATTGCACTGAAAGTATTTTGATCTCCAATGGCAACTTTCATTTTTTCGTTAAGGATATTAGAATTGTTTCCGTATTTATAGGATAATTCATAGATTTTCCCCACCTCCAGATACACAGCTTGAGTATAAAGCCAGGCATTTGCCGGATTCCGGTGCCATCGGTAATAAGCAAAACGACCGGAGAATCCGCTGTTGTTTCCCTCTGCTCTCACCCAATTATTTCCGGTTCCGGCATTTTCAAGAAATATACAGTTTGTAGCATCCTCAAAATCCATAGTATAAGGAAGGGTTGCGGGGGTGCAGGCGGTGGAAAACACGTGAGGTCCTGTCCAGGAGCTTTCATTTGATGCACCACAGATGGCTCTTACATAGAAATCATATTCCGACGAGACTTGAAGATTTGTTAATGTTGTGGTAGGCTGACCGGTAACGTTTACAACATTTCCGGACAATTGCGGATTAAACCCGCTTAGACCATATTTTACTTCCCATGTAGTCTCAGACGCACCGGGAGCCCAGGTAATATTTGCTGTGGTTTCTGTAGTTCCGGTAGAATTCAATCGCGTGGGATATGGACAAGCAGCCTGGAAGCCACCTAAAATTATATAATTGGTAAAATGTAACAATTCCACTGCCTCCGGTGGATTATTAGGACTGGGTATTTCGGTATCGTTACTAAAAAGAAGAGCTCTGGCGGGAAGATGCCTATTGGTTGATGTTTTGGCAAAACTTACTGCACCTCCATTTCCGGCCTCCTTTTCTACAACTGCAACCACCAGATTGTTCATATTGTTATATGTAAAAGGGGTGGTGAAATTAATTGTCATAAAGTTATTTACCGAAGGAAAAGATACGGTACCATCAAACACTTTGGTCAATTGTGAACCTGCAATCCAATCTGTTTCGTCTGCATAAGAAGATTTAGACGTATGCCCTAAATATATCTCCCATTTTTTACTATTATTTGAATTTCCCGATTCGTAAAAAAAAGATATTGATGTGATGGGTCCTGAGGCGTTAATCTCTTCTTGTAGAATAATTTGCTGACTGTAGGAAAATTCCAAAATGCTCTCAATCGGCAACATCGTAGTCGAACCATTTTGCTCTCCCACCGTAATTTGAGAGAGAGCATTGGCAAAAGACAAAATTAAAACAAAGGACAGAAGTAAATTTCGAATCATAATTTAGATGACGTCAATGATGATAAGTTTTGCAAAAATACAAGTAATTATGTTGTTAGTAAATTTTTTAGGAGTATTACAATTAATAAACTACAAATTTTATTCATCCTGTATTTGCTGTGCCAGTTGAGAATTTGTGCGTATCTTTAATGAATTAAAAAAAATGACTATGACTCACGACAGAGACAAGACGCAAAGAATCTATACCGGATCTGCGATGTTAGTTCAAGCTCTGGTAGCTCGGCTTGAAGAACAACATATATTCCCCATTGTGCGCGATGATCAACAAAATGCAGTGATGTTTGGTTCCGGGAGCAACTATCGCGATCAGCTTCGCATTTTTGTAGGAGAAGACGAGCTGGCTCTCGCTCAACCTATTGTAGCTGAATTTGAAAGAGAACTTGAAGAGCAGGATTAATTTCCTGCTCCATACATTTTATCTCTTAGTTCTTTAATAGCCTTGTCATCCATATAATCATCAAAAGTCATATATCTGTCAATGACACCTGACGGGGTTATTTCTATAATTCTGTTGGCTACCGTTTGTGCAAATTCTTGATCGTGTGTGGTAAGAATGGCATTTCCTTTAAAGTTTATCAGAGAATTATTAAAGGCGGTTATGGATTCCAGATCCAAGTGATTGGTGGGTTCATCCATCATTAGAACGTTTGCTCTGATCATCATCATTCGGCTTAACATACAGCGCACTTTTTCTCCTCCCGACAGAACGTTACTTTTTTTTAACGCCTCTTCTCCACTAAACAACATTTTGCCTAAAAATCCTCGTAGATAGACTTCTTCACGTTCTTCCTCAGTCTTGGCATATTGCCTGAGCCAATCTACCAGAGATAAATCATTTTGGAAAAATTCGTCATTATCCAAAGGCAAATAACTCTGGGTTGTGGTTACACCCCACTGAAATTCTCCGGAGTCTGCTTTTTGATATCCATTCACAATTTGATAAAACGCTGTGGTAGCTCGAGAATCGCGAGAATAGAGCAGAACTTTATCTCCTTTAGCCAAATTGATATCAACATTAGCAAAAAGAACTTCGCCATCTATAGAAGCTGATAAATTTTGGACATTGAGAATTTGATCTCCGGCTTCTCGCTCTCGTTCAAAAATTATTGCAGGGTATCGGCGACTGGAAGGTTTTATTTCTTCCACATTTAATTTTTCAAGCATCTTCCTTCTTGAAGTAGCTTGTTTGCTTTTCGCCACGTTTGCGCTGAATCTCATAATAAATTCCTGAAGCTCCTTTCTCTTTTCCTCAGCTTTTTTATTTTGTTGCGCACGTTGGCGGGCTGCCAATTGGCTACTCTCATACCAGAACGTATAGTTTCCGCTATAGTGAGTAATTTTTCCGAAGTCAATGTCACTTATATGTGTGCAGACAGAATCCAAGAAATGTCGATCGTGCGAAACCACTATAACACAATTATCGTAGTTGGCAAGAAAGTTCTCCAACCACGTAATGGTTTCATAATCCAGATCGTTGGTTGGCTCGTCCATTATAAGCACATCCGGATTACCAAATAAGGCTTGCGCCAGTAGCACCCTCACTTTTTGTTTCCCGTCCAGATCAGCCATTTGCGTGTAGTGCAGCCCCTCATCGATGCCCAAATTTGATAATAAAGCTGCGGCATCACTATCTGCGTTCCACCCGTTCATTTCTTCAAATGCTACTTGTAATTCACCAATACGCTCTGCATTTTCATCGGAATAATTATCATACAAAGCATCCATCTCAGTTTTGATAGCGAACAACTCTTTATTGCCTCTCACGACGGTTTCCAACACCATGAAATCATCATAGGCATTGTGATTCTGTTCTAAAACCGACATCCTTTTTCCTTTTTCAAGATGCACGTGGCCTGAAGTAGGATCTTGTTTTCCGGATAATATTTTTAAAAAGGTAGATTTTCCGGCACCATTTGCCCCAATTATTCCATAAACGTTTCCTGAATTGAACTGAGTGGTAACTTCGTCAAATAGAATACGTTTCCCAAATTGCACCGAAAGGTTTGATACTGATAACATAATAGGTTCTGCAAAAATTTTTGCAAAAGTAACGCATTTGGTTCGTAGGAAAAAACTAGCTATTACCGGTATTTTGTTTTAACCCATATTTAACAAGTTTAATGTTGGAGGCTAGTTATTTTTGTTGTCCATGCCCTGAAACATCCCTTATCTTGATTAGAAAATTACTCCTTATTGCTTTTGTCGTTCCTATTCTGTTTTCTTGTATGCACAACGACGTCCCTCAATCTACTTGGATCGGAGGAGAAATTGTCAATCCTACCTCCGGATATGTCGTTTTTGCCCAAGGGGATCGAGTGATTGATACCGTGCCTTTAGATTCCAACAATTTCTTTCTCTATAATTCAAATGATTTAAAAGAAGGGCTTTATATCCTCAGGCATAATGAGACTCAAGTATTTTATCTACAACCCGGAGATAGCCTAATGCTTCATTTAAACACTGTAGATTTTGATGAATCTCTTGCATATTCCGGCAAAGGTTCTCAAAAAAATAATCTTTTGATGGAGTATTTTCTTGTGAATGAACAGGAAAATTTAAACCTGCCGTCTTGGTATGGGCTTTCTCCTGCAGAATTTACAAAAAAAATAGATTCTCTTCGTGTTTTAAAAGAAGAGCGATATCAAGAATTTTTGAAAGACCAAAAAGAAGTTCCGTCACTTTTTGAGCAAACGGTAAGAGCAGCGATTGATTATGATTATTACATGAAAAAGGAGCTTTACGCCCTCGCCAATTTTTCTCGTTTATCATCAATAGATCCCTCATTCTTTAGTTACAGAGCTCAAGTAGATACGGAAAACGAAGCTTTAAGATATTACTATCCTTATTACAGGTATCTGTTATACTATTTAGACAACCTGACTCTAAAAAAATTAGCCGCTCACGGAGATCGTTTTTCCTTCGATTTCAGCAATACTCGTTTGGAAATGATAGACAGTTTAATAAAAAACGATTCCATAAGAAATACGCTGTCACGTAATACGGCACTTCGTTTTTATTTTAATGGAAAGGAAGAGGAAGCCTTATTGGGAAAATTTTTAGCCAAATTTCAACAGATAAACAACCTACCGAAACATAATAGCGAGGTGAAACGAGTAGCTAAAACGGCTTCAACTATGGTGAACGGAAAAACGATTCCTCATATTGCGTTGCTTACTACAGAGAATACTTCTGAGGATCTTCACGATCTTATTCATAAACCCACCGTTTTGTTTTTCTGGAGCTACAAATCTCCCACTCAAGCCATAAAAAACCACAATCGCGCAGCTGAATTAAAATCTAAGTTTCCGGAATACAATTTCTACGGTATCAATACGGATAACCATTACCGCCAATGGAGAAACTATGTTTTACAGGAAAAATATAATGAAAAAGAGGAGTTTCAGTTAGAAAACCCCATTGATTCCGAACACTCTTTGTTATTGAACAATCTGAGTAAAGCCATTATAATTGATAAAGATCTCAAAATTCTGGAAGGAAACAGTAACATGTTTCACCAGAATTTTGAGCAATTATTGTTGGGTTACTTAAATAGAAGATAAATTCAATTTCCTTTTTTGTAATCGGCTAAGAATTGTTGAAGTCCGATATCGGTAAGCGGATGTTTCAGTAAACCTAAAATTGATGATAGCGGTCCGGTCATGACATCGGCACCAATTTTTGCACAGTGGATAATATGCATGGTATGTCGCACAGAGGCTGCCAATATCTGCGTGTCAAATTCATAATTATCAAAAATTTGCCGGATATCTGCAATTAATTCTAAGCCATCTGTTGACACATCATCCAGTCTTCCGATAAAAGGAGAAACATAAGTAGCACCGGCTTTGGCCGCCAGTAGGGCTTGTCCTGCAGAAAAAATCAAGGTGCAATTGGTTCTGATCCCGTGATCAGCGAAATGTTTGATGGCTTTAATTCCGTCTTTTATCATAGGAACTTTTACCACAATTTGATCGTGAAGCTCTGCCAGTTCTTCTCCTTCTCTAATTATTTCTTCAAAATCTGTAGCTATCACCTCTGCCGAAACGTCACCATCTACAATATTACAGATGTCCACATAGTGTTTAAGAATGTTGTTTTTTCCGGTAATTCCTTCTTTTGCCATTAAAGAAGGATTGGTCGTTACGCCGTCTAAGACTCCTAAATCCTGGGCTTCACGTATCTGATCGAGATTGGCTGTATCAATAAAAAATTTCATAGCTTTTCATTCTATTAAGAAGATGCAAAAATAAACAATACTACAACAACGCACCGCACTAACTGTATATAAAAAACTCCCTAAAGACTGCGTTGATCTCTTAGGGAGTTTCTATTCGGTTATGGATAACTCTTATACTTTTCGTGTAGCCGCACTTTTACCTGTTCCGCCTTTTTTGGCAGAAGAGGCCTTTGCCGCCGATTTATTGTCAACGGTGGAAGCTTTCCCCGGTACGGCTTTCTTAGCTTCTTTTATTTCTTTAATTTCTTTCTGAGTTTCCTCTTGCGCTCCGGCTTCTGCTTTTTCCGGTGCAGAAAAATCTGTTATTCCGTTTTTAATGAGAAGATTATACCACTGAACTACTTTCTTAATGTCGCTTGCATACACACGATCTTCATCATAATCCGGAAGGACCGAAAAGAAAAATTCTTCTAGTTCGTCCTTTGAAGCTTTATGACTAATGGTTTCCCTCCCCTCTTCCTTCTCTGAGATTTTTCGGAAAACCTCCCGAAGAGGTACTTCTTCAGTAAGTGTATAAATAGCAATTTCAGATAGTAAACTCACATTATGCCGGCCGCTGACATTGATGGTTTTCCCATCAAGCAGGGACTCGGCCAAAAATCCGGCTCTTGTCTGATTCTTTAACTTGTAAAGTCCGGGTTTTCCCGAAATGGCAAGCACTTTTTCTAAACTCATAGTCTTACTTTTTGTCTTAAAGGTTGCAAATATCTTAGGTTTGATTCTTTTTTCAAAACTACTAATGCTTCTTTTTTAGCATCGGAAATTTCATTCGGTAATCTACAGAAATTTTTCCTTTTGAAATATTAGTCAGTCGGCTTTTAATCAACCGCTTTTTTAAAGGAGAAAGTTTATCGGTGAATAAAACACCTTCTATATGATCGTATTCATGTTGAATAATGCGCGCGGCAAGACCGGAGAAGGTTTCTGTATGTTCTTGGAAATTTTCATCTAAGTATCGAATGGTTATATCCGGTTGTCTGAAAACATCTTCACGCACATCGGGAATGCTCAGGCATCCTTCATTAAAAGCCCATTCATCTCCGCGTTCTTCAAGAATTTGGGCATTGATAAACACTTTTTTAAAAGAAGCCAAAAAACTTCGTTCTTCATCAGTTAGATCTTCATCATCTTCAAAAGGTGAGGCATCGACAACAAAGAGACGCACTGCCTTCCCCACTTGAGGTGCTGCAAGACCAATACCGTGAGCCGCATACATGGTTTCAAACATATTTTGGATAAGATCATCTAACTGCGGATAATCCTTATCAATATCTTCTGCCTTTTTTCTAAGTATGGGATCCCCATAGGCTACAATAGGTAGTATCATTTTCTTTTCATTGTTTTACATTTGGTGCTCTCTTAATATAAATATTGTTGTAAAATAAGAGTAGCACTGATCTCATCAACAAGAGCTTTATTTCGGCGTTGTTTTTTTTTCACTCCCGAGTCTATCATACTTTGGAACGCCATCTTACTTGTGTATCGTTCATCCACCCGCTCTATGGGTAGATCCGGAAATTCTTTGCGCATCAGGACAAGAAAATTCTGAATATCCACTTCGATTTCAGAAGGCGTACCATCTTTTTGCGTGGGTAAGCCTACCAAGAGCAACTCCACTTTTTCTTGTTTGAAATAATCTTTGAGAAATTTTAAAAGATCGGAAGTGTTTACAGTAGTGAGACCGGATGCAATCATTTTCAGCTCGTCTGTGATTGCTATTCCGGTACGTTTTTTCCCATAATCCAATGCCATTATTCTTGCCATAACGGGTGCAAAAGTAAGGCTTTCTTAAATATGTAAACCTTAAGGTGAAATTAAAATATCCATAGAAGATTATATTTGCACGAAATAGGAAGCTGAAATGGAAGAATTGAAACAACCAATTTGGTGCATACATTACAAAGAACACCCTTCTTATGCCGAGTTATGTTGATATAGGTGCTTATGTAGATGAAGGAACTAATATAGAAACTTAGGTTACAGTGGGTAGTTGTGCTCAGATTGGCAAGAATGTCCACCTTGGCGGAGGCGTTGAAATAGGAGGAGTTTTGGAACCCATTGGAGCCTCTCCGGTTATCATAGAAGACGGAGCCCTTATTGGTTCCGGGTGTATGTTGGCGAAAGGAATTCGTTGGGAAAACAAGCTGTACTGGGTGCTAATGTAGTTTTGGACAGCTCCTCAGAAATTATAGATGTGACCGGCTCTGAACCGTCGGAAATGAACGGCTATGTTCCGGAAAGAGCAGAAGTAATTCTCGGAAGTTATACAAAGAAATTTCCGGCAGGAAAATATCAAGTTCCTTGTGCCTTGATAATTGGCAAAAGAAAAAGGCATTCAGATTTAAGAAGCTCTCTTGCAGATACTTTAAAAGAATATAAAATAAGTATTTGATTTGTTTTCGTTCATCTTAAAAATTTTTGATATTTTTCCTCAATGTTTTTTAAATCAATAATTAATTTCAAAACTCTAATCCATGAATAAAAGAGAAGAACTTATCCTGAAATACACCAATCAACTGGAAGAAGCCGGAGTAAAGGTGGATCGGGAATTATTAACAAAAGTAACTGTCGGTTTGGGTCCCTCAATTTATAGAGCTGATTCCTCCACTGTTGCCGCCTCAGATGAAAAAGAACTGGCAACGGTAAAAAACAATTATCTTATTAAAAAGCTTGGACTGGAAGATAGTCCCGAATTGGATGCTGCCATAGACCGAGCTATCGAAACTCTTGGAAGATCTAACCGAAATAAGTATCGAGCTACCCTGTACTACCTTCTATGCAAAGAATTTGGCAAAGAGAGTGTTTACGATAAAAATTAAGCACATCTTCTATCAAATAGTCCGGTTAACAAAATCGGACTATTTTTTATCTAAATCCTTCCCAGGTGGTCTGGAGCCCCTGATGAACCGTGAACAGCGGCTTGTAGCCCATAAGTTCTCCCGCTTTATCAATATTTGCAAGAGAATCCTTAACGTCACCCTTACGAGGAGGTCCATACACGGCCGGAATATCGACTCCGGATATTTCTTTCAGATTATTCCATAGCATATTCAGACTGATTCTTTCTCCACAGGCAACATTAAATACCTGGTTGACTGCTTCATCCGGTGCAAAAAGTGCACGTATATTAGCTTGAACTGCATTTTCTACATATGTAAAATCTCGAGTCTGCTCACCGTCTCCATTTATTGTAGGAGATTTCCCATCTTTTAATGCTTGCATAAACAATGGAATGACAGCAGCATATGCACCATTCGGACTTTGTTTCGGACCGAAAACATTAAAATATCGCAATCCAACTGTAGCAGTTCCATAGGTTTTATAGAAAACATCTGCATACAGTTCATTTACAAGTTTCGTCACTGCATACGGAGATAAGGGTTTTCCGATATTGTCTTCTACCTTTGGCAGCGTTTTACTGTCGCCATAAGTAGAACTGGAGGCAGCATATACCATGCGTTTTACTTGAGGAGACTCATTTTGTGCAACCAACATGTTTAGAAAACCTCCAATATTCACCGCGTTAGAAGTAATAGGATCATTTATAGATCTCGGCACAGAACCCAAAGCAGCCTGATGAGAAACATAATCTATACCTGCCATTGCTCTTTTGCAAATATCCAAATCGCGAATGTCTCCTTGAATAAATTCAAAATTGGGGTTCTCCATAAATTCATTTATGTTGGACATGCTCCCGGTAGAGAGATTATCCAGTACCCTCACTTTTTTGGAATTATACTTAAGTAAATAGGAGACAATATTGGAGCCAATAAAACCGGCACCACCGGTGACTAAAAAACTGAATTGAGATAGATCTTCAGTGTGATAACTATTTTCGTACAATTTTTTTAAATTAAATTTGAAATAATCTATTTGAGAAAGATTTTACAAAGGAAAAGAAAATTTGACAGATCTATGGCGAGAAAGCGGGAGAAATTAAAAAACGTATTTTAAACCTTTCACGCTGTTAGCAGTCAAAACATTGATGTATAACCATGACACAAGAGCAAGCATTAATTTCGGCGTTACAATCAGACGAAGCCTGTGAAAAGGCTTTCAAGCAACTTGTTGATGAATACAAAGAGCGTCTATATTGGCAGATACGAAACATGGTATTGGATCATAACGATGCAGATGATGTATTGCAAAACACTTTTATAAAAATTTACAAGAACATTAAATCTTTTAAAGGCGACAGCAAACTTCACACCTGGATGTACCGAATAGCTGCCAATGAATCCATTACTTTTTTAAATAAAAAAGCAAAACAGAATCGAGTATCATTGGATGAAATAAAATCAGAAGCTTTGAAAAAATTAGAGACTGATGTCTTTTTTGAAGGTGATGCATTCCAGCTGCAATTCCAAAAAGCTATAGCCACGCTACCTGAAAGACAACGACTTATTTTCAATATGAAATATTTTAGTGATCATACATTTGAAGAGCTGTCGGAAATTTTAAACACCTCAGTAGGCGGATTGAAAAGCAGTTATCATATCGCCGTCAAAAAAATAACGGAGTTCATAAAAACCAATGAAATAAAACCATAAATGAAGTGCGATGAAAGAAAATAAAAACCCTTTCGCTACCCCGAGCGATTATTTTGTCTCTTTCAAGGAGCGACTAATTTCCAGAATAGCCGAAGAGGAATTTCCAAAAGATGCAGGCTTTCGTATCCCGGAAGCATACTTTGGCCATTTTGAAGTGAATTTACCGGTGAGACCGAAGCGGTTTTATGCCTCTAAAGTTTTTTCTCTGCGAAAAATTCAAACTTTAGCAGCCGGCATAGCCGCTATATTTCTGATAGGTTTATTGGTATACAATTTCCGACCTGCCGTGAAGCCCGTAGAGTCATCGTCTGTGGCTATTGACAAATATATTGATGAAGGAAATTTGAAAATAAACCTCTTCGACCTAGCTTATTTTATTGAAGAAGAAGAAGTCTATTTAGATAATTTCGGTGTCCCTCTTGTGGGAAGTTCTGATTTGGAAAGTTACCTGATTGAAGAATCTAATGAACATTTTTGGACTAGTGCCGGCCTAGGAAAATAAACAATAACTTAATGAAAACAAAAAACATACCCCTATTTTTGATATTGTTTTTGTGGTGCGCTGTAATCTCTGCACAACAAAAAGACACCCATGACCAGATAAAGGCCTTGAAGACTGCCTTCATAACCGAAAAATTGGCTTTTAATTCCACACAGGCCGAAAGCTTTTGGCCTGTTTATAATCTTTTTGACAAACGGTTTCATGATCTCAGGGCGAAACGTCGAAAAGACATCTACCATAAAATTAAGAATGATTGGGATAAAATGACTGACGCCGAAGCGATGAAGTTGTTGGAAACCTATTTCACGTTGGAAATGGAAGAAATTGCGATTGAAAAAGAACGCATCAAGGCATTGCGATCTGTAATTTCTCCAAAAGAGATTATTACTTTAAAGATTGCTGAAGAAGATTTTAAACGGGAGCTTCTTAAAAGATACAGGGCCGGAAAACAGGATTAATTCCCCGGCGTAAAAATTTGAAGGTCTCCTCGCGGAGACCTTTTTCTATTAATTTAAATATATTAAGCAACTATCTAACTGAGGATTCTCTTTTATGAGTGAATTCACCCATAATTTTAGTTCTTCGATTTCGTGGGGTAGCAACCGGGTTATTGCCTTTTTCAATTCTCTGCAAAAAAGGTTTACATCAAAACTAACTTTCGAAAGCACTGTTTTGGTGTAATCAAACATTGCTCTTGCCATAATTAATTAAAGTTTAATGTTACAGTTAAGTAGAAGTCTTCCAATAGGCGTTATTTTAAATTTGAGTTAAATATATTCAAAGTTTATGTGAAAGACAATGTTCTATGTAAAAAAAATTCCTTTTAACTTTTACGAACTTTTAAAGACCATTGGAATTCAAATAGAGCCACAATTTCTCCTTCATCATCCTTCCCAACAGATTTTAGCCAAATACCCTGAGTTTCACCGGATTCAATTGCTCGTTCCACCAATTTTTCAATCTCCGATCCGTCGGAACATGTAAAAAAAACATGACCTTTAGCCTTTTTTAAAAAAGAACCTTGAACCTCCAAGACCAGCATAGAAATACTGACGGCCGTCTTCCGAATAGCTGCCATGAGCAGAACACCGGTACTCAGCTCTGCAGCCATTCCTTGAACGGCCCAAAAAATAGAACGAAAAGGATTCTGATTTTTCCATCCATATTTTACGGTTGTGGTACAACTGCCCTCTTGCAAATTTTGAACTCGTACACCAGCAAAAAAAGCAGACGGTAACTTGAAAAATAAAAACCAATTGACCTTAGAAGGACCGAAGGACGACATATGTCAAAATTTTTGATGAAGGTAAGATTTACTTATTTCATAATAAGTTAAATAAATGTTAATAACAGTACTTTGCAATACAAACTACTATCCTTCATTTATATCTTTGTCTAAACAAATCACAAAGTTATGCCACCGACATCTTCCATTCCATCAGATCAGCAATCCCGAACAAATTCCGTTTTCCTGCATCTCGCTTCCTTTCTCAAATTTATAATTCCCTTGGCCGGAGTTATTGTTCCTCTTATTATATGGAGTGCTCATCGAGATAAGGAATTTGTAGATGCCAATGGACGCCAGGCTATAAATTTCCAACTCAGTCTTATTCTTTATAAATTTCTTTTACTGATAGCATGTATTCCCGTGTTTGTCATCATGATCGGTGACCTGGTTGCACTTTCAGAAGCTATGGAAAAATATGACAGTATTCTGTCTTTATTCTCTGTCTCTGTGGCGCTTACTTGGTTTGTAATCCTATTGATCATCTTGTCTCTCATCAGTGTCTTTGAAATTATTGTTGTTATTCTGGCCGCAGTCAAGGCATCCGGCGGACTCGTTTATAGATACCCATTGAGTATAGGATTTATAAGAAAGGAATCGCAAGCGACGGTTTAAAAATAAAATTATGAATATCGAAAACACACAAGCTCAAATGCGTAAAGGAATCCTGGAATTCTGTATTCTATCCATTTTAAAAGATGGAGAAGCGTACACATCCGATATTCTTGATGCTTTAAAGGAGGCAAAAATGATTGTGGTGGAAGGAACAATTTATCCTTTATTGAACCGATTGAAAAATGCAGATGTACTCACCTACCGATGGGAGGAATCTACAGGAGGACCGCCACGGAAGTATTATGCTCTTACCGACAAAGGAAAAAAATTTTTGGATGATCTTGGAAGTACCTGGGACGAACTCCAATCAGCAGTCAATAAAATCACCGAAAAAACTAACGAAGCATGAAAAAAACAGTAAACATAAATCTTGGTGGTATCCTTTTTCATATGGACGAAGATGCCTATATCAAACTATCTGATTATCTAACTGCCATCCGCCTCTCTCTGCAAAACACCGCAGGTCGTGAAGAAATTCTGAATGACATTGAAATACGGTTAGCGGAACTGTTCTCAGAAAAACTACCCTCTCCTCAGCACGTTGTGGGCTTAAAGGAAGTCAATGAAGCGATTCTTGTGATGGGACAGCCTGAAGATTATGCCGAAGGAGCTGATCCGGAAGGAGAAGCCAACGAAAGTTTCAACGAAAACACAGATTTCAGAAATTACCGGCGGCTGTATCGGGATGAAGATGATAAATGGATTGGAGGGGTTTCTTCAGGGATTGCCCATTATTTCGGAATTGATCCGCTTTGGATTCGTTTCATTTGGGTCCTGCTCCTTATTGCCGGAGTAGGCTCTCCGATTTTGATCTACCTATTGCTTTGGGCATTTGTGCCTGCGGCGGTGACTACAGCCGACAAATTGCGTATGCACGGGGAGCCGATCAACATATCCAATATTGAAAAGAAATTTAGAGAAGGATATGAAAATGTAGCCTCCAAAGTAAAAGGAGTTGATTATGACAAATATGGCAACAAAATTAAAACCGGAACTTCCCGATTTTTCGATACTCTTGGTGATATCATCGTTACCCTTCTTAAAGTAGTCGGAAAAATCCTTGGTGCTTTATTGATTCTGATTGGATTTTCGGTTATCGTCGGACTCATTTTCAGTCTCATAGGAATCAGTAGTTTCGGATATTTTAATGCCCCCGATTATTATGATTACTTCTCCTTTACCGATTCTATTCTTCCCTTATGGGCAATAGGGATTTTCGTTCTGTTTGCTGTAGGAATTCCTTTCTTCGCATTGTTCATTTTAGGATTAAAATTGATCGTTCCAAATCTGCGACCGGTTAACAAAGTTGTCTCCACCAGCTTGTGGCTGCTTTGGCTCTTGGCTATTATCGGGCTTATATATGTGGGAGTTCAACAATCTCAGATGCGTGCATATAATGGAAATGTGGTGGAAGAACGAGTTTTCACGATACCGACATCTGACACCTTATATATTACTATGAAAGGAAATTCGTACTACGGAATCGACCTTTCACAGAAATCCGGTCTTCAGTCAAGACTGGATGAACACGACAAAGAGGTACTTTTTTCAACAGATATCAGATTACAAATACGACCGACAAACGATTCAGTAGGAAAGATTATTGTAGAAAAATCGGCACGAGGAAAAGATTTCATTCTTGCCAAGAAACGCGCCAATGCTATAAATTATGACTTCGACATCAGCGGAAGAAATATCGAGTTGAATTCGTATTTCACAACTGATAAGATGGAAAGCAACAAAGAACAACAGATTTCCGTTACCCTGTTTATTCCTGAGAACACCATTATTTTTCCACAGGAAAGCGTCAAAAGCTATTTACAAGCATCTGTGATTCGGAAGTCTGACGTGGCTCGGTTTCATTTACTAAAAAACAACACCTCCGAATGTTTGAATTGTCCAGCTGTTGACACTCTTGCGGCACCACAACCATTTTCTTCCACAGAAAATTGGGAAGACGAAGTCTTGAAGCATTTCTAACCTAAAACAATAATATCATGAAGTTAAAAGTATTACTATTAATCCTAAGCATCGGGCTGCTTTCGCAGTCATGTATCGTGAATCCGGGCGAAAAAGGAAACGGGAAAATAGTTACCCAAGATCGATCGGTTGAGCCTTTTAACGGCGTGGCTGCAACTGCCGGCATTTCAGTTATTCTCATTCCCGGAGATAAGACACAGGTTAAAGTTGAAGCTGATGAAAACCTTCAACATCTCATCCAAACCCATACGGAGAATGGAGTTCTGAAGATTGGTGTTTCAAAGAATATTCGTTTTGCAAGAGCTAAGAAGGTTTATGTCACCTATGAGCAACTTGAAACTATTAGTGTAAGTAGTGGCTCTTCGATTACTTCCGATGATATTTTGAAAAGTCAAAAACTATCTCTAAAGGGAAGCAGTGGCGGCTCGGCTCGTCTGGAAATTTTGTCAGAAGATCTGACGGTTGTCACTTCAAGTGGTGCCGATATCAAACTTTCAGGAAAAGTAATTAATCTGGATGTCAAAGCATCTAGCGGAAGCGATGTCAATGCCAAGGAGCTTCAAACGGTGAATGGCGTGGCACAGGCGAGCAGTGGCGGATCTGTAAAGGTGAATGTAAAAGACAGAATTTCAATGCGCGCCTCAAGCGGTGGTGATGTTACATATTACGGAAATCCTCAATTTGTGGAAAGTTCTGAAAGCAGGTCCGGAAATATTCGGAAAAAACAATAACTTCAGAATGAAGCATGTATTTTTGTGATTTCGTTGACTATGAAAAAGTTATTCTTACTTCTTTGTGTGATTTCTTTAACAGCCTGCGACACTTCCGATATTCCCGGAGATGTTATAACTCAAGAATTTGAGCGTATAAGATTTGTGATGCCAAGGGCTTCATGGCAAATTGACAAATTTGTTACTGAAAACGGGAATCAGACGGCGGATTTTGACAGTATTGTCTTCAAATTTAAAGAACCCGATAGTCTTGTAGTAGAATTTCAAGAATTGACAGCCAATGGAAAGTGGTATTATCAGAGCTTTCCGGGAGAGTCAGAAAAGTTGGTACTCGAAGCTCCGGAAAATGTTGCCGAGCTCACCGATGCTTGGAAAATTCTGTCTCTTGTCAATGCAGAGGTTCATCTTTCACGAAAAGGAACTGACACTTTAATCTTCAAAAGAAGAGATTCTATCTGAACTATTATAAATTGTTTAAGCCCAAAAAAGCCGGAAAATTCCGGCTTTTTTATTACAGAAGAAGCTTTGAAAAAATTAAAGTCATTCTTCTATATTCTATACTCTATACTCTATACTCAATATTCTCAACTCTTACTCCACTTCCAATTCGGTCTCAGTTTCAATACTCACCAAATATTTTTCGGCATCCAAAGCGGCCATACACCCTGTTCCTGCCGCTGTTACAGCCTGGCGATAAACATTATCCTGAACGTCGCCACTGGCAAAAACTCCGGGTTTATTGGTATGGGTAGTTTTCCCTTTGGTGATGATATATCCGGTTTCATCCATATCTAATTGACCTTTAAAAACATCGGTATTTGGAGTATGTCCGATAGCAATGAAAAGTCCGGTAATCGGAATCTCATGTTTTTCACCGGTTTGATTATTTACGATTCGTAAGCCTTCAACCACCTGATCACCCAAAACTTCATCCACTTCGGAATTGTACAAAACTTCGATATTTTTTGTCTTGTTTACCCGATGTTGCATCGCTTTTGATGCACGCATATAATCTTTGCGAACCAACATGGTCACTTTCGAACAAATATTGGCCAAATAAGTTGCTTCTTCCGCGGCAGTATCTCCTGCTCCAACAATAGCCACTTCCTGATTTCTATAGAAAAATCCGTCACACACCGCACAAGCCGAAACCCCTCCGCCGCGAAGTCTTTGTTCAGACGGGAGTCCGAGGTATTTTGCACTTGCTCCGGTAGCGATAATTACGGTTTCCGCTTCCAATTTGGTGGCATTATCTACCACAATTTTGTGAATTCCGCCTACTTCATCAGAAAAATCGACCTCAGTGACCATCCCAATACGCACCTGTGTTCCAAAACGTTCGGCTTGTTTCTGAAGATCGGCCATCATTGCAGGTCCGTCAACACCATCGGGATATCCTGGGAAGTTATCCACTTCCGTAGTAGTAGTCAATTGTCCGCCGGGCTCCATTCCGGTATATAAAACAGGTTTTAAATCGGCACGGGCAGCATAAATTGCAGCAGTATATCCCGCGGGTCCCGATCCGATTATCAAACATTTAATTCGCTCTATTGTCTCTGCCATCTTTATTTTAACTTTTAACAGCCGTAAAAATACTAACTTTTATAGGAATGAACTTCGCTAACCAATGGAGATTTCCTATTTCTTAATCAAATCCTTCTATACCAATCGCGGTGAGGAAATTGACTATTTTTGCAAAAACTTTTTACTGTGAACTACCTTTCGGTTGAAAATATTTCCAAATCCTACGGGATGCGGGTGCTTTTTAAAAACATTTCTTTCGGAATAAATGAAGGACAAAAAATCGGATTTGTTGCGAAAAACGGTACGGGAAAAACTTCGTTACTAAACATTCTGGCCGGAAAAGACACACCGGATTCCGGCCTTGTCACTTACCGAAAAGATCTGAAAGTAGCTTTTCTTTCACAGGAACCCGATTTGAATCCGAATCTGACTATAGAAGAAACGATATTTTCGTCAGATCTTCCGATTCTGAAAATTATTGAGCGCTACGAAAAATCCATTCAAAATCCGGATGATGTAGATGAAATGCAGAAAGCCATTGATGCCATGGATGCCAATCATGCGTGGGATTTTGAAACGAAATACAAACAAATTCTTTCAAAACTCAAATTGGATGATCTTTCCGTAAAAGTTTCAAAGCTCAGTGGCGGACAGAAAAAAAGACTCGCTTTGGCAAGTGCATTGTTGACGAATCCGAATTTGCTAATTATGGACGAGCCTACTAACCATTTGGATTTGGAAATGATTGAATGGTTGGAAAATCTCTTTGCAAAAGAAAATTACACCTTATTTATGGTCACTCACGACCGTTATTTTCTTGAACGCGTTTGCAACGAAATTGTAGAATTGGATGAAGGTGAACTCTATGCCTACAAAGGAAATTACAGCTATTACCTTGAAAAAAGAGATGCGCGAATAGAAAATGAAGCGTCAGAAACTTCAAAAGCAAAACAGCTTTTTAAACAGGAACTCGAATGGATGCGCCGCCAACCAAAAGCGCGAACTACAAAAAGTAAAAGCCGAATTGACGACTTTTTTGAAATTAAAGAACGGGCGGGAAAACGAAGAAATGACCATCAGGTTCAGTTAGAAATCAATATGGAGCGTCTCGGAACCAAAATTGTAGAATTCCACAACGTTTCGAAATCTTACGGCGATAAAAAGCTGCTTGACAAATTCAATTACAACTTTAAACCCGGAGAACGAATCGGGATTATTGGAAAAAACGGAACCGGAAAATCTACTTTTTTAAACATTCTTACCGGCACTCTCCCTCCCGATTCGGGGAAAGTAATTGTTGGCGACACGGTGAAATTCGGATATTATACGCAGAGCGGCATTCAAATTAAAGAAGGACAAAAGGTAATCGATGTCATCCGCGAATTTGGGGATTATATACCTCTTAAGAAAGGCCGCCAAATCTCCGCAAGTCAGCTTTTGGAGCGTTTCCTTTTTGACAGAAAAAAGCAGTATGACTATGTCGAAAAATTAAGTGGTGGAGAACGAAAAAGACTTTATCTCTGTACGGTTCTGATTCAAAATCCGAATTTCCTGATTCTCGACGAACCCACAAACGATCTGGATGTGGTAACGCTGAATGTACTTGAAAACTTCCTCCTCGATTTCCCCGGAAATCTACTTGTGGTCTCTCACGACCGCTATTTTATGGACAAAATTGTCGATCATCTTTTTGTTTTTCAAGGAAATGCCGAAGTACAAGATTTCCCCGGGAATTATTCCGATTATCGGGTTTATGAAGACAGTCAGCCGACAGAAACAAAATCAGACGAAATTTCCAAAGCGAAAGTTGATTGGTTGGAAGAAAAACCCAAAGCAAAACTCAGTTATAACGAGCAGAAAGAATTCCGAAATCTGGAAAGGGAAATTCATAAACTGGAACAGGAACGGGATACTTTACAAAACAAATTCGCCACAGAAAACTGGGACGGCGCTGAAATTGACAAGCAGTCAATCAAGCTAAAGGAACTCATAGACACAATCGACGAAAAAACCGAGCGATGGTTTGAACTGTCTGCAAAATTGGAAGAATAACTCGTGTTGACTCATCAGATAATCAGTTATTTCCGATTTCTTTTCCGTTCCACCAATAAACACGGAATCCACTCCCCTTTTGTTTATTCGTTAACCACATTATGCTTTAACGACCGGAAAAAATATCCTGAATACGATTTATTTAAAGACTATCGCCACGCCTTGTTAATGGACGAAAATGAAATCGAGATTCTCGATTTCGGTGCCGGATCTCGAATTTTTAAAGGTTCTCATAGAAAAATATCCCGGATAGCACGAGTGGCAGGATTAACAAGAAAAAGGCAGCGATTATTATTTCGTCTTTCACGATATTTAAAGATAGAACGAAGTTTAGAATTAGGAACTTCCTTAGGGTTGGGAACCATAGCGATCGCTTCGGGCGTTCCTGTTTCGTCTGTTTCCACAATAGAAGGTTGTCCGGAAACTTTGAAAACAGCAAAACATTATTTTGAAAAATTCAATTTCAAAAACATCCATCCGCTCAACGAGACATTTCAGGAGTTTTTTGCAAAAACAGATGCTTCAACAAAATTTGATCTCATTTATATTGACGGAGACCACAGCGGAAAAAGCACGGTACAGTATTTTGAAAACCTTTTGAAATTCACCCACAATGACACCGTCATCATCTTTGACGATATTTATTGGAGTCGGGGTATGACTGACGCCTGGCACGAAATCATCAGCCGCCCGGAAGTCACTGTTTCCATTGACACCTTTCAATGGGGAATGGTATTTTTCAGAAAAGAACAACGAAAACAGCATTTTATAATCCGGGTTTAGCCTTAAAAATTTTAAAAGCAAGGGATCCTATTCGATAAAAATGTAACAGCTCGCTTATATTTGCGTCTATAGAGAAAACACCACGTATGAATTCAGTTATCAAGCTCAGAAATATCACCCGGAATTTTCCTCTCGGAAATGAAGTTGTAAAAGTTTTAAAAGGAATTGATCTTGATATAAACCGCGGCGAATATGTAGCATTGATGGGACCTTCAGGTTCAGGAAAATCAACATTGATGAACCTTCTTGGATGTTTAGACACGCCTACTTCAGGAACTTATGAATTGAACGGAAAAAACGTGAGCAATATGACTGATGATGAGCTTGCAGAAATCCGAAATAAAGAAATCGGATTTGTTTTTCAGACGTTTAATTTACTTCCGCGAACTACAGCCTTAGAAAATGTTGCTTTGCCGATGATTTATGCCGGAGCTTCAAAAAAAGACCGTTTGGCGCGCGCTGAAGAAGTGTTGAAAAGTGTGGGACTCGGTGACCGGATGGATCATAAACCCAATCAACTTTCAGGAGGACAGCGACAGCGCGTGGCGGTGGGCCGAGCATTAGTGAACAATCCTTCCATCATTCTTGCCGATGAGCCTACAGGGAATTTAGATTCCAAAACCTCTGTCGAAATCATGAATCTGTTCAATAAAATTCACGCTGCGGGAAACACGGTTATTCTGGTTACGCACGAAGAAGACATTGCCGCAAATGCACACCGAATCATCCGTTTGCGAGATGGCATTATAGAAAGTGACGAAGCGAACCTTCCGGTACAGAAAGTAATTTGATTATGAATATCGATTTATCCAATCCCATAGTTCTGATAATTGGTGGAATTTTACTTCTGGCTTTAATTCTTTTTTGGAATAGACATAATAACAGACAATTAAGAAACAGAAGACATCGTAGTTTCAGACAAAATTATTACGAACGAAAAAAAGAACGTAACGAAGAAGAACAGCAATAAACCGTTTATCGAAATCTAACCCATTTAATATCTTAAGGATTGAGAACCATTTTCCTTTTCTTGTTTTTTGTCTCCACTCAGCTTTCAGCTCAGATCGTTGGAAAAGTAACCGACACCAATGGAGAATCTTTAGCCTATGTAAACGTATACATCAAAAACAGCTATGTCGGGACTACCACAAACGACGATGGGAATTACAACCTGAACCTATCAGAACCAAAAGCCTATGAAATAAGCTTTCAATATTTGGGATATAAAACTGTTACGGAAAAAGTTCATCCTAAAAGCTTTCCTTTCATTCTTAATGTTCAAATGCAAGAAGAGAGCACCTCCCTTTCTGAAGTGATTATTTCTAAAAAAGAAGATCCGGCATATCGAATTATTAGAAAAACCATTGACAACAGGAAAAACAATTTAGAACGTTTTGATGCCTACACCGCAGATTTCTATTCTCGCGGTCTTTGGCGTGTGAAAGATGTTCCTGAAAAGATTTTGGGACAAGAAGTAGGAGATCTGGATGGAGCTATTGATTCCACTCGGGCGGGTATTGTTTATTTATCGGAAACGATCTCTAAAATATCTTATGAAAAACCCGATAAGTTCAAAGAAAGGATTCTCGCAAGTAAAGTGAGCGGTAATGACAATGGCTTTAGTTTCAATAACGCTCTGAGTGCTAATCTTTCTTTTTACGAAAACACCATACCGTTTAATGTTCCTCTGGTCTCCCCCATCGCTACAAATGCCTTAAATTATTATAAATATAAGCTTGAAGGGGTTTTTTATGAAGGGACCAAACTGGTCAATAAAATAGCAGTAATTCCGCGACGTGCCAATGACAATGTATGGGAGGGTGTGATATATATTGTAGAGGATGATTGGCAACTTTATGGTGTAGAATTGAAAACCACCGGCGCCGCAATACAAGTTCCCTTTGTTGAAGAACTAGTGATTAAGCAAACCTTTAAACTCGATAATGAGTATGATTTCTGGGTTAGAATCTCCCAAACCATCGATTTCCAGTTTAAGTTTATGATGATCAAAGGTCAAGGGCGTTTTATTGCAATGTATTCGAACTATAATTTCAATCCGCAATTTGACAAAAAATCTTTCTCAAACGAGCTTTTGTCTTTTGAAGATAAAGCCAATAAAAAAGACAGCACCTACTGGAATGGCATTCGTCCTGTCCCACTTACTGATGAAGAAATCCATGACTACATTCGGCGAGACAGCATTCAACAATTACGAACCTCCAAAGTGTATTTAGACTCCATAGATGCAAAACACAATAAATTCCAATGGAGCGACCCGATTTTTGGGTACACCTATACCAACAGTTATGAAAAATGGTCTATGGGATATGAGAGTCCGGCCCTTAAATTAGGTTTTAATACGGTTCAAGGATTTCACGGGAAACCTGCCTTGTTTTTCAGAAAATCTTATGATGAAAATAGAGCAGATTATGTGCTAACCAGAATAAAAGCCGATTACGGTTTAGCAGAAGATCGGTTGCGATGGGAAGGTGAGATAATTCGGAATTTTAACCTAAAAGACAGGCTACGGCTGAGTCTTACGGGGGGTAGTCGGGTTCAACAATTTAACCGGCAGGAACCCATCAAGGCGATGATTAACAGTATGAGCTCGCTGTGGTTTGAACGAAACTATATGAAAGTTTTCGAGTTGAATTACGCGCAGGCGGGATATAGTCAGGAAGTATTGAATGGCCTCCACCTAAGCGCTACTTTGGCCTATGAAAATCGAAAACCGCTATTCAATAATACTGAACAAGTCTATATCCGAAACAAAGGTGCCAGTTACACCAGCAACAATCCCCGGGCACCGGAAGATTTTGTAACTCCGGCATTTGAAGAACATTCTGTTATCCGGACCAATGTGCAGGCACGAATTGTTTTCAATCAGAAATATTTCAGCAATCCCGACATGAAAATGAACCTCGGAAACAGCAAATACCCCGTGCTCACACTGAACATACAAAACGGCATTGGATTGGATAAAAAGCAACACGATTACACGCTCTTTCAAGCTCGGATTAATCAGGGACTCCAAGCGGGGAACAAAGGAACCTTCAAATACAATTTAAAAGCCGGAACATTTATGGCGGGAGACGGAATAACCTTTGCCGACTATAAACATTTTAATGGAAATCAAACAAGAATAGGCACAGATTCTGATTATTTAAACGTTTTTAACCTCTTGCCGTACTATGAGTTTAGTACAAATAAACCCTACTTTGAAGGCCATTTGGAACATGATTTTAAAGGATGGGTCCTGGGAAAAATCCCCGGACTCAATCTCCTGAACTGGAATATGATTGTAGGAGCCCATTTTTTGAGCACAGAAGAGCATAAACCTTATTCAGAACTTTCTGTGGGTCTGGACAATGTCGGTTTCGGAAACTTGAGGTTGTTGCGTATCGATTATGTTCATTCCTTCTTCGGAAACACCAACAAAGGAGCGTTTATTTTTGGATTGAAATTTTTACAGATTTTAGATTAAACCGAACAAGTGCATCCACACGAAAAATATATTGAGCGCTGTATCCGACTGGCAAAAAACGGATTGGGAACTACATATCCTAATCCTCTTGTGGGAAGTGTTATTGTTTTGAACGATAAAATCATTGGTGAAGGGTGGCACTATCGGGCAGGAATGCCCCATGCTGAAGTAAATGCTATAAGTGCCGTAAAAAATAGAAATGAACTCAAGAATGCAACACTTTATGTAAACTTGGAGCCCTGTAGTCATTATGGAAAAACTCCTCCTTGTGCTGCTCTCATCCTAAAATCCGGGATTAAGAGAGTGGTAATCGGAAATTTAGATCCCAATCCCAAAGTTGCGGGCAGGGGAATAAAATTATTAAAGGAGAACGGGTGCCATGTGCTTTCAGGAATATTAGAGGAAGCATGTTTCGAATTAAATAAACGTTTTTTTACCTATCATCAAGAACGGCGACCATACATTATTCTGAAATGGGCTCAAACTGCCGACGGTTTTATGGCTCCTTCAAGTGAAATAAGAAAGAAGCAGGAGCCTGTCTGGATCACAAATGAGTATTCCAGACAACGCGTACATAAGATGCGAGCTGAAGAGATGGCAATTCTTGTAGGAACAACCACGGCCATTCAAGATAATCCCTCACTCACCACAAGATCATGGGCAGGATCAAATCCTGTGAGGGTGGTCTTGGATAGATATTTGAAACTCCCCTCGGATCTTCAAATTTTTAATGATGAGGCTCAAACCATTGTTTTAACCGAAAAGAAAATCTCAGGGAGCCGAACTGATATAATCTATGAGCATGTAGATTTTAACATCCCACTCCCGGAACAGATTTGCAGAATTCTGTATGAGAGAGAAATCCAATCTGTTATTGTTGAAGGCGGGGCAAAAACACTTCATTCTTTCATTCAAGAAGACTTGTGGGATGAAGCTCATGTTTTTTCTGCTCCCGTCACTTTTCGTGAAGGAATAGCTGCTCCAAAGATATCGGCGGAAGCGGTGTTTAGAGAAGCTATAAAAGAGGATCAACTTACTATATTCAAAAAGAAAAGATAAGTAGTGGAAACGAAAAAAGACACCTACAAAACAATTGACGAACCTACTCCGGAAGTACTTTTTAAGGAGAAAGGGAGCAAGTTTTTAGGTTATGCTTTTCCCGTTACATCCGAAGAACAGGTTAAAACGCATCTGGAAGAGCTTAAAAAACAGCACCATAGTGCAAGACACTGGTGCTATGCGTGGCAAATGGGAAAGAACTATGACAGCTACCGGGCAAACGACGACGGAGAACCCTCCAATAGTGCAGGGATGCCGATTTATGGTCAAATTCAGTCCTTTGAACTCACCAATGTGTTGGTGGTAGTGGTACGGTATTTTGGAGGAGTAAAATTAGGAGTGGGCGGTTTGATTCAGGCCTATAGAACAACTGCACAAATGGCATTGGAGCAGGCAAAGATTATAGAATATACGATAGACGATCTCTATCTTTTGAAATTTGATTATCCCGAAATGAACACCGTAATGCGCATTATAAAAGAGGAAAATCTAAAGATCGAAAATCAAAAGATGGCATTGAATTGTGAGCTCACAATTTCTGTCAGAAAAAGTGATTCTTCTCGAATAGAAGAGATTCTTGAATCACTTTTTAAAATATCCTTCAAGAGGCTTTAATCCCTGCTTAATCCCGATTTATTCGCTCAAGAAGAAAATCAGGGGCACGTCGAATTTTTCCGGAATCTTTTTCTATAAAAACAAGAATTGTTTTGGCTGTCGCCAATAACTTATTTTGTTCGTTAAAAATTTTGTAATTAAAGATAATTTTAACATTTGGGATCTCTTCTAAAGTGGTCTCTATTGTCAACAAATCATCATAAAAAGCAGAAGCTTTATAATCGATACTTAAATGAACAACCGGGAGCATAATATTTTGATCTTCCATCCATTTGTAGGATATCCCCAGATCTCTCAACCACTCTGTTCGACCTTGTTCAATATATAGAGCATAATTTCCGTAATATACTACGCCCATCTGATCTGTCTCGCCATAACGGACTCTTATTTTTGTAAGATTTTTCTTCACTATTTATTCTTTTTTCGCCAAAGATTTTTTGTAGATTTATCACGTGAGTATGGGTAAAAAAAATGAAAATTTCAACCCCTTCCGGGTTTTTTTTATAACTTTTTTGTCCACATATTTGCACCGTTAGAGTTTCCAATATGACTTCTCAAGTCCCCGCACTTTAACAAAAATTTACCAACTTTAAATCGTCACTTATAACCATGATCAAAACTGCAGAAACGGTTTGGAACAATTGTTTAGCTTTTATTCGAGATAACATCTCCGGTCAAGCTTACAAAACATGGTTCGAACCTATCGTGGCAGTAAAATTAGCTGATAACGCTTTAAGCATTCAGGTTCCCAGCAAGTTTTTTTATGAATGGCTGGAAGAACATTATGTGAAGATCCTGCGAGTTGCTTTAACTAAAGAGTTAGGACCCAAGGCCAAATTGGTGTATGTCATCAACATGGAAAATACGATGGGAAATCGAGCTCCGTTTACAGAAAAAATTCCCAGTTCTCAGCGCCCTGCCGTCCAGGCACAAGAAGTGGATGTTCCTGTGAAACATAAGGATCCGGAGTTAAAAAACCCTTTCGTGATTCCGGGAATCCGTAACGTAAAGATTGACTCTCAGTTAAATTCCAATTATAACTTTGACAACTTTTTAGAAGGTGATTCCAACAGGCTGGCGCGCTCAGCAGGGCTGGCAGTAGCCAATAAACCCGGAGGCACCTCATTTAATCCGTTATTAATTTTCGGCGGAGTCGGGCTGGGAAAAACACATCTCGCTCATGCTATAGGTCTTGAAATAAAAGAAAAATTCCCCGAAAAAACCGTTCTATATATCACCGCAGAAAAGTTTGCGCAGCAGTACTCTGAATCGGTTCGAAAAAACACAAGAAACGATTTCATTCATTTTTATCAAATCATGGATGTTCTTATCGTTGACGATATCCAGATGCTCTCGGGAAAAGGAGGAACACAAGATGTTTTCTTCTTCATTTTCAACCACCTACACCAAATTGGAAAGCAAGTTATTTTAACAAGTGACAAAGCGCCGGTAGATATGGTTGATATTGAACAACGCCTGCTGTCACGATTTAAATGGGGATTGTCAGCCGAATTGGCACATCCCGATTATGACACGCGAGTGGCTATCATCCAAAACAAACTCTATAGAGACGGGGTAGAAATTCCGGATAATATCATCGAATTTGTTGCAGAAAATATCAAATCCAATATTAGAGAACTCGAAGGTGCAATTATCTCTTTGATTGCTCATTCTTCTTTCAACAAACAAGAAATCACTATTGAACTTGCTCAGAGCATTGTTGAAAACTACGTCAAAAATGCTACGCGCGAAGTTTCAATTGACCAAATACAAAAAGTGGTTAGCGATTACTTCCAGATGGATGTGGAAACCCTGCAATCTAAAACCAGAAAACGACATATCGTTCAAGCGAGACAACTGGCTATGTTTTTTGCAAAAAAATATACCAAGGCTTCTTTGGCATCTATCGGTTCTCAAATTGGTCAAAGAGACCATGCCACAGTACTTCACGCTTGTAAAACGATAGACAACCTCATTGAAACTGACAAGCAATTCCGTCAGTATGTGGAAGACTTGAAAAGAAAACTTTCCGATGATTATTAGCCCGGATTGTTCAGGAAAATCGTTAACTTCGGCTTCCAAAAAAAATTAGTTTGAAAAAAACGAAAATTTTAATGGTTTGTCTCGGCAATATTTGCCGTTCGCCCCTGGCAGAAGGAATTTTAAAAACTAAAGTAAACGCTGAAGAAGTTTTTGTAGATTCTGCCGGTACAGGACATTGGCATGTAGGAAATCCACCTGATCCGCGAAGTATTGCCATAGGCAACATACATAATATCGATATATCAAATCAAATCTGTAGGCAATTCAAAGCTTCTGATTTCGATGAATTTGATCGGATATATGTCATGGACAATTCAAATAAAAATGACGTCCTCTCTCTTGCCAGAACTGAAGCACACCGAAATAAAGTTCACCTTATTCTAGACGAAATATTTCCCGGCGAAAATGTAGATGTTCCCGATCCTTATTATGGCGGAACCACAGGATTTGAAAACGTATTTCGTATGCTGGACGAAGCCTGCAATCAAATTGCTACAAATCTTTAACATTGTCTTGGTTTATAAATAAGTACCTTAGTAATCAGACGAAAAAGCTTGTATGATGAAAAAGGAACTGCTTATTATATTTCTCATCTTCTTCAGTATTGTCTCGCCTGCACAGAACATCTCTCTGGAACCAGTAGGACAAGGTTTTGATAGACCTTTAAATATCCAGAATGCAGGAGATGAGCGACTATTTATTGTTGAACAAGGTGGAAAAATAAAAATTATTCAACCCGACGGAGATCTATCCACTACTCCATTTATGGATATTTCTTCCAAAATAAGTACCGGTGGAGAACGAGGGCTGCTAGGTCTCGCCTTCCATCCTGATTTTCAGAACAACGGATTTTTCTTTTTGAATTATACGAACCAAGCAGGTGACACCCATATTTCCCGATTTTCCGTAAACTCAAGTAACCCGGATCTCGCTGATCCCGATTCCGAATTACTCATTCTCTCCTATACACAACCTGCCGCAAACCACAATGGCGGAGATATTTTGTTTGGTCCTGAAGGCTACCTTTATATTTCCTCAGGCGATGGCGGACAGTCAGGAGATCCCGCTAATAACGCACAAAACTTGAATGAATTTTTGGGTAAAATTTTGCGTATTGATGTTGATCATCCCGATGGCCAGCAACCGTATTCCATTCCTGTAGATAACCCCTTTGTGAATATTCCGAATGTCAAAGAAGAAATATGGGCTTACGGCCTCAGAAATCCTTGGCGTTTTACCATTGATGAAGTAGATGGGAATATTTGGATAGCAGATGTTGGTCAAGCCAGTCTTGAAGAAATAAACAAACAACCCTTGAGTGCCGGCGGAATCAATTATGGCTGGCGTTGTTATGAAGGTACCCAACCTTTCAATACGTCCAATTGCCCTGCAGCTTCGGAATTAACTTTCCCAATAGCAGAATATTCTCATACAGAAGGCTGCTCCATCACAGGGGGAAAAGTATATCGGGGAAATCAATATCCGACTATGACCGGTTTTTATTTTTTTGCCGATTATTGCAGCGGCATAATTGGAACGGTCAGCCCTGACGAAACTCTAAACATTTTATCTAATTTTGACGGAAACTGGGTCTCCTTTGGTGAAGATGTATATAAAGAATTGTACATTGCTGATATCAATGGAGGTGCCATTTACAAAATTGTAGAAACTTCGGCAGGAACATCGGATTTAAATCCTCACCAATTTCAAGTTTTTCCAAATCCGACTTCAGACATTGTTTCCATAAACACCACGATTGAAATACAGGCTGCGGAACTTTTTGATACATCCGGAAGACTCATAAAATCAATAACCTTTAAGAAGCCGCTCTTAAAAAATTCTTTTGATTTTTCGGCTCTGGAAGAAGGAATTTACCTGCTCCAAATGAGAACTGTGGAGGGAAATTTCATTACGAAAAAAATTATTAAACAATAATTACATTATGCCCGAAAAAGGAAACCTATACCTTATCCCCTCACCTCTCGGCGAAATTCAGCCACTCACCATTCTTCCACTGTCAGTAAAACTGGCCATTGAAAAGATAGATCATTATATTGTAGAACATGAAAAGGAAGCAAGAAGATTTATCAAAAGTATTGATCCTTCAAAGAGCCAAAGCAAGTTGCAAATCAGCCAAATCAATAAATTTACAGCCGATGAAGATATCCCTCCTATGCTCGATCCTGTTTTTGAAGGCTTTAATATTGGTGTGATCAGCGATGCCGGATGTCCCGGAATAGCAGATCCCGGGGCACGAATTGTTACCCTTGCACATCAAAATGAAATAAGAGTGATTCCACTTGTTGGTCCCTCCTCCATACTTTTGGGTTTAATGTCAAGCGGTTTAAACGGACAAAATTTTACATTTCACGGGTATCTTCCCATTGATAAAAAAGACCGGTGTAATGAATTGAGAAAACTAGAGCGGCTGTCTAAAACGCACAACCAAACCCAACTTTTTATAGAAACTCCCTATCGAAATAATCAGATGATGGAATGTATTGTTGAAACTCTACATCCGGAAACCAGAGTATGTGTGGCGTGTGATATAACACTTCCCACAGAATTTATTAAGACGGCTACTACAGCGGAATGGAAAAAAATAAAGGTAGATCTTCAAAAAAGACCTACCGTATTCATCTTACAAGCGTAATTTTATAATAATTGTGGTTTTTTACTGGCCTTAATGACTGAGGTGTCATAATCTGAGAACAAATCCAGGTAGTATTTAACCGTAGCCCCGTTGGCATCGGAAGAATCTGAATTTCCATCAGATTTCAAAAACTTCTTTACATTACCCGGACCGGCCAGATGCGCCGCAGCAAGGATACCCGATTCTGTTACTTCAACACCATCAATTTCTTGCCCCACATACCTCTTTATCTCATTTCGAAGTACCCATTTGTTATAAGAAACATAGGCATGAAAAGCTTTTTCCTGTTGTTCTGTATCTTGAAGAAAATTGTCCAGATTCTTAAATCCCATCATGCGCAACGTTCCTCTTGAAAATTGATATTTACCCATATAGCCATAAGGATTCACAATATCATATTTTCCGCCGGATTCCTTAAAAGCAACAGCCTCTTTAAAACCAAGATAGGATTTGCCGGGATTTATGAGGCTTCTCGATATCCTTAAATCTTCTTGAGAAATTTCATCCTCATTTGGCACGTGAAAAACAAGTTCTTCGCTGGAAGGTTCAGTTACAGATTCAGTAACTTTTTCTTTGCTGTTAAAGCCGGTAATCATCAGGAGGATAATGACCAGAATAACAGGAAAAACTATTATTTTTTTTATCATCTATTTGAATCTTTCGGTTGCACGAACAACTCAATTGCGACGCGCAAAGATACAAAATTTTTAAAGTGGCTGATTTTTAGAGTATTAAAAAAATATTAAAATTTTACCACTCCATACCGGCGTCTTTATCTGCGCAGGTTTTGAGAATTTAGCCAACGCACATACGCTGCCTTGTAAACATTATGTTGCGCCAAGGTTTTCGAAAATTTATGGTATCCGAAACGATCTACATCGGCTACAAAGAAGAGATACTCATGATTTTCTGCGTTCAAAACTGCATCTATGGAAGATATATCAGGCATGGTTATAGGGCCCGGCGGAAGACCGGCATACATGTAGGTGTTGTAGGGAGAATTTATTTCAAGGTCTTTATACAATACCCGTTTAATAATTTGATTGAAATTATTGTCATGCTTTTTAATGGCATATATAACCGTTGGATCAGCTTGAAGAAGCATGCCCTTTCTTAACCTGTTCAGATAAACACCGGCTACTCGGTTTCGTTCATCTACCATGGCTGTCTCCTTTTGGACAATAGAGGCAAGTGTGACCACTTCTTCTTTAGTAAGATTCAAATGCGCGGCTTTCTTGAGTCTCTCCTCAGTCCAAAATCTGTCGTTCTCTTTTTTCATTCTATCGCGGAATCCCTTCGCCGACGTATTCCAATAAAATTCATAAGTATTGGGAATATAAAGAGAAAGCGCATTTTCTTGAGACAATCCATTATTTTTTAGAAATTCTTGATTCCGCATGGTTTCTATAAGAGAAATACTATCTGCTTCAAGTTGCTTTGCGATATGCCCTGCTAAATCTTCAAGACGTTCTTGATTGTTGAATCGAATTCTGACAGGAATATTACGTCCTCTCAGAGCACTCACAATATCATTATTAGACATTCCTTTTTTGAGGATAAAATGGCCGGGCTTGATATTGTTGTCATAACCCTTTTTTTCGGCAATAATTCTGAAAGAGTGTATTTCATGTATCAAAGGCGATACCTGCTCTATAACCTCTTCAAAGGAAGAGCCAGTCTTGACGTAAACGTGAAACTCATCGTCTTCAAAGGCAGTATTTGGCGCAAAAGCCAGATGATAAACATACCAGCCGCCAAGCACTGCGAATCCAACAATCATCAGCAAAATAACAATAAGTACTTTTTTCTTTCTCATTAATCAGGCGCTTCTAAAGAGTTGATATATAAGTTCGTCATGATAACTTCCGGCTTCAAAAGTCCAATCTTTCTTGCGTCCCGTCATTATGAATTTTGCTTTTTCAAAAAGGCTGATGCTCGCTTGGTTATTTTCTGTAATTCCTGCATAAATTTGATGCACTTGCAGCTGTTCAAAGGCATATCGGGTGACGCATTCAAGGGCTTCCAGAGCATATCCTTTTCCACGCTCTTTTTCCGGATAAATCGTTATTCCCACGGCCACTCGACGGTTTTGAGGATCAAAATCAAAGAGATCGATAAGTCCAACAGCATGAGAAAAATTCTTTTCGCAAATCACGAGTCTTAATTGCCTGATCTCGTATATATCTCGATGACTGTTGGCAATGTAATCTGTCAATAAAGCCCTTGAGAAAGGCGCAATGGTACTGCTGACTTTCCACAGATTTTCATCATTTTCGAGGTCATAGAGGTAATCAATATCCTCCGGCTCCAGAGCCCTGAGGTACACGTGCTCTCCTATTAATGTTGTCATATCTCTATTTCTCCCGTAAAAAACATCTCTGGTTTAGAAAACAAGTAAGAATCCCTCCCGGAGGGTTTCATCTCGGATGCAAATATAATTAAAAGGTCTCTTTGGCAGGAGTCGCGTTAAAGAGTAGTTAAACCGATTTTAATGGCATAGATTTTTCTGTTTGTTGCAGGTATATTTGTTCTGTTTTGTTCAAGACGGAATCCGTAACTTAAAAAATTAATACAAAAACAACGAAAAATGAAAAACACCTTTCAATTACTCCTTGTTGCTTTAATTGCCGGTATTGTTACCCTTGGCGGATATAAATTATTGGAAGATAAGCAAACGATTTCGTTTGTAAATTCAGAAAGTCCAGCGCATTTTATTCGAACTAATTTTGCCGGAAGTGCGGCCGAAATGGACACCGATTTTACAAATGCAGCCGAGATGACCGTACATGCCGTTGTGCACGTGAAGAATATCACGGTAAGCAGACAGCCTACAAATATTTTTGAATTTTTTCAAGGAGGTGGACAACCACGAGCCATGGTAGGAAGCGGCAGCGGAGTTATCATCTCTCCTGATGGGTATATCGTTACCAATAACCACGTTATTGCAAATGCTTCGAGTCTTGAAGTTACTTTAAATGACAATCGGGTTTATACAGCCAAGGTAATTGGCGCAGATCCGGCCACAGATATCGCTCTATTAAAGATAGATCATAATGAAGATTTCCCATATTTACCTTTTGGAGATTCAAATAATGTAAAGGTTGGAGAATGGGTACTTGCCGTAGGAAACCCATTTAATCTTACATCCACAGTTACGGCAGGAATTATAAGTGCTAAGGCAAGAAATCTTCCCCAATTTGAGGGTAGTCCGCTTTCATTTATCCAGACAGATGCAGCGGTAAATCGAGGAAATAGCGGAGGAGCTCTCGTTAACACAAGAGGAGAACTTATAGGAATCAATACAGCCATTACTTCAGAAACCGGAAGTTATGTAGGATATGCTTTTGCGGTTCCATCCAACAATGCTAGGAAGGTTATTGAAGATATTCTGGAATATGGAAACGTGCAGCGTGGAATATTAGGGATTCAGGTAGGTGCTCTAAATCCGCAGCTCACTGAAAAATATGGTATTACCGAAACTCAAGGCGTATTTGTAGGCGGAGTGGAAAAAGGAAGCGGAGCGGAAAAAGCCGGATTAAAAGCCGGAGATATAATTAAAGCTCTGGACGGAACAAAAATCAATCAATTCGCCGATCTGGCCGGATATTTGGGAGCGAAAAGACCAAATGACGTGGTAGAGGTCACTGTAATTCGAGACGGAAAGGAACGAAACTTCAAGGTACCTCTAACAAAACTTGAAACTACCGCGATTAATGATCTTGGAATTGAAGTGAAAAATATGAATCTTGAGGAACTAAAATCCCGAGGTGTAAAACATGGTGTTATGGTAACACGCGCTCTGACTCCGGAAATCGCTCAATACAAACTGGAAGGAATCATCATTACACATCTCAATGATACGGCTGTTAATAATATCACCGATGTGGACAATATTATGGCTAGAAGGAACTATCGAACACCTATAAAAATGACCTTTGTAGATACTCAGGGAAGTACCAATACTTTTATCTTTAGATAAATCCACGCCTCCGAAACGGAGGCTTTTTTATGAATTTCATTTTCAGCAGTTACACTGTCTTTTTTAAACCAACCGGTGGGAAAAAATTTCAGAAAACCAAAGAAAATCATTAGTTTTGCGCCAATTTTCAACACGCCCCCGATTTAATCATCGGATGCCTCAAAAACACTAAAATCATGAGTTTTGATGACGTTTACACCAAAGAACTCTCATTCCAGACAGACCGCCGTAAAGCTGCGGTAGAATTTATTAAGATCCTTAGCGATTTGTGGTATGACAAATCTATCGAATTGGTTCTCTTTAGAAATCAGTTGATAGACCGCAACGTTAGTCAGATTCTTGGACTACACGAATACGCTGCTGAATTTGTTCAAAAACCCATTTCTATTTTTGACTCGGTTGAAATTGCACAGGCCATTAAAACCTTGGATCTTCCGCCATCAAAATTGGATATTGGACGATTGACTTATGAATTTCAACTTCAGGATGATAAGTATTCCAATGCCTTATCTTTTGTTTCTGACAAACTAAAAGATGCCAAAGAATCAAAAGGAATTGTTCCCAAAGACGTTGTATTATATGGTTTCGGCCGAATTGGTCGTCTTCTTGCCCGTGAACTCATGTCTAAAACCGGACAAGGAAACCAATTACGCCTTCGCGCCATTGTAGTACGCGGAGAGATTGACCAGACGGTTTTGGAAAAACGTGCAAGTTTACTTCAGCATGATTCCGTGCACGGTGATTTTGGAGGTGTAGTTCGTGCAGATTTGGAAAACAAGTCTTTAATCATAAACGGAACTCCCGTACACATCATTTCGGCCAACAGTCCGGAAGAAATCGATTACACTGCTTACGGAATCAAAGATACTCTTGTAATTGATAACACAGGTGCCTTCAGAGATGAAGCCGCACTAAAAAGACATATGAGCGCAAAAGGTGTCTCTAAAGTCATCTTAACCGCGCCCGGAAAAGGAGTTCCGAATATTGTTCACGGTGTAAACAATAAAGATTATGATCCTGCCAATGTAGATATTTTCTCTGCAGCATCTTGTACCACCAATGCCATTACCCCTATTTTAAAAGTAATGGAAGATTCTTTTGGAATTGTTCGCGGGCATTTGGAAACCATTCACGCCTATACCAATGACCAAAATCTTGTGGATAATATGCACAAAAAATACCGCCGAGGCCGTGCTGCCGCTCTAAATATGGTTATTACAGAAACCGGAGCCGGATCAGCTGTTGCCAAGGCACTTCCTTCTTTGGCCGGTAAACTTACATCCAATGCCATTCGCGTTCCGGTTCCCAACGGATCACTTGTAGTGTTGAATTTGGAGCTCAACAAAGCAACCACAAAAGAAGAATTAAACAATATCGTTAAAAATGCTGCGTTAAATGGAGAGTTGGTAGAGCAGATTCGCTATTCTTGGAATAACGAACTCGTTTCTTCAGACATTGTAGGTTCTGCAGAACCGGCAATTTTTGACAGCAACGCTTCTATCGTAACTGAAGACGGGAAAAATGTAGTGCTGTATGTGTGGTATGACAATGAGTATGGTTACAGCCATCAGGTAATCAGATTGGCAAAATATGTGGCACAAGTAAGAAGGTTTACTTACTATTAGTCATTAGGACTAAAAATCATTTTTTATAAAAAGCTGTTTCTTAAGTAGGAGGCAGCTTTTTTCAATTATCGCTTTAAATTTTTCAAATACCCGGCTACACCCAAAAGTTAAATGATTATTCTCTTAATTTTGCCCCATCTTGCAAGTCGTTGAATTTGCGATTGAAACTCAAGCCATGCGAATCGATATCATCACCGTCTTACCGGAACTTTTAAAAAGCCCCTTTGAATCGTCCATATTAAAGAGAGCGATCGAAAAAAATCTCGTGGAAATCCATTTTCACAACCTAAGAGACTATTCCACCAACGCTTACAAACAGATTGACGATTATCAGTTTGGCGGTGGCGCCGGCATGGTGATGATGATTGAACCTATTGACAAATGTATTTCCGCCTTGAAATCGGAAAGAGATTATGACGAGGTTATTTATATGACCCCCGATGGCGATACATTTAATCAACGAACAGCCAACGAACTTTCTTTAAAGAAAAACATTATAATTCTTTGTGGACATTATAAAGGAGTGGATCAACGCGTGAGAGACCATTTTGTGACCAGGGAAATTTCCATTGGAGATTTCGTATTGACGGGTGGCGAGCTGGCAGCCGCTGTTGTGTGTGATGCTATTATTCGGTTAATACCGGAAGTTCTTGGCGACGAAACCAGCGCTTTGACAGATTCTTTTCAGGACGATCTTCTCGCTCCTCCTATTTATACCCGTCCCGCCGACTATAAGGGTTGGAAAGTTCCGGATATTTTACTTACCGGAAATACGCCAAAAATTGAAGAATGGCGCGAAGAACAGGCATATAAACGTACAAAAGAAAGAAGACCGGATCTGTTGGAGTAAATTGTAACGAATTGGGTATAATTTCTATAAGAAATTTTGGTTTTACAAAGCTGATTTCATTATTTTTGCACCCACTTTAATTCAACCTCTGGCGAGAACCGTGAATGTTGCTTTAAATAAAACTTTTTTTACTCAATAAAATGGAAGAGTTAATACAATTTGTAGAAAACGAATTTGTCGTTAAAAAAGATTTCCCTGAATTTTCAGCCGGAGATACTTTGACTGTTTATTACGAAATTCGTGAAGGTGAAAAAACACGTACCCAATTTTTCCGAGGGGTAGTGATTCAAGTAAAAGGAACCGGACTTACCAAAACCTTCACTATCCGCAAAATGAGCGGAACAGTAGGAGTGGAAAGAATTTTCCCAATCAACATGCCTGCACTTCAACAGATTGAAGTCAACAAAAGAGGAAGTGTGCGTAGAGCACGTATCTATTACTTCAGAGGCCTTACCGGGAAAAAAGCTCGTATTAAGGAGAAAAGAAATTAACAGCATTGTTGATAACTTTCGGAAGCCTTGCAAGTGCAGGGCTTTTTTATTCTCTGTATGTTCATAAAATTGTCAATATATTGTTTACATCAAAAACGTTAAAAATTTGAAATAAACAATATCTATTCTTAATTTAGCATTATACAAGTTGATGTCTTAGCGATACAACAAACGTTCTTTCAAATTAAGAGTAACTTTTCACAATGTTACTCGATTTCTGATTGTTTGAGATGCTCACGATCTTTAGATTCTACTAGCATTGAGATCAGAAGTTTGGGAAAGTACATACCGGTTCAACGAATTTGTATGGCACTATCCCTGCTGTAGTCTTACTTAGACCCTAAATTTTCTTCTCAGAACAAATAGATGTTCCACAAATTTGGTCTCTAATAAGTAAGAATACACAGAAGCCATATCACAATGTATAAACTACTTGCGATATGGCTTTTTTTATTTCTAAAGGAAGATATAGATCACGCACTATTGACCACGGAAGAAGACAATAGTACTCAAGGTTTTCAAGATAATGGATCCGTCTAAAAATAAACTGCGGTGCTTAATGTAATACAGATCATACTGAAGTTTCTCAAGTGCATCGTCCTCATTCTCACCATATTTTGCATTAACTTGTGCCCATCCGGTAATTCCGGGTTTAACAACGTGCCTCACCTCATAAAAAGGAATCTTTTCTGCCAGGGTGCACACAAATTCAGGACGTTCCGGTCGCGGACCGATTATGCTCATATCTCCACGGATTACATTGATAAACTGTGGGACTTCATCCAATCTGCTCAGACGAAGAAATCTTCCAAATTTGGTTATCCTGGAATCTCCTTTTTGAGCAAACTGAGCTCCGTTTTTCTCAGCATCGGTAACCATACTTCGAAATTTATATAACTTAAAGGGGACACCGCTTTTACCTACCCGACTTTGCTGATAAAATAGGGGTCCGCGATTTCCTATAAGATTACCAATAAGAACCAATGGCAGCAAAAGCAAGCCGCCAGCCAAGCCGATTAGTGACAAAACCATATCTAAAATCCGACTGAAAAGAAGGTAAAGCTTGTTGTTATTGCTGCGGCTAAAGGGGAAATACATGTAAAAATCACGCTCCACTTCCTGAACAGGAATCCGGCGCATCAATTCCTCATATACCTGTACATAATCCCTGATGGTCACACCTTTTTCCATCAAGCGCAACAACTCTTTGTTCAAATCCTTAGTGATCCCCCCATCAGTTCGTGCCGCTACAACAACCTCAGAAATGCGCCACTCGATTATTCGATCTTCGAGCTCCTTTAAACGTAGAAAAGGAATGTTGAGAGAATTCTGAATGTGTAGATTCTTGATGCTTGCCGTATCGTAAAATGCCACAACTTTATAATTCGGATCCGTTCTTTCTAAAAAGCTGCAAATCTCTTCCGTGTCTCGAGAATCTCCTATGACTAACAATCGTTTATAAAAACGCGGACTGGAAATAAAAGTTAGATAGAAAAAACGGGAAAACAGAAAACCAAAAATTATGGTAAGCAGAAAAAAGATAATTTCCATCCGATTTGTCGGAAGCATCGGAGTATAATAAGGTGTAAGAATATAGCAAAGAACCGTGACAGATGAAGCTAAAATGATATTCTTTGTTACAACTCCCATGTTATTTGATTTCTGCAGATCATATAATTCAAAGACTGCGGCAAAAACCAAGAGATATGCTATGAGAACTAGGGTCCAGACGAAATTGTCAATGTCTATTCTGAAAAAATTAAAACTGGTAGTCTCTCCCAAAAGGAATAAAGAGAACATGACCATAACCATATCCAAAATCCGGAGTAGAATTTTCCGTTCTGAGATTTCAAAATGAATGTTTCCGGGACTCACGTCTCTATTCTTCTGTTCAATTGTTGTTGTACTTTCCACAAAAACTTCTTCTTGAATGTTATCATCAACTTTGTGGGGACGTGGAGATTGAATCTTAACAAAATATTAAACGACAAAGTTAAGTAAAAAATGGAAAGATAGGAGTTGCATATTTAGGAATAAAGAATATAAAGAGGAAAAAATAAAGACTAAAACAGCATTTATCCTTTTTCTTTAGCCTTTGTTTTAACCCCGACTTGGTAAAAAACAATAGCGAGGCCACTGCCCACCAGGGCCCCAACAATTATATCACTCGGGTAATGCACTCCCACATAAATGCGACTTAATGCAAAGAGAACGGGCCAGATGTAGATGAGGTAAGCCCAATTGGAAAACCGTCGGAATACCAGCACTATAAAAGTAGTTACCGCAAAACTCGTTGCGGCATGACCTGAGAAGAAACTATAATTAGAAGGAGTTTGAAGAATCCGTATGAGATCTGCCCACTCAGGCACATTACTCGGCCTTAAACGAGCGACAAAATACTTGGTCAGATTTCCTAATACCACTGTCGTTCCCAGGGTTAACAGAAGAAAAGAGATAATTCGAGTTGCATCTCTACCTTTAAAATATCGGAAAATCAAAAAAGCAAAAAGCAGGTATAAGGGAATCCATGTAATGGGTTGCGTGATTGCAATCCAAACGCCGTCATAACGTTCAATGCCAAGAGAATTAAGGTAAACAAAAAGATCCCTATCCCATTGTTTCAGTAAATGCCACATTTAGAATCTTCTTTTTACAGGCCCTGTAATCTCCTCTATATCTTCTTTTACTTTATCAATTTCATTCCGAACATCCTTAGTGATATCAAGATCTATTCCTTCTTTCTCTGCACTTTTAGTGATTTCATGTTTGATATCATTGGTAGCATTTTTCACCTGGCGGATAATTTTTCCCATTTCACGGGCAATTTCAGGCACTTTATCTGCTCCAAAAATTAAGAGAACCACAAATAGGATAAACCCTATTTCGGCTATACTGATAAACAAGAAAGGCATCAAAATCATACTGCAAATATACCCACTCGGAAGATATTAATCAGGTCGATCACTTTTTTTAATTTGAATTTCCTTACTCCTTTAATTTCTTGAATTCCTTGCTACTTTTATGAAGAAAATCCATGAGAACCAACTCATTTTCCGGCCTGAGCATATTGTCTGTCAATCCTTTTTCCTGTGCATAAAAAAGAAATTCATAGGCTTGATCTTCGGGAATATTAAAATTATCTTCCACAAACTTTCTGCTAAAACGATTTCTAAGGTTATTACTACGTTTATCTTCTTTTTGCAAATGACTTTTGGTGTTGATCTTCTGATTTTTAGGAAATAAAAGATTAGCCACTCCGCCAAACATAGCCACAAAATTTATCCCGTGTTGCAACCGATGTAAATTTAAAGCCTCCTCTGCCGCATTACCCCTTATAGCAGTTTGTTCATCTACCGTAAAACCATAGCCAAATTCCATTCCTCTATAGGAAAGATCCCAATTTTTATCAACCGTAAACGTGGGAATTCTTTTGATATCAGCACGAATATTCCCTGACAAATCAGAAGGCCTCACCACTACCTCATCGAGCTGGGTAACAGAGGGATTTACATAAATATTCATTTCTTTTTTAACAATAATTCCCTCATCCACCACAACAGTAAAAGACTGATATTGTAGGGCAAAAATCTGAAGTCGATCATTCTTGGCAACAGCTATTTCAAATGTTCCATTTATAGCGGTAACCGTTCCTCTTTGGGATGAAATATTATAAACCCCAATACCTTCTGCATCTTC
>DASRWC010000051.1:0-13014 GCA_035654795.1 Flavobacteriaceae bacterium
TCAACGCGAACTCGAGATTAAAAGGATGAAGTCTAAAAAATTTATACTAAACCTTATCAACAAGCAACAATAGGACGTCACGATCTTTCAAGCGTTCTATAATTGTGAGTTTTTTAAAATAAAAAAACCCGCTGAAAAGCAGGTTTTGTTAATGATTCTTAATCAAATCATCCGTTCATCGAGATTAAAAACTCTTCGTTATTTCTCGTGTTTTTGATTCTATCATGAATAGATTCCATAGCTTCTACAGGATTCATGTCTGCCAGATACTTCCGCATGACCCACATTCTCTGAATGACATTTTCATCCAAAAGAAGGTCATCACGGCGTGTACTGGAAGATGTAAGATCGATAGCAGGGAAAATACGGCGGTTGGAAATTTTTCGATCCAACTGCAATTCCATATTTCCGGTTCCTTTAAATTCCTCAAAAATAACTTCATCCATTTTAGAACCGGTTTCTGTAAGTGCCGTTGCAATGATACTTAAAGAACCTCCGTTTTCAATATTCCTAGCTGCCCCAAAAAATCTTTTCGGCTTGTGAAGCGCATTGGCATCCACACCTCCACTTAAGATCTTTCCGCTTGCAGGCTGCACCGTATTATAGGCGCGTGCTAAACGTGTGATGGAATCTAAAAGGATAACCACATCATGACCACATTCTACTAAGCGTTTCGCTTTTTCTATAACAATATTTGCTACGCGCACATGTTCAGCCGCCTCCTTGTCAAAAGTGGAAGCAACAACTTCTCCACGCACATTGCGCTGCATATCGGTTACTTCCTCAGGACGTTCGTCTATTAACAGAATGATTTGATAAACCTCAGGATGGTTTGCTGCAATCGCATTGGCAATATCTTTCAGCAACATGGTTTTCCCTGTTTTTGGTTGTGCCACAATCATCCCGCGCTGACCTTTACCAATAGGTGCAAACAAATCAATTATCCTGGTGGATAGGGTACTTTGTTTATCGGCAATATTGAACTTTTCCTGTGGGAATAAAGGAGTAAGGTGTTCAAAAGAAACCCGATCTCTTACCACACTCGGACTAAGTCCGTTGATTTTGCTCACTTTTATTAAAGGGAAATATTTCTCTCCTTCCTTTGGAGGCCTCACTTCTCCCAAAACCGTATCACCTGTTTTTAATCCAAACAGTCTGATTTGAGATTGAGATACGTAAATATCATCAGGAGAAGCAAGATAGTTGTAATCACTGGATCTTAGAAATCCATAACCCTCCTGCATGATATCCAATACACCTTCACTTTCTATAATGCCGTCAAACTCATAATCCGGCTCCTTGTATTTATTTCGAGCATCTTTGTTTCCGTTCCTTTCATGATGCTCTTTTTGTTTGTGATGTGTTTGCTGAGGTTTTTGATGCTGGTTGTTTTTTGAATCAGCTTGTTTCTCCGTATTCTGCTGATGCTTCTCTGTGTTTTGCTGATGCTTTTCTGTGTGTTGCTGATGCTTTTCTGTGTGTTGCTGATGCTTAGGACGGTTACTCTTATCTGAAGAAGAATGTTTCTGATTGGAATAGGGTTTTCTCGGGTCCTTCTTTTCCCGCTCTCGATTGTCAGGTCTTGAAGAACGATCGTGTTGGGGGGTAGGTTTTGAAGTTTGTTCAGATTTTTCGGTTTCAGGAGTCTTTTCAATTTTAGGAGAAACTGTTTCCGTCGAAGCCGGGGAATCTTCATTTTTAATAATGGCTTGAACTTCTTTGGGGTTAGCAGCTTGATAGTCAAGTATCTTGTAGATCAGGTCCAGTTTTCTTTCCGTGCGAAATTTTGGAACGTCCAGGTCTTTGGCTATTTCTTGAAGTTCAGAAAGCTTTCTTTTTTTTAGTTCTGAAATGTCAAACATGAATTATTAATAAAGTTAAGTTTAAATGCTTTTTTGAGTTTAAAAAAGGAGAGTAGTAAAATAGGAAATTTGTAAGAAGATGTGAAACTCCGATTAGAAGGAGCGCGAATGGATGATGCAATAATACAACAAATAATTGAAATCGCTATTGATTATTTTAAAAAAGAAACTGTATTTTTGCCCGCAATTGTTTTATAGACCATGTTACAACGCATTCAAACGGTATATCTCATCATTGCAGCCTTGTTAATGGCAGCCCTCTATATTTGGTTTCCGCTCATCTTGGATGAAAACGGAAATGTTGTAACAGCACGAGGGGATTATTCGGTCTTTATTCCAATTTTCTTGTCGATTTCGCTTTCTGTAATATCGATTTTTAACTTCAAGAACCGCCTGAGACAGTTTATTCTAAATCGAATTAATATCTTCTTAAACTTTATATTACTGGGAGTTTTCGTTTACAATGCGCTAAGCCTATCCGGAGAAGCCTTGGTTTCTGAGAAGGGTATTGGGATCTTGATTCCCATCATTTCTATCGTTTTTTTAGTTTTGGCCAACAAAGCCATAAAACGGGATGAGGATCTTGTAAAATCAGTGGATCGTTTACGATAAACCAATCTTGGTATATTAGTGCACGAAATCCCGGAGAATGCCATCTTCGGGATTTTTTTATTTCGGAAATTCAATCACTTCTGGATTCTGAATACGATCGCCATCAATTTCAAACCGAATCATCGTGCGCACTTTATGAAACCCATGTTTCCCCACTGCGCCGGGATTCATATGCAGTAAGTTCAAATTCCTGTCCGGCATGATTTTCAGAATATGCGAGTGACCCGTAATAAAAATCTTCGGAGGATTGGCAATAATTTCCGGACGAATGGCCGCACTGTATCTCCCCGGGTATCCGCCGGTATGCGTGATCCAAACATCAATTTCTTCGCACATAAAACGATTGTGAAGCGGAAATTCTTTTCGTACTTGGGTGTCGTCTATATTTCCGTAAACGGCTCTTAAAGGTTTTAAAGCTTGTATCGCATCGGTTACGGCTAAATCTCCAATATCACCGGCATGCCACACTTCATCGGCCTGTTTTACATATTTTAAAATGGTGTCATCCATATAGCCGTGGGTGTCACTGAGAAGGAGAATTTTTGTCATATCCGAAAAATATAGAAGTTGCGAAAGTAGAAGTTTAAAAAAGATTTAGGGACAAAACAAGAATGGGAATTGTAATTTTGCAGTTCGCCTAAAAAGAAATGAGATACTTTTTAAAACTAGCATACAACGGGAAAAATTATTTTGGATGGCAGCGGCAGCCAAAACAGACTAGCGTGCAGGAAGTCTTGGAAGAGAAATTGAGCATATTCCTAAGGTCAGAAATTGCTGTGGTAGGCGCAGGAAGAACAGATACCGGCGTGCACGCCAAAGCTTATTTTGCTCATTTTGATGCTGATGAAATCCCTGATAAAGAGGAATTCATTTTCAGGATGAACTCGTTTCTGCCTAAAGATATCGCCATTTATGATTTATTCCCGGTAAAAGATCAAGCTCATGCACGGTTTGATGCTACTAACAGAACGTATCACTATCACTTTAATTTTAGAAAAGATCCCTTTCTGAATGAACTGGCACTTCAGATCCATAAACTGCCAAATATTCAGAGAATGAAAGAGGCCGGAGAAATGCTGATTGGACGACAGGACTTCACATCTTTTTCACGAAGCGGAAGCGATGTAAAAACCTTTATTTGTGATATACAAAAAGTGGAATGGACGCAAAGTCAGAATTATTTTAGATTTTCGATTACAGCCGATCGGTTTCTGCGAAATATGGTGCGTGCCATTGTGGGAACACTTCTGGAAATCGGATATGAAAAAATGGAAGTTTCTGATATGAAAATGATTATCTCGAGAAAAGATAGATCGCTTGCCGGGCCTTCTGCTCCCGCTCATGGGCTGTATCTTGCGCGGGTAGAGTATCCGGACCATATTTTTTTAAACAAGCCCCCAAAAGAAAAAGATTGCGAAGAAGCTCAAGCAATTTTCATTTGAGAATGAAAACAACAAAGAATAAAACTAAATAACAAAAAAGAAGATTGTCAAAGACCACCGGAAAAGCATTTGATGTAGGTTTATTTCGCAGATTGATGGCGTTCACAAAGCCGTATAGAGCGGTATTTTATTTCGTGGCCTTCGCAGCAATCGCCATGTCAGCTCTGGCTGTGGTTCGGCCCTATTTATTGCGTCTGGCAATAGACGAATCCATCGTCCCGAGAGAATGGGAAAGTTTTATGACCTATGTTGTTTTAATGGTCGTTGTTCTGCTTCTCGAAGTGATTTTCCAATTTGCTTTTGCTTACTATGCAAACTGGCTTGGGCAGCACGTGATTCGCGATTTGCGGATCAAATTGTTTAACCTTATGGTAAGCTTCAAAATGAAATATTTTGATCGAAGCGCTGTAGGAAGACTTACCACCAGAGCTGTCAATGACGTCGAAACCATTTCCAGTATTTTCAGTGAAGGCCTCTTTATGATTATAAGCGACTTGCTGAAAATGGTGGTTATTGCAGGTTTTATGCTCACCCAAAGTTGGGAACTGTCGTTAATCGTTTTTGCTGTGCTTCCGTTTATAATCTATGCTACAAGAGTCTTTCAAAGAGCCATGAAATCTGCATTTGAAGATGTTCGGAATCAGGTAGCAAATTTAAATTCCTTTGTTCAAGAAAGAATAACGGGTATGAAAATCGTTCAAATTTTCAATAGAGAAAAAACAGAATATGAACGATTTAAAGTGATTAATCTCGCACATCGAAAGGCATGGATTCGCACGGTGTGGTATAACTCCATTTTCTTTCCCATAGCAGAAATTGCCGGATCTGTGGCTACCGGACTTGTGGTGTGGTACGGAGGATTGAATGTAATAGGCGAGGGCGCCATAACTCTGGGTATTATCACAGCTTTCATCTCCTATGCGGAAATGCTCTTTAGACCCCTTCGTCAAATTGCAGATAAATTTAATACCCTCCAAATGGGAATGGTGGCAGCAAACAGAGTATTCGGTATTTTAGACACCGACGCAATTATTCCCGATAACGGAAAAGTTACCAAAGACACGATACAAGGAGATATTGAATTCAGAAATGTGCGTTTTGGATATAACGAGGGAGAAGAAGTTATTCGAGGAATTTCATTTACGGCGAAACCGGGCGAAACCGTAGCCATAGTAGGATCTACAGGAGCAGGAAAAACTACCATTATTAACCTACTGAATAGATTTTACGAAATAAACAGCGGGGAAATTCTGATTGATCATGTTTCCTTGCCTGATTACAAACTGGATTTCCTACGTAAACAAATTGCGGTTGTTCTTCAGGATGTTTTCCTTTTTGCAGAGAGTATTCTCAACAATATTACGCTCAACAATCCCGAAATTTCTCGTGAGGACGTGGTGGCAGCTGCAAAAGAAATTGGGGTGCATAACTTTATCGAATCTCTTCCCGGAGGCTATGATTATAACGTAAAAGAGCGTGGAAGTATGCTTTCTTCCGGTCAGCGTCAACTGATTTCTTTTCTACGTGCATACGTCAGTAAACCAAGCATTCTCATTCTGGACGAAGCAACATCTTCGGTGGATACCTATTCTGAAGAAATGATTCAGGAAGCCACTGAAAAAATCACTCAAGGACGCACTTCCATCGTCATCGCTCACCGATTGGCAACCATCAAACGAGCCGATAAAATTCTTGTAATGGACAGCGGAAAAATTGTGGAAGAAGGCTCACACGAAGAACTCCTGAAGATTGAAAATGGCGTGTATCGTCATTTATATGAAATTCAATTTATGGAGGAAGAAACGCTCTAACTTAAATCTTTTGTCAACATTTCAGTCAGTTCATCCCATCCCTCATAAAGCACAAAATCTCCGTCTTTTATATAAGAAACTTGTCCTGTTTCTTCCGAAACTACAAGTGCCAAAGCATCCGTTTTTTCCGTGATTCCCACCGCTGCACGATGTCGTAATCCGAACCTGCCCGGAATAGAGCGGTCGTTAGAAACCGGCAAAATTACCCGCGTTGCCACAATCTTATTATCGGCAATAATGATAGCTCCGTCGTGCAACGGACTGTTTTTAAAGAAGATACTTTCAATGATTGGCTGATTCAACTTCAAATCCATATCATCTCCGGAATTTTTTACAAAATCGAGGCTGTTGTTGCGTTGGATTACAATTAACGCTCCGGTAAAGGTAGCGGCCATACGCTTACAGGCATTGACAATGCTTGTGACATTTGTCTGAGAACCATCATCATCAGGACCAAATAATTGAAATTTCTTTAAGAAGCGTTTTCGAGCATTGAAGTTTGTAGAACCTATCATCAGCAAAAACTTCCGGATCTCCGGCTGAAATACGACAACAAGCGCAAACATCCCCACTCCCAAAAAACCGCCGATGATTTTGCTTAGAAGCTCCATTTCCAAAAGCTGAGTAACTACAAAAATGGCATAAACAATAATCAGACCTACAAGAATATTGATAGCAACAGTGCCCTTAACGAGATTGTATAAGTAATAGAGCAAAAAAGCCACCAGGACGATGTCCACAATGTCAATAATGCGTATGTCGAAGTAATTCAAGGCTCAGTTTTTTGTAAAAGTAAATGAAATATAATGTTTCCGTATGTCAAAATTTTAGGTTTTCTAACAATTTTATACACTGCACAGCTTCCTTCACATCGTGAACCCGAAGAATAGAACTTCCTTTAATAAGAGCCACAGTATTCATACAAGTAGTTCCATTCAGCGCATCATTGGGAGAAATTTCCAAGGTTTTGTAAATAAAAGATTTGCGAGAAATACCGGTCAATAAAGGTACCTCAAAACAACGGAATAACTCAAGATTACGCATCAGTTCAAAACTCTGTGCTGCGGTTTTCGCAAAGCCGAAGCCCGGGTCAATAACAACATCATTAATACCGACTGCGTGCGCTTTTCTTACCTTGTCTGAAAGATTGCGGATAACGTCGATAGTCACATTTTGATAATCGGTTAAACGCGTCATCGTTTTTGGATTTCCGCGCATATGCATCATAATGAAAGGAACGTTTAATTCGGCAACGGTTTCCATCATCCGTGCATCCAGATCGCCTCCGGAAATATCATTGATCACGGCAGCACCGGCATGTATAGCTGCTCTTGCCACTTCACTTCTAAAAGTGTCTATTGAAATGATTGTTTCTGGAAAATGATGCAAAATCAATTCGATAGCCCGAAGCACCCGTTCTGTTTCTTCCGAAACGGCAATATCTGTAGCGCCCGGACGCGAGCTGTAGCCGCCTATGTCTATAAATGTAGCACCTTCATCCAGCATTCTTCCGGTCTGTCGTAAAATGTTCTCTGAAGAAAAACTCTTTCCACCATCATAAAAGGAATCGGGAGTTACATTTACGATTCCCATAACTTTGGGAGTGGATAAATCGACAAGAGTTCCAAGGCAATTGAGAGTAGCCAAAATTTTATATTGTTATATTTACGCGAAAATTACGCAAAAACTTACAATCCCAAATGAAGGATACGTCCAATCAATATAACGATCAGATAGCAAAGTGCAGAAGTTTGTTTATCAATAAAATGCACGATTACGGAAGCGCCTGGCGCATTTTAAGGTTGCCTTCATTAACCGATCAGATTTTTATAAAAGCACAACGCATACGAGGAATCCAACAGAACAGTGAACAAAAAATAGCTGATGACGAGCGGACGGAATTTATAGGGATTATCAACTATTCGGCAATGGCGCTGATACAGATTAAGAAAGGAATTGCTGAAAAACCCGATTTATCACTCGAAGAAGCTACACAGCTGTATGATGAAGAAATTGCCCTCACCAAACAACTGATGATGGATAAAAACCATGATTACGGCGAGGCTTGGCGCGAAATGAGAATTAGCTCATTGACAGATCTGATTTTGCAAAAACTCCTACGGGTAAAACAAATTGAAAATAACAGCGGAAAAACTATAGTTTCAGAAGGTATTGATGCCAATTACAGAGACATGATAAACTATGCAGTCTTTGCCCTGATTCATTTGGAAGATAGAAATAAACAGGAATAATAAATTCTCCTAACCCCAATCACATGAAAATTTTAATCGGATTTGCAAGAATCGTCGTAGGCCTGCTTTTTATCTTTAGCGGGCTTATCAAACTGAACGACCCTGTAGGATTCTCTTTTAAATTACAGGATTATTTCGCACCGGAAGTTCTGAATCTGGAATTTCTAATGCCATATGCTCTCATCTTGGCCATATTCTTGGTTATTATTGAAGTGGTCTTGGGTGTCTCCCTTCTTTTGGGATATCTCCGCAGTTTTACCTTATGGATGCTCTTGTTGATGATCGTGTTTTTCACCTTTTTGACGTTCTATTCGGCATATTTCAATAAAGTTACAGACTGTGGTTGCTTTGGCGATGCCATTCCACTCACTCCCTGGCAATCCTTTTGGAAGGATGTGATTTTGTTGGTTCTCATATTGATTCTTTTTGCAGGTAAAAAATACATCCGGCCTTTAATGACCACAAATATCCGAAGTCTCGTAGTGATGTTAACTTTTGTGGTTTGTCTTGGAATTGGCTATTATGTGCTTCAACATCTGCCAATTATCGATTTTAGACCGTATAAAATAGGAGCGAACATTGCCGAAGGAATGCGAATTCCCGATGATGCCCCTAAACCACTCTATGAATATCGATGGAGATTTAAAGTAAATGGAGAGGAAAAAGTTATTGTGACCAATGGTGATTATCCAAATGTGGACGGGGAATTTATAGATGTAGAAACCAAATTGATTCGCGAAGGATATACTCCGCCTATTCACGATTTCACAATTGAACGCGATGGCGAAGATTTAACCGAAGAATTTTTAAATAAACCAAATCTCATTGTAGTAGTGGCCTACAGCTTGTTTAATACGGAAAAAGCAGGTTACAAAAATATTAAGGAAGCCACAGATCGAGCCATTGCAGCCGGATATGAAGTTATAGGGCTTTCAGCATCTTCGCAAGAACTAACCGACGAGTTGGTGATGCAAAAGAACTTGAATTTCGACTTCTACTTCTGTGATGAAACAACCCTTAAAACCATTATCCGCAGCAATCCCGGAATTATGGAACTCCAAAAAGGAACTGTAATACAAAAATACCATTGGAACGATGCAAAGAAATTAAAACTGAATCCGCAACCGGCAGAAAAACAAACTATGACTTCCAATCTTTTGAAAAAAGAATTGGACAGCATTCAGTTGTGGAATATTAAACTTGATCAACTTCTTCTGGCTCCGGGACTTGAAGAACGGACAGAGCTGGGGAAGGAATTTGGTCTTTCACCGGAAGAGGCAACTTCAGATCTTTCAGAAATGCGGGCACAGGTGGATGAGTGGGATTTACAATATATAGAAGCGATTTTTGAAAAGAACGGATACCCCGGAAAATCAATCGTGGGTGAACCTACAAATTTGGTTGCCTATGAAATTTTGAAACGAAATCCGCAGGCTATAGAAAAGCATATTACTTTAATACAAAAAGCAGCCGAAAGCGGAGAAATTCCAAAAACTAAAGCAGCAACGCTTGAAGATTTGCTGCTGATGAACCAAAATAAGCCGCAACTTTATGGCACTCAGGGATATATAAAAAACAACGGAGAGCGACTTATCTGGCCTATTGTCAATGAGGAAGAAGTAAATGAACGCCGAAAAAACGCAGGATTCACAACAACAATAGAAGAATATTCTAAAGAGCTTTTCGGTCCGGAATACGAATATCATCCGCACTCATTAGAGGAATTAAATCTGTAATTCAAGACGTGGGAGCATATATTGTCAAAAAGTTGGGATACTCGTTACTTACTCTTTGGGGAGTGGCCACTGTGGTTTTTCTGCTTTTTACATTATTGCCGGGCGATCCTGCCAGAATGATGTTGGGTCAGAATGAAACTGCCGAGCAAGTAGCAATGGTAAAGAGAAAATACGGATTTGATCAACCTTTATCGGTTCAATACCTGCGGTATCTAAATGATCTGGCTCCAATATCTTTTCACAGCACTCACGCTGACGATTACACGTTCTTTGGAGAAAAATATAGCGGAATCAAGCTTTTCGAAGGAGAGTCTGTCATAATTGCTTTAAAATTTCCTCATCTTCGGGAGTCGTTTCAGAAAAACGGAAAACAAGTGAGTCTGGTTATTACCGAGACGCTGCCAAATACCATTGTGCTCGCTACCTCCGCAATTCTGATTGCCATGTTTTTGGGTATTTTCCTGGGAATCATCAGCGCCATGTTTAAAGATCGAATTTTAGACAAGATAATCCAACTGGTTAGCACTCTGGGAATGAGCGTTCCTTCGTTTTTTAGTGCCATCCTCTTTGCTTGGATATTCGGGTTTCTGCTGCACCGATACACCCATCTGGATATGACGGGAAGCCTTTATGAGGTAGATGATTTCGGGACAAGGAAATTTATTCGTTGGAAAAACCTGATCTTACCGGCTGTAGTTTTGGGAATCCGACCTCTGGCAGTAGTTACACAATTGATGCGTAATTCACTTTTGGAAGTATTGGAACAAGATTATATTCGTACGGCACGTGCAAAAGGACTTTCTTTCTGGAAAATTATCAGACGCCACGCCCTAAAAAACGCATTAAATCCTGTAGTTACAGCCATATCCGGCTGGTTTGCATCCATGTTGGCAGGAGCGGTATTTGTAGAATATATTTTCGGATGGAATGGTTTGGGAAAAGAAATCGTAGATGCTCTGAACACCTTGGATCTTCCTGTGATTATGGGGGCTGTTCTTACTATTGCAACTACATTTATAGTAATTAATATATTAGTCGATATCATTTATGGATGGCTCGATCCAAAAATAAGTTTATAAAAAGCAATCAACTAAAACCAAATAAAATGAGAAGAAAAATTGTTGCAGGAAATTGGAAAATGAACCACGATCTTTCAGAAACTGAAATGTTCTTAGTGGATTTTAAAAAACAAATATTTCCCGAAGATGTAAGTGTAATGATAGCTCCGGGATTCACAAATTTGCATCATTGTTTTAAATCGCTTCGCGATCATCCTGTGGAGGTTATTGCACAAAATATGAACGCTGCCGATGAAGGTGCATTTACCGGAGAAATATCAGCCAAAATGTTGAAAAGTGTGGGAATAACCACAGTGATAATTGGTCACAGCGAACGAAGGGAACTATTCAAAGAATCTGATAAAGACTTGGCAGAAAAGGTTTCCGGCGCCCTGAAAAATGAAATGAAAGTGATTTTCTGTGTCGGGGAAAAATTGGAAGAAAGAAGAGCAGATAAACATTTCGACTTGGTAAAATCACAGATCACTTCAGGATTATTTCATCTGCAACAGAGCGATTGGGACAACATTGTTCTGGCCTATGAACCGGTGTGGGCAATAGGGACGGGAGAAACAGCTTCTCCACAACAAGCTCAGGAAATGCACAAGTTTATAAGAGAAACAATATCTGACAAATATGGAAGTAAAGTGGCCGACAATATCCGGATCTTATATGGAGGAAGTGTAAAACCGGACAATGCTCAAGAAATTTTCTCTGAAAAAGATGTGGACGGAGGCCTTGTGGGAGGGGCATCGTTAAAGGTTGCCGATTTTATGAAAATAATAAATGCAGCCTCTGCAAAAGACTTGGCTTAATCATGACACACAGTTATCTGGAGTTTATTTTTACCGTCAGCCCGGTTCAGCCCGGCACAGAAATATTAATAGCGGAATTGGGATACGCCGGTTTTGAAAGTTTTGTTGAAACAGAAACAGGAGTTACAGCCTACGTTCAAAAAGAAATATGGAGTGACAATCTTTTGAAAGATATTGATATCCTCAAATCTGAGGAATTTGAAATCTCCTACACTTTTTCGGAAATTGAACAAGTAAACTGGAATGAAGAGTGGGAAAAGAATTTTGACCCCATCTTAGTGGACGGAAAATGTCTGGTTCGTGCGCCATTTCATCAAAAAGGAAATACAGATTTTGAGATTGTTATTGAGCCTAAAATGTCTTTCGGAACAGGACATCATGAGACCACATATATGATGTTGCAGTATATTCTCGAAAATAATTTTGAAAACAAAACGGTTTTAGATATGGGCTGTGGTACGGCCGTACTGGCAATTTTGGCAGAAATGAAAGGTGCCCGGGCTGTTGATGCTATTGATTATGATCAATGGTGTGTTGAAAATTCGGAAGAAAACATTCAAAGAAATCATTGCAAAACAATCAAGGTTTCCTTGGGAGATGCCTCGGTGCTGCCAAAAGCGAAATATGATGTGGTAATTGCAAACATAAATCGGAATATTTTGCTGGCAGATATGGCAGCATATACAGCCGCAATGCTTTCGGAAGCAACCTTGTATATCAGCGGATTTTATAAGGAAGACTTGGAGGCTTTAAAATCTCATTGTTCAAAATTAGGGCTTGCCTTCGTGGATAACAAAGAAAGAAATAATTGGGTGGCTGCCAAATTTGAAAGAAGTTGATTAATTTTGCATTTAATTCTTTGACTTTAAGAAAAGTAGATAATATGAGCACGAAAGAAAAGATTCAAGAAGATGTTTTAGTTGCAGAACTGGAAGGCAGACAGAACGAGATTGTACTTTTTAACGATGATGTCAACACCTTTGATCACGTAATAGAGACTTTAATCTATGCTTGTGACCACACGCCCGAACAGGCTGAACAATGCGCTCTCATAGTACATTATAACGGCAAATGCACCGTCAAAACTGGAGATTTTGACGATTTGCAACCGCGTTGCACTATTCTCTTAGACGCCGGTCTAAGCGCCGAAATAATCTAGAGGAAAAATTTTAATGAAACTTGCTTTGGTTTCATGAAGTTTTCTATATTTGCACCCGCAAACACGGCGTCGTGGCGCAACTGAATAGCGCATCTGATTACGGCTCAGAAGGTTGCAGGTTTGAATCCTGCCGACGTCACTACGAATTAACGCTTAAGCAGCTATATGTCAGTTGTTTAAGCGTTTTTTTTATTGGCAAGACAATCCAATGATCTGACTTTCGGGTTGAAAAATTTTGCTTATAAGCCTCTGTAAACCTCAACTCCT
>DASRWC010000052.1:0-19857 GCA_035654795.1 Flavobacteriaceae bacterium
CCGTGTCGTCAACCGTAACTATTTCCCCGTTACAACTGAAATATTCAGCTTGTGCGGTGTATGTATATGGAAAATAAGGCGGAGTAACTGTAATATCTCGTCCGGATCCGATAAAATTTCCATCGGCATCGAGCCAAGAAACTTGCGAATTTGATGGTCCACTTGGTGTGAATCTCCAAGCTTCTTCTGTAGCGTTCCAGGTACCTGTATTTCTTCCTGGGGGAGTAAATGCAACAGTTGCATCTCTATTTTGAATTCCTATAATTCCTCGCCCATTGTTCCAGCCCGTACAGGCTACCCTACTTTTAACATAAACGTCAATAACATTGGTTGTTTCGTATAAAACAATCTGATAAGATTGTGAAGAGGTGGAATTGATATCCGGACAGTGGCTATTACTAAAAAGCTTTAAATTGTAGATATTAAAAACAAGCATTCTACAAGGAAAATCACCTACGAGCTCGTAATTAATAGTCCATCCATTTGGGTTTGATGGACTGTATGGGGCGCCGGAGATTGCAGGATCGGTATCCTGAAGGACCCCAAAAATGGAAAGGAAGGTACGAGCATCGCCACTGCCGGGGATGCTTCCGCCAATACCCCAAGCGGCCCCAGTGTTCGCATTATATCTTCCTCCCGGAATTCGTCCGGCTACATCAAATGTTATAGCGCCGTTGGAATTAATGAGAACGGAACTGTACTGACCATCAAAAAAACAAAAATCAAAGCCTAAGTCAATAATCTGAGACCATCTGTCATCTGCTGTTATACTTGTTGATCCACTTCCACCTGTAAATGGAAAAGGGGGTGCATAATCAATGGGAGTCACCGTATATTCCGAAGTCTCTCCTGTCTCCAGGAAATCAGCCGATAAATCTACAGTACCGCCACAAGCTACGAGTTGATCTTCGCCTGCATCAACATTGGGACATCCGGGCGCTTGCCCATAAACTCCCGAAAAAACAATTAGAAATAGTAAAAAAGAACCTAAAGACCTATAGTAAAAGTTTGCCATGATTAGGGGGAAATATTTTTAGCAGGGAAAATTAAGGAAATTTTATGAACGACCAACTTTAATCATCGAAAATTACCGTAGTGCTTATAGCTTTAACAATTTGAATTCCCAGGGAATTCAGATTCCTTCTTCGATCTTTTCCATGAATTTAAAAATATACTACCGGTTGTTTCATAAAGACAAACCTCGTTATTCCCTAATAAATTTTAAAAACACTTCTTTGTTTTCCGATCGCAATTTAATAAAATAAACTCCGGGCATAAGTGAGGAAACATCTATGTTCATTTCATCCCTTTGGGGTAGGACGGTTTTGGATATTACTGTTTTACCTATCGGGCTGAAAATGGAAACTTCAATTTCTTTATTTAATAGACTGCTTCGGATATTAATTTCACCTTTACCGGGGTTTGGGAATAAAATCAGGTTTTCGAAAATAGTCTGGGAACGAATTAAGCGGACCTATTTTCATCGGGAATTACCACGTTATCTTTACACCATACATCCTCCAAGCCTACATATCCGGCAGTATTCATATCAAGTATCACTTCTCCTCCACAGCTGCTTCTATCCGGGCCGAGATTAATTGTTAAATTATTCTCAGCAGAACCTGAGGGTGAAAATCTCCAAGTTTCTTGAAAGGCTGTCCATGAACCACTGTTACGCTCGGGGGAGTATATGCGATGATTGCATCTTCATTTTGGATGCCATTAATCGATTAACTCGTTTTTTGGTTATTAAAATGCTCCAATTCTTTGGTCTACAACTTTATCCAAATGCGTATCTTTGCACACTTGAAAATATCAGAAGCTTTGAAAGAGATGGAATTAAAAAATTCATTAAAAACCATTGATGATCTTGGCGATAATCACATCCCGGGATCAACCGACACTCCACTACGTCCTGATGCGTTTGACAAGAGCGACATGGAGAAAATTGAATTAATCAGGAAGGATGTGGAGCATATTATGCAAACGCTTGGATTGGATCTGACCGATGACAGTTTGAAAGGCACACCCAAACGTGTAGCTAAGATGTTTGTTCAGGAAATTTTTGGAGGTCTTCATCCGGAGAGAAAACCAAAGGCTTCCACATTTGAAAACAAGTATAAATATAACGAGATGCTGGTTGAGAAGAATATCACCCTCTACTCTACCTGTGAACACCATTTATTACCCATAGTAGGAAAGGCACATATTGCTTATATCTCTAAAGGAACAGTCGTGGGACTATCTAAAATGAATCGGATTGTAGATTATTATGCCAAAAGGCCTCAAGTACAGGAGCGCCTAACCATGCAGATAGTTAAAGAACTTCAAGAAGTTTTAGGTACGGAGGATGTGGCTTGTGTGATTGATGCCAAACATCTGTGTGTCAACTCACGAGGTATCCGCGATATTGATAGCAGCACGGTAACAAGTGAATTTGGCGGTGTTTTCAAAAAACCTGAAGTAAGAAAGGAGTTTCTGGATTACATTAAAATGGATACCGATTTTAAAGCATAGAGTCAAGGAATAAGGATTGTGTTTTCCGGAATACTTTAAATAGCAAGTTTTTCAGGAATCTGTTTTTCCGTGTTCTGTGTTCTTTAATAAAATTTATAACAAAAAATGGGAGATTTATTTATTTACAATTCGCTGACAAAGACAAAAGAAAAATTTACACCTATACATGAAGGAGCTGTTGGGATGTATGTTTGTGGTCCGACAGTTTATAGTAATGTTCATTTAGGAAATTGTCGCACCTTTCTTTCTTTTGACCTTGTTTTTCGATATCTGCTTCATCTTGGTTATAAGGTTCGATATGTTCGCAACATTACTGATGCGGGACATCTCGAGAATGACGGAGAGAGCGGTGAAGATCCTATTTTGAAAAAAGCGAGGATTGAGCAACTTGAGCCTATGGAAGTGGTTCAGAAATATACCGTTGATTTTCATACGGTAATGGCAAAATTTGGCGCACTTCCTCCCAGTATTGAACCGACTGCTACAGGACATATAATTGAGCAAATTGAAATCATTCAAAAGATTATGGATGCCGGGTATGCTTATGAAAAAAACGGATCGGTATATTTTGATGTAATTAAATTCAATGCCTCGCATGAGTATGGAAAACTTAGCGGTCGGAACATTGAAGAAATGATTGCCAACACCCGAGAACTTGCTGCTCAAACAGATAAAAAGAACCCACAAGATTTTGCTTTATGGAAAAAAGCAGATCCTCAGCATATTATGCGATGGCCCTCCCCTTGGAGCGTTGGGTTTCCCGGCTGGCATTTAGAATGTACAGCAATGAGCACCAAATATCTTGGAGAAACCTTTGATATACACGGAGGCGGCATGGATTTAAAATTTCCACATCACGAATGTGAAATTGCACAGGCCGAGGCTTGCTATGAGACTTCTCCCGTTAATTATTGGATGCATGCCAATATGCTTACGCTTAACGGCAAGAAGATGGCTAAATCTACCGGCAATTTCATTCTTCCGGAAGAGATGTTTTCAGGAGATAATGACATTCTAAACAAGCCTTTTTCTCCTTCTGTTGTGAAATTCTTTATTTACCAGGCACATTACCGCAGCATTCTGGATTTTAGCAGTGATGCTTTGGAGGCTTCTGAAAAAGGATTTCATCGATTAATGCAGGCTTTCCGGATGCTGGAACATCTCCCGGTTTCATCAGATAGCAGTATCGCAATTTCCGAATGGCGCAAAAAATGTTATGATGCTATGAATGACGATTTTAACAGTCCTATTCTAATCGCTCATCTTTTTGATGCCGTAAAATTTATTCATTCCATTAAAGAAGGAAAAGATACCCTCACCAAGGAAGACCTGCAAGTATTGCAGACGACGATGAGAGATTTCTTGTTTGACGTCCTCGGCTTGGAAGACATCACTGAGGAACAAGGAAAATCTGCAGAGAAACTTGAGGCTGTTGTTGAACTTTTGATTGATCTGCGCAATCGTGCTCGCGGGAATAAAGATTTCGATACCAGCGATCAAATTCGAGATGAATTGGCCAGACAGGGAATTCATCTGAAAGACGGAAAGGATGGAACTACCTTTGAGTTGGACTAGGAACCTAAACGTTAGGATTTGAGACGTGAAACTTTGATTTAGGAGGAAAATCCTTTGGAGAATTGATTTTTTTTGGTCAAAATGAGCAGGTCTTTTATTTTTCTTATTCGTCTCTACCAGCGGTATATTTCGCCATATACTCCGGCCAGTTGCAGGTATACACCCACCTGCTCTCATTATGCAGTTGGGGCGCTTCAGACGCATGGATTAATTAAAGGCGGTTGGCTGGCATTAAAAAGAATTCTCAGTTGCAATCCCTGGGGCGGCAGTGGTTCCGATCCTGTTCCTCCAAAAAAGAAAAGTCATTAATTCCATAGCCTTTGGCTTTTCCTTATCTTTACCGGGCAAAAATTTTCGCTTATGCACTTCCTCACCTTAACGTGGAATCCTTCTGAAGGTATTGATCTCGGATTTTTCGTTATTCGTTTTTACAGTCTGATGTTTGTTGTGGCCTTCACCCTTGGCTGGATTCTTACAAAAAAAATCTATGAACGTGAGGGGCAACCTCAAGAGAAATTAGACAGCCTTTTGATGTATATGATTCTTGCTACGCTTATTGGAGCACGATTGGGTCATGTTATTTTTTATCAGCCGGAACTATTTGCGGAAGATCCTATTTCGGTATTTCTTCCCATTCGGACTGTTCCGGAATTTGAATTCACCGGTTTTCAAGGTCTTGCCAGTCACGGAGCGGCCATCGCCATTATTATTGCGATGATTTACTATAGTAAAAAAGTGATTCAAAAGCCCCTTTTGTGGGTTCTAGACCGAATAATTATAGCTGTAGCCTGTGGTGGAATTTTTGTCAGAATCGGGAATTTCATGAATTCTGAGATAGTAGGCAAACCTTCCGGCGATTTCCCTCTTGGGGTACGGTTTGTTCAGGACGACATTCCTGCTTATAAAGCGGTTCAAGCTACGGGCATACAAAACACGAAAAAGGCGTACAGCGCGATTATTAATGATCCACAATATGCAGAATTGCTAAACATGGTTCCTTTCAGACATCCGGCTCAGCTGTATGAAGCCGCGGGGTATGTGGTTGTATTCCTCGTGTGCTGGTATTTGTATTGGAAAACGGAACGAAGAAAACAGCTCGGTTATATTTTCGGAGTGTTTTTAATACTTCTCTTCCTTGTTCGTTTTCTGGTAGAGTTTGTCAAGGAGAGTCAAGGAGGATTTGAATCGGTTCTCGGTATATTTTCCACCGGGCAGTGGCTAAGTATCCCGTTTATTTTAGCGGGTGTCTATATCATGTGGCGCGCTTCCAAGAAAAAACCTCAAGAAATTTAATCCTTTGACATGACAAGAGTTTATTTCATTTTATTTTTTGCAATGGTTGTGATGTCTTTTACAAGTTGCAAAGACACTCCATCTTCTGATTCAAAAAATCTTACCCGTAAAATCTCCTTTAAGCAGGACGGAACTCTTCAGCTCTTAAATAAAGACACCGATTCTGTCTTGGCTACCTTTAAAATAGAAATAGCCGACAATGATTACAAGACCCAGACCGGATTGATGTACCGTTCCTCAATGGGTGATGATGAAGCCATGCTTTTTATATTTCCCGATTCACAAGTGCGGGCGTTTTATATGAAAAACACTGAAATTCCTTTGGACATTCTTTACTTTAATTCCGATAAAGTTCTTGTGGAGTTCTATGAAAATGCACGGCCTTTTGATGAAACCTCCCTCCCTTCTCGTGTTCCTTCTCAATATGTTTTAGAGATAAATGGAGGACAAGCAAAAAGATTAGGAATTTCCAAGGGCGATAAAATCGTTTTTGAGAGGAAGTAATCAGGATTGCGTTAAGACTGACTTATTCATATCTAGAGCAAGCGCCAGATATTGATTGCTGTTAAATTCAAACTCATCAATTATCTCCCAGCCTAATTTTTTAGTATGTGCCGCGGTAGATACTGCATTTATCTTATTAATAAAGGTGATGGAAATGGGAAAGCGTTTTTTGAATTCCACTCGCATCTCTTCAAACAATTCGTTGAATAGTCCTTGACCTCTGAATTTCTTATCTATGCAAACCGGACCGTATTGAAAAGTGTTTTGTGTAGTTAGGGCTTGACCTTGGAAAGATAGATTCGGAAATCTTGAAACCATATAATTGAATATTTCCCATTGCTCAAAATACTTCCAATCTGCTGCAAAAATGTATGCCACAACTTCGTGTTTTTTTTTTGCAACGAACAAGCCATTTTGTTTTAAAATATCTTCTATTTGAGTCTCAGTAAAAGGCGTAGTAACAAAACCCTCTGCCCGTTCTTCTACAGACATATTCTTGAACAGGTACTTTTCCTGAAGCAGAAGGACCCCGGGTATATCCTCCTTTGTAGCGATGGTTTTAAGAAGCATAAGTTATTTCAATTAACATACATATCATAAAAATATTTTCTTTCGAGCACCGGTCTAAAAACTTTTTCGTGATAACTTCCTTTAGTATAAAAACCGTTCCATTGCCGTTGGTTGAATCCGGCCGTATTTATTTCAATTTGATGCGGATTACCTTTCCAACCTGCTCTTTGTAGTTTTAGATTGTTATAGAATTCAAATCGGGTCTGCCTGTACCAAAGCTCTTTTCTTTCTTTATGAGGCGGGAACACTTCATTATTTACCGGCAGTTTATCCAGTTTTCGTTTTTCGAAAAAATAATGATGTTGTAGGGAATCTGCCACCTCTTGGGTAACACAAATATCCTCAAAAGTTGCCACACAATACTTCAAATATTCCGGCGCATGTTCAGCTAAGAAATGAATGGTCATTTCCGGATATTTACCTTGTAAAATTTTGTCATTCCAGTGAAGTACTCTGATATTCGTTTCCATTTTCTTTTTTTTCAGAGTTACGAAAAAAACCAATATCCTACAACTTCTGTTTTAAATATTGAAACCGATTTAAATCCGGATTATTTATCCCTTATAAAAATCGGTTTCAATTTCTAAATGAATCTGTTATTTTTCAAACGGCGATCGTTTCACATCTTCAGCCACATCTGCCGAGAGGCTGTCAAAGAAAGCTACAATGTCATTAATTTCTTCTTCAGACAAATCCACATTACGTTGTAGTTTTCCCATAATGCGAACGGCCATTTTCAAATCATCAACAGAGCCGTCGTGGAAATAAGGAGCGGTATGTGTAACATTTCGAAGACCGGGAACTTTAAAGAAGTATTTTTCTGATTCTCTTTCACTGATTTCGTACAATCCCAAGTCAATATCCTCTGAATTGGTATGCTTCCAATAATCGTGGAACAAGCCGAATTTTTGCAACATTTGGCCGCCCATTGCCGGACCACTGTGGCAAGTTATGCATCCGGAATCGATAAAAGTTTTCAGTCCTCTTTTTTCCTGATCATTTAGTGCATCTTTATCGCCTGCCAAGTATTTATCAAAACGGCCTTCAGGAATTAAGGTTCGTTCAAAGGCACCAATGGCGTTGGTAAGGTTGGCAAAGGTGATGGGATCTTCCCCTCCATAGGCTTTCGAAAAAAGTTCTCTGTACAATTCTACTTCTTTCAGCCGATCTACCAGTTGTTTTTCATCTTTGATATTGTGTTCCAGCGGATTCAGAATGGGACCTCCTGCCTGCTCTTCCACATCTGCGGCTCTTCCGTCCCAAAATTGCATTTTGTGTAACGCAGCGTGGAAGACAGTGGGCGAATTTCTTCCTCCAAAGGTGCCGGGCGCATCTCCCGGAGAGAATCTTTCATTGTCAACGCCGTAGGTATTCAAATTATGGCAGGAATTACAACTAATATTTCCTTGTCCTGATAATCTTGTATCAAAAAAAAGATGTTTTCCTAAGACCACCTTATTTTGATCCGGCTCCTCCAAATCCAATGATGAAATCGGTTGAAAGAAAGCAGTAGCCGTTTCATAAATGTCTTCATACTCGTTGCTCTTGGCTTGATTTTTTTGATCGTTTTTACAAGCAACAGCCGTTGCCAATAAAAGCAGCAGAATAATACTTCTTCTCATAATTTCGGTTTTTCTTCCTAAGATACGAAAAATCAAAATTTAGTTTTCGGATTGTGAATATTTTAAGGCTTGGATTCTTAAAGAACTGACTGATGTCACTAATGTTTGCGTTCGATGACGTAGTTCACCATCAATTCCAGAGATTCTTTGAAAGGTGAAGGCGGATAAGTCTCGATTAGTGCAAGAGCCTCGTTATAGTATGCCTTCATTTTTGAAATGGCGTAATCGAGTCCACCATTATTTCTCACATATTCGATGACTTCTTTCACGCGTTTAGGATCTTTGTTATGGTTTTTCACCGAATTGATCAGCCAACTTCTATCTTCTTTAGATGCTTTATTCAGCGTGTAGATCAGCGGCAAAGTCATCTTCTGCTCCTTAATATCGATACCTGTCGGTTTGCCAATACGTTCCTCGCCATAATCAAAAAGATCGTCTTTTATTTGAAAGGCCATCCCTATTAATTCGCCAAACTTCCGCATTCTTTCCACCTCTTGGCTCGGCGCCATGACTGATTGTGCGCCCATAGCGCAGCAAGCAGCAATTAGAGTTGCCGTTTTTTGACGAATAATTTCATAATACACCTCTTCCGTAATATCGAGGCGCCGTGCTTTTTCGATTTGTAGTAATTCGCCTTCACTCATTTCCCTCACAGCAACGGAAATGATACGCAACAAATCAAAATCTCCATTGTCTATAGACAGCAGGAGCCCGCGCGAAAGCAAGTAATCTCCCACCAAAACGGCTATTTTATTTTTCCATAGTGCATTAATGGAGAAAAATCCTCGCCGTTGGTTGCTATCATCCACTACATCATCGTGTACCAGGGTGGCGGTATGAATAAGTTCTATTACAGAAGCTCCGCGATAGGTTCTTTCATTTACCTCTCCGTCTCCGGTCATTTTTGCGATTAAGAAAACGAACATGGGGCGCATCTGCTTCCCTTTTCGATTAACGACATAATGGGTGATGCGGTTGAGCAAAGAAACTTTTGAGGACATGGATTTAGAGAATTTTTTCTCAAAAAGTTCCATTTCCTGCTCAATGGGGAGTTTGATGCGGGACACTATCTTCATCGGATTCAAAGATAGAAAATTAGCGGCACGGCATAAAAAATAAAATTAACGCTTGTTTGCCAGTTGTCCGCAGGCAGCATCGATATCTTTTCCTCTGCTTCGTCTCACTGTGACCGGGATTTGATTCTCTTCCAGACGATCAATATATTCTTGAATCATTTCCGGAGAAGCCTGTTGAAATCTGGGATCATCGATAGCGTTATATTCAATCAGGTTTACTTTACAGGGCACATATTTGCAAAATTTAACAAGCGCATCGATGGCTTCAGAATTGTCATTAATACCCTTCCAAACAATATATTCGTAAGTTACACGTCTTTTAGTTTTGGAATACCAGTATTCCAAACTTTCTCGTAAATCCGGAAGCGTAAAATTTTTGGCAAAGGGCATAATTTTCTCTCGGGTTTCCTGAATAGCCGAATGCAGTGATACCGCCAGATGAAATTTCACCTGATCATCTGCCAGCTTTTTAATCATTTTCGGAACTCCGGAAGTGGAGATGGTGATACGTTTGGCCGACATCCCCAGTCCTTCATCAGAGGTTATTTTATCCACGGCTTGAAGCACATTGTTATAATTCATCAAAGGCTCGCCCATTCCCATAAAGACGATGTTTGACAATGGCCGGCCGTAATACAGCTTGCTCTGTTTATCAATGGCAACTACCTGATCATAGATTTCATCCGGATTTAAATTCCGCATTCTTTTTAGTCTGGCTGTGGCGCAGAATTCGCAATTGAGACTGCATCCTACTTGTGAAGATACGCAGGCAGTTGATCGTGTATCTGTGGGAATTAGAACGGATTCCACTACCAGATCATCGTGCAGTTTTACCGCATTTTTAATCGTGCCGTCTTTGCTTCGCTGCTGATGATCAACTTTTATGTGGTTTATTACAAAATGTTCTTCGAGATGTTCTCTGATTTCTTTAGAAATATTGGTCATCTCGTCAAACGTATGCGCACCTTTATTCCATAGCCATTCGTAAACCTGCGTTCCGCGGAAGGAACGTTCTCCAATACTTTCAAAGAACTGTTGTAGCTGTTCTTTAGAAAGCGCTCTGATATCCTTTTTATCTGAAACCATTTTGCAAAATTACGGAATCGGAGTCAGATGAACATTTATTGGAGGAAAATGAAGAAGGCGTTTTGGCATTATTTCCGGTAGCCCTGAAAGACCTTGTTTACTCAAGAAAGATCATACCAAAACACGACTCTGTTGAATCAACGACTAATGAGTATCTTTTTTGTTACAGATTCTTGTGAGCTGTCATCGAAGAGCCTGAGGATGTATAGACCGGCAGCCAAGTTTTCTACATTGATTTGGTTTAGGGTATTTGAAACTTTTCCGGAACTCATTTTTTGCCCCAGGAGGGTGTAAAACTCATATTGGAGGTGGGGAAATTGGTTATTCATCACTGTTATTGTAGTTGATGCCGGATTTGGATAGACACTCAGTTCTTCTTTGGTCAGGTGGTCGGGAACGTTCAGAATATTTTGCAAGGTCTCCATACTGGATTGTCCGGAATTAATCGGATCCAACCATTCCTTCAATCTGGAGGCAGGGTCTGTGCCGGAATTCCAAGAGACGGCAAAGCGTCCGTAGGCATCAAAGTTGCCATTGCCCTGAGTTCCGAAGCAGCCGGAGTCTCCGCCATAAAGCTGGCCTATCATCTGACCTTTCTCATTAAACAAAGGGGAACCTGATGAACCTTTCTCAGTGGTTCCGATCTCCCATCCGTTTCCTCGGCCTTGTGTTCCTCCGCCTATCAACCAAATGGATTTACCATCCAATTCGATTTTTTCAGCACCGGAATTGTCCCGACATACTTTCATAATATCGCCCATGGGATGATGTATGCCCACTTCAAAAAGAGGATCTTCATCTGTATTATTCCACCCTGCGAAGGCAACGTCCCATGAATCGGGAATGGAATGGTCCAGTTTGACCAATGCAAAATCACTTTTTCTGTTATTTGCTTTTAATGTTGCGCCACTCAGTGTAAGATTTGAAGTATTATTTGCACTGATTTCCGGTACTCCACATACCGGGTTTGGACTTATCCAGTTGAATCGCATCGACCAAAGCTTGGGGTCACTAGCTTCTAAACAATGATTAGCTGTGAGCAAGTAGGGCGTTTTGTCGGCTTTTGTGTTATTGACAAGAACTCCGCTACACAGAAATCCGTTACCCAGATTTAATAAAGCCACTGCCTTTTTCAATTCATCTTTTAAAGCGTCAAAATCCTCTCCTATTTCACAATCAACATCAAAATGGCAATCTCCGGAATCGTTATAACCTCTCTCGGCATTAAGAAAAGCGTGGAGCTTTCCCAAACGATATCCGTGGATCACACCGGAAAGTTGCAGAATGGGTGTTCCTTGTACTCCTGCCGGCTGAAAATATTCCAGCCAGACGGTGTCGCCGTCAATAAACCAGGTTCCGAGGCGATTCTCTCCGGGATATTGCAAGGAAGAATAATTATTAGTTACGTCTGTATGCGATTCATTGAACGCAATAAATTTTGCTCCTTGGGGAAGGAAAAAATTATCGAAAATAAAGCTCAGATTTAAGGCATCGGGAGAATGAATAATGAGTTGCCACATTTTGGAACCGTCGGGGAAAACTGTCCAACTTCCATTTCTTTGACAGTCAATATTCAGATCTCTTAAAATTCCATACCGCCATGGAGTGGATTTATCCCGGTCATTTTGAAAATCTTCTTCCACAATAGATTCCATATCTATCGGACTAAGAGAAATTGTTTCCGGCCGTTGCTGTATATTCAGGAACCAACTTTCAGGCAAATCCATTTCCTGAGCCTGTATAGCCGGTGCTGAAAAGAAGACGAAAAGAAGGAATTTCGTAATAATCCTTTGCATCTGTTGTGATTTGTTTGGGAGGGGAAGGAATAAAAGTAAGATTTTTTATTTAGATGCGCAAATGGGATAAAAAATGAAATAGTGGATGGAAAACTGATGATACGGGTTTGGTAGCAACAAAAAATCCCGTTTACAGCGGGATTTTTTGTTGGAATCTGTGTTTTTAGATGATTAGCATGGCATCTCCGTAGCTGTAGAAACGGTATTTTTCTTTTACGGCTTCGGCGTAGGCTTCTTTCACAAAATCATGTCCGGCAAATGCGGAAACCATCATCAACAATGTTGATTTTGGGATGTGGAAATTGGTAATCATTGCGTTTGCAATACTAAAATCATAAGGAGGGAAAATAAATTTATTGGTCCATCCTTTATACGGATTCAGTGTACTGTTTGATGACACCGAACTCTCCATAGCTCTCATAGCCGTAGTTCCCACAGCGCAGATTCGTCTTTTCTTTTCAATTCCTGCATTTACGATATCGGCAGCTTCTTGCGTAATTTCCATTTCTTCAGAGTCCATTTTATGTTTGGACAAATCTTCAACTTCTACGTTACTGAAAGTACCTAATCCTACGTGCAGTGTAACTTCAGCTATGTTTACTCCTTTTATTTCAAGTCTTTTTAACAGATGCTTTGAAAAGTGAAGACCGGCAGTTGGTGCAGCTACTGCTCCTTCATGTTTTGCGAAAATGGTCTGGTAGCGCTCGGCATCTTCCGGTTCAACTTCTCTTTTGATATATTTTGGAAGAGGTGTTTCCCCGAGCTCGATAAGTTTTTTACGGAAATCTTCATAAGATCCGTCAAATAGGAACCGTAATGTTCTTCCTCTTGATGTGGTATTGTCTATTACTTCGGCTACTAGCGATTCGTCATCTCCGAAATACAATTTATTTCCAATTCTGATTTTCCGCGCCGGATCTACCAGCACATCCCATAGACGTATATCTGAATTTAGTTCGCGAAGCAGGAAAACCTCGATACGCGCACCTGTTTTTTCTTTATTTCCATAAAGTCTTGCCGGAAAAACTTTGGTGTTGTTGGTGACCAGTACATCATCTTCCTCAAAATAATCAATCAGATCTTTGAACATTTTATGTTCAATAGTTCTGTTTGCTCTATTCAACACCATCAGGCGCGATTCATCCCGGTTTTCAGCAGGATATTCGGCCAATAACTCCGCCGGAAGGTCGAAGTTATAATTAGATAATTTCATTCCCATACTCGAATTTTTTTAACAGGTGCAAATATACGACCCACAGACAGGCGTTGTCAAGTAAAAGCAAGTTTATATTTCTTCTACTCTTCTGAAAACGACAAAGAAGCAATTTTTACGGGATTACCTCCAGCTGAATCCCCAATTTTTGAAAATGCTGCCAAAAATCAGGATAAGATTTTGAAACCACATGGGAATTACGGATCACCAGAGAAGTTTTGGCAGCGAGCGGTGCAAATGCCATCGCCATCCTGTGGTCATCGTAAGTGTCAATTTCCACATTCGGGATTAATTTATTCCCCGATTCCAAGTGTAGTGAATGCGATGTTGCTTTGACCATGGCGCCCATTTTTCGTAATTCTGTTTCCATGGCTTTCAGCCGATCTGTTTCCTTTATTTTTAAAGTATGGAGTCCGCTCAGCTCACACTTCAATCCTAATCCAAAACAGGTAACAGCAACAGTTTGTGCGACGTCCGGTGTGTTATTTAAATCAAGTCTTAGCTCCTCGGGCAAAACTGTGGTTTTCCGAGTGAGAGTCAAGGTTTGTGTTTTTTCTTCAAAAGATGTTTCTACTCCCAAGAGGTTATAGATTTCCGGAAGGACGGCATCCCCTTGGAGACTATTTGGGTAGAAACTTTGGAAGTGGATACGTCCCTGAGGTAACAAGGCGAGCAGGCTGTAGTAATACGATAATGCGCTCCAATCGGATTCTATGGTATGTGTCAGTTCAGGAATAACTTCTTGTGGAAATACTTTGATGGTATCTTCTTTGAAATCTGTAGTAATTCCTATTTTTTTTAATAAACTCACAGTCATTTCCACATAACTTCTTGAGGTAAGTGGTGTGCGAAGCTCAATTTCCAATCCGTTGGGAAGACCCGGGGCAATAAGGAGTAAAGCTGTGAGGTATTGACTGCTTATTCCGGCGTCCATGGATACTTTTCTGCCGGTCAACTTTCTCCCCCGAATAAGCAGAGGCGGATAACCGTGATGGTGTAGGTAGTCAATATCTGCACCTAATTCTTTAAGAGCTTCTACTAAAACTTCTATAGGCCGTTGATGCATCCGTTCACTTCCTTCGAGAATCACTTCCACTCCTTCCAGTGCAGCACAGAAGGCGGTGAGGAATCGCATTGCAGTTCCGGCATGACCGATATTTACACGAACTTTTCCGGACTTCTTTATTGCATCAAGCGCTTTGATCAGTACCCGACTGTCATCGCTATCGGAAACATGTTTTGCACGCAAGTTTGGATACAAAGTTTGTAAAATGAGAAATCGGTTGCTCTCACTTTTAGAGCCGGGAAGTTGCAAAGTGACCCCTTCATTTATTTTATCCGTTTTGAGCAAATGCAGGTTCATCGGCGATTTTCCTGCTCTTTAATTTTGGCTCTAAATTTTCCAAAGGTGACCAAAAACCCGTAGATGAAAGCTGCGCCAATCAGCATTAAGAAAAAAGTCAAAGGATCTCTTTCTGTGAAATAACTCATCTTGAAACCCTCAATAGCCCATTTCACAACAGTAAAAAGCAGCGCAAATGCGAGTGCCAATGTGAAAACGGATTTCCAGAAACCGGGTGTTGAAATTACTTTTTTAAACATGGGGCGGGTTGTATAATTTGGTTCAAAAATATTAAAGATTTATGGTTTTTTGAAGACGAAGACAATGGACAGGGGATAAGTATTTTTCGAATTTTGATTAATTCTTCTTGTTTCTAGGATGGGCTTGGGCGTAGACTTCTTTTAATCGGGCGATGCCGGTGTGAGTATAAATCTGAGTTGCGGCAAGGCTGGTGTGACCAAGTAATTCCTTTACAGCGTTAATATTCGCTCCTTCATTTAGTAAGTGTGTAGCAAACGAGTGTCTCAAGATATGCGGACTTGTTTTGGTTTTTTCCGACACCTTATCAAAGTATCGTTTCACCGTCAGGTATACCAATTCTGCATACATTCTCTTCCCTTTTGCCGTCAAAAAAAGGAATTCCTCTTCTACTATTTCAAGTTTTTTCCTCTGATCAATGTATTGTTTGATGGTTTCCACCACTGCCGGAATCAGAGGAACAAACCGTTCCTTATTTCTTTTTCCCAGAACCTTCAAGAGTTTGGAAGAAAAGTCAATATCACTCATTTTAATATTTATGAGTTCGGCACGCCGAATTCCGGTGGAGTAAAAAAGTTCGAGAATAAGTTTATCCCTTATAGCTTCAAAGCCTTCTCCTTCTTCTGCAACCCGAATGGCGTCATCCACTTCCTTAACCGAGAACGGAATTTGCACCGATTTGGAAGTCTTCAGCGCGTGGTGTTTTGTCAAGGGATTATTATTGATTGCCCCAATTTTCCGTAAGAAACGATAATATGCTTTTAAAGAAGCGATTTTTCGATTTATGGACCTTGGAGTAATCCCTGATTCGGAAAGAGTAACGATCCAATGTCTTATGATGCTATAGGAAATGTCATCAATGTTGTCTATCTCCTGTGCAGTTGCAAAATTTTGAAATTCGTTTAAATCGTTTAAATAAGCCGTCAAAGTATGCGGAGAATATTTTTTCTCCAACGCCAGGTATTCTTCGAAAGCAGCCTTATTCATTTTAGGTTCGTTCATCCTTCCAAAATTAACCATTCCTGATCGAAAAACAGAAATAAAGAGTTTCTTAAAACTTTTAACATGTAAAATTTTAGATTAGTTTCGCAATTCATATTCCCCACTGATATGAGAGCATATTTAACACTATTAATTGGAATAATTGGTGGGTTCTGGGCATTTGCGCAAGAGTCTCGATCGGAATTTCTCGATCGTGGAATTGATGCCTATAACCGAGGGGCATATACCATTGCTATAGAATCCTTTCAAGAAGCACTTGAGGAAGGACGGACTAAAGGAGATTCTCTTATTCTACAGACGGCCTATACCAATCTCGGAAACACCTATTCCGTTACGGGTAAAATAGAAGAAGCTTTGGCTAATTATCAGCAAGCTGCCACCATGGCCGAGCAAACCAAAGATCTCGTGCGTTTGGCTAAAATCATTAAAAACACGGGGGCTCTTTTCACCGATCAGAAGGAGTTTGATAAGGCACTCCAACATTTCGATCGTGCTGAAAAAATAGCTCAATCCATCAATGCCGAAGATATTATTGCCGACTGTCGGATAAATCGTGCGATTATTTTCGAGTTTAAAGAACGTTATGATGAAGCCATTTTATTATACAAAAATGCCCTCTCTTATTATGAAGCCCACCAAATGGAGGAACGTATGGCTCTCACCTATAACAATTTAGGAATCGTACATAAGCAACTTGGGGATCTCGATGCATCTTATTTATATTATAACAAGACCTATGAAATTGCCAAACGCCTTGACGACAAATTTATAATGGCTGCCACACTAACCAACATGGCCAATGTTCAGACTCTAAAAAAGCAATATGAAAAAGCTTTACAGTTGAATCAGCAAGCTTTGGAAATAGCTTTGGAAATAGATGCCAAAGGAATTGAAAAAGACGTTTATGCCAATACTGCCGATCTTTATGCTGCAAAAAAGGATTATAAAAATGCTTTTTTACAGTTGCAAAAATTCACCATCGCCAATGACAGTCTGATTAACATTGAGCGTTCTTCGCAATTGGCAGACATGCGTGAGAAGTATGAAACGGAAAAAAAGGAAGCCGAGAATGTAATGCTTCGTCATGAGGCGGCGATCAAAGCTTTGGAAATTCAAGAACAATCTCTACGACTCGAGCGCAGGAATCTGTTACTTCTTATAAGTTTTAGCTTTATTGTTTTGTCTGCCTTGGCCGTTTTCCTCTTTTTTAAATGGCAAAAGGGCAAAAACCTTCGTGCAAAAGAGGAGGCCATTCGTATTTCGGAAGAACAGCAACGGTTACGTTTTGCGCAGGATTTGCACGATGATTTGGGTGCGGGGATTTCTCGCTTACGGATGATCAGCAGTCTTGCATTGAAAAAAGCTGAAGACACAGCCGTCCAAGCAGATATTCGTTCTCTTGCTTTTACCGCCGGCACTCTGGTATCTAATATGCGTGATATGTTATGGGCCATGAATCCCGAGCATACAACGATTTCTTTTCTGATTTCCAGGTTACGCGAGCACAGTGCCTCCTACTTTGAAAACATGCCGATTACCGTAAATTTTACGGCCCCCTCCCCCATTCCGGACATTAAAATCACTGCAGAGCAGAATCGGAATATCTTTTTGATTGCCAAGGAAAGCTTTCAGAATATCATTAAGCATGCTGAGGCCACTCAAGTAGATATTTGCATCGAAATTGAAAATACTATATTTACCCTTTGGATATCGGATAACGGTAAGGGAATTTCTTCTTCTTCGCAAGATGGTTATGGATTATTGAATATGAAAAAACGAGCAGCGCAGGTGGACGGAATATTTGCAATAACCAATAGCAGTAAAGGCGGAGTAGCAATTAAATTAGAAATTAGTTTACAGGCTGCATAAAATTTTTTGGAACATGGAAAATCTTATAAAAGTAGGAATTATTGAAGATGACAAAGAACTTGCTTCTTTTTTAAGAGATTTAATTACCACTTCGAAGGGATTTGAATGCAAGCATATTTTTTATACCGGGGAAGAAGCCATTGAGTCTATACCCGATCTTGATCTGGATGTAGTGCTCACCGATGTTGGACTTCCGAGGATGTCAGGTATTGCGTGTATTGCCTATTTAAAACCTTTATATCCGGACCTCAATTTTCTGATTTGCACCAGTCATTCTGATGCAGAAACTGTCTTTGAAGCATTAAAGGCGGGTGCAACGGGCTATTTGACGAAAGGAGATGATCCGGATGAGATGCTTGAAGCAATTCGTCAGATTCATCAGGGAGGAAGCCCAATGAGTCATCACATTGCCAGGTTGGTTGTCAACCACTTCCAGGTGCGGAAAAACCTACCTGAGATGGAGCATCTTTCCGATCGGGAACTTGAAATACTTCATCCACTGTCTGAAGGTCTTCGTTATAAAGAGATTGCCGACCAACTGTTTATTAGTCCCGAGACCGTTCGGACGCATGTTCGGAATATTTATCAAAAGCTTCGGGTGACCTCGCGGATGGAGGCAGTTAATAAAATTTATGGTAAGCGGGGGTGATAGCTACTAAACTTGAGATGTTAGACTTGAGATGTTAGACTTGTGTTATCCGGGGAAGGATAATGTACTCTGCTATGTGTTGGGCGGAGGATGTGGTTTTTGAATAAAAATTATAATAGTGCTGCGGCGTTTTTGTCGAAGATGTATTGTGCCTGTGGTAAGGATTGCAAAATCGAGGCCGGCACATCCGGAGTGATTGGTCCGTCTATGGCTTGTTTTATTATTTCCGATTTGGCAGGTCCTAGGGCAAGGAGTAAGATATTTCTTGCTTGGCTTATGGTGCTCATTCCAATACTCACAGCTTGTTTTGGCACGTTTTCAATCCCTCCAAAATAAACTTGCGCATCATTTCGTGTTACAGGATGAAGGTTTATCAGCCGTGTGACGGAGTCGAAACAGGATCCCGGCTCATTGAATCCGATATGACCATTTCTCCCGATTCCCAAGAGTTGCAAATCAATCCCTCCTTTTGCTTTGATTTTGTTTTCATATTCGTCACAGTAATTTTTCACATGATTCTCCGGGCCTGTCACGTGAGGGATGTGGATGTTGTGTGGATTAATATTGACATGGCTGAACAGGTATTGGTTCATAAACCAGGTATAGCTTTGTTCGTCGTGAGGTTCGATTGGGTAATATTCATCCAGGTTGAAGGTAATTACGTTTTCAAAACTCAATCCTTCATGCTGATGCATGCGCACCAACTCCTCATACACTCCTTTAGGGGTGCTGCCGGTGGCAAGGCCCAATATGGCATTTTTTCCCTCCTTTTGCCTCTCCCGAATCAATGTTGCGATTTGCAATGCTACATAATCAGATGCTTGTTTAGAATCTTCAAAAACGCTTAAACGGGTGGTTTTGATGTTTGCAGGCATGTTCTCTATAACCGAATCCTCCATAGTTTGGTTGTTTTTTAGTGCAATGACTTTTGAAGTTTAACTTTGAAGTCTTTTTTCCTTTTGATAAGGACAGAAGTTTAAGTTGTCATCTCTCCTTTTTTTCAATATCAAATCTGAGCTTCAAGGTATAGACGCTTTCATTTGATATTTCTATTTAATTGTTTTTTACGTTCTATGGGGATAGTGCAAGGTACTAAAATATTTTATACCTGGATTGAAATCTTTAAATCCGCCCAAAATACAGGTAATGAAATACGCAATACGCAAAATTGTGGTATTGCTAACGGATGAAAATTAATCTTTTAGGTTTTGGGGGGATTGGTGATTTATTAGATTTTGATTCGTTAGGAATCGGTTTGAGACGGTGTTTAATTGCCATAAATTGCTGTTCTTTTGGCATGAAATCGGCAGACAGTGGGGAGTTTAGGGTTTTTCTTCAACATTAGCATTAAGAGACACTATTTCAATTTTCTACCGGGGTTTCCAACCACAGTTGCTCCATCCGGAACATCATGAAGAATTACGGCACCTGCACCGATTGTGCACCACTTTCCGATATTTACTCCTGGAATAATACTTGCACCGA
>DASRWC010000053.1:0-9731 GCA_035654795.1 Flavobacteriaceae bacterium
TCGGAAGATGCCTATCTGAATGTTTTTATCGACGGCGATTATATGGTGGATGGCGTAGCGCAACGACGACGGGTCCGCCCGAAAATGCTGCGACTATCGGAAAGACTGAATAACGATTTTCAAATCAAAACCGACTACAACGGAAAACCAATTACTATTAAATACCGCGATTTTGTTCAAGGCGCTAAAGAAGCCATTCTTCCGAATCCGGACGGAGAAGATTTTCTTAAGATTGTGGAATCGGGCGACGGTTCCCGTCACGAACATTGGGCACGTGTGGGCGAAGTTTCAAACATTCACAACATACTTTTTGCTATTAATAATCCTACGGAAGGCGCGATAAATATTACCATTGACGGCGACGATTACACCATTGAATCTCCTTTTGAAGGGGATTATATGGTTATGGCCGACCAATCTCAGGGAACTGTTGCTGCCGATAGTATTCAAGAATTCAAATTGCGTTCGTTATACCATATGGCGGGAATTTCTTTTGTAGTTCCGGAGCCTGTGGTTCGGGGAAATTTCGGAATTGTAAAAGCCGGAAAAGAAGATCAGGCGGGTATCAACGGTTTAACGGTTGACGTAATCGCCGGCGACGAAACTAAAACAGTGTCATTAATGGGCGGTCGCGGAACTTCACCAAATCCTACGGAGGTGGAAATTGATGACGTAAAAGTGTATTTAAGCTACGGCTCTCAGCGTTTACCGCTGCCTTTCAGCGTGACATTAAATGAATTTATCGCCGATAAATATCCCGGAACCGAAAAAGGATATTCTTCCTTTATGAGTAAAGTGACGGTGATTGAAGGCGAAAAACATTTTGATGCCGATATTTATATGAATCACGTTTTGGATCATCACGGATATCGGTTTTTTCAAGCCGGTTTTGATCCTGACGAAGGCGGAACCATTCTTTCCGTAAACCACGATTGGTGGGGGACATGGATTACCTATATCGGATATACCTTCCTTTATATCGGACTTCTCGGAATCCTTTTCACCAAATCAAGTCGTTTTGGAAAACTTCGAGTGATGTTGGATCGCATCAAGAAGAAAAAGAAAAATATGATTGCGCTGTTTATCGGGTTGATTTCAATTTCCGGATTTGCTCAGGAAGCGCAGCAGGAAACGCATAACAGACATCGTGTTCCTGTTAAAAAGGAATTGATAGATTCCATTATTGTTGCCAATGCTGTTAGTAAAGAACACGCAGACAAATTTGGTCATTTACTAATTCAGGACAATGGGCGCATGAAACCGATAAACACCTTTGCCAGTGAATTACTTCGGAAGGTTTCGAGAAGCGACCATTATGCCGGATTGGATGCCGACCAGGTTTTTATCTCAATGTCGGAATATCCGAGACTGTGGGTAGAAGTTCCATTAATTGCGTTGAAAAGAGGAAACGATAGTATCCGCCATATCGCCGGAGTTCCTGATGGAACAAAGCATATTTCTTTGATGGATCTTTTTGACGAGCAGGGAAACTATAAACTAGAGCCCTATTTGGCAGCTGCAACAAGCACAACCACACCCAATCAATATCAAAAAGATTTTATTAAGGCACACGAGAATTTTTCATTACTAAACGCTGCGTTAAGTGGAGCAATTTTGAAAATTTTTCCTATTCCCAACGATCCCGGAAATAAATGGGTTTCTTATCCGGAACTGAGTGAAGTAAAAATCACCGGGATGGATTCGCTTTATGCGAAAAATATCCTTCCATTATATTTTGAAAGTATCAATCAAGCGAGACAATCAGGAGATTATACCCAAGCTAATGAGTTTTTAGAGAGTATTACCAACTTCCAGAAAAAATACGGAAAGGAAATTATGCCCTCGGAAACGCGACTAAAGGCTGAGACTATTTATAATCGTGCAGATGTCTTTAACCGTTTGTATAAATATTACATGCTCTTGGGTGTGGTGATGTTTGTAGTTATCGTTGCTCAACTTTTCAAAGACCGTAAAATACTTCGTGGAATTATTTCGGTTTCGAAAGTATTGATGTGGATTTTCTTTATCGCAATGACTCTGGGTCTGGCGCTGCGTTGGTATATTTCGGGGCACGCTCCGTGGAGTGATGCCTACGAATCGGTAATCTACGTAGCCTGGGCAACGATTTTATTCGGGTTACTATTCGGAAGAAAAAGTGATTTAACACTGGCTTCCACTGCTTTTGTGGGCGCCATTATTCTATGGGTCGCGCATGAGAATTGGTTAGATCCTTCTATCGCAAATCTGCAACCGGTTCTGGATAGTTACTGGTTGATGATTCACGTTTCGGTAATTGTAATGAGTTATGGTCCCTTCACTCTCGGAATGATGCTTGCCATGACAAGCTTGTTCTTGATGATCTTCACAACTAAGAAAAATTACAAAAGAATGGAAATCAACATCAGCGAATTGACCATAATTACTGAAATGGCGCTGACAGTTGGTTTGGTTCTTTTAACAATCGGAAACTTCCTTGGCGGTCAATGGGCCAATGAAAGTTGGGGGCGCTATTGGGGTTGGGATCCTAAGGAAACATGGGCACTTATCAGTATTATGATTTACGCTTTCGTTATTCACGCAAGATTGGTTCCGGGATTGCGTGGTAGGTGGACATTTAATGTTTTTGCCTTGTTATCCTATGCATCGATTATGATGACCTACTTCGGTGTAAACTTCTACTTAAGTGGATTGCATTCTTATGCCAGTGGAGATGCTCCGGCTACACCGCGATTTGTTTATTGGATCACGCTGTTTGCAATTCTTCTTTGTATTGCAGCATATTTCCCTTACAAGAAACACTATAAGAAGAAAACCTATAAACCCAAGAAAATATCTTAACTCTCTGAAACCGTCCGCTTTTGGGCGGTTTTTTGATTAAATAATGGTTGCGGGAAAAATAGGGAACATAGTAGTCAGTTTTCAGCTAGATTGTTTTTCCGGAATAGGAACAAAATTAGAAACACTATTTTTGCCAAAATCCTTTCAATGAAAATCCTAATCATCGAAGACGACCCAACTTTGAACAAAAACATTTGTGAAGCCTTGGAAAGTGAAGGGTTTCATACACAAAGTGTTTTTGACGGACTTCTGGCCGAACGGCTGATGAATCGGGAATCGTTTGATTGTATTGTCATGGACATCAATCTTCCGGGAAAAAACGGGTTTGATTTGTGCCGGGATTTTCGAAATGCGGATGCCCACACGCCTGTTATTATGCTCACCGCATTCGGGGAATTGGAAGATAAAGTGAAAGGTTTCGACTGCGGCGCCGATGACTATTTAACGAAGCCTTTTTTTATGCGCGAGCTTATTTTGCGCGTACAGTCTTTGGTAAAACGTCGAAATCGTAATGGAAATGCTGTGGAAAATGATGTGCTTGTCGCCGGTGACATTACACTCCATCCGCTACAAAAGAAAGTTTTCAGAGCCGGAAAAGAAATCGAACTCACACCGCGCGAATTCCAGATTCTCGAGCGACTATGCCGAAATCAGAATGAAGTAGTTTCAAAAAATGAGTTTATAAAAGATATCTGGGGAACTGCTTTTGACACCAATACCAACACGATTGAAGTGTATATCAATTTCTTGCGAAATAAAATCGATAAACCATTCGATAAAAAACGAATTAAAACCAAAGTCGGATTCGGTTATTACTTGGACACGGAATAATTGAATATCACAGAGATAATGAAGATTAGAAACAAAATTCTTATCTATTTCTCGAGCACGGTGATTGCGCTTTCGGCCTTCTCTCTGGCGCTCATCTACCTGCTTTTTTATGAATATCGGGAAGAAGAATTTCAGCAACAACAGAACGAAAAAATTAAATACACAGTTGGGCTGGTTACCGAGTTCAAACAAATGAGCGAAGAGCTGGCGCAATTACTGGACGCACAAGATATCCACGATTTCTACGATGAAAAATTACTCATTTTCAACAGTCAGAAAGAATTGATTTTCTCAAGTTTGGATTCCCTGCCCATTGCCAAAACCAAACAAATTCTCAACAATCTTTCGCCGGCCACGCAATGGGTTGAAACTAAGGAAGAAGATTATGATTTGGTGGGGGTTTATGTGGAAAATAAGGGAAAAACGTACTACGGAATCAGCAAGGCTTATGACGCTTCGGGATATTCCAAATTATATTTTCTTCGGAATGTTCTTATCGGGATTTTTATTTCGATTTCGGTTGTTGTGATTTTGGTTTCGCTTTATTTATCCAATATTATTTCAAAACCCATCACAAAGCTTGCTGAAAAACTGAACAACTATAACCTGGGTGACGAACATGCTGAAATGTTGACTGTCAATACCACTTCCTATGAACTTGAATTTTTGACCGAGCGATTTAACGAACTTCTCGGAAGAACCAAGGAAGCCTTTGCCTTTCAAAAGAATGCAATCAATCACATTTCGCACGAATTGAAAACTCCTATTGCCGTTCTGGTTTCGGAAATGGAGCGCGCACAGGCTACCGATAATGAGAAGTCCCTTAAATCAGAACTGGAAGGATTAACGAATCAGGCAAAATCTCTTGGCGAAATAATTAATGTCTTACTGGAAATTTCAAAAATTGAAAGCGGTCAGGAATTGGCTATCGAGACAGTTCGGCTTGATGAAATTATTTTGGATTCGCTTGAAGATTTACAGGTGATTTATCCCGATTTCTTTTTCGATTTGAATTTTCACCCCACTGTTTTTGATGAAGAACAACTGAACATACGCGCAAACCGGATGCTGATTAAGCAAGCGATTCAAAACCTTCTTTTAAATGCGATTAGTTACAGTAGCACCGGCAATGCAGAGATTCTGATAGATTGTTCGGAAAGTAATCCATGTGTCCGAATTTCGAACAAAGGAGCAGGTGTAAGTAGGGAAGAAGCCGGTCAACTTTTCAGACATTCCTTCCGCGGACAAAACAGCAGCGGAAAAATCGGCTTTGGACTCGGTCTGGTACTCGCCAAAAAAATATTCGATTTTCATCACGCGACCATCAAATACCAAAACCCCACACCCGAAAGAAACGAATTCGAAATCTGTTTTTAATTTAAATTTCGATTTTAATTTCAATTTCAGTTTCAATTTCCCACCCCTTTTTAAGCCAAAATTAATCGGCTTTAAGGTCTTTTTAAGGTAGATACAAACACCTTCGCGACACTTAAAAAGCGCTTATGAATGTGTTTCGTAATCTGATTATTGTTTTCAGTTTTACTTTAATTTCGACTGTTTCTGCACAAGAAATCCGTCTGACCAGGTCAGAAAGTGAAGCTGTTTTCCTTAAAGAAAATCTCAATTTAATAGCAGCAAAACTCGAAATAGACCAAGCAAATGCGCAGGTTCTTCAGGCAAAACTGTGGCCAAATCCGACTTTCGAAATTGAACGCGGCATCCTTTGGTCACGCGACGAACAAGAATATTTTGGAGGCCAAATTTCTGTAGAACAGCTCATCCAATTAGCCGGAAAGCGTCGAAAGTTGGTAGCCTTGGAAAAAGTGGCTGCTGAAAAAATCGAAGCTTATTTTGCCGATTTACTTCGGAATTTGAAGTTCGAATTCAGAAACCTTCTCACGGAATATCAATACTTCCAATTAAAACAACAATTATTTCAAAAGCAGTTGGAAGCAGTATCCAATCTCACTCGGGCTTTCAAAAATCAACTGGATGATGGCCACATTTCCAAAGGAGAATACATCCGGCTGAAAGCGTTAGAATTGGAAATCAGAAAAGAATTAAAAGAAAATACCGACGACCTTCACGAAGCGGAAAAAGAACTGAAATCGCTGATGCATATTTCTCCGGAGCAAAACTTAGGTATTTCGCCAGACGGTTTTAATCGCGGATTAGACCTTCCGATTTTGATGTCCTTCACGGAAATACTGAAACTTGCTAAGGAGACTCGTCCCGATTTTCGATTGCTTTCGCTTGAAAAAGACTTTTCCGAAAAAAATCTGGCATACGAAAAATCACAAAGGATTCCCGATGCAGCTTTTAAATTGAGCTATGAACGCGGCGGACAAGTAGTTCCTGATTTTTTCGGTCTAGGATTAACCTTCGACTTGCCCTTTTTTGACAGGAATCAGGGAAACATTAAAGCGGCTAAAATTGAAGTAGAACGGGTGGATGTGCTCAATCGGCAGCGGGAAGTTGAAATCGAAAATGAAATCTTGACAGTATATAAAAACCTGCAAAAGGCGATTGATTTTGTGCAAAACATTGAACCCGACCACGAAGAAACGCTCGACCTTCTTTTTGAAAGCTACACCCGCAATTTCATGTCACGAAACCTGAATTTGCTGGAATACCTGGATTTTACGGAAGCTTATCTGGAAAACAAAGAAATCATCTTTGAAGCTTCCAAAGATTTAAATGAAAAAATAGAACAACTGAATTACGTCATCGGGCAAGACCTGATTAATTAATATACCGGAAATGAGAAATTTAAAATATGTAACTGTTGTGATTACCGCGAGCCTGCTCTGGCTGTCGTGTAAGAATAAAGAATCGGACGAAGTGATTGTTGCCGATTCTCCTTGTCTAAATGAAAAGTTTTTGGACAAAATTAACCTGCTGGAATTGTCGAAAGAGCCCGTAACCGAAGGAATTCACCTAACAGGAACCGTGGAAAGCAATCCCGACAGAGTGGTACATTTCCGGAGTCTAATTAGTGGTATCATTTCCAAAACTTATTTTTCATTGGGAGATGAAGTTCAAAAAGGTCAGGTCTTGGCAGAAATTCAAAGCACCGAACTCACTTCTATGCAAAATGAGCTGAGCACGATTCAGTCACAAATTCTGGTTACCCAAAAACATTTTGAGTCGGTAAACAGAATGTTTCAAGACGGAATTGCTTCAGAAAAGGATTTGTTGCAAGCACAAATTGATTTGGATATCCTGAAATCGGAAAGACAAAAAACAAAATCAAATCTCAATTTATACAACGCGAGTACCGAACGCGGCGTTTTCCAGATTAAAGCGCCCAATTCCGGAATTATTACTTCCAAAACCATTTCTGCCGGAACTCAAATCAGTGATGATTTCGACGCTTTATTCACCATTTCCGATTTATCCGAAGTGTGGGTAATGGTCAATATTTACGCTACAAACGTTCGTCACATCCAACAAGGAATGGAAGTAGATATCAGGACACTTTCATATCCCGAAGAAGTTTTTAAGGGGAAAATCGATGCTGTTTCTTCTGTTTTGGATAGCGATGCTAAAGTGTTAAAAGCAAGAATTAGTCTGACTAATGAAAATGTAAAACTAAAGCCGGGAATGCTTGTAGATGTTATTGCGCTTAAGAAAATTGAAGGAGAAGCCATTGCCATCCCGACCGATGCGCTCGTTTTTGAAAACAATAAAAACTATGTTGTCATATTTCAAGACAGATGCAGTGTTGAACGAAGGGAAGTTGAAATCCTTTCCACGAATAACGGTACTTCTTTTATCAAATCCGGATTGGCGGAAGGAGAAAAAATCGTGACGAAGAACCAGTTGTTGGTGTTTGAACAATTAAATAATTAATTGATATGCAAAAGCTTATCCAAGGAATTATTGCTGCTTCCTTAAAAAATTCGTTGATTGTTTTCTTCTTGACGTTCTTGCTTCTAATAGCGGGAATCTGGAGTTATTTTCATACACCTATTGAAGCTTTTCCCGATGTAACCAATACCCGTGCTCGCATTATTACCCAATGGCCCGGTCGCAGTGCTGAAGAAGTGGAGAAATTTGTGACGCTTCCGTTAATGAAGGAAATGAATACAATTCCCAAAAAATCGGAAGTGCGTTCTATTTCACTGTTCGGATTGTCGGTGGTTACCGTTATTTTCGGAGATGATGTCGATGATTTTTATGCACAACAGTATGCTGCCAATCGGCTTCAAGGCGTGAATCTGCCCGAAGGTAGCGACCCGTCGATCGAGCCGCCATCGGGTGCAACCGGGGAAATTTTCCGGTATGTTTTGAAGAGCAGCCGACCCATTAGCGAACTCACTGCGCTTCACGATTGGGTGGTGGAACGTGAACTCGTAGCCGTCCCTGGCGTGGCAGACGTCGTAAGTTTTGGCGGGGAAGAAAAAATTTATGAAATCAAAATTAACCCTACCGAACTGGAGAATTATGGTCTGTCTCCGTTAGAAGTTTTCGAAGCTGTTTCCAAAAGTAACATCAACGTTGGGGGAGACGTCATTGAACGCGGAAATCAGGCTTATGTGGTGCGTGGCGTCGGTTTGCTGGAAAGCGTTGCCGATATCGAGAATATTCTTATTGAAGTTCGCGGAAGCACGCCCATTCTTGTAAAGCATGTGGCTCAAGTTGAAATTTCAGCCAAACCACGGCTGGGACAAGTGGGATTACAAAGTGATGAAGACGTCGTTCAAGGAATTGTGGTGATGCTTCGTGGCGAAAATCCTTCGGAAGTTATTGCCAGTCTCAAAGAAAAAATCAACGAACTCAATGAACGCATTCTGCCTCCCGATGTGAAAATAGAACCGTTTATTGACCGAATGGAATTAGTTAATACCACCGTAAAAACAGTGACAACCAATCTGATAGAAGGAATCTTGCTGGTTTCGATGATTGTTTTTGTTTTTCTGTTCAACTGGAGAACTACAGTTATTGTGGCATCTGTTATTCCGCTGTCATTTCTGTTTGCGCTAATTATGTTGCGGATTCAGGGGCTGCCGGCCAATTTAATATCCATGGGAGCTATTGATTTCGGATTGCTTTTAGAAGGAACTCTGGTCATTGTCGAAACGGTTTTTGTCGCCATGGAAAAGAAATCCGGAAATGTCGGTATTGAACGATTTAACAGAATGAGCAAAAGCGGATTGATAAAGAAAAGTGCCGGAAGCGTGGCGACTTATATTGTTTTTGCCCAAGTCATTTTGATAGTTGCTTTAATTCCAATTTTTTCTTTTCAAAAAGTAGAAGGTAAAATGTTTTCGCCTTTGGCTTTTACGCTCGGTTATGCTCTGCTTGGTTCTTTGATTTTAAGCATCACCTTCGTCCCGGCTCTTATTAAAGTGATGTTGCGAAAGAACATTAAAGAGCGTGAGAATGTGATTTCGAAGTTTTTTAAGGAAAATCTATTCCGGTTATTTCAATGGAGTAACAAATTCCGAAGGACCACCGTTGCCGGATTCGTTGGTCTATTAGTGGTATGTGCCGTGAGTTTTATGTTTTACGGCTCCGAATTTATTCCGAATTTGAATGAAGGAGCACTGTATGTTCGGGCTACACTTCCTAACAGCGTGAATATCGAAGAGTCCACCCGTTTGGCTAAAGAAATGAAGGAAAAACTGCGAGAGTTTGATGAAGTAAAATTTGTTCTGAATCAAATAGGTCGCCCAAATGACGGAACCGACCCGACCGGATTTTTCAATATCGAATTTCATATTGAATTGCATCCTGAAAAAGAATGGAAACGGAAGATTAAAAAGGATGAACTCATTGAAGAAATGCGTGACATGCTTCAGACATATCCCGGAATAGGATTTGGATTCAGTCAGCCCATTCAGGATAATGTGGAAGAATATGTTGCCGGCGTAAAGAGTTCACTCGTGGTCAAAATTTTCGGTGAAGATTTATTCGAACTTGAAGAATACGCCGACCAAGTAGCCGAAGCCATCAAGGATGTACGCGGCGTCGAAGACTTAAACGTTTACCGAAATATCGGGTTGCCGGAGTTGCGAATTCAGTTACATGATAATAAATTAGCCCGATATGGAGTCGAT
>DASRWC010000054.1:0-23754 GCA_035654795.1 Flavobacteriaceae bacterium
GCTTACCACGGCACTCATTTAAAATGCAGTAGGGTAACAACTTTGCTTTAAGATGAAACGAACCCATTATGCCCTTACCCTCCTAAACTTTATTTTTGTTCAATTAATTCATCATTTAGGAGCATCTTGTTCATCCAAGCTTCTTAAATCGAATGGTTTAACACGAGATTATTTCAAATAAAAACGCCTCCACTAAGGGAGGCGCTTTTTATTATTTCGTTTGAAAAATTACTTTTTCAAAGAGATTTCTACACGTCGGTTTTCTTGACGTCCTTTAGCAGTTTTGTTGTCTGCAATTGGGCGACTTGGACCGTATCCTTCTGAAGTCAATCTGCTTGCATCCATTCCGATTGTGATTAAGTAATCTTTTACGGCAGCAGCCCTTTCTTTAGAAAGTCTTTCGTTTAATTGTAGGCTTCCTGAACTATCAGTATGTCCTTCAATTTCGAATTTCGCAGTTGGATATTCTTTCATAACATCTACGATGCTTTGAAGTACAGCGTAAGACTCTTTACGGATTGTTGCTTTTCCAAGATCGAACAAGATAGTTTTAGAGAACTCATTCAATTTCTTGATAACTTCTACAGAAACTTCAGGACAACCATTGTTAGCTTTAGTTCCGGGAACGTCAGGACACTGATCTAAATGATCCGGCACACCGTCTCCATCTCTATCAGGCCAAGGACAACCTTTATTTTCTTTTGGTCCTTTTTCATTTGGACACTCGTCTAAGTGATCAGGGATTCCGTCACCATCTGTATCAGGACATCCTTTAAATTGTGGAAGACCTGCAACTGTTGGACACTCATCTAAGTGATCAGGGATTCCGTCACCATCTGTATCAGGACATCCGTTAAATTCAGGAAGACCGGCTACATCAGGACACTCGTCTAAGTGATCAGGGATTCCGTCGCCATCTGTATCAGGACATCCGTTGAACTCAGGAAGACCCGGAGTTTCAGGACACTCGTCATCTTTATCAGGAATACCATCTCCGTCTGTGTCTTTCATACCCCACTGGAATACCAGACCTGCAGAGTGTTGAAAATGGCTTGCACCGTAAGACTCTTCAAATGCATGCTTATAGGTTGATTGAAGATTCAATCCAAGGTTTTCAGTTACCCAGAATTTTAAACCTACTAATACGTTAGCAGTTCCAAATCCGATATCGTCAACCCAGCTGTAACCTCCTCCAACACCGATGTTTGGATCAAACCATTTTGAGTTTAGAGCTTCTTTGAAACTATATTTTACCTCTCCGTCTAAAGAGTAGTAAGTCCAGTTGTTTACGTCAAGCTCTCCAACTTTTTTAATTCTGTTAATAGATCCTCCGGCTGAAAAGATAATATCATTTCCGAGGTATCTGCTTACCATAATTCGAGAAAGAGATGGAAGAATATTCCAGTGATCGTTTGCATTGAAATACTCATCGAAAAACTCTCCTCTAAGTTCAGGAGCAAAACGACCGCTTTCGCTAGTGCCAACAGGATAGAAGTCTACCGCGTTAACACCGATTTCAACAGCCCAACGGTTGTTCTTGTCCTGTGCATTGGCTACACTAATTCCCATAAAGAGAACGGCCGCAACTAAGAATCTGTTCAGATGTTTCATATTCGATTGTTAATTTTTAAGTGTTAATGGAGCAAAAGTAAGTTGTTAAAGGTTATAAACAAAGGTAAAACTAATAAAATTTTCCTAATGCTATTGTGACTGTAAGGCTTTCATAGCATTAGTTCTCAATTATTTCTAATTTTTTACCAACTTTTATGAATGCTTCAATTGCCTTATCCAAATGTTCTTTAGTATGCGCCGCAGATAACTGAACTCTGATACGTGCCTGATCTTTTGGAACCACAGGAAAAAAGAACCCGATGACATAAATTCCTTCTTCTAAAAGCATATCGGCCATTTGTTGTGAGAGTTTGGCATCATAAAGCATAATGGGCACTATGGCAGATTCTCCATCAATGATGTCGAAGCCGGCTTCTTTAATTTTTGATTTGAAGTAGGTGGTATTTTCTTTGACTTTGTTTTGGAAGCTCTTGTCGTTCTCCAAAATATCAAAAACTTTAAGAGAGGCGCCTACAATAACGGGAGTGAGGGAGTTTGAAAACAAATAAGGTCTGGAACGCTGTCTTAGCATTTCAATAATTTCTTTTTTACCGGTAGTATATCCGCCCATGGCTCCTCCAAGAGCTTTGCCGAGTGTTCCGGTAATGATATCTACACGGTCCATTACTCCCTTTTCCTCCACTGCACCTTTTCCGTTTTGGCCAATAAATCCTGTAGCATGACAGTCGTCCACCATAACAAGAGCATCATATTTATCTGCCAAATCACAAATTTTGTCTAATGGTGCCATCAGTCCGTCCATAGAGAACACGCCATCCGTAACAATCAATTTGAATCTGGCGCCGTTGTCATCGGCTGCTTTTAACTGTTTCTCCAGATCATCCATATTGTTATTCTCATAACGGTAGCGAGCAGCTTTACACAAACGAACTCCATCAATAATGGAGGCGTGATTCAGGGAATCTGAGATTATGGCATCTTGATCTGTAAGTATAGGTTCAAAAACTCCTCCGTTGGCATCAAAACAAGCAGCATATAATATTGTGTCATCGGTGCCGTAATAATCTGCAATGCGTTTTTCCAACTCTTTGTGAATGTCTTGAGTTCCGCAAATAAATCGTACAGAAGACATACCGAATCCGTGAGAATCCAACGTGTCTTTTGCGGCTTGAATTACTTCGGGATGCGAAGAGAGGCCAAGATAGTTGTTGGCACACATATTTATTACTTCTTGCCCTGTCGATATTTTGATTACAGCATCTTGAGGCGTGGTAATGATTCGTTCTACTTTAAAGAGACCATTTTCCTTAATCTCTTCCAGTTCTTTCTGTAAGTGTTCTTTGATTTTTCCGTACATCGTCAAAAATTTTTAAGACTCAAAAGTACGGTTTATTTCGATGAAAACGGTTTAGAGTTCCTTCAATTCCGAAGCGGGGGCCCATCCATCTTTTCCATCAGCCAAATGAATACGAACCCAATCTCCGTCCTCAGCGGTGATTCTGACTTTTGTTCCTTCATGAAGAGCAAATGAGGTGGAACTTCCCATTCTTGGTTCCGATTTAATTTCCAATCGGTTTGCGAAGATAATAGCATTCCGATCTCTATTATTTTTAGAATGTGTATTGAACGCCATAAACAGGCTCCCGCCAAAAAGAAACAAAATCACCATAGCACCGGTGAAAAGAAGTCTTTTTGAAGTTTCTCTTGATGAAAAATAATAGCTTAAAAAAAGTGTTGCGAAAAAGACGATAAATGCCACAGAAAGTCCGGCCCATCCGTCAGTAGATAAAAATCCTGAGATATTATTAGACCAGCGTGTAATAAAAGACTGCGGAAGCGGTTCAATAGCATCGATGCGAGCATTTTCAGCGAAAGCTAAATTATTTTTAATATCCGAATCAGCAGGATCCAGTTGGAGCGCCTTTTCATAATAATAGATGCTGGGACCTATCATGTTTAGTTTATAGAATCCGTTCCCAAGATTGTAATATAGATTGGCAGAGGTTTGACCGCCGTCTATAATCTTCTTCCAATGATCAACAGCTTCTTGATAATTCCCGTTTTTATAAGCTTCTTTCCCTTGTTCAAAAAGCGATTCATTTTGAGAATGCACCGAAAAGGAAATTAAAACCAGCAACAAGTACATTATTCTTTTCATCATCATCATAATTGCATTTGTTTATCAATTTCAGAAATAACCTTCACTGCCTTTTCATAATCAACATCAACTGCACTACGCGAAGCAGAGGCATATCGGGCAAGTTCGCAACTCTTGAGCAGACCCATAAACTCATCTACAGTGGAAGGGGAAACTTTGTTTTGCAGTAACAGAGATGAGATGTGGCTTTTCTCCATTTCAGAAGTCTCAATCTGTAATTTTGCTTTCAGATAATTATGGAGAGCCCGTTCCAGCGCCTCGTAAAATGCATCTGTATTACCTGTGTTTTTCTTCGCTTCAGACAGGTATTTCTTTGCGAGCCGATTTGCTTCTCTCAAACGATTCCCTTCCACATCGGCTAAACGTAATTTACGTTTTCTTCCTGCCAGAATCACAATAGGAATTAAAAGCACCGGGGCTGCGATCAGTGACCAGAAGAGACCTGATTGGAAAAATTGCTTTTTTTCCAGGCTGTGCAAATTCCCTTCAAGTTTTATGTATTTAAAATCGTCCTCCGATAATACGACTTGTTGTTTAGGTGTGCCGGCACCGGAAGTGGATGCTACGGCATTTCCTTCCACTTCAATATTTATTTCACTTGAGGTGATGGTTTCGTAGCGTTCGGTTTTCGGATTAAAATAGGAGAAACGGATGGGTTTAATAGGATATTTCCCTTTGTACTGCGGAACAATTGTATAAGAATTCGAAATAAATCCTTGCATTCCTTGAGCATTGGTTGTTACTTTTTCGTTGTATTCCGGCTCATAAACTTCCAGAGAACTCGGTAACTGGACATGAGGAAGTGAAAATAATTTGAGGTTTCCTTTACCGCTAACTTTCAAATCCAGTTGAAGCGATTCATTGGTATTTAGTTTTTGCTTGTTTGCATTGACTTCAAAAGAGAAATCTCCCACCGCACCTGCAAAATCTTCCGGTTTGCCTTTTTCCGGGAGGGGTTTAACATCAATGGTTCGTTTTCCGGCAGAAATGGTTTTATTCACCCGTTCCATAATGCGCCTTCCGAAAAAGTCGCGTCTATTTCCTTGAACATCAATGGGAACATCGAGAGTGAGCGGCATGATTTCGAGTTTTCCCGTTTTTTGAGGGTATAGTACCGTGGTTCTTAATATCACATATCGATAATCTCTGCCGTTATATTTTCCTTCCATTACTTGGAAATTGTTATTATCGATGTTCTGACTCCAGAAATCGGAATATTTTGGAGAATCTATTTCTCTCCACTGGCTCGTAATGCTGACATCGTGAGATACGTATAATTTATAGGTCACTGTGATTGCCTCATTCAAATAAGGGTTCGAATTTGATACTTCTGCAACCAAATGAACGTTTTCACTTGCTACATAATCCACATTGTTTCCGTCTTTTGGGGTCTCAACGGCGGCAGTCACTTCCACTTCTATGGGAGAGGTTTTGTAGGTTTCGCCATTTATTTCGATGGTTGCCTGGCCAATGATAAGTTTTCCGCGGGATTGAGGTGATAGGAAATAACTGTAGGTTTTAGCAAAGCTTCTTTTCCCGTTTATCCAGGTATTACTCACAGATTGGTTGGGACCTCCTACAATCCGAAAGTTTTCGAAGGAGGGAGGGCGAAAATTATCACCGTCCTGATTCATTTCGAAATCAATCCGAAGTCGTTCATTGATCCCCAATCGTTGCTTGCTCACCTTTGCCTCAAACTGTACTTGAGCGATGGCGCCAATTCCTATTAAAACAAACAGTATTAAAAAACCCAGCTTCTTCATCTTCATAACTACCAGTTTTTATCTGATTTCACTTTTACTCCTCTCTGTTTCTCGGCATTGATTTTATCCTGAACGCGTTTTTCCTCGTTGTTCATAGCATCCAGCAAACTCTGTACCTGTTGAGGCGATAATTGTCCCGGCGCCCGTTGTGGTTCCTGAGGTTGCTCTTGATCTCCTTCCTGATCGTCCGGACTTCCCTTATCTTTTTCGTCTTCTCCCTGCTCTTTATCCTTATTATCTTTTTCGTCTCCTTTATCGTCTTTATCCTCATTCTTATCCTGATCAGCATCGGAATTATTTTTATCCTCATTCCGGTCTTGGTTTTGATCTTGGTTCTGATTCTGATCCTGGTTTTGATCATCTTGATTTTGATCTTCCGGAGGAGGCGGATTTTTATCCAGCATTTCTTTAGCCAGTGCAAGGTTATAGCGCGTCTCTTCATCTTTTGGATTATTTCTCAACGCATCTTTATAAGCTTCTACCGCTTCTTTATACATTTTATTATTCATAAATGTATTTCCGAGATTGTGCAGAGCTTTGTGTTTTTCTTCTTTCGAAGCTGCGTCCTTTACAGCCTGTTTATAACGAAGCATCGCTTCATCATTTTTATTATTCTTGTAGTAAGCATTCCCGAGATTATACTTGGCTGTTTGGTTTTTTGGATCCAGCGCAATAGCCTTTCTATAATCTGCCTCAGCTCCGGCGAAATTATTTTTTCTCAATGCTTGTTGTGCCTCTTTGTTGAGCCGGGCGGCTTTGTTTTGATCCTTTTTGTCTGTATCCGATTGTTGTGCAAAAGAGCTCTGAGAAAACAACAGCATGCCCATGGTAGTAACAACTGCCATGAGAATCAAATTTCTATTAAATCTTATCTGTTTCATGAATCCCTCTTTTTTTCGTTAAACAGATTGAGCTTTTCGAGCCATTTTGTTCTTCCTTCCAAAAGAAAAACATCTAAAACTAACAAAAATAATGCCCCTCCAAGGAACCATTGGAATTGATCTTTGAAATCGGTAAATTCCAAGGTTTCAAATTCTTCCTTATCCATTCCGCCCAGAATAGCTTTCACACGATCTACTACTTCTTTTGTGTTTCGGCCGTCGAGATATTCTCCTTTGGTGATGCTTGCAATTTCTTTTAATGTTTCCTCTCCAAGTTTACTAATCACCTGCTCATTGTTATTATCTCTCATATAATGATGAAGAACACCGTTTCTTCTGATAGGAATAGGACCGCCTTCTACGGTTCCAATCCCTATAGGATAAATTCTTATTCCTTTTTCCGCCGCTTCGGCAGCAATTTGAGCAATGTTTCCTCCGTGGTCTTCTCCATCAGAGACCAAGAAAAGAATCCGATTCTTTTGTTCTTCATCGTCATAAAAAGTTTTTGACAGCGCAATGGCTTCATATATAGCTGTTCCTTCAGAAGAAACCATATCAGTATTCATTCCGGAAAGGAAAAGTTTAACTGCCGAGAAATCTGTAGTTATGGGAACTTGCGGAAAAGCACTTCCGGCATAACCTATTATACCCACGCGGTCACCGCCAAGATTGTTGATGATTTGGGTAATAATTTGTTTGGATTTATCTAAACGATTAGGGGCTATGTCTTCAGCGAGCATACTTTTCGAAACATCCAGTGCAAAAACGATATCCACACCTTCTCGTTTCACTTTTTCCAGTTTGGTTCCCACTTTGGGATTAACTAATGCCAAACTGAGGCAGGCAACGGCCAAGCATAGAATAACTACTTTCAGGGCCGGTTTAATACCGGATTGCGCCGGACTTAATATTTTCAAAAATTCTTTATCGATGAATTTCTTTTGAACCTTGCGCTTCCATGCCCATACTCCCAAAGCCAGCAAGATTATCACCGGGATGGCAAAGAGTAAGTAGAAATATGCAGCCTGTTCAAATTGATACATAATCTAAATTTTAAATGAATCCTCGAAAGACGGTTGATTTCAATAGGAATTCCAACGCAATAAATCCAAGGCCCAAAAGCAACCACGGACGAAACAGCTCATTGTAATGAGTATATTTAAACTCTTCAATTTCAGTGGTTTCCAATTTATTTATTTCTTCGTAAATCTTTTCAAGTTTCTGATTATCTGTCGCTCTAAAATATTTACCACCTGTTTTCTTTGCAATATCTTTCATCAACTGCTCATCTATTTCTACCTGAACATTTCCATATTGAAAACTGCCATCGGGACGAAGAGCGATGGGAGACATTGCCATTCCGTTGGTTCCAATTCCAATGGTGTACACTTTTATGTCAAATTCAAGAGCAAGTTCTGTAGCAATTTTGGGATCGATTACCCCTGTATTATTCACACCGTCCGTCAAGAGAATGATTACTTTACTTTTTGCCTCACTATCTTTAAGTCGATTAACAGCTGTTGCAAGACCGGAACCGATTGCCGTACCGCCCTCAATCACAGTGTTGTATTCCATTTCTTTCAACGACTTCAGCAGCAACTCTTTATCTGTTGTTAACGGAGTTCGGGTATAGCTTTCTCCGGCATATTCAACCAGACCGATTCTGTCATTGGGTCTTCCTTTAATAAATTGTGCCACTGTGGTTTTAAGAGCCTCCAAGCGGTTTGGTTTTAAATCGCGAGCCAGCATACTCGCAGAAAGATCCATAGACATAATGATGTCTATTCCGCTTGTAGTTTTGGTTCTTGTATTTTCATCAACCGTTCTTGGTCGAGCCATTGCCACAATAAAAGCTGACAGCGCAAGCAATCGGAGGATGAACAAGACCGGGCGAAGTTTTGCCAGCCAGTTTTTTGAGGTCTTAAATCCGCTGATGCTAGAAATATGAAAAGCAGCTGTTTGGTTGTTTCGTTGCCATACATACCACAATATCAAAAGCGGTAGCAGTAAAAACAGCCAAAAGAATTCCGGATTTACAAACTGAAAATTACTGCCCATAGGATTTTATTACTTCTAATTCTACAGATTGAAAAATTCTGTTTTTTATCTCTTCCGCAAAACGACCGTCGTCCTGATAAACAACTAAAACTTGTTGGAGTCCGTTCTCTTGTGCGAATACGACGAGTTCATACTGACTCGCATTTTTCAGAACCCTATTTTCCGAAACCAGCAGGTTGAATTCTCCGTGAGCTCTCACGCCGGTGATGCCTTTATCGGTTTCAAATTCATCCCGTTTCACAATCATATTTTTTGCTCCGTTCAGTTCAAGCTCCATCAGTGCATTTTCAAGCGCTGTAGCCAATTCCGGATGCTGCTCTTTTGGAAACTTAACAGTCGATATGGAAATAAAGAGCTTGTCTTTCATTTCTCCATAAGTAAACAAGTTGCGGCTTTCACTGCCTTCGGTTTCTGCGCGAGTGAGGACTTCGGGAGTTTCGATACTTATTGCAGGCGTTCCGTATTCACTTTTTATCCATCGCTGTTCCGATAATTGTTTTAATTCGTTCCCAAAAACCAAATCTTTCAAATTGTCGAAACCTTTAATTCCGCCATAAATTAATCCTGCCGCCAATATAATTCCCACAACTCCCGCAATGCGGTAGGTCCACAGTTTCCGCTGTTTTTTCTTTCTTAATTTCTCTAAGTATTCCTGATTTTCTGCCAAATCTTCTTCAACCGGCTCAGGAATGATTTCATTGGTTTCATTTATAATGTCTTCAATAGATTTTCTATCCACCTGTGCCTGATTGCTGTCTTGGGACATACGCGCAAATTTCACAAGGTCGGCACGTTTGAAAATTTGGTCCAAACGACGGATAGTTTCTACATCGAAATCAAAATTTCCGGCCTGTTTGTGCATCATCAGGCGTTGGATAAGTTCATCACTTGTACTTTCCAGCGCGGTATCATCTACCTCTCGATCTAAGTAGCGTTTGACAATTTCGGTGAGGCTGCTGTAATATTCTTTGCTTTTGTTTTGTTTCAGCAATTCTGAATTATCCAGATTTTTTAAGGCTACGATAGCTTCTTCATAAGGAGGCAAAGGTTTTTCGGCAGCGGCTTTTTTACGCCGATTTCTGATCAGAGCTAACAGTGCCAAGACGAATAGAATCGGGATAACCCACCAAAGTATTTTTTTGACATCAAGTCCGGGAGAGCCCACTTCCACAGGAGGTTTAATGTCAAACATTTTTTGTTTTAATGTATCTACTACCACATCTTTCACTTCCACAGGAATAGAATCGGTGAAGAATGAGCGGTTATTAATCACAATGCGCTGAGAGGGTATGGTATAATGCCCCGTGTCAAACTGTGTGAGTCCGTATTTTTTTATTAGTTTGTATTTGGCATCAGAGAAAGTGGTATCGGCCTTGTAGGATTCAATAATTTCTAAAGGGAGAAATACTTGATTATCCGGAAATAGCACAAATTCAGAAGTATCGGCTTCCACTTCAAAAGAGTAAATGATCTCTTCTCCTATTTTTATTTCATTGCGATCTACGGAACCTTTGACATTTTGGGCATTCAGATTTCCAATAAAGAGGAAAAGGAATCCTGCCAATATCTTAGCAAGACTAGATATACAATATACTTTCCGGCTTTTCCCCCAAGTCATATTACAAACGTCTTTGAAAATAACCTAATAATTTTTTAACGTAACTCTCATCCACTCTGCAACTCAATGTGCCTGCACCTGTTTTGGTGAAGGATTCCATAAAATAGTCTTCACGGTCGCGATGGTAGGCATAGTAACTATTTCTCACCGCTTTTGAGCCGGTATTTACCAGCAGCAGTTCTCCGGTTTCACTATCTTTCATTTGAACCATTCCCAGATTCGGAATGGTATGTTCAGCCTCGTCATATACTCTGATTCCGGTGAGATCGTGTTTTTTAGCAGCAATTTTTAGCGTATCGCGATAACCTTCTGCGATAAAATCTGAAAGCACAAAAACGATGGCCTTTTTTTTCATCACGTTACTCAGAAATTTCAATGCTTGTGCAATATCGGTTTTATTACTCTGTGGTTTAAATTCCAATAACTCCCGAATAATCCGGAGCACGTGAGATTTTCCTTTTTTTGGCGGGATGTATAGCTCCACTTGATCGGAAAAAAGGATTAAGCCTGTTTTGTCATTATTTTGCATGGCCGAGAAAGCGAGTGTGGCTGCTATTTCGGTAATGACTTCATTTTTGAATTGACTGCGCGTTCCGAAGAATTCAGATCCACTAATATCGACCATGAGCATCAGGGTCAATTCTCGTTCTTCCTGAAAAACTTTTACGTACGGTTCGTTATAACGCGCGGTGACATTCCAATCAATATTTCGCACGTCGTCTCCGAATTGATATTGCCGCACTTCGCTAAACATCATTCCTCTTCCTTTAAAGGCACTATGATACTCGCCACCAAACACGTTGTCGCTTAACCGACGCGTTTTGATTTCGATTTTTCTAACTTTTTTAAGAAGTTCTTTGGTATCCACAGGAATAGGTTTTTTCGGAATTTAAAATTCAGAAAATGATGGAGTTGCCGATATTTTATTTACGGCACTTCGATTACGTTGACAATTCGGTTGATCAGTTCTTCAGAAGTGATGTTTTCGGCTTCTGCTTCGTAGGTAATTCCCACTCGGTGCCTTAGTACATCGTGAACTACGGCGCGCACATCTTCCGGAATCACATATCCGCGGCGACGAATAAAAGCATAACATTTTGCGGCTACAGCTAAACTGATACTTCCGCGAGGCGATGCTCCGAAACTGATGTAAGGTTTAATATCAGCAAGTTTGTAATTTTCCGGAGTTCGTGTGGCAAAAATGATGTCGAGAATGTATTTCTCAATTTTTTCATCCATATATACTTCCCGAACGGCTGCCTGCGCACGTTTAATTTGGTCTAAAGTGGCTACCTGATTCACTTTTTCAAATCCGTCTCTCAAGTTTTGCCGGATGATAAGTTGTTCTTCTGCAAGTTGCGGATATTTGATAACCGTTTTAAGCATAAATCGGTCCACTTGTGCTTCGGGTAACGGATAGGTTCCTTCTTGTTCAATAGGGTTTTGAGTAGCCATTACCAAGAATGGTTTTTCGAGTTTGAAAGTGGTGTCACCAATGGTGACTTGCTTTTCTTGCATCGCTTCGAGTAATGCCGATTGCACTTTCGCGGGAGCTCGGTTGATCTCGTCTGCGAGCACAAAATTGGCAAAGATGGGACCTTTTTTAATGCTGAAGTCGTTGACTTTCATGTTATAGATGAGCGTTCCCACCACGTCTGCCGGAAGCAAATCTGGAGTAAACTGAATTCGGCTAAAGGAGCCGTGAACAGCTTGTGCCAGAGTGTTAATAGCAAGGGTTTTTGCAAGTCCGGGAACCCCTTCAAGGAGGATATGTCCCTGACCCAGAAGGCCGATGAGCAGACGTTCCACCATATGTTTCTGACCCACGATCACCTTATTCATTTCCATAGAAAGTACATCTACAAATGCACTCTCTCTTTCCATTTTTTCGTTTAATGAAGCAATGTCAAGTGTAGAATTAGAAATATCCATAGTTGTATTTTCTTAAATTGTCTCTTTTTTAGCAAAGACCGTGCAAAATGGAAATTTATATGCTAAAAAGTTGTTAAGCATAGGTTAAAAATCGTGGCGAGACACGAGATGTGTTAGACATGGATGTTAGACTAAGTTAGGCTAAAGGAATAAGACATAAAGTTCCGGTATCCGGCTAATCTAAAGTCTCATGTCTAAAGTCTAACGTCTATTCACAATTTCCTTCAGCGTCACAGGAAGGACCTTCGGCGACAGTTTTAAAAATGGGAGCATTCGTTTCTTTCCATTCTTTATGAGCTGCCTCAAGAGTTTGCAAGAATGCCTCCACCGGTTGTGCTCCGGAAACTCCATATTTTCTATCAAAAACAAAGAAAGGCACGCCCGAAATTCTCAAGCTTGCCGCTTCATTAATTTCTTCTTTGACTCGTTGGGCATATTGCTCGTCTGTGAGGGCTCTGTCAATATCTTCCTCGCTCATACCAACCGCCATAGCTGTTTGTTTCAAAACTTCCGGATTGCCCAGATCTTTCCCTTCTACAAAATAAGCGGCGAAAAAAGCTTCTTCAAGTTCGTTTCCCAATCCTGCATCTTTGGCAGCCTGTGCTACTCGATGGGCATTGAAAGTGTTAAAAGTAACTGCCTTGTCGAAATCGAAATCCAACCCAACCGATTTGGCGGTAGCAGTGATTCCTTGTTGCATTTGCTCTACTTCCTGAATAGATTTGTTATACTTCTTTGCTAGGTTAGCTGTCAAATCCAGTCGTTGTCCGGGGATTTGTTCAAAGTTGGGGTCCAGTTGGAAACTTTTGAATTCGAGTTGCACGTCATCGGCGTACTGGAAGGATGCAAGAGCTTTTTCGTAATTCCTTTTCCCGATGTAACAAAAAGGACACACCACGTCACTCCACACTTCAACTAGTAATTTATCTTGATTTTTCATATTAAAATTTTAAGGATTACAAAGATACACAAAGCTTTAGCTCCGTGGTCTCAAAGAAATTCTAAGGAGAAGATGGCGGGCGTTAAACTTGTCTTAATGAAATCGAAACTGGGCTTCGGTTGTGAATGAATAGAACCCGGATAACGCAGATTTTCCGGATTATCGCGGATTTCATTTAAACGAACAGTATTTCCTGATCAACAAACGTGAATTTTTGCAGGAGGCCATCCTGCTTTTTTGCATTTTATAATTTTGGTTATCAAATCCAAAAAAATCCGTCTCTGCTCTCTGGTCTATATTCTTTTCTCTTTCAATTAAATCCCCCCATACCGAACGAAGGTGCCGAGAATTAACATTGCTACACCGATGAGGGTAACGCTAACGGCGTGGACAGCCATTTCCGGAAGACGATCAGGCGATTTTTTTAAGGAAGGAATAACTCGGAATTGTGCACTGAGGGCAAAGAGTACCGTTGAGATTAACAACAGTATTTTGGTGGAAGTCACCCGTTCTATGGGTGTAGCAAAAGAAAAAATATCGCTCCAGCCGATTCCGAATTGGAACATCATCCAGAAACCGGAAATTACCAGCAAGAAAAGGGCTGTGATTCCTAGAGGTTCAAAAGATTTTTCAAACGTCAGGAGTTTCGCCGAATCTCGTTTACGAAGAACTTCGGGAATGATGGAGATTACCAGATAAAGATGGCCCCCCACCCAGATTGTGGCAGAAAGTATATGTATGATTAAAAGCAGGTGATGGTCCATAGAAAAAACAATATCAAAATTACTGCAAAGTGAGGGAGGAAAAGATAAAAGAGTCTTTTTTTTATTCAGAAATGAAGGGCTGTGAAGTATTGGGAATCATAAACTTTTCTATCTTAGTGAGTTCAATTCTTCTTGGCTATGGGAAAAATTACATATTTATTGATGTTCATTTCTATCAGCTTATGCGCTCAGTCTTTTGAGGGTGCCTATAAATTTATAGATGATGAGACTCACGGTTTGTGGCTATTCAAAGACGGCTATTCCATGCAGACCATTTATAAAGACAGTGTATATATTCGAACCAACGGCGGTCCATTTGATATACATAAAAATCTGCTAACGGTATATATCACGTTCGACGATGTTCTTGAACAGAAGATAGGTTCTAAACAGGAAACAAGACTCATCTTTGAAGGAGCCAATTTTATTGATGATGAGGGACGCATTTGGATCAAGCAACCCACAATTGAATCTGACCTAAGTGGAACTTATAGAATAACGGGCAGGTATAACAATGGGAAATTTTCGCCCATAAATCATACAGGAAGTCGAATGACTCTAAAGATTTTGGTAGATGGATACTTCCAATGGATAGCTTTTGATAGTGACAAAAAAGAATTTTTCGGAACGGGTGGAGGAGATTATTCATTTCAGGACGGGAAATATACCGAACACCTTCTTTTCTTCTCGAGAGACAATTCGCGAGTAGGTGCCACACTGGAATTTAATGGAGAAATTGATGAAAACGACTGGCATCACAAAGGAAAATCTTCTAAAGGAGAGCCTTTACATGAAGTGTGGACGCGACTGTAGGATTCACTTCTTAACAATTTCGTAATCCTCGAGACCGTCCTTTTTCGGAATTTTGTTGTTTAAAAACCCATTCTCTTGAAAAATCTTTACCTCTTTTTTGTTTTATTTCTCTTCTCCGGAATACTTTTCGCTCAGGAAGCTCCGACTTTTGATTATACTTGGGACGGTGGCTTCTCGTTAAAGACAAGGGACTCTACATTTTCTTTAGGATTTGGAGGAAATATTTCCTTAGACCATGCCTATTATTTTCAAGATGAAAAATTAGATGCACTTTACGGTCCTTTTGAAGCGCATCATAACACGGATCTCCGCAAGGCACGTATTTACTTCCATGGTCAGATTTATAGAAACACCGAATTTGCTTTTCAGGTAGATTTTGCCGGCGATAACGTGTCTATAAAGGATATGTTTATTGGTCTGGTGGATGTTCCTATAATTCAGAACATTCGCGTGGGGCATCTTTATGAACCGTTTCGATATTCCACCTTAACAAGTACGAAGTTTACCACCTTTATGGAGCGAGCGCCCAACAGTCAGTTCTCTCCCGGGCGGAATACCGGGATTTTACTTCTTCAAAATTATCTTCAAAACAGAATTTCTTCGCAAATCGGAATTTTTGCGAATGCGGGAAACACTTCGAGTACCATAGTAACGGATGACGGGTATGCGGTGACCGGAAGAATTACCGGCCTTCCTATTTATCAAGAGGAAGGGCAGCACGTATTGCATCTTGGAGTAGCTTTTAGCTACCGGAAACCTAAGAGTCGGGAATATGGCATAAAAGTTCCGGTAACCAAGAATGTAGAACGCATTTATACAACCACCGGTTTGCTGACAGATGTTTCTGATGTAATGCTAGCCAACTTTGAAGCGGTATATTTTAGGGGTCCGCTAACCTTACAATTCGAATATTTAACAGCACATATAAATCAACCTATACAAAATCTAAATTTCCAAACAATTTATGGTGAGGTCAGCTGGTCTCTCACAGGAGATCGGAAGAATTACCGTGGCTCCTATTATGGAACCGGAAAGATGCCTATTAAAGGAAATTATGGCAAAGGAATCGGTTCTTGGGAGGTAGCGGCCGGATATGCCTACACCGATTTGCGGCAAGACTTAGGCGGCATCTCTAGAAGGGATTTAAGTTTGGGCATCAACTGGTATTTAAATCCTGCAGCCCGCGTAATGATTAATTACGTGAGAGGAATGATTCCTGACCAAGGCGTTATAGATGTTATTCAAGGACGAATTCAAATTGGTTTTTAAAATTTAATATTCAGGTAACATAGCGAATCGTTTTAAGGAAGACCTTTGTTCCCGTATTTACAGCATATATGGAAAATATTTATTTATTGATGATCGTTGCCCTGGTGGCGCTTGCCGTGGCGGATTTGGTTGTAGGAGTCAGTAATGACGCGGTAAACTTTTTAAACTCCGCCATTGGATCCAAGGCTATTCCTTTTAAATGGATTTTAGTTATCGCCAGTATTGGAGTTTTTTTAGGAGCCGGCTTTTCAAGCGGGATGATGGAAGTGGCACGAAGCGGAATATTTAATCCGGGCTCCTTTACATTTCATGAGATAATGATTGTATTTATGGCGGTTATGATAACCGATATTCTTCTTCTCGACTTTTTTAACACCATTGGGTTACCTACTTCTACCACTGTTTCTATTGTATTTGAATTACTTGGAGCGGCTGTGATCATCGGTTTAATAAAGATAGGCAATTCTGAAACTGAAGGATTTGCAGATATTATCAATTACATCAATGCAGATTCCGTTCCTTTCATTATTTCGGGGATTCTCTTATCGGTGGTGATCGCCTTTACTGCGGGTACCATTGTTCAATTCGTGGCGCGACTTATCTTCACTTTTCAAGCAGAGAAACAGATGCGATATTTCGGAGCACTTTTTGGGGGAGCCTCATTAACCGCTATAACGTATTTTATATTTATTAAAGGATTAAAAGGAACTCCCTTTTATACTTACATCGATCCTTATTTGCAAGGAAGTCATTGGCCTATTATTCTCGTGAGCTTTGTATTCTGGGGAATATTTTCTCAAATTTTCATCTCTGTTTTTAAACGGAATGTGTTGGTTGTTGTAATTGGTGCCGGGACTTTTGGTTTAGCGCTTGCCTTTGCAGGGAATGACTTGGTTAACTTCATAGGAGTTCCCATGGCAGGATACCACAGTTTCTTAACTTGGAAAGCATCAGGTATAGCACCTACTGAGCTCATGATGGAAAGTTTAAACGAATCTGTTCCGGCAGAATCTTTTATTCTTTTTGCCGCCGGGACCATTATGGTTTTAACTCTGTGGTTTTCAAAGAAATCACGTACAGTAACAGAGACTGAAATTAGTCTGGCCCGGGAAGGAGAAGGAAAGGAAAAATTTGAGCCCAATTTATTTTCTCGCTTGCTGGTTCGTGGCAGTACACAAGTGGCATTATTTTTTGAATACATCCTCCCAAAGTCGCTTCAGGAAAAAATTGACAAAAGATTTCAGAAACCTGAGGTAGTGGATATGCCCAAAGAAATGCTTGCCGAGCTTCCTGCTTTTGATACCATTCGCGCCTCTATAAACCTCACGGTTGCCGGAGTACTGATTGCCACTGCAACAACTATGAAACTTCCTTTGTCCACAACCTATGTGACTTTTATGGTAGCGATGGGGTCTTCTTTGGCAGATAGAGCCTGGGGGCGGGAAAGTGCTGTTTATCGTGTAGCAGGCGTATTAAACGTGATTGCCGGATGGTTTTTTACTGCTTTTATTGCCTTTGCCGCTGCGGGAACGATTGCTTATCTCATTTATATTGGCGGAGCGACGATGATTGCCATTCTTTTATTGTTGGCTGTCGGATTAATGGTTCGGAACAATATCGCTCACAAGAAGAAGAACACGGTATTGATTGACAGTTCTAGTTTAAAGAAAACTGAGAGTAAAACGGTGCAGGGAATTATCCATGAAAGTGCTGAGAATATCAGTAAGGCCATAGCACGTTCTAATAAAATATTTACCGATGTAATGCGTGGGTTGGCGAGACAAGAGGTTAAGAAACTGAAGAAGAGCAAAAAGGGGGTTAAGAAACTTAAAGATGAGATTGAAGAACTGCGAGAGAATATTTTCTATTTCATTCGAAGTCTAGATGAAAAGAGTGTTCGTGGGAGTAACTTTTACATCATCATTTTAGGTTATTTAACAGATATTGTGGACAGTTTGGATAACATTTCCAAAGCGAGTTACAAACACGTTAACAACAACCATAAAGCCCTTCGATTTAACCAAATTAAAGATCTTCAGGAGATTGACCGTTATTTGGAAGATATTTTGAAGGAAGTAGAAGATATTTTCCATCATAAACAATTTGAACGCATTGGGACGGTTTTGGCGAAGAAAGAGGAAGTATTCGGGATTATAGCCAATAAGATTGAAAAGCAAATTGCCCGTACGCGAACTGAAGAATCGAGCCCGAAGAACACCACACTGTATTTCGGAATTTTGCTGGAGACGAAAGATTTAGCCAAGGCAGTAATGGGGCTTCTGGAAGAGTATCGTGTGAGCTATAAGAAGAAGTAGGATATATGGCTTCCGGCTGTCGGCTTCCGATTTTTGGTTTTCGGTTAATGGGGCACATTACATTAGAGGAAGAAGAATATTCAGGCAGGAGGACAAGCTCTATGGAATATTCAGAAACGTGGAGACTTTCTCCTGAAATGTTCGGGAAAAAGAATTATACTAAATTTTGCTTCTAGAAAAGTTGAACAGGATTAGGGCAGAAAGATATTGCTGATTTCTACCGGAATTCTTGTAGGGCGATGAGTTTTGGCATTGAGGAAACACCAGTTGGATTCTGCTTCCACAATAGTTTTATTATCAAGAGGACGAATTATTCTGTACATACGTTTGCTTCTCACACCGTCATAACTGTGTATCCAGGTATGAACTTCCAGATGTTCGTCTTGAAAGGAAGGATTCAGATAAGAAATATAATGGTTCAATACTACCCATACGTATTGGTCTCTTATTTCCGGCGTCGTTTTTGTTAACCAATGTTCTTCTGCAGCGTCCAAACACCATTGGAGATAGGTTACATTATTCACATGATTTAATGCGTCGATGGCTGAAGCCGGAACTACGAGTTTGTGTATGAATAGATCCGATTTCAAAATCCGAGAATGGTTTTAGCGATTAAGAAATAGGTGAAAATTCCGAAAACATCGTTACTTGTCGTGATAAACGGTCCGGTAGCTACAGCGGGATCCACTCCGCGGCTATTCAGGAATAGGGGAATGAGGTTTCCAACTACTGCTGCGATGATAATAACCGTGATCAGTGCCACCCCGATACTGATGGATTCCAGATAGCTGGTAAAAAAAACAAAATGGCTGACCATAACCACGATTATTGCCAATGATATTCCGTTGACCAGTGCCACACTGGTTTCTTTCAGCATTCGGGCCATTAGGTGACCTTTTAGTGTGTCATTTGCGAGACCTTGCACAATAATTGCACTTGACTGCACTCCAACATTTCCTGCCGTTGCTTGAATTAGTGGGACGAAGATGAGCAGTTTAGGATACTGTGTCATGATCGTTTCAAAATTTGAAATGATTGTTGCTGCGCCGAGTCCTCCCATCATTCCGATGAGCAGCCATGGAAGTCGGGCTCTGGTTTGCTTAAACAGTCCGTCACCGGCTTCCACATCTTCTGTAATCCCCGCGGCGAGCTGGTAGTCTTTATCAGCCTCTTCCTTTATAAAGTCAACAATATCGTCAATGGTGATTCGGCCCACCAACACTTGATTATCATCTACTACCGGAATAGCTTCCAGGTCATATTTTTGCATAATCCGCGCCACTTCATCCAGTTCAGTATGTACATTCACATAATCTACTTTTGGGATGTAGATATCGCTTATATGTCCGCGGGTGGGTGCGGTAAGCAGGTCTTTTAGAGAGAGGCGGCCTTTTAGTTTTCCTTCCTCATCTACCACATAAATGGAATGTACGCGAGTTACATTTTCGGCTTGTTTTCGCATTTCGCGAACGCAACCGGCCACCGTCCAGCTTTCCTTCACTTTTACCAGCTCCTTTGCCATAAGTCCACCGGCAGTATCCTCATCATATCTGAGCAACTCTACAATATCGGCAGCATGTTCCTTATCCTCAATGCACTGAATAACCTGCTCTTGAATGTGATCTTCCAGTTCAGAAATGATATCCACCGCATCGTCGGTATCCATCTCTTCCAGCTCGTCTGCAATTTCGGACGGGCTAAAATTTTTAAGGATTTGCTCTCTTAAATCCGGATCGATTTCGGTAAAAACCTCACTTGTAATCTCGATATCCAGTAATTTCAACAGGTAAGTACCTTCATCCGGATCCAGTTCGTCAATAAGTTCGGCGATATCGGCAAAGTGAAAATCTTCCAATAAATTCTTCAACGCCTCGTCATTCCTGTTCGCAATTAGCTCGGATACATGGGTGACGGTTTCAGGCGTTAGTAGAATTTGCATCGGTTTCCAATTTTTGGGTGAGTGTTACAAATTGTTGAACAGAAAGTTGTTCGGGACGGAGGTCAAAGATACTATCTTCTTTTATCTTGTTGGAGATTGCGAAGCTTTTTAAACTATTTCTTAAGGTTTTTCTTCGTTGTTGGAAAGCTGTTTTTACTACATTAAAAAACATTTTCTCATTGCAGTCTAAGGTAGAGTCTTGTTTTCGGATGAGGCGGATTACTCCGCTATCCACTTTTGGCGGCGGGTTGAAGACATTTGGCGGCACGGTGAAGAGGTATTCGGCATCATAAAAAGCCTGTGTGAGAACAGAGAGAATCCCATATGTTTTAGATCCCGGTTTCTCGCAAATCCGTTGTGCTACTTCTTTTTGAAACATTCCGGTAAATTCCGGAATTCGCCGGCGCCATTCCAATGTTTTAAAGACAATTTGACTGGAAATATTATATGGGAAGTTTCCTGTGATGGCGAATTCTTTTCCGTCAAACATTTCCTGTAGATCATATTTAAGAAAGTCGGCTTCAATGATTTCCAGATTCTTTCTCGGGTAGTGTTGTTTCAGGTACGCAATAGATTCGGAATCCAGGTCCATGGCCACCACTTGAACATCTTTTTCTATCAAATATTTAGTGAGCACTCCCATTCCCGGCCCTATTTCCAGAACATCTCGATATCCTTCAAGCGTGAGCGTCTCCCCTATTTTGCGAGCGATATTTTCATCTTTCAGAAAATGTTGACCAAGGTGCTTTTTGGCACGCACCGGATATTTCCTATCATTGCTTTCCGACTTCTTTTGATTCTCCATTGGAGTTTGGCGTTTTTGTTACTAAAACAGAATTTTCCTGTTTACGTCTATGCTCTTTAGTGCTCTCCTATCACTTCAAGTTCCGTTCGAAAAGCAATAAAATTGCCGGCAAATCTTCCACTTTGGGCGCGCAAGGTTTCGGCATCTTCATCATAATACTTTTGTAAGGTTGCTTTACTGTCAGTGGTATATTGAACGGAATAAGTGAGTCCGGTATCTTCTGAAGCGTTAACTTTTGTCATCAATGCTTTCGAAAATTTACCGGTGGCCAACATGGCTGGGATGTGTTCTTCCCTCATCCATTTCACCCATTCCTCCCGGATATCGGCGTCTATATTTATGGTAACGTTGTAGATGTACATATTTCTTTAGTTAATCAGATCTCCACGGAGCGTGCGGTATTTTCGTCTTGCTTCTACAAAATAGATGCTGTCCGCGTGATCGAAGATTATTTTTTCATAATACTGTTTTGCCTTTTCGGGCTGGTCCAGTTTAGTTTCGAATAAAGAAGCCAACCTGAAGAGAGCATCGTCTGCCAGGATATCATCTCCATAATATTGGATTATTTTAAGGTAATTTTCTGTCGCTCGCGTGTATTGCCCCATTATTTCTAAAACGGTTCCTTGTTTTAAGAGAGCTTCATCTTCTATAGATTCTCCTTTATGCATAGTCAATATTTCGTCCAGGGCAGCAATAGCTTCCGGATATTTTTCCTGAAGGACCAGCAAATCGGCACGAGCATATTTCTTTAATGCTGTTTGCGTGGAGTCCATTAAAGAATTGTCTTTGATTAGTAGGCTTAGTTGCATAGCATCATTGGCTATAAGCTGGGAGGTAGATTTCTTTAGAACATCCAGCTGATTCAGTGCCCAGTCAAAATCTCCTTTAAAATAGCTAGTGCGTGCCACTTTAAAACGAGCTTCTTGTGAGAGTGCATCATTTTGAACTTTGGATTGGACCTGTGAATAAAATATCAGTGCCTGATTGAATTTTTCATCAAGAACGAGGATATCTGCCAATTCCATTTTGATCTGTGCTTCTTGGAAATTGTTCATACGTTCTTTCAGGAGGGTTTTCAGATTGGAGATGGCCTCCTCTTTTTTGTTCAATTTAAATGCGAGGAAATGGTTGTAATCAATTTGCAAAAGATAGGTTTCCATTCCTTTTCCGTATTCTGTAAGAAGATCGTCAAACTTCTTTTTTATTTCGGGAAATTGTTTTTGGGTAGCTGTCACCACTTCAATTTCAAGAAGCATTTGCTGCCCTTGTAATCTCTGCTGTGGTGTCAGTGCATTATCTATGATATAAGTGATTGTTTCTTGTGCCGCTTGGAAATCTTTTTCAGAGATGGTAATTTTTGCGAGATCTGTTAGACGGTTAAGGTTTTCTTCATTCCTTTTGTGGATTGCCTTTTCCTGAACCAAAGCTTTCTTGAATTCCTTTTGTTGGATAAACAGCCAGCTCAGAAATTCGTTATACATTAAAGCCTGTGTTTGTTGTGCTCTTTTCAGCAAAACTCTTCGCAGCACGTCATTGGCTTCATTAGTTCCATCTTCGGTTACGTACATACTGAAATAGCGTTGTGCAGTATGTTTAAAACCTTCGTTTTTTTCCACAAGATTGAGATAAGTTTCAAACATTTTTTCCAGTTTTCCCTGTTCCCCATAGATTTGTGCCAATTGCATATTGAAGTCCATGTTGGGGTTCAGACTCATTCCTTTTTCATAGGCCTCCACTGCTTCATTCAATAGGTTGTAATGCTGGAAGGTATTGGCAATGGTATAGGTGTAGTTGCTGTTCGTCTCAATAGCTACAAGAGCTTGGCTGTAGGCGTCTTGTGCTTTGTTTGACTGATTTTGGAGGGCATAATTGTGTCCGAGTTCGACATATAATTGCGGGAATTGTGTAGTTTTTCGCAACCGTTCTTTCAGTAAATCTTCTGCTTGTTGATACTTCTCCAATTGTTGCAAGCTTTGGATCATACCAAGGAAATAGTCTAATCTTCCCGGCTGAGCGGCGGTAAGGCTTTCATAGACTGCCAGAGATTTTTCAAACTCCCCTTGATCGAAATAGTTTTTCGCCAGGTTGGGATTCTGTGCCGCGCCTATGTTCACCCACAGCAAAAATATAATGCTTAAAAGAATTCTCATGGTGTAAAGATAGGAAGTTGGATTTGAATTGACGCAAAGCAAGATTGGATCCGTAAGAATGTGCTATTAGGGGATTAAGAGACCCCCGGCTGCGCGGGGGATGATGATTTCAATTCCTATATGGTGCGATTGGAAGTTGATTTAAAGGTTATATATTGAAAATTCTAAGTCATTTCAATTCCTATATGGTGCGATTGGAAGGGGAATTGATTTTTACCGGAATTTTATTGATTCGCATTTCAATTCCTATATGGTGCGATTGGAAGCTCCTTTGAATTTAAAAACAACTTCATCATCTTCAATTTCAATTCCTATATGGTGCGATTGGAAGCTGTAATAAAATGCCTGTAGGTACCTGCGAAATTTCGATTTCAATTCCTATATGGTGCGATTGGAAGCGAAAGCCGGTAAGGGATTTTTAATTTAAGAAGTTAATTTCAATTCCTATATGGTGCGATTGGAAGCCTGTTTGTTAAGAAAGTTTTCGTCTTTAAACAGTCATTTCAATTCCTATATGGTGCGATTGGAAGACCATTGTCATCATATTTTTCTCTGACTTTTTCGAATTTCAATTCCTATATGGTGCGATTGGAAGATTCATATCATTTTCAAATTCGCTCAATTTCGTTTTATTTCAATTCCTATATGGTGCGATTGGAAGTCCATTGCGACCACGCTATCGTTGTTTGACTTGCTTATTTCAATTCCTATATGGTGCGATTGGAAGGAGTACTACTGCGTTTGATTCAAGTGAGAAGGAACATTTCAATTCCTATA
>DASRWC010000055.1:0-6503 GCA_035654795.1 Flavobacteriaceae bacterium
GCGGAATGGCAAGATTAATTATCGCATAACAACTTCTAAAAACCTTCTTCAGAGAATTCGGGAGAAGGTTTTTTTATATCTTTTATGAAAAAAATGAACAGCTTCAAAAAAGGTTTATCCCTTCTTATTCTTTCCTTTATTTTATCTGCCTGCGGTGGAGCGAGAATTAGCGAATCTGCGACAGTTCAACTCCGATTTTTAGATGAATACATCATTCCGAAAGATCTCAAAGTGGATGAGAACCTTATTGGAGGCCTATCCGATTTGGATTATGACGGTGAGTATTTTTACACTGTTAGTGATATTCCGCGGAATCCGATGATTTATAAAATGGCGATAGAAGTTGAAGGAAACAAGATTTCGAAAGTTGATTTTGTTGAAGGAATCAGGATTCAAAACAAAACCGAAGCCACGAAAGGATTAGCGTTTGATTCTGAAGGAATAAATTTTAATCGCGATAGTAACACGTTCACGGTGAGTAGTGAAGGATCTATTCGTTATAAAAAAGATCCATTTATTGTGGATATCGATTCTGCAGGTACTATTTTGGATTTTTATGAAATTCCCAAATATTTTCTTTCTTCCAATGAAAAAGGTCTTAGGAATAATGGTGTTTTTGAAGGACTAACGCATTCAACGGATAAAGAAGGAATATGGGTCGCGACGGAATTGCCAATGATTTCAGACGGACCAAGAGCCCAATTATTCAAAACGAAGTCTCCGGTTCGGTTTACGTATTTTAATAAAACTTCAAAACATCCCGAAAAGCAATTTGCTTATAATTTAGGACGCATTCGAAAAGCTCCGCTACTCCCTTTTGCAATTAATGGGGTGAGCGGAATTCTGGAAATTGCTCCTGATCAGTTTTTGGTTATTGAGCGTGCTTTCTCAGCCGGACACAGCAATCGCGGAAATCGCGTGATGATCTATCTGGCCGATGCGGGGAACGCTACTAATACACTGGAAGAAGAAAGTTTAAAATCGAAAATCGGAAAAACAATAATCCCGGCTTCTAAAAAACTTATTTTCGATTTCAACAGCGTTCAGAGCAAACTTAAAAAGGGATTCGTCGATAATATTGAAGGTATTGCTTTTGGTCCCTTGCTTCCTAATGGGAATCAGAGTATTCTGTTGATTTCAGATAATAACTTCAATGCGTACAACGAACAAATTAATCAGATAATTTTGATTCAGATAAGCACTAACATCCCACATCTAAAGAATGCGAAATAAATCTTTTCTTCTAATAAATTTGGAATCCCGAAAAGAAAAGTTTAATTTTATACTTCTAAAAGATAAAAATATTACTGCAATGGCTTCACCCTATAAACCCTCCGAAAATTCAGGCTTTTTAGCTGAAGAGCCTACCCATTATTACAGTGGCAATACTGCTATCCCGTTAAATGATCTTACATCTTTCCAAAAGATGAAAATTGTTCGTGGTGGTATTACAAAAAATTACCTCACCAAATTAAAAGAAGAAACTTCTTTAGATTATGATGCTTTGGCGCAGGCATTATCCGTCACGCGCTCCACGCTCATCAATAAAAAAGGCGATCAAAAGTTTAGTGACCATGTGAGTGAAAGAATAATCGCAGTGGCTGAAATCTATTCATTCGGCTATGAAGTTTTCGAAAATAAAGACCACTTCAATAAATGGATGTTTGCTCCCAATCAAGCTCTTGGCGGTGCCATACCTTTTGATTTTATGGATAATCAATTCGGTCGTGAAGAAATCCGTAATCTCATAGGAAGAATTGCTTATGGTGTTTTTTCATAATTTATGAAAGTTTACAGGCTGACAAAAACACAATATGCGGATGATCTAAAAGGAACCGGCGCAAAACTTTTTGGAGGAAGATGGAATAATGTCGATTGGGGATGTATTTATACTGCTGAAAGTCGCGCCTTATCAACCTTGGAATATGCAGTTAATATAAATATCGATTTTATTCCGCGGGCATTGAGCATCTGCATTTTTGAAATTGATGAAACTAAAATTCACGACGTTTCGGAAGAAGTGCTCCCCGGAAATTGGAAGGCTACTCCCGCCCCGAAATCCACCAGAGATTTTGGAACTGCTTTGCTGAAACAAAAAATCCCGATTATCAAAGTTCCGTCAATTATCATTCCTGAGGAATCTAACTATATTCTTAATCCTCTTGCAGCAGACGGAGCATTTGAACTAATTGATATAAAAGATTTTGTTTTTGATTTGCGGATTAAGACTAACTCACTTTAATACCAAGTATCAAAGTTTGTCATCTGTTCTACTCATCACGTAAACTCTCCACCGGATTCGCCAAAGCTGCTTTAATCGCCCGGAAACTCACGGCCGAAAGTGCAATTAAAATGGTGATTATTCCGGTTACCAAAAACATCCACAATTTAATTTCGATGCGATACGCAAAATCCTCAAGCCATTTATGCATCGCCCACCAGGCAATGGGAATGGAAATAAGAATCGCCAATCCGATTAATTTCAAATAATCTTTCGACAATAAAACCACTACATCCGAAACGCTGCTTCCCAAAACTTTCCGGATTCCAATTTCTTTGGTTCGTTGATAGGCAGTTAAAGTGACTAGTCCGATTAATCCCAGACAACCTAAGATAATCGTGATGATGGTAGCCAGATTAATCATTTGCGATTGGCGCATATCGGATTCATACAATTTGGCGATTTCAGCATCGTAAAATTCATATTCAAAAGGGGCATTCGGATAAAAAACATTCCATTCGTTTTCAAGAACGGTTAAGGCGTTGTTCCAATCGGATGACTTTTCAGGAAGTTTGATGCTGTATCCCCTTAATGTTTCTTTATTTGTAGAAATCATCAAAGACAATGGCGCTTTTGAAGCATGCAGATCACGCTGATGAAAATCATTAAAAACACCTTGAATCGTTATATTTTTTCCACTTGCCTGAACCGTTTCTCCTATCGCTTCTTCATTTGAAGTAAAACCCAAACCTGCACATGCCGCTTCATTGATAAAAACACTGCCCACAGAATCCCGAAGTTGTGGCTTTCTTCCTGCTAAAATTTCTATTCCAAACAAATCCACATAGTCATCATCCACATATTTAAAGTTCATATTCAATTCCTTTTCTCCTGTGTCTGTTGTTCGATATAGGCTATTTCCCCAATGCATATTGTTCATCGGCGTATGGCCTAATGCTACTTGTCGGATTTCGGGATGTTTTTTTAAAGCTTCTTTAAACACAAACGGATTTATTTCCGAATTCTGATAAGGTTTGTAGGGCAAGCTTATATTGACAATTGCATCTTTTTGGAATCCCAAATCGCTGTTAATCATATATTTTATTTGCGAAGCGATGATAAAAGCCCCAATCACAAAAACCTGAGCGATCACAAATTGAAAAACAATCATAGCTTTTCGGATCGATAAATTTCCAAAAGATAATTTTCCCGCACCTTGGATTTTAAGAACTTCGGAAACATTCACCCGATTGATGAGATACGCAGGATATAAACCGGTTAACAAAGTTAGCGTGATTAATAAGCATACAATAAAAATCAAAATGGAAATTGTGGCGGAATAATCGCCGATGTTAGGCGGAAGAAAATCTTCATAAAAAATTTCGAAACCTTTAGAAAGGGGAATTGCAACAAGGACTGCCAAAACACAAATAACCAAGGTCTCCATCAGAAAACCTTTTGTTATCCTGCCACTTTTTTCTCCCAACGTTTTTCGAACGCCAATTTCTTTGGTGCGATAAGGAATTTGTGCCGTACTGAGATTGATATAATTGATTCCGGCCAACAACAAAATAAAAATCCCAATTCCGATAAGTCCATAAATTATTTTCTTATTCGCAACATAATTGCCGGCAGCAAAATCTTCCGCAAAATGTTTTTCAGAAAGCGGAAGCAGGCTATAATTGGTCGAACTATCTTCATCCTTCCAGGCATCGGGTATCATTTCATTATACTTTTTATCCAACAAGGTCAGCAATCGTTCCTTTTGATTTCCATCAAGTTTCACGAAAAGCTTATTGCTGGAATTGAAACTAAACCAGTTTGGCTCTCCTTCTGTCTTTGGAATCGCAAGGAATTCTTTACCATCAAAACTGCTCGGAAAATTTAAATCGGCTACAATTCCGCTTATTGTATATGTTTTCCCTCCATAATCCATTGTTTTTCCAATAATTTCGGAAGGCGAAACCTCCCCAAAATATTCCACAGCCCGCGATTGTGTAAGCACCGCTTGATTGGGTTGAGAAAGTGCGGTAGTTTTATTTCCCGCTAACCATGGATACGGAACCATATCGAAATATTCCGAAACGGTACTTTTTATTTGTTTTGGATCTTCCTTCTGAAACCGTTCTCCATTGAGCCGTTTTAAAGAGACATTGAAAAAAAACCGATCATTAACCGGTACAATCTGTTCCATTTCAGAAAAGTTTTCTTTCACATATTCCGCTACTGCGGATTGCACACCTCCAAACCCCGATTCCTCTCCTTGCCGATTAAAACGAACCACAACCTGATAAATTGCTTCCTTATCCGGATGCTTTCTATCAAAACTGAATTCATAATAAACAATTTTGAAAACCACCAAGCAGGTTGCAATTCCAATCGCGAGTCCTAATACCTTTAGTAAAGTAAAAAATCGGTCTCGCCATAATTTCCTGAAAATGAATTTTAATTGTGTCATAATTTTAATGTTTTTTGCGCGATGAAATCTTCATCATTTTACAATTCCCCCATCCAACAAATGGATAATCCGTTTCCCGTATTCCGCGTTTTTCTCGGAATGTGTCACTTGAATAATCGTAACGCCTTCTTTGTTGAGTTCGGCGAATAACTCCATAATTTCTTCGCCTTGTTTGGAATTCAGATTTCCGGTAGGTTCGTCTGCTAATAATAATTTTGGCGCTATTGCCAATGCCCGTGCAATGCCGACAAGTTGTTGCTGTCCGCCCGAAAGCTGTGCCGGAAACAAATCCTTTTTACCCACGATATTAAACCGATCCAACATATCGCCCACAATCGCTTTTCGTTCTTTGCCGGACAAATTCTTATAAATGAGCGGGGTTTCAATATTCTCATAAACCGTCAATTCATCAATCAGATGATACGACTGAAAAACATACCCCATATAGGATTGAAATAATGCCGTTCGTTTTTTCGGTTTTAAAGCGAAGACATCTTGATCCATAAAATGATAACTGCCTTCATTGGGCTCGTCTAACATTCCGATGACATTCAGCAAGGTTGATTTTCCCGAACCCGACGGCCCCATTATGGAAATAAAATCACCTTCTTCAATTTGCAGGTTGATGTCTTTCAGCACAAACGAAGGGATTCCGCCTACGTTATACCATTTAAATATGTTTTCTAATTTGATCATAATGTTATTGTTGTTTTGTTATGACGCACCGGCAGTAGGGTCGCACGGCCGTGCGACCCTACTGCCGGGCGGATATAATTTTTGATAAAATTTCTGCGCGATAATAACTCGATTCAATTTTATTGGCATATTCGATTAACTGATTCCATTCTGCTTCATCTTTTACACCTTTATCAATCAATTTTCCTAAAACTTCGGCCTGATAATAACTGCTTTTCATATTCTGAATGGCAGCCAAAGTTTGTGAATACCGTTTTTCATTGGGTGTCGCTTTTTTCAAAACCGCCAGAATAATTTCAGCCTGATAATAATCGCTTTCCATTTGTGAAACGACCTCCATAAAATGTTCAAATTGCACATCGTTCACCCGGCTTCCGCTTAAAGATTTTTTGATCACTTCGGTTTTGTAATAATCCGAATCGATTTTCTTTACAGCAGCTAAATAAGCATTCAAAACCATCGCATTTTTCAGATAATCCTTCTGTATTTTCAATAAAACTTCGGCTTTATAATAATCGGATTTCAGATCTGAATTCACTTTTTCCAATAAGGAAATCATTTCCTCATCAGCGAGCAACCGATTAGAAACTAATGAATTGAGATAAATATGTTTCACATAATCACTCTCAAAACGGTTTAATTCGCTAAAAACACCACGCAATCCGTTTTTCTTGAAAATCGCTTGTGCGCGTTCCTTTCCGTTGATTCCTGCGTTTATCATGGTTTGCACACATGCCGCAATTATTTTTTCATCCTGAACATCGGGTACGGATTTCTTGCTGCCGTTGATCGTATAAAGCAACGAGCCATTGGATTCACGGGTGATTTTCAGTTTATCGCCATTTTTCTTATAGGAAATACTTCCATTTCGGGATAGACGCTGAATTCCTTTTTCATCTTCGGTAAAAGTGACGTCGCCTTTTACTTGGATATCCAGTTTTTGACTGCTGTCTTGTATGGATATATTTGTTTTTCCATTGTTTTCAGAAACTGAAATATTGTTTTTTTGACCGAATGAAATTGTGGTAGCAAATGCAATCAAGAATAAAGTCAGTATAATATTTTTCATAATTTTTTATTTTCCTATTTCATATATGACAGCAGGTATTAAGCCATAATCGTAACTTA
>DASRWC010000056.1:0-75542 GCA_035654795.1 Flavobacteriaceae bacterium
TTTTTATAAATGACATCCTCACTTTTGATGATCAACAGTCAAAACAATTAATGGATTTTGCTGCAAAAGGAAATACCGTATTTATTGCGGCAAATAGCATTTCCGGTGCCTTAAACGCTAATCTTGATTTTACTGTAACCGGAAAAAGAAATTTATTAAAGCAGAAGGTTTCTGTCAATTTTTTCAATCCTCGTCTCAAGACAACTACTGCCGTTGTTTTTCATGAACATTATCCCACCCATTTTGATCAAATCAATCCCAATGCTACGGCACTGTCTTTCTTAACCTTGGATGACGATGAAGAACCAAAAATTAATTTTATATCCATACCTCACGGTGAAGGTAAATTTCTGATTCACACCACTCCTGAAGCTTTTTCCAATTTTAATCTTCTTCACGAGAATCAAGAATATGCAGCTGCTGCTATGTCTTATGTGAATGCCGAAAAAATTTATTGGGATGAATATATCAAAAGCGGAAGGCGATTTATCTCAAGTCCGTTGCGCTTCATTTTAGGTAACCAAGCGCTCACATGGTCTTATTATCTCGTTATGTCCGGACTATTTTTATTTGTTCTATTTCAAGGAAAACGCCAACAGAGACCCATTCCGATTATTGAACCACAAAAAAACTCTTCTGTCGAGTTCACAAAAACAGTGGGCAGTTTATATTTCCAGCATCGCGATTTTAGCAATGCCATTATGAAGAAGATAACTTTTTTCCTTGAAAGAGTACGGTCTCAATTATTAATTGATACTTATGAACTTTCTGATGAATTCATTCATAAATTGGCAACTAAATCCGGTAAGAATTTGAGCAGTACTAAAGAACTAATTTCATTAATTGTTTATTTGAGAGATAAATCAATTCACACCGAAGAGGAGTTGATAAAACTCAATAAAAAGATAGAAGATTTTAATCTATAACTTATGGAACAATCATTTAACGAACATTCCCCATTTCCTTCTCGATTGGAATTGCAGGATTTACAAGAAGCGGTTACCTCTATCAAAACCGAACTTCAAAAGGTTATCATTGGGCAGACAGACATGCTGGAAAAGTTGTTAGTAGCCATTTTATCTAATGGGCATGTACTCATAGAAGGAGTGCCCGGAGTGGCGAAAACACTAACTGCGAAACTACTGGCACAGACGCTTCAGGTTGATTTTAGCAGAATTCAGTTTACACCTGATTTGATGCCGAGCGACATTCTGGGAACCTCCGTTTTCAATGCTAAAGAAAATGATTTTGAATTTAAAAAAGGCCCCATTTTTTCAAATGTCATTTTAATAGATGAAATAAACCGTTCCCCGGCGAAAACACAAGCTGCCCTTTTTGAAGTTATGGAAGAAAGACAAATCACCATAGACGGCATTAAGTATATCATGCCTCCTCCGTTTCTGGTATTTGCTACACAAAATCCGATAGAGCAGGAAGGAACTTATGCCCTACCGGAAGCTCAACTCGATCGATTTCTTTTCAAAATTAATGTACCCTATCCGGGAATTGAAGAAGAACTGCGCATCTTAGAAAACGAACATAACCGGAAAACAATGGAAATTACAGCAGCCGTTTCCCCTGTCTTGACAGCTTCTCAAATTATCGATTATCAAAAGCGGATTAAAAACATCATTATAGAAAAAAATCTCTTACGATATATTGCCGAAATCATTTCAAACACAAGAAACAACATCAGCCTTTATCTGGGAGCATCTCCACGTGCTTCCATTGCTATTCTAAATGCTTCCAAAGCTCTTGCTGCCATACAGGGAAGAGATTTTGTTACTCCTGATGATATCAAGAAAATAGCACCTCCTGTTTTGCGCCACCGTGTCATGCTCACTCCTGAAAGAGAAATGGAGGGATTGACTCCGGAAAGAATTATAGAGCAAATTTTAGAGACTATTGAAATTCCACGATAAACAGCTGTCATGGTCAATAGATTTATACCTGCACTTTATTTTAATTCCAGATTCTTCTTTGTCTATTTTTCATTGGCAGTCTTCTTTGTGCTGGCATATTTCTATGAACCGTTATTCCCTACTGCCAAAATTCTGGTATTTGCCCTGGTCACCATTTCGTTTATCGATGCCTTGATACTTTTCCGGAAAAAAGGAGGTATAGAAGCTGAACGGATTCTTCCGGATAAATTGTCTAACGGTGATGAGAATCGGATTTTTATAACAGTCAAAAATCATTTCGGTTTTCCAACCCGTCTTAAAATTATTGATGAACTCCCGGCACAATGGCAAATTCGAGACTTCCGCCTACAAGTGGCATTGCAAGCCGGGCAAAACAAAAAATTAACTTATACCGTCCGTCCCACAGAACGCGGCATTTACGAATTTGGGGTAATAAATATTTTTGTCTCTTCGCCAATTGGTTTATTAGCCCGAAGATTTAAGAGTGGCGTACCTTCGAGTTTACCAAGTTATCCATCTTTCCAACAATTTAAGAAATACGATTTTCTCGCATTTTCAAAAAATTTGCAGCAAGTGGGAATAAAAAAGATTCGGAAGCTGGGTGAGACTTTAGAATTTGAACAAATCAAGGAGTACATTCCGGGAGATGATGTAAGAAACCTAAACTGGAAAGCTACAGCTAAGCGAGCTGAATTAATGATTAATCAATATCAGGATGAAAAATCTCAACCTGTTTATTGTCTTATCGATAAAGGAAGAGTAATGAAAATGCCGTTTGACGGTCTGAGTCTTCTGGATTATGCTATAAATGCCTCTTTGGTGGTATCCAACATTATTCTGAAAAAGCATGATAAAGCCGGAATTCTCACGTTTTCAAGAAAGTTGGAAGACAAGGTAAAGGCAGAGCAGAGAAAATCTCAAATGAAACTCATATTGGATGCGCTGTACAAAGTGTCAACAGATTTTTCCGAAAGTGACTTTTCAAGGCTGTACATAGACGTTAAGCACATTGTAAAACATCGGAGTCTGTTATTACTGTTCACAAATTTTGAAACCAAAGATGCTCTGGACAGGCAATTGAAATACTTAAAAGCTCTAAATAAAACTCATTTGTTGGTCGTGATCTTTTTTGAGAATACAGAATTAACTGCGTTTGCAAAAAAAGAGACTAACAGCACCAGGCAAATATTTGACAAAATCATTGCCGAGAAATTCATTTACGAGAAAAAACTGATTGTAAATGAGCTTAAGAAACACGGCATTTTGTCTATCCTCACATCTCCTGCGAATCTCACTGTCAACACCATAAACAAGTACCTTGAGATCAAAGCTCGAGGTATGTTTTAAAGATGAAGTCCGCACTCTTTTTTTTCATTTTCAAAAAACCGACCCTCTCTGTTTTTTCCTTTCACGGTGCAATGAATGCAACCAATGGATTCATATCCTTCCGGTTCCATTGGATGTATCGGAAGTTGATGCTGATGAAAATATTCGTTTTTTTGTGCCTCGGTAAAATCAATTAACGGATGAAATTTGATGATATTTCCTTTTCTTTCGAAGATGGAAAGCTCTGCTCTATGTGGGGTTTGCCAAGCCATTACTCCGGAGATCCAAAAGTCATAATTCTTTTTTATTCTTTCGAAAGGTTCAATTTTATTTAATCTGGTACATTCTTCCGGATTGTTTTCCCAAAGTTTATGTTCTTGTGTGTAAGCCGAAACTTCGGCACTTGGCCGAATGTTTCGAATATTCAAATTAAATTTCTCTGCAAGTAGATTTTTATATGCCAGCGTTTCGGGAAAATGAAATCCGGTATCAATAAAAACAACCTCCTGATGAGGAGAAATCTTTGAAATCATGTGCAGTAATAAGGGAGCAGTAGTTCCAAAAGAAGATGATACCAGAATCTGAAAGGCTTTAAATTGATTATAGAAAAGTTGCAGCCGCTGAACAGGAGATAATATGCCGTAAATACTATTTAATTTATGAATATCTTCATTCAAAACTGAGTCGGATTCGTAGGGATTTTTCATCGATTTTAAATATAGGTCAATTATAATACTTTTTTATCTTATTTAGAAATTCAAGTCTCATAGCTTGCAATTTGATCCTTTTCAATATCCTATTTTTGCAACAAATTTAATAAGTATGACTATTACGCAATTAAAATATGTTCTGGCTGTTGCCGAGCATCAAAACTTCACTAGGGCCGCGGAAAAATCATTTGTGACCCAGCCCACTATGAGCATGCAAATTCAAAAATTGGAAGAAGAGCTGGATATAAAAATTTTTGACCGTACAAAAAAACCCGTTGAACTCACTGAGGTTGGTAAGAAAATAGTAGAACAAGCGCGTAATATAGTCAACGAGGCTGAAAGAATGCAGGATGTAGTGGATCAAGAAAAAGGATATATTGGCGGAAAATTCTCTTTAGGGATTATTCCCACCGTGATGCCTACGCTTCTGCCTATGTTTCTGAAAATATTTGGAAGACGCTATCCTCGTGTTCAATTAAAAATAGAGGAATTAAATACTGCCGAAATTCTTTCTCAACTTCACGAGGGTTATTTGGATGCTGCCATCGCCGCAACTCCATTAGAAGATGAGCGAATTAAAGAACGTCCACTCTTTTATGAACCTTTTGTGGGATATATTCCGGAAAATCACAGACTTTGGGAGAAAAAAGAAATCATTCCTTCCGATTTAGATTTACAAGATATTTTACTTCTCGAAGATGGTCATTGCTTTAGAGACGGCATTATGAATATTTGTAAGGCCTCAAAGACTGACAACACAGAAAATTTCCAGCTGGAAAGTGGAAGTTTTGAAACACTTCTAAAATTAGCAGATGATGGTTTGGGTATGACGCTTCTTCCCTATCTCCACACCTTGGATTTGTCTGAAGACAGAAAAAAGAACCTGAAATATTTTGAAACGCCTTCGCCGGCAAGGGAAATAAGTTTGATATACAGTAAAAGTGAGCTGAAGTTGCAAATTATAACAGCACTCCATGATACCATTGCTTCGGTCATTAGAGGTGCCATTGCTTTTCATGACGTTAAGATTATAAGTCCTACAAATCAAAGAAAACTATAAAAAAAATCGTCTTGACTCCGCAGACATCAAGACGATTTTTCCCTAAGAAAGCTCTTGCTACATGGCTCCCCATTCTTTTAAAGACTTTGTGTTCAAAGCCACGTAATCATCATTTTTTGCTTGTTTTGCCAATTCCAAAGACTGACGGGCAGCTTCAATGGCGCCTTTTTTGTCTCCTGCTTTCATGTAAATCAGGGATTTTTGGCGTAGTTGCCAGTACTTGGGATTTTTTGATAATTGCATAGCTTTATCAATCCATTCTTTGGCTTGTTGAATGTCTTTATTTGATTCAAAATAATAAACAGATGCCAGGTAGTAATCCTCAGCTGAGGGTCCGTTCATTGCACGTTGTATTCCGGCTGAAACCACCTCGTCTGTTTTAAATTTGATAGGCACTGCTACATACGTTTTAGACCAGCTAATTCCAAGATTTGCAGAATCATTCGTAATATTATCTATAGAAATGGTAAAAGTTTCAACCTCTCTGGACAAATGGGTTGTAGGAACATTGACAGATACTGCCACTTTGCTTTCATCCCATTTTTCCGGAAGCCCCCAATTGTTTGTGTCATTATAAAAATAGATATCCCAACTGGACAATGCGGGTTTGGAAAAAATGCTGTATGTTCCTGCTTTCAATGTCTTCCCTCCAATCTCCACGTCATAGCTAAATTTAATCGTGGTATTATTATTTGCTCCGGTACGCCATAATTTATCAAAAGGAACCAGATTCCCAAAGATGGGCCGACCCTTTGTAGAAGGTCTGGAATAATCAATTGTAATGTCTGTTAATCCTACCCTTTGTTCCATTCTTTGTGAAGGACTGGGTTGTGGTGTGGATATTTGTGCATAAAAAGTGGTATGCAAAGCCAAAGCTAATGCGGCTAAAATTAGTTTTTTCATATTTTTCAAAAAAAGGAGATTTAATAGTTAAGATCATCTTTGGCAAAAATACAATTGTTCTTCAAAAAATGAAATGCCCCGGCTTCCTCACTTCATTCTTATGATGTTAAAGATGATTTAAATTAAAATGTAATTTTATGCCGTTGCCCACAATTTTGTTACTCTTGCAAAGTTTAATTACAGGACTTAAAAAATGTAGCTATGAAGATATTTCGTGTACTGGCGGTTGTTTTGTTTCTACTTCCTTTAGTTGGTAAGGCTCAAGACTCCATACAAGTAATACAAAACACTCTTGATCACCAAATGACAGAGGTTTTTGATAAAAGTAACAGTTATCAGGAATACAAAGTCATAAAGAAAGTACAGCTTGCGTCGCTTCGTAAAAACATTCACGATTCTATTGCTTCTCTCCAACAAAAAATTGCGGCTCAACAAAAGGATTTATCCCTACAATTGGCAACCATAGACACTCTTAATTCTAATTTAAAGCGCACCGAGGAAGATCTTCGTGTGTCTCAAGAAAAAGAAGACGGTATTGTAGTCTTTGGCATGCTCACTTCTAAATCTACTTATAACGCATTAATGTTCAGTATCATCGGAATCTTATTGTTAATCGGAGGTTTCCTCTTTTACCGTTTTTTAATTAGTCATAAAATCATCAATTCCGCAGAACTCACTATTGCTGAGATGGAAATTGAGATAGAAGATTACCGCAGAAATAGTTTAGAGCGTGAGCAGAAACTACGGAGAAAACTTCAGGATGAAATCAACAAAAATCGAAAGATGAAATAATTATGCGTCCACTCTTGTGATTTTCGCACCAATTGCTCTCAATCTTTCATCTATGTTTTCATATCCCCGATCAATTTGCTCAATATTATGAATAGTACTCACTCCCTGAGCAGATAATGCCGCTATTAATAATGCAATTCCGGCACGAATGTCGGGAGAAACCATTGTGGTAGCCTTTAAATTAGATTCAAAATTGTGTCCTATTACTGTAGCGCGGTGCGGATCACACAGAATAATTTTTGCTCCCATGTCTATCAATTTATCGACAAAAAATAAGCGGCTTTCAAACATTTTCTGATGAATGAGCACACTTCCTTTTGCCTGGGTACACACCACCAAGACAATACTTAGAAGATCGGGAGTAAAACCCGGCCAGGGAGCGTCGGAAATGGTGAGTATGGAGCCGTCAATGTAACTCTGTATTTCATAATGATCCTGAGCAGGAATGTGAATATCATCCCCCACTTTATTTAACTTAATTCCAAGTTTTCGGAAAGTTTCAGGAATCAAACCAAGATTTTCCCAGCTTACGTTTTTGATAGTAATTTCGCTTTTTGTCATGGCAGCAAGCCCAATCCAGCTGCCTATCTCAATCATATCAGGAAGAATCTTATGCGTACATCCTCCTAGGTATTTTACGCCTTCTATGGTCAAAAGGTTAGATCCTACTCCTTCGATTCTGGCGCCCATAGAGTTCAGCATTTTGCATAATTGCTGAATGTAGGGTTCGCAAGCGGCGTTATATATGGTTGTTATTCCTTCTGCCAAAACCGCAGCCATAATAATGTTTGCAGTCCCGGTCACGGAGGCCTGGTCAAGCAACATATAAGTACCTTGCAGCCCATTGGGAGCTTCTACTCCATAAAATTTGTCTTCTTTATTATAAACAAATTCTGCTCCCAGATTGATGAAACCTTCAAAATGGGTATCGAGTCTTCGTCTTCCGATTTTGTCTCCTCCGGGTCTGGGGATATAACCTTTTCCAAACCGTGCCAATAAGGGTCCTACTACCATTATAGACCCTCTTAATGCTGAGGCGTCTCTTTTGTATTCTTCTGTTTCCAGGTAATCCAAATTGATTTCATCGGCAATAAAGGCTAGTTTTCCTTTTCCTAATTTTTGGATTCTTACCCCCAGATTCCCTAAAATATCAATGAGTTTATTGACATCAATAATATCCGGAATGTTTTCAATAACTACTTTTTCGGGAGTAAGAAGGACGGCACATAAAATTTGTAATGCTTCATTCTTTGCACCTTGAGCCGTAATTTCTCCATTAAGTCGATGACCACCTTCTATTTGAAATGTACCCATTTTCTAAAAAAATTAATGACGCTTTCTACCTCTGTTTGAAGTTCGGTGACTTTTTCTACCTCCGGAATGTCTTTTTTTGGTCTTCAACAAATCTGATGCATGACTTAAATCTTCATCGCTTTGTCTTAGATTTATTTTGCCTCCGGAAAGTTCAAACAAATGGTCAAAAATGACCTCATCCTCCACAGTATCTTTATTCCAATTTAGGAAAGATTTCTTCATGTGATTGGCAATTGTCAAAACCAAACCTTCTTTTTTTGGCCCGTCTTCCCATTTATTAGCCACATCAATCATCCGTTTAATATTATTTCCATAAAACCGATATTTTGGATGATTTTGTGGATATTGCAAGGGTTCCGGATGCTGATTCAGTTCTTCTTTGTCCGGCAAAGGATAAGGAGAATCTACATCCAGCTTAAAATCTGAAATAATAAAAAGCTGATCCCAAAGCATATGCTGAAAATCCGGCACATCACGAAGATGGGGATTTAAATTACCCATTACTGCAATAATGCTTTGAGCTGCCTTGTTTCTTGCTTCTTTGTCTTCAAGACTTACAGCATAATCTACCATTTTCTGAATATGTCTCCCATATTCCGGTATAATGAGATGAGGTCTGTCTGTGTTGTATTCTAAATTTCCTACTTCTGCAATCAAGATTATATTTTTTTTAAATTGTGGAGATTTGCCAAAATAAGCATTTAAAGTGAAAGGACACCTTCCACCTTAGAAACCTCAAGATATTTTTTGATTACGTCATCCGGAGAATCCATAGTCACTTTAGCAGAAATACTTGTAAAGTTTCCGGCAGAGGAGTCGCGGGTGGTAATATCGGCATCAGTTCCGTCAAATACAGCACGAACTTCTGCAATTTTAGACAGATCTGACGGTACAATAAACTTGAAAAGATAAGGTGCCGGCCAGGAAGTATCTTCTTCCAATTGATTTCTTAGCCGCTTGTAAAAATCCTCTGTTTTCTTATCCATAACTTTGGCATTGAGAAGCGCAAAGATACACTTTCACCATCGATTTTAATTTATTTACTTTGTACAAAATTCCGGTTTGGCAGCAAAAAGAATAGTTATAACAGGTGGTCCGGGATCAGGCAAAACTGCTTTGATCAAATATCTTGAGGAAAAAGGCCATGCTGTACAGCACGAAATATCTAGAGAGGTTACACTAAAAGCACAAGAAGAAGGTATCGCCCAGCTCTTTTTGGAGAGTCCCATTCTTTTTAGTCAGAAACTTCTGGAAGGAAGACTTGAACAGTATGAAGAAGCCGATCAATCCCTTCATTCCGTCATTTTTTATGACCGAGGAATTGCTGATGTCACTGCTTATCTGGATTTCGTGAAAGTGCATTATCCGCCCAATTTTGAAAAAGAATGTCAGTTGCGGCGTTATGATGTGGTTTTTCTTTTACCTCCTTGGGAGCAAATATATGTACCCGATAACGAACGATACGAATCTTTTGAACAAGCGGAGGCAATCTTCCACCATTTGAAAAAAGGTTATGAAAAGTATGGTTATTCTCTATATGAGGTTCCAATTGGAACTGTAGAGGAACGCACCAAATTTATATTAGAGACTCTTAAAGCTTTACTTTGATAATTCCGGAAGATATACTCTCCCGTTATTGGGGATTTTCTTCATTCCGACCGCTGCAAAAGGAAATTATCTCCTCAGTGTTAAACGGTCGTGATACCATAGCTCTTTTACCCACGGGGGGAGGAAAATCAATCTGTTTTCAAGTTCCTGCCATGGTTGAAGACGGAATATGCATCGTTATCTCTCCGCTTGTGGCTCTAATGCAAGATCAGGTTCAATCTTTGACTGAAAAAGGGATAAAAGCCATTAATCTATCGGGAGGGATTTCATTCAATGAATTATCTATCCTCTTAGATAATGCATTGTATGGTAACTATAAATTTCTTTACCTGTCTCCCGAACGTCTTGAACAAGAAATTGTCCAAAACTACATCCGGCAGATGAAGGTCAATCTTATTGCTATTGATGAGGCTCACTGTATCTCCCAATGGGGAAATGATTTCCGGCCGGCCTACAAGAATGTAGTAAGACTTCGGGAATTACAACCTTTAGCGCCCTTCCTGGCACTTACGGCAACCGCAACCCCTGAGGTTCTTGAAGACACTATAAAAGAATTGAAGCTGGAACTTCCGGAAATTTTTAAACAATCTTTTATAAGACCGAACATCTCATATCAAGTTATCGAAGAAAATGACAAGGTCTATAGAACCGGAGTGCTTTTAAAGAGAATAAAAGGAAGCGCTATCGTTTATCTTAGAAATCGTAGGGAAACAATAGAGATAAGCGAGCAGTTAAACGCATTGGGAATCACGGCTACCTATTATCATGGGGGAATTTCTATTACAGAAAAAAAAGATAAATTAAACCGGTGGCTCAATGGAAGTATTTCTACAATGGTGGCAACAAATGCCTTTGGAATGGGCATTGACAATCCGCATGTGCGGTTAGTGGTCCATCTGCAAATTCCCGAGAGTATTGAAAGCTATTTCCAAGAGGCCGGCCGCGCAGGACGTGACGGTGCATATTCTGAAGCCATACTTTTACACAATAAAACAGATGAAAAAAGAGTTGAAAAACAATTTATTTCAGCCTTACCCACAACCCAGGATTTAAAATTTATTTACAAGAAATTAAATAACTTCCTTCAAATACCTTATGGCGAAGGGGAATATGTTCGGTATCCATTTAGTTTTGGTGAATTTATAAAAACCTATCAGCTGCCTTCCTCTTTAACATACAATACATTGAAAGGATTTGATCGCTTGGGAATACTCCAACTCTCAGAAGAGTTTGACAGAAAAACGATCATAAGATATAAGTTGGCTTCTTCAAATTTGTTCTCCTACTTCGAAAATGACCAAAGTATTTCCGTAGTTGGAAAATCTATCCTAAGATTGTATGAAGGCGTTTTTGACATGCCCGTGTCTGTAGATCCGGAATTTATATCGACAAAAACCGGACAATCCCCTCAAAATGTCATCCAGGTCTTAAAACGAATGGCGCAAGATGAGGTTATTGATTTGCAAATGATAGATACAGATTCTTCAATAACGTTTCTCGTCCCTAGAGAAGACGACAGAACGATCAACAAAATAGCATCGGAACTTCAACAAACACACGAAAAGAAGATAAACCAGGTAAAATCGATAATTGCCTACGTAAGAAATAACAAAATCTGCAAAAACGTTCAACTCGTAAGTTATTTCGGAGAAGACGATGCCCCTGACTGCGGTATATGTTCGGTATGCCTGCAAAAGAAAAAAAAATCAACTTCCGGAATAAATGAAGTAGCAGAACAGATTCGAGCCACTTTAAAAGAATCACCTTTAGACTCTAAATATCTCATTCATCAGCTTAACTTGCCGGAAGAGCAAACACTCTATACACTAAAGCTTTTGATTGATAATGGGGAAATTGGAATTAATGCAAAAAATCAATACTATATCAAATAGAAAATGAAGAGAGAATTAAAAATTATTTTTATGGGTACTCCCGATTTTGCTGTGGGTGTTCTGGAAGCCTTGATTGCTGCGGACTTTAACGTGGCAGCAGTTGTCACAGCACCAGATAAACCTGCCGGTAGAGGAAGAAAACCCATGGAATCGGCGGTGAAAAAATATGCTCAAAATAAGAACATTCCTCTTTTGCAGCCGATTAATCTTAAAGAAGATGGGTTTCTTCAAGACCTAAGAAATTATAACGCAAACGTGTTTGTTGTAGTGGCATTCAGAATGCTTCCAAGGGTTGTATGGGAGATTCCGGAATATGGCACCTTTAACCTACACGCCTCTCTCCTTCCTGAATATCGTGGTGCAGCCCCTATTAACTGGACAATTATTAACGGAGAAGTTAAAACAGGAGTTACCACTTTTTTTATTGATGAAAATATAGATACAGGCGCTATTATTGAGCAAAAAGAAATTGATATCGCGGAAAATGAAACAGCGGAAACGCTTCATGATAAACTCATGAAGATAGGCGGAGACCTGGTAGTAAGTAGTTTAAAGGCTATTGCTGCCAACAAAATAGTCCCTAAGAAACAATCGGAATTTAAAAAACTTAAAGCTGCACCAAAATTAACTCCGGAGAATACCAGGATTGACTGGAATCAAGAAACAGAAAAAGTAGAACGACTGATTCGGGGGCTCTCTCCTTTTCCTGCCGCTTGGACTATGATGGTAAACGGAACGGATGATCTGAGAGTGAAAATCTTTCAAGTTAAGATTATGGAAGGAGAAAAATCGGGAGCACCTGGGGATCTTATTCAGGATAAAAAACGGCTGTTTGTAAATCTACCTGACGGAAAACTTGAACTCCTAGAAATCCAGCTGCCCGGCAAAAAAAGAATGTCTGTAAGAGATTTGTTAAATGGTTACTCTTTTTCGGACAACGCTCATTTTTATTAAAAACTGACAGGGCTACACGAACTACTTGTTAACAATTTGTTAAAGTTATTAACATTTTCCTCGTTTTCCCTTGCTATTCCTTGCACCATTGGATAAACATTTTAAATTTGTAGAACAAATAATAGAAGTTTAACCAACATTTAATTAAAAAGATTATGAACAAATCAGACTTAATCGATGCCATGGCGGCAGATGCCGGAATCTCAAAAGCAGCTGCTAAAAAAGCTTTAGATTCATTTCTAGGCAATGTAAAAGACTCTCTTAAAGACGGAAACCGCGTGTCTTTAGTGGGTTTTGGTAGCTGGTCAGTTTCCAAAAGAGCTGCCCGTGAAGGAAGAAATCCTCAGACCGGAGCAACTATGCCTATTCCAGAGAAAAACGTAATTAAATTCAAGGCCGGAACAGAATTATCAAGTAGCGTAAATTAATTTCACCTTGACATAATAAAGAAATAAATCCTTCCGACCCGTCGGAGGGATTTTTTATTTTAATTAAAAAATACAAGTTATTTTGGATAGTCTCATTTTTATCCATAGATTTATTTTACAGATATAATGAGTATGGCAACTTTAATTCCAACAAAAGGTCAACTTTTAATTGCCGAGCCTTCCATAATCGGTGATGTTTCATTTAATCGAGCCGTAATCCTTCTTGCTGAATACAATGAAGATGGATCAATTGGATTTATCTTAAATAAGCCTTTGCAGTTTACGCTTCGCGATTTTGTTCCGGAGGTTGCATCTGATCTCCCAATCTACAACGGAGGACCGGTAGAGCAGGATAATCTGTATTTCATACATTGTGTCCCACATTTAATTCCCGATAGTATAGAGATTTCACGAGGTGTATATTGGGGAGGAGATTTTGATACTATCCTGGACTTATTGAAAGAAGATAAGCTTACCCCCGACCAGATACGCTTTTTCTTGGGATATTCCGGCTGGGATAAGAATCAACTTATAAAAGAACTTGAGGTAAATACGTGGGTATTACAGCCAAATATTTACCACGGGAACATTATGAAAACAACAAGCTTAAATTTATGGAAGGAAAAAATGATTGAGCTTGGTGGAGAGTATTCATTATGGTCTAATGCCCCCGAAAACCCAAACTTAAACTAGCCCAACAGCCTCAACATGTTGAGCTTATGAATCATTTTCTCTGATGTTTCTGTTATAAACTCTTTTTTCCTATACTTCGTAACTGGCCGGATTCCTGTAATTACATTCGTCAGGAATATCTCATCAGCTTTTTGCAATTCAAATGGTGAAACCGATCGCTCTACCATTTCATAATCGGGATCAGCTTTTAGAATTCCAATCAATTTCTTTCGCAAAATTCCATTTAAACAACCGTCTGTAAGCGGAGGTGTTACTATAGTTTTTCCAAAAACAAGAAAGACATTAGCATTCAGAGCTTCCACCACATTTTTAGATTCGTTTAGTAAAAGACAGTTTTGATAATGGTTCTCTTCCGCAAAAATTGATCCCAACACGTTAATCAATTTATTTGTGGTCTTTAGTCCTGACAACAATCCTGAAGAAACAGCAAAATCTTTATACAGTTCTATCTCATATGAGGATACATCCAATAAATAATGATCTTCCTTAAGGGTTTCTTTTGTAATTAGGTACTCTATTTCCCTGGATGTCGGATTATACTTCCCTCCTTCTTTTCTGTATATGATGATCTTGATCCGGAGAGCGTTTTCATCATCTTTTACAATTTTTTGAACCTCTTCTTGTAGAAATTCCATGGTGAAGTTCATTGGGATTTCCATGCGAAGCATCCTCATGGACGCCATTAATCGAAAGTAATGATCTTCCCAGAAAATGATTTTCCCCGCAGAGTAGCGCATCGTTTCAAAAAGTGCATCTCCGTAATTTAATCCGCGGTTATAAATAGAAATCAGACTTGTCTCTTTATTGAAAAGTTTACCATTAAAGTTTGTCATAAAAAAACCACCTTAATGGTGGCTGAAATATAGAGATTAAACAAATTAGGTTGAGCCAAGAACTTGTCTCAAGTTTCCTATCATATTTTCCCACAACATTTTTCCTTCTTCAATTTCATCTTCATAGGCAAAATCTGTAACTATTAAAGATACATCTTGCGTAATTTCGTCAACCTGTATTCGCATTTCAAAGTAGGCTTGTTCATTTTCATCTTCCAGCCAACGAAACTTCACGCGCTCGGGGCTTTTTCTGCTAAGAAGTTTTGCCTTTTCTTCACTCTGCGACCAAATAAAAGAAAAATATTCTCCGCGAGAATTGACATTATCTGCATACCATTCAGACAAGCCGGAAGGTGTTGATAAATATTGATATAAAAGCGTCGGAGAAACCTGTAAGGGAAACTCCATTTCATACTTTATCTTTCTTTCCATAACGATTGATTAGTTGCGGACAATATATAGATATTCATGTAATCTGCAAATTTTATTTAACATTTTTAGACCTCTTCACAACAAGATTCAAATTCATATTGCTCATTAAAGAATTATAGAGATTTTCGAGCTCTTACAACGCATTGTTTTTTCCTTCTTTTCTGAACACAAGGCATAAAAAAAATCGCTTCCTTACAGAAACGATTTTGATTTTCCGTAGCGAAGACGGGACTTGAACCCGTGACCTCAGGGTTATGAATCCTGCGCTCTAACCAGCTGAGCTACCTCGCCAAATGCGACCCAAATTTCAACGAGAAACCGTTTTGTTTGGCGGTTGCAAATATAAAAACAAATCCAACCCAAGCAAGGATATTTTGTAAAAAAAATATTGCTTTTCCGAACTTATTGAAACTAACTATTTTGCAACTTAATTAATAATTTTTCTAAGGTAACTTCCTCCTGTTCTCCGGTTTCCATATCCTTTATTGTGAAAACTTTTTGCTCCATTTCTTTATTTCCTGCCAGAATGGTGAAAGGAATGCCTCTTTTATCGGCATAACTCATTTGTTTTCCCATTTTGGCTTTCTCCGGATACAATTCAACCGATATTCCGGAATTGCGTAAATGCTTCATTGCCTTCATGACATAAGCCGTCTCATGGTCTCCAAAATTTAAAAACAGCGCGGTAGTTCCTTTATTAATGGTCTCTGGAAAAAGATTCAGTTCTTCCAAAACTAAATAAATCCGATCCAAGCCAAAGGAAATCCCAATTCCACTCATATTCTTTAAACCGAAAATCCCGGTGAGATCATCATAACGTCCACCTCCACCGATGCTTCCCATAGATACTTCCGGTGGAGCACTGATTTCAAGTATCGTACCGGTATAATAGTTTAATCCTCTTGCCAGTGTGACATTTAGATCTAATGCAGAAGATTGCAATCCTAAAGCTTCTGTCCGGGCTACTACAAATTCTAACTCTGAGACACCTTTTAATCCAATTGTAGAATTGGATAATAACTTTCTCAGAACTTCAAGTTTTTCTGAGCTTGATCCTTTTAAGCTCAAAAGTGGATCTATTTGCTCCAGTGATTTTTCTGGGATTCCTTTGCTTATCATCTCTTTCCGAACGCCTTCTGCCCCTATTTTATCCAGCTTATCTAATGCAACAGTAAAATCCACTAATTTTTCTTCAGCACCGATTACTTCTGCAATTCCGCCAAGAATTTTTCTATTGTTAATATTAATCCGCACGCCATGAAGCCCAAGCTTGTGAAAGACCCGGTCATACAACTGAACAAACTCCACATCCTGCCATAAAGAATCAGAGCCAATGACATCGGCGTCACATTGATAAAATTCACGGAACCTTCCTTTCTGAGGCCGATCGGCGCGCCAAACAGGTTGGATCTGATACCTCTTAAAAGGAAAATTTAATTCGTTCTGATGCTGCACAACATAGCGTGCAAATGGCACCGTGAGATCGTAACGAAGAGCTTTTTCGGAGATCAATGGAGTAAGTCGGTGGCTATCTTTTAGAATGTAGTCTTCGTCTGGAACTTTTGAAAGATAGTCTCCACTATTAAGAATCTTAAAAATCAAGCGGTCTCCTTCGTCACCGTATTTCCCCATCAGCGTTTCGCTATTTTCGAACGAAGGGGTTTCAATGGGCTGAAACCCATAAAGAGAAAATATTTCTCTAATTGTGGAAATGATATAATTTCTTTTAGCTACTTCTTCCGGACCGAAATCTCGGGTACCTTTTGGAGTGGATGGTTTCATTTTCAAAGAGTTATAATTATTGCAGGAAAGAATCTCAGCGTCTGAGTTTCTCCGGGGGCAAATTTGTGTGCAAATATCTTAAATTATAGTAACTTTATTTCACCTTTGCAGTCTTATAGATATATACACTATAATTTATGCTTTCCCTTTTCCGCGAAAATATCCGTATTGCCTTAGATTCTATCCGTTCCCAAATTCTCAGAGCCATTCTTACCATCATAATTATCGCTATCGGTATTTGGGCCTTGGTAGGAATTCTAAGTGCGGTTACAGCTTTGGAATCAACCATAAGCGGAAATTTTGCTTCTATGGGAGCCAACACTTTTAGTATTCGGCAATATTCTTCACAGATTCAGGCACGCCGAGGGAGTGAAAAAGAAAAGATAAACCCGATCATCAGCTATAGTAATGTTCGTGACTTTATTGCGAAATACAATTACCCCGGCACTCAAACTTCTGTGTCTTTCCGTGCTACAGGAGCAGCCGAGGTGAAATATGGTTCTGAAAAAACAGATCCGGAAATCCAGGTTTATGGTGTAAATGAGCATTATCTGGAAAACACCGGAAGTCAGTTAGACAGAGGGAGAAATTTTACGGTTTTTGATATTCAGAATAACAATAAAGTTTGCATCATTGGTTTTGATTTTTTAAGGGGAATTTTCAAGGATGAAGATCCCATCGATAAGGTAATCAGCATTAGAGGTGTAAAATTCACTGTAATTGGAGTAATTGAAGGGAAAGGGTCCACTTTCGGAAACAATCAGGATTTGAAAGTTCTTCTCCCCATCCAGGTGGCCAGAAGTATATATTCTGAACCAAACATCAATTACAATCTAGCGATTCGAGTTCCAAATCAAGAGATGATGGATGTAGCGCAAGATGAAGCGGTTCTCACGTTTCGCAATATTAGAGGACTTTCGCCTTCGGAAGAAAACGATTTTGGTATTGAACGTAGCGATGATTTGATAAATAGAGTTGCGTCTATTACGGTCTATCTGGAAATAGCAGCTTGGGTTATCAGTATAATCACCATTCTTGGTTCCTCTATTGCTTTAATGAATATCATGCTTGTCTCTGTTACGGAACGAACGCGGGAAATTGGAGTACGTAAAGCATTGGGAGCCAAGCGCTCCACAATTTCTGCTCAATTTTTTATTGAGACCATTGTAATTGGACAATTGGGGAGCATCGTGGGCATTATCTTAGGTATTATAACAGGATTGGCATTTGCCAAAATTTTCAATTTCCCTTTCGCTTTACCTATCACTGCCATGGTGTGGGCAACCATTATCACCTTTGTTGTTGCCATCATAGCCGGATCTTATCCTGCTGCCAAGGCCGCCAGACTCGATCCCGTAGAAAGTTTGAGGTATGAATAACGATCAGCCCAATATATTCTCGAAGTAACGATACAGTTCTCCTTTTGTTATAACTGCCCCTTGTTCAATGAGAATAAAAATATCTTTATTTCTATCGTCATTGATAGCTTTGGTTGAGGTGTAAAGCGAAACCGTATCATCATTCAGATTCTGTCGTAGCCAATTATAACCATATTCAGATGTGATATCGATTGCGGCATCGGCAATTTTAATTGCAATAAGGTTCATGTGGGTTTCTGTAATGTTAAAGAGCATCATCTGCCTTGGTGAAATATGTTCCAGATAATCCACTTTATTTAAAACACCTTCCCAGATAAGGTCACTAAAAATATCAAGTTCCTCCTCCATCACCTCCGGTTTTTGTCTCTTGATATCATCCCATTCCTGAGCCGTAATGGACTGTGTAGCCAAGAAATTGATAAACTCCGGATGGAGTTCTTCAAATTGTTCCTTTGTCAATCTTCTGTATTTCATAGTAGAATTTTTTTAATAAAAAAGACCTCCTCCTGTGGAAAAGGTCTTCTAAATTATAAATCAGCGTCCGGATTATCTTTCCGGTACCACATCAAAATTAATGGTGCTGATAACGTCTCTATGAAAACGAACAGTTGCTTCATATTGTCCTGCACGTTTTACTACACCTCCGGCAATGGCGATGTATTTTTTATCAACAGAAACACCTTCTTTTTCCATATAATCAGCCAAATCTGCATTAGTTACAGATCCGAAAAGCTTATCTCCTTCCCCGGTTTTGGCAGAGATTCTGATTTCAAGAGATGCTAGTTTTTCAGCCTGTGCTTTTGCTTCATCAACAATCTTTTTCTCTTTAAAAGCTCGTTGTTTTAGAGTTTCTTGCAAAACTTTTTTTGCTGATGGTGTGGCTAACACAGCATATCCTTGTGGGATTAAATAGTTGCGGCCATATCCGTTTTTTACAGTAACAACGTCATCCGCAAAACCAAGATTTTCTACGTCTTTTTTTAATATAAGTTCCATATTACAGTCTGGTTTTTATTTTAATAAATCGGCTACGTAAGGCATAAGTGCCAAATGACGTGCTCTTTTGATGGCTGTTGCCACTTTTCTTTGATATTTCAATGAAGTTCCGGTCAGTCTTCTTGGAAGAATTTTTCCTTGCTCGTTAACGAACTTTAGAAGAAAATCGGGGTCTTTATAATCTACATATTTAATTCCGGAGCGCTTGAATCTGCAATATTTTTTGGTTTTTCCGGTTTCAATATTTAACGGAGTTAAATATCTGATTTCTCCGTCTTTTTTACCTTTTGCTTGTTGTTGAAGTGTTGCCATAATATTTATGCTGATTTTTTGTTGCGGTTACGTCTTTTCTCTGCCCACGCAATGGCGTGTTTGTCAAGTTTCACAGTTAAGTAACGCATAAAACGCTCATCTCTCTTGAACTCAGTTTCAAGATCGTGCACCACTTGTCCGTCTTCCACGGTAAATTCAAAAAGGTGATAAAAACCACTTTTTTTCTTTTGAATGGGGTAAGCTAGTTTTTTAAGACCCCAATCTTCTTTGGCTATCATCTTTGCATCCTTGGAAGAAAGAAAATCTTCATACTTCTTCACTGTTTCCTTTACCTGATCTTCAGATAAAACGGGATTTAAGATGAAAACAGTTTCATAATGATTCATACTAAATCAATTAAAGTTAATAAAAAATAAAATTATGGCTTTTTGCCACAAGGGTGCAAAAGTAATTTATTCTATCAATATATCAAAGAATGCAGAAGTATTATTTTTTGAAGACAAAAAGAGTCCAGATTCTATTTCAATACGGATCTACATCAATATTTACCCTCACACTGCTAAACTGCTTCACGACTTGAAAGTGGTTGACCAGCTTTTGAATGTAGTTCTTGGTGTTATCAAGATTTTGTTTCTTTGAAATTTTCAGAAGAATATTAAAAATATACTGATTTCGTATGCGTCCAATAGGGGGCTGTTCAGGACCTAAGACGTTTGAATCAAAATTTTGTCTAAGTCCCTGCGCAAACCATTGAGCAGCTTTTTCTACACGATCGAAATTTTTGTCTTTAAATTCAATGCGAATGAGTCTGTAATAAGGAGGATATTTAAACTGATACCGTTCTTCCAGTTGCTCCTTGCTCATCTCACGGTAATTATTCGTGCTCACCTGTTGCAGAATCTGATGTAACGGATTGTAGGTCTGGATCAAAACTTTTCCTTTCTTTTTCGTTCTTCCGGCTCTTCCGGCAACCTGGGATAGGAGTTGATAGCTTCGTTCGTGCGCCCTAAAATCAGGAAAGTGGAGCAAGCTATCCGCATTCATCACTCCTACAAGTCCGATTTTTCTGAAATCCAGTCCTTTGGCAAGCATTTGTGTTCCCACCAATATATCTATTTCCTCATTGTCTAGGGCATCCAATAATTTAGAATAAGCATGCTTTCCCCTTGTGGTATCTTGATCCATACGAGCAATTGCATGATCCGGGAAAAGAGCTTTCAATTCAGTTTCTATTTGTTCCGTTCCAAATCCCTTTGTATCTAAAGTAGCACTTCCGCACGCTATACAATCCATCATCATGACCATATGATATCCGCAATAATGACATCGCAATTGATTCTTCTTTTGGTGATATGTGAGACTTACATCGCAATTAGGACACTGTGGAGATGTGCCACAAGTAGTGCATTCAACTACAGGAGAAAATCCGCGACGGTTCTGGAAAAGAATTATTTGTTCACCATCTTTTAAAACTTGTTGCATTTCAGAAAGCAGTGTATCGCTGAAATGACCGGTCATCAGTTTTTTTTTGGTCTTTTCCCGGATATCCACAATCTGTATCTCAGGCATAGGCACATCTCCATATCTTTTTAGGAGCTCAACAAAACCGTATCTTCCAAGTTTTGCATTTAAAAAAGACTCTAAAGAAGGAGTGGCGGATCCTAAGAGCGTTTTTGCACCATGGATCCGGGCCATCATGATAGCAGAATCCCGAGCATTATATCTCGGTGCAGGATCAAATTGTTTAAAGGAAGTTTCGTGCTCCTCATCTACAACAATTAATCCTAAATTTCTAAATGGAAGAAATAATGAAGACCTGGCTCCAACTATTATTTGTGCCTTCGGTTTGGCTTCCAAAACGTTTTTCCAAACTTCTGTGCGCTCATTTAAGGTGTATTGCGAATGATATACAGAAACATTTTCCCCGAAATAGCGTTGAAGACGCCTAATCAGTTGCGTGGTTAAGGCGATTTCCGGCAGCATATATAAAACTTGCTTTCCGGCCTCTATCTGTTCCTTAATCAAGTTTACATACACTTCTGTTTTTCCGGAGGATGTAACACCGTGAAGCAATACAATGTCATGTGAAGCAAAGGAATCTTTTATGAAATCAAAAGCTTGTTGTTGATCAGAATTTAGTTGTTTGGTTTGGCTTATCTCTTCTCCTTCAAAAATGATTCTGTCTTGCTGCACAGAAAATTCCTGGAGAATTTCCTTTTCCAAAAGAGCCGATATTACAGAAGTTGAAGCATTTGCTTGCTTTTGTAATTCTGAAATACCTATAGGTTTGGCAGATTGCGCTTTGAGCATAAAATATGTCAAGAGAACTTCTTTCTGTTTAGGTGCATTACTGACTAATTCTAATAGTTCTTGCAATTTTACATCCGATCCATAATTTGGATGAAGGCGAATGTATTTTTTTAATTTGGGTGTATATTTCTCATAGACAGCCTCCTCCACTTCAATCAATTCTTTTTCAATCAAGGATTTTACCACTGAGACAGCGGTTTTTTTTGTCAAGATTTTATTTAGTGCATCCAGATGAATTGACGATTGATGAGACAGTGTGTGAAGCACCAGATTTTCTTCCTCTGACAGTTTATGATGTATTTCTTTTTTTCCTGATAACCTTACTATGGTCTCACTTTCGAGCAAAAATGTATTGGGCATGGCAGCTTTAATTACTTCGCCCATCGAACACATATAATAATCAGCTATCCACTCCCAATGTGCCAGTTGCTCAGCGGTAACAAGGGGCGATTCCTCCAAAATATGATCGATGGATTTTACTTCATAACCTATCGGAACATTTTGATGAATGCCATAAACAATTCCGGTATAAATTTTAGATTTCCCGAATGGAACGGCTACCCTCATTCCTTTTTTCAGAAATGCAGCTTCGTCTCGATTTACGGAGTAGGTAAAGGTTTGCCTTAAAGGAATGGGAAGAATTACTTCAACAAAAAACACCACAGAATTTTTATAGGTTGATAAAATGGAAAGATGCAAATAAAAAAAGCCACCTATTGCCGGCAGCTTTAATATAAAAATTTTTATTTTTTATTTTACGCGCTCCCAGTATTGTGATCGCCCAAGAAGCGAAAAGCCAACATAACCTCGCACTTTCAGTTTATTTGCTCCTTCCAATGCTATCAGTGCCTTATAAACCTTTCCGTTATTCGGATCCATTATAGTCCCGCCGCTATATTCAGCTCCGTCTTTTTTCAAATCTTTAAGAATGACCAGTCCCTCAATCGGCTTTCCTTGGTCGGCACCCGGACATTTATCACATTTCGAATTTTTCTTGGCAGGGTTAAGGATTTCTATAACCTTGCCATATACTTTTCCATTGTTTTGATAAATTTCCACAATAGATTTGGCCTCACCTGTTTCATCATCTATGGTGCGCCATTTACCAAAAACGTCTTGAGCCGAGGCTCCCATGGCTACAAAGGCCACCAGTAAAAAAGTTAGAATTCTGTTTTTCATATTTAAATAGGGGTTAAGATTATTTTCTCATCCGTGATCTCAGTTGTTGTAGAGATGCTTCAAGTTCAAACCCGAGCAAAAGCAGGTTTGAGTTAATCCAAATATAAACCATCAAAATCAAAAGAGCACCAATCGATCCGTAAATTTCGTTGTAGTTTGAGAAATTATTTATGTAAATCCCAAAAAAATATGTAGTAATCAAAAATAATGCCGCTGTAATCCCTGCGCTTAAGGAGAAAAAACTGCTTTTCTTTCCTTTTTTGGTTCCAAAATAAAACAGAATGGCGATAATCGTGTAGATCATGAAAGCAAATATGAGGAACTGAAAATATGAAATGTATTTGATTTCGCTTTTAATGATGGCGAGACTTCGAAAATCTCTTATGACATATTCTCCATACAGAATGACTCCAACTGAAATAATCAAAACAACAGCCAGTAAAACAGAAACTCCCAAGGCCACTGCATATTGTTTCACAAATCCTCTATTATCAGCCACGTGGTAAGAGTGTTGAAAAGCCGAGAAAATAGCATTTACACCATTGGTTGTGAGAAAAATGGAAAGAATAAATACGAAAGATAATAGTTGTGTTCTTCTATTTACAGCTATATCAGCAATAATGGGATAGAAAAAATCTCCGGTTTGAGGCGGAAGAAGAGATTCAACAAATAGAAGAAACCTAGTTTGAAAGCCTTCAATTGGCACGTGAGGAATTAGATTTAAAAGAAAAAGAAGAAAAGGAAAAAGTGCAAGAAAGAAGCTATAGGCTATTGATCCGGCTCGTGCCGAGAAAGAACCTTCAAAGATTCCTTTGCCATAGATTCCCAACAGATTATACAAGGTAAAACCATCCATCCCCGGCAACCTGATTTTCTTTGTGAGTTTAATCAGTTTGGTTGATCCAAGGATGCGTAGCGTATCATCTGTTGATTTTTTCATTCAACAGCTTTTAGGCTCAAATCCATATTACTCACTGAATGGGTTAAAGCACCGCTGGATATAAAATCTACCCCACATTCTGCATATCCTCGGATAGATTCCTTTGTGATTCCTCCACTGGATTCAGTTTCATAAGCTCCATTGATCAAATCAACGGCTTTTTTGGTATCTTCAAAATTGAAATTGTCTAAAAGGATGCGATGAATATTTCCTGTTTTTAGAATTTGATTTATTTCATCAAAGTTTCGAGCTTCTACAATTATTTTTAAATCAAGATGATTGCGCTCTAAGTATTGATTCGTTTTTACAATGGCTTTTTCCATTCCGCCGGCAAAATCGATATGATTGTCTTTTAGCATTATCATATCATAAAGTGCAAATCTATGATTCTCGCCCCCTCCGATTTTCACAGCCCATTTTTCTATCGCCCGAATTCCCGGAGTTGTTTTTCTGGTGTCCAAAATCTTTGCTTTGGTGCCTTCAACTAATTTCACATATTCCGAAGTTTTTGTTGCAATTGCACTCATGCGCTGCATAACATTCAGCATAACACGTTCTGACTTCAGAATGGATTGAGACAAACCGGATACATAGAAGCATACGTCTCCATATTTTACACGGGCTCCGTCATTAATTTTAACATCTATTTCCAAGCCCGGATCAACAAATTCAAACAGTCTTTTTGCAAATTCTACCCCGGCGATGATCCCTTCATCTTTAACAAGCAATTTGGCAGTACCCAATGCATCATCCGGAATACATGCCAGAGAGCTATGATCACCTCCGCCAACATCTTCTCTGATAGCATTTGCTATGATAAGATTAATCTCTTTATTGAATAGTCTCTTGGAAATCATACGAAGAAATTTTTGGCTAAAATAATTGAAAAAAATTGGAACGGTGATAAGAAGTTGGATTTCACCTCCTATTCAGCTTTTTAAAACAGGTGTTGGTTATCAAGAAAAGATACTTCTGAAAAGATAAGATTTCCATGCATAAAGCTAAACCTTATCTTTGGCAAAACTGAAACTTCTATGAAAATTACTTTATTGGTTATAGGCAAAACTGATAAAAAGGAACTTCAATCTTTAATTCAAGATTATGAAGAGAGACTGAGATATTATATTTCTTTTGAAATTTCTGTCATTCCGGATTTAAGAAAGACCAAACACCTTACGGAGGAACTCCAGAAAAAACTGGAAGGGGAAGAAATTTTAAAAAGAATTTCTCCATCTGATGAAGTTATCCTTCTTGACGAACGAGGTAAAGCCTTTACATCAGTAGATTTTTCAGACTATATCCAAAAGAAAATGAATAGCGGCTTACGAAATTTGATGTTTGTTATTGGTGGTCCTTATGGCTTCAGTGAAGACCTTTACACAAGAGCTAACGGACGAATTTCTTTATCGGACATGACTTTTTCTCATCAAATGATTCGCTTATTTTTCGTGGAGCAGGTTTATCGGGCATTCACCATTCTGAGAAATGAGCCATATCATCATCGTTAATTCTTTCGATTAATCACGCGATATTCTTCATAGCAACTGCTGATGGCGTCCAGTATTTGCAGATCATTCGCAGTACGAATAAAATTTTCTGAGTAGTTACATTTATTTAATATCTCATCGATATCTATACGTTCTAACTGGAGCACAGCCATAAGCGTTTCTCGATCAAATTTGCTTTGGAGTAAATTCCGGATCTCATCGTCCTGCTTCATCTGCCTTAATTTTCGCATGTTTCGCGGACGTTTTCCAAACATATTGTACAGAAAATCTGCGGGATTAAACACGGCATCCATAACCCTTCCTACTGCGCCGGGTTGTGACCCGCCACCTTCATAGCCGCTGTTCAATCCTGCTATGCGGTATCGGTAATTATCGTAAACGGGTATAAGCTTTGCATCTATTTCTACATATCCTGTCAATTGTACCGGCTTCACTACAACTTCTTCCAGCGCAATGCCCAATTCAGTCATTTTGATTTTTACATCACCAAAAGACAACCAGTCATTTGTAACCCGAACCCTTAGAGATTTAAAACCTAAATAAGAAAAATAAAGGGTATCATTTACAGCCGCCTTAATGGTGAATTCTCCTTTCTCATTGGTTACTGCCCCAATTACTTTATTCAGATTTACAACATTTACATTTTCAAGAGGATTATCATTAGCATCATTCATAACCGTTCCTGAAATTTTGAAATCTTCTTGTGCCGTAATAGTGCTAAAGAAAAAAACAAAGAAGAATACCGTTAAAACGCATTGCAATTTTCTAAAAAAAATGGACGTTGAGAGTGGGTACATGAAAAGCAGGTTTCTCGGGCAAATATAATGATATGAGACTAGTTTGAAAGCAAATACCGGACCGCTTTGAAATTAATATACTTAATCCAGTTCTTCATAATCCACATACTCCCCTACTTTTTTTCTACTTCCTTTTGACCTTGGTGGCATTTTGTTAATACTCACACTGCCCTCTTCTTCTTTTTGGAACTTTTGATTCTGTGCTTGTTGAAAAAATTGTTCGAATCTCTCACCTGCCTTTTTCGTAAGATATCGTATGAGATATGGCATTAGAAGTCTTGAGAGAAACTTCAATGCAAAAAAAATCAGAAGAATGACAAGAATAACTATTAGAAAACTCATGTTAAATATAATTGGCTTCAAAAATAGCCATAGGATTGGAAAAAGAACTATTGCCGCTATTAAATTAATTGTAAAATCCTATATCTTTGACCGAAACCAATTGCCTTATGAGAATTCGAAATCTCTTTATCTCTACCATTTTTTCCCTCTTTTTTTCATCCGTTTTTGCACAATATACAGACCTCATTAACACAAACAGACCGGGAGTATCTGAAGGTGCATTTGCTGTAGGCCGAGATGTACTTCAGTTAGAAACCGGATTGAGTTTTGGAAAAGAAAACCACAGCCTTTTAAAGACAGAGATGACCGCATTTGCAATTGACTACACGTTGCGGTATGGAATTTTGCGTGAGCAACTTGAATTTAAATGGACCGGAGAATATCAGGCTTCTAATCTCACCTACACTGCATTCGATCCGGAAAAAGAAGCAAAATTGGCCAATTTTAAAAGCAATGCCCTTGGGGTTAAATACTTAATTTACGATCCTAATGTAAAACGCGCACTAAAAGGCCCTAATCTCTATAGTTGGAAAGCAAATCATAAATTCCAATGGTCTGATCTTATTCCCGCTGTATCAGTCTTTGCGGGGGTAAATTTTGATCTTGATGAAGATAATCCATATCTGCCCAAAAACAATGCTTCTGTTAGCCCAAAACTTGTAGTGGCAACTCAGAATAATTTTAAGAGTGGATTTGTACTTGTCACCAATATTATTGCCGATCGGATTATAGCAGAATACCCTTCTTACAGTTATATTCTTACACTCACAAAAAATACCGGAGATCTTTTCTCATTCTTTATAGAAAATCAAGGAATAATGAGTGATTTTTACGCAGATCAACTCCTACGTGGAGGCGGTGCATTGTTATTAGGACCCGATCTGCAACTGGACCTTTCGGTGACCTACAGTTTTAAGGATACTCCTTCCATTTTGTATGGCCGACTCGGCGCAGCATATAGATTTGATATGCATAAGAAAGACGATTTTCTAGAAGATATGGATCCGAAGAACAAGGATAAACACAAAAAGGAGCGAAAAAATAAGAAGAAAAAAGGCGAACCCGAAGATCTTGATTTGGGTGATGAAAACAATTAGACATCATGCTAGAAATTAAAGAAGTTCTTTCGAGAAGAGATTTAGAGAAGTTCGTCAAATTTCCATTTAAACTTTACAAAACCTGTCCCTACTGGGTTCCGCCATTAATAAAAGATGAGATAAACAGCCTGGACCCTACATTAAATCCGGCTTTCAACGATACCGACGCTTGGTTTTATCTCGCCTATCGAAATGGAGAGGTGGTAGGAAGAATTGGAGTTGCTATTAACCATATAGAAATTCAACAACTTGGCAAAAGGAAAGTTAGATTCGGATGGCTGGATATGGTAGATGATATTCAGGTAACCAAGGCGCTAATTGGGAAGGCGTTTGAAAAAGGGCGTGAACTAGGTTTGGAATATATTGAGGGTCCCATGGGGTTTAACAACATGGAAAAAGCGGGAATCTTAACGAAAGGATTTAAAGAAATGAACACCATGATTACGTGGTATCATTACCCCTACTATTTCGAACATATGAAGCTCATGGGCTTTGAAAAACAAGCAACTTGGGTAGAATACAAAATGGATGTCCCGCCGTCAATTTTTGATCGCATATCAAAATTCTCGAATCTCGTTAAAGAAAGGCATCAATTGAAAGTAATTCCTATTTCAACTAAAGAAGAAATAACTGAATTGGCCGATGAAATGTTCACACTGCTCAATGAAACGTACAACCGCTTACAAACTTATGTTCCCCTTCAAATCGAACAACGAGAATATTATAAGAAAAAATACCTCAATTTCCTGACGCCGGAATACATCACGTGTATTAAAGATGCTGAAAATAAATTAGTTGCTTTTTCTATTGTGATGCCTTCATTCTCCAAGGCATTAAAAAAGGCAAACGGCAAACTGTTTCCGTGGGGCTGGAAATATATTTTGGACGCACAGAGAAAGAATGACACCGCCGCTTTTTATCTCATCGGGATTGCGCCGTCTTATCAAGGGAGAGGTGTTACAGCTATTATTTTTGAAGAGATGCTCAATATGTTTATAGCTAAAGGCATCAAGACGGTAGAGACAAATCCGGAACTTATAGAAAACAAAGCTGTACAGTCTTTATGGAAAGACTACAACCCGGTGCAGCATAAAGAAAGAAGTACATTTAGAAGAAACATTATGAGCGGATTTTCTCTTGAGAAACTTGAAAAATAAAAGCATCTTCCCTTGAGTGGGCGGGAAGATGCTAATATCCGTCTTTAATAGAATTTTTAGATTTCTTCTTGCATGGCCTCAGCTACTTTTGCTGATTGCCTTTTATACTCACCATTTTCCAATTTACTTCTAATGGCTGAGAAAGCTTCTAATGTCTCTTCAATATCCTCTTTAGTGTGAGATGCCGTCGGAATAAGTCTCAACAAAATAAGACCTTTAGGAATAACCGGATATACAACAATAGAACAGAAAACTCCGTGATTTTCGCGCAAGTCTTTCACCAGGGCCATTGCTTCAGGAATACTTCCTTTCAGATAAACCGGCGTAACACAACTTTGAGTTGTTCCTAAGTCAAAACCTCTTTCTCTAAGTCCATTTTGAAGTGCATTCGTATTTTCCCAAAGCTTTTCTTTCAATTCAGGCATAGAACGCAGCATATCCAATCGTTTCAATGCACCTTCCACCAGCACCATTTGCAATGATTTTGCAAACATCTGAGATCTCAAATTATACTTCAAATAATTGATAATGGCTTTGTCGGCAGCAATAAACGCTCCTGTACTGGCCATTGATTTTGCGAAAGTGGCAAAGTAAACGTCAATACCATCCTGAACGCCCTGCTCCTCACCTGTCCCGGCGCCTGTTTTACCAAGCGTTCCAAATCCGTGAGCATCGTCTACAAAAAATCTGAAGTTATATTTTTCTTTAAGTGCTACAATCTCTTTAAGTCTTCCTTGTTGCCCTCGCATCCCAAAAACACCTTCCGAAATTACAAGAATTCCGCCCCCGGTCTTTTCTGCAACTTTAGTGGCACGTTGTAAGTTTTTTTCGAGACTTTCCATGTCATTATGCTGGTAGGTAAAACGTTGCCCCATATGGAGGCGAACACCGTCTATTATACAAGCATGTGCATCAACATCATAAACAATAACATCATCTTTAGACACTAAAGCATCTATGGTTGACACCATTCCTTGATATCCGAAATTTAGAACGTAGACCGCTTCTTTATTTACAAATGCTGCCAATTCGCGTTGTAGTTGCTCATGTAGGTCTGTGTGCCCACTCATCATTCTTGCTCCCATTGGGTACGCAGAGCCCCATTTTGCAGCAGCTTCTGCATCTACTTTCCTAACCTCAGGATGATTTGCCAACCCCATATAATCATTAATACTCCACGTGATCACATCCTTCCCCTTGAATTTCATACGATTAGAGATAGTACCTTCAAGTTTGGGGAAAATAAAATATCCTTCTGCATGATCTGCCCATTTTCCCAAAGGACCCTTGTCCTTATACATTTTATCAAATAAATCTTTCATGGAGTATTTATATAAAGTTTAAACGGATGCAAAATTAACAAAATTTCAGTCATCTCGTGTAGTCTTCAAAGTCATTATGTAAGGGTACTAAAAAAAGAAGCAGCAAAAAATATTTCCATAGCCATTCCTAATGAGAGATTCCTGTTTTTAAGATGCTGTTCCATTCCAAAATCATTCTATCAATATCGTTTCCTTATCCCGTGTATTTAATTTATGGAAAGCCGAAAAGAAGAAAAGTGATAAATTGTGAATTGAAAATGAATTGATCACTTATAAGGTTGTTATGATTTCTTGGTCAGATGCGTTTTTACATCCGGAAGGAAGTATGCTATTATTCCCATTAAAGGTAGGAAGGAGCAAATGAGATAAACCGTTTCTATGCCTATATGATCGGCTAAATAACCAAGTAGAGCCGAGCCTAATCCTGCTATTCCGAAAGCAAATCCAAAAAACATTCCCGAAATCATTCCTACTTTCCCGGGTAACAGTTCTTGAGCAAACACAAGAATGGCAGAAAATGCCGAGGATAAAACCAAGCCAATGACCACCACCAGTGAGCCGGTCCAAAATAAATTGACATAGGGCAGTAATAGAGCAAAAGGTGCAGATCCTAAAATGGAAAACCAGATCACATATTTTCTACCAAAGCGATCCCCTATCGGACCTCCAAGGAAAGTACCTAATGCCACTGCGCCAAAAAATAGAAAAAGATAAAATTGCGATTCACGAACTGAAACCTCGAATTTCTCCATCAAATAAAAGGTGAAGTAGCTGGAGATACTCGTCATATAAATATATTTGGAGAAAATAAGAGCAAGCAACACAGTGATAGCTCCTTTCACCTGTCTTTTTTTCAATCGTGGAGGATATTCCTTAATTTTTCTTTTTCCGGAGAATCTTGTAGCGAGTTGCACCTGATACCATTTAGCCACATAAAACAAAACAAATATTCCGAGGGCTGCCAAAGTTAAAAACCATAAAATATGCTGCTGACCTCGTGGCATGACTATGAAAATAACCAGTAGCGGTCCAATTGCTGTTCCGGCATTTCCCCCTACCTGAAAAATGGATTGGGCCAACCCTCTTTTCCCTCCCGATGCTAAATATGCCACTCTTGAAGCCTCAGGATGAAAAATGGAAGAACCAATTCCAACCAATCCCACGGAAAGGAGAATGAGGAAATAATTTGTAGAAAAAGAAAGAAATATGAGCCCTGTTAAGGTGAACAACATTCCGAAGGTAAGTGAATACGGTTGGGGTTTTTTATCTGTAAACCGTCCCACAACAGGTTGTAGTAGCGAAGCCGTCAGTTGATAAACAAGGGTGATAAATCCAATTTGTGTGAAACTTAAAGCGTAATTTTCCTTCAACAAGGGATAGACTGAAGGAATAATAATTTGCAACAAATCATTAATACAGTGACTGACGGCAATAGCAAAAAGAACGGGATATACCGTTTTTTGCATCATAGGATTTGAAGAAATCTTTGGGGATAAATTCATTTTCTAATTCTATCGCATTGGCGCGCAAAGATATTATACCAAATAGAAGCATAAGAATTTTGATGAGTCTTTTTCGGAAGAAAGCAGAATATTGAGAACCGCAAAAGGTTTCATTTTTAAATCAAGCCCTTGAAAGCAATCCAAGGAACAATTGCTCGGGACTTTAGATTCCGAGTTCTAAAAAATAAGTTTTTGGACTTGAAAAAGACTGAGTAACTTCTTCTTATTGAGGGATTTTATTTAACGTATTGAATTTTTTCGGTGTTGATTTTATGATCTTCCATAAAACCTTGCTCTTGCATCCAAGAATCGCTGAAAATCTTACTCATATAGCGGGATCCGTGGTCTGGAAAAATTACCACAACATGACTGTTTTCATCAAACTCCCCTACTTCATCCAATTGTTTTATCCCTTGCATGGCTGCTCCACTTGTATAGCCTACAAAAAGTCCTTCGGTGCGTGCAATTTCCCGAGCTGTGTGAGCGCTATTCTCATCGGTCACCTTTTCGAAATGGTCAATGACCTTAAAATCCGTGGCCGTCGGAATTAGATTTTTCCCCAATCCTTCAATTCGGTAAGGATAAATTTCGTTTTTATCAAATTCGCCGGTTTCATGATATTTTTTTAAAACCGATCCGTAAGCATCAATTCCGATAATCCTTATTTCGGGATTCTGCTCTTTCAAATAACGGGCTGCTCCTGAGATAGTTCCCCCTGTTCCACTACAAGCTACCAGGTGTGTGATTTTTCCTTGAGTTTGTTCCCAAATTTCAGGCCCGGTGGTGAGGTAGTGTGCGTCAACGTTCAGCTCGTTGAAATATTGATTAATGTATATGGATCCCGGTATTTCTTGGCTTAACCTTTTTGCTACTTCATAATAAGATCGTGGATCATCTGCAGGTACATGCGCCGGACAAACGAAAACCTCTGCCCCCATAGCTTTCAGCATATCAATTTTGTCTGCTGAAGATTTTGAACTCACGGCCAAGATGCATTTATATCCACGTACAATGCTAACCATAGCAAGGCTGAATCCGGTATTCCCGCTAGTAGTTTCAATAACGGTATCGCCGGGCTTTAGGATTCCATTTTTTTCCGCTTGATCCAATATATAAAGCGCAATCCTATCTTTTGTTGAATGTCCCGGATTAAAAGCCTCCACTTTCGCATAGAAATTTCCCTTCATATGCTTTGTGATCCTCTTCAGCTTTATGAGAGGTGTGTTTCCGATGAGTTCCAAAATGCTCTCGTGAGTCTTGATTTCATTTTTCATAATAAATTAGTTTCTCTTTTAAAAAAACATTCCTTGAAAACCGAAATCGCTGTGGGGCGACCAAGATTTAGACTTTGCGAAGGTACGGAAATAAAATTTATTACTCTTTTATCCCTTCCAAATCCAGCAAAAAAGCATAATCTCTTGCCACTTCTTTTAAAGCCTCAAATCTCCCGGAAGCCCCGCCATGACCCGAGGTCATATCGGTTAAAAACAATAATTGATTTTTATCTGTTTTTAGTTCTCTGAGTTTTGCAACCCATTTTGCAGGTTCCCAATATTGAACCTGACTGTCATGAAGACCGGTGGTGACAAATGTATGAGGATATGATTTTGCCTCAACGTTATCATAAGGAGAATACGATTTGATGTAGTTATAATATTCAAGTTCATTCGGATTACCCCACTCATCATATTCCCCCACTGTAAGCGGAATGGTGTCGTCTAGCATTGTGGTGAGCACATCGACAAAGGGAACGGCAGACAAGATTCCATTGTAGAGTTGAGGTGCCATATTCATAACCGCACCCATTAACAACCCTCCGGCTGAACCGCCGGATGCATAAAGATGCTTGGGTGAAGTATATCCTTGCTCTATCAAATATTCAGTAGCAGCAATAAAATCTGTAAACGTGTTTTTCTTTGTGAGTAATTTTCCATTCTCATACCAGCGTCTCCCGCGATATTCTCCCCCACGAATGTGCGCTATCACATAAACAAATCCACGATCTAATAAACTCAACCTTACCGATGAAAAATAAGGATCTATTGTTGCTCCATAAGATCCATAGCCATAAATAAGTGTAGGGTTTGAACCATCTTTTTTCAACCCTTGTTTATAGATGACAGACATCGGAATTTTTTCCCCGTCCTTTGCAGTAGCCCACAATCTTTCGGTAACATAATTGTCTTTATTAAATTTCCCTCCCAACACTTCAGTTTCTTTTAAAACTGTTTTCTCTTTGGTTTCCATATCGAAATCAATAACAGAAGCAGGAGTGTTTAAAGAATTGTATCCGTAGCGTAAGATTTTGGTGTCGAATTCCGGATTTTGGGTGGTGTAGGCCGTGTAAGTTTCATTATCAAAAGGCAAGTAATAATCTTCCTTACTTTTCCATTTCTTTATTCTTATTTGAGTTAACCCATTAAAGCGCTCGCTTACAACAAGATAATCTTTGAAAATCTCAAAATCTTCCAAAAGAACATCCTCGCGATGCCTAATCATCTCTTTCCAGTGTTCTTTAGTGGTTTTCTCCTCCGGCGTTTGCATGAGCTTAAAATTATACGCTTCATCCATATTGGTCAGGATGTACCAGTTGTTTTCATAATGCGCTATGTTATATTCCAGACCTCTAATACGTGGCTGAAATATCTTGAACTCCCCATCCGGATTATCAGCGGAAAGATATTGGAACTCAGTAGACAGTGTGCTATAGGAACCAATGATGATATATTTTCGGGATTTAGATTTGTACACGTAGGTACCAAACATTTCGTCATTCTCTGTAAAAACCAATTGATCTTTTTTAGAATCTGTTCCAATTTTGTGTTTAAAGATTTGATTGGCTCTTAGAGTCTGTTCATCTTTTCTGGTATAGAAAAGCGTTTTATTGTCTGCAGCCCAAGTACTTCCTCCGGTAGTATTCCGAATTACTTCAGGATAAATTTCGCCTGTCTCTAGATTTTTGATGTAAATATCGTATTTCCTCCTGCTGAGGGTATCTACTCCATAAGCTACAAGTTTATTATCTTCAGAAACGCTGATTCCGGCTAAATTATAATAGGCGTGCCCTTTGGCCATTTCATTAACATCAAACAGGATTTCCTCAGGCGCATCTAACGAACCTTTTTTTCTGGAATAAATGGGGTAATCCTGACCTTCTTTATAGCGGGTGATGTAGTAATATCCGTTTAACTTATAAGGCACAGACTCGTCGTCTTCCTTTATGCGACCTTTCATCTCTTGAAAAAGCTTCTCCTTCAGCTCATTGGTATGAGCAGTCATTTTTTCATAATAAGCATTCTCCTCGTTCAGGTATTTTATCACTTCAGGATTCTCACGTTCATTTAACCAGAAATAGTGATCAATCCGGGTATCGTTATGAGCAGTTAGTTTCTTTTTAATCTTTTTCGCTTTTGGCGGAGTGATATTCATAGAATTTATTTTATTTTGAGATTGTACCGATACGGCAAAAATAAGGAGTGCCGATGAAAGAAGAATTTTTTTCATTTGAAAGGTCGTTTAGAAAGTTGACCAAAATACTAAATTTGCAATCAATTTAAATCTAAAAATTATGTTTGGAGACCTTATGGGAATGATGGGAAAACTAAAAGAAACCCAAGAAAAAGTAGAAGCCACAAAAAAAAGATTGGATACCGTTACCTTAGAAGAAAAAAGTGCCGATAGTGAATTAAAGATAACGCTGACCGCCAATCGAGAAATTAAATCCATACAGATTTCTGAGGAATTAATGAAAGACAAGGATCAACTGGAAGATTATTTGATTGTAACTTTAAATAAAGCCATTAAAAAAGCCACTGAAATTCACGAAGCAGAGTTGGCTGCCGTCGCTAAAGAAGGTATGCCAAATATTCCGGGATTAGACTTATTCAAGTAATCCTGGAAGTGAAATCTTTCTTTTAGTTGCCGAAAATGAGTTGGCAATAAAGCGATTTTTCTGATTTAAACAGAAGAAGAATTTAGCATCTTTAATTGTTGACCTTATGAGGATTATCTTCCTATTTTTCTTCCTTTTTCCCATAAAAATCCTTTCACAGGATCTTCCAATTTTTACTCCGGTTGAAGTGCTACTCCTTGATTTTAATGATCAGAAAGAAAAACAAAAAAGACTACACATTCTATTAAGAAAAGAAGACTCTCGTACCGATCAAGTATTCGATTTAGGAATTTTGGGGCGCCGACTCGATGGAATGGATCTTATACTTCGTTTTGAAATCATGGAAGTGTATCATGGCAAAAAATATAAAGACACTGCTATAACGAAGATTTATTTTGATGGGATAGATGTTCATTAAAAGTAAAAAGCCGTAAAATTGAATTAACCATGATTAAAACAATCTCAAGTCTTCAAAATCCGTTGATAAAATCGATTGTATCCCTCCGGGAAAAATCAAGAGAAAGAAAGAAAACAGGACTTTTTGTTTTGGAAGGCTTGCGTGAATTTTTTTTGGCGATTGACGGACGCTATGAAATCAAACACCTTCTTATATGCCAAGATCTCATAACTTCCCCTCTCGAGAAAGATCTATTGAAGAGGATTGATTCCGACGTCGAAATCACTTACATCACCTCCGAATTGTACCGCAAAATAGCTTATCGAGGTTCTACCGAGGGTCTTCTTGCTATCGTAAAAACAAAAAATTTTACCTTGGGCAATTTGCAATTTGATCAGCCAAATCCTCTCATTCTTGTTGCGGAAGCGCCGGAAAAACCCGGAAATATTGGAGCGTTACTTCGCACTGCAGATGCGGCAAATTTGGATGCGGTGATCATCGCCAATCCAAAGACAGATATGTATAATCCGAATATTATCAGAAGCAGTGTGGGATGTCTATTTACAAATACTATTGCTACAGGTACCACTTCGGAAATTCTTCAATTTTTAAAAAACAGCAACATCAATATATTTTGCGCCGCTTTACAAGCCTCGGTGCCTTATCATACCGCAGATTTCTCCAAATCTTGTGCCTTGGTGGTGGGCACCGAAGATACCGGACTTTCTGAAGAATGGTTAGAAGCAAGCACACAAAACATAATCATCCCTATGCAAGGTCAAATTGACAGCATGAACGTTTCTGTAGCTGCAGGAATTCTAATTTTTGAAGCAAAGAGACAGCGAAATTTTCAATAATCCATTTCTCCCATGGCACCGGAAACTCTTTTCACAATCATTATCCTAATCCTTATTATCAGCTATACTGTTGACCAAGTTTTGGATTACGTAAATGCCCGGCATTTTTCAGATCCTATTCCCACAGAACTTAAAGACGTTTTTGATCAGGAGGAATACATCAAATCTCAACTTTATAAAAAAGAAAAATACCGCTTTGCAATATTGACTTCAACAGCTTCTTTGGTAATTACACTCCTCTTCTTCTTTCTAGACGGATTTGCAGTAGTTGACGGAATGGCTCGTAGCGTAGCAGAAAATGAAATTGTCATCGCTCTTGTTTTTTTTGGCATGATTATGCTTGGCAGTGATATTTTGATGACGCCCTTCAGCTACTACAGCACTTTTGTGATTGAAGAAAAATTTGGTTTTAATAAAACAAGCAAAACCACCTTTTTTATAGATAAACTTAAAGGATGGTTGATGATGTCGGTTTTTGGCGGTATCATTTTAGCGGCGATCGTTTGGTTCTATCAATGGACGGGAAAGAATTTCTGGTTGTATGCCTGGGGGGTTATCGCAATTTTCTCTATTCTCCTAAATTTCTTTTATTCTCGATTAATTGTTCCTCTATTTAATAAACAAGTGCCTCTGGAGGAAGGAAGTTTAAGAAATGCTATAAAAGAGTATGCCGACAAAGTAGGTTTTCATCTGGAAAAAATTTATGTCATTGATGGAAGTAAAAGAAGCACAAAAGCTAATGCATATTTTTCCGGCTTTGGCAGAGAAAAGCGTGTAACTTTATATGACACCTTGATTCAAGATCTAAATGAAGAAGAAATCATTGCAGTCCTTGCTCACGAAGTGGGACATTACAAAAGACATCACATTGTTTTCAATATGATTCTTTCTGTATTATTAACCGGTCTCACACTTTGGATTTTATCTTTATTTATTGGAAATCCTATTTTATCCGAAGCACTGAAAGTTTCACAGCCATCCTTCCATATCGGTTTAATAGCTTTCGGAATTCTCTATACTCCCATTTCCGCTGTTACCAATTTATTAATGAACTACTTGAGCCGAAAATTTGAATATGAAGCAGATGATTTTGCAAAATCTACTTTTGCAGGGAAACCTTTGATTGATGCTTTAAAAAAGCTCTCGAAAACCAGTTTGAGTAATCTCACTCCCCATCCGCTCTATGTAATGGCACATTACTCACACCCTACCTTGTTACAGCGGTATAGAAATTTAATGAAATAGAAATTAAAAAAAAAATCAAGCACAAGAAAGCCTGCGAATACAGTCTCCTGTGCTTGATTTCTAATCATCCCCAACGATTTGGATGGATTTTCTGTTTGGTTTCTCAGTAAACCAATCTTTCCAGTCTGTTCTCTACAATTTTATTTTTTTCCCTCTTTGAGAGCAAAATGTATCCCGGTTTGGAAGGCAATAAGTTCAGCGCCTCATCTTTCCAAGCAGATTCAGACCACTTTAGTTTGCTGGCGGTAAATTTTCCGTCTTTATAAACAATCATCCCATGGGAAAAATCTCTGGCTGCTACTCTTCGTTATCCAATATGAGGACAAAAATTCCTAAAGTCCAAATCTAATTATTAGCAAATTTTTAAGATATTTTCAGGAGAAATAATATCAAACTTCTTTCAGTTAGTAGTTCTTTTGGAGGTATTATTACACACTTTTGAGTAAATATTACACAATACCACCATTGGTCTCTATTCATATCTTCCTGAAAATCAACCATATAAAGCTTAAGGCATAGAGCTTGCTTAAATGTGAAGTGGATTTTAATAAAAATTCCAGAAAGAGCTATGAATACAGACTTAAATATGATGTCCGTTTTACAAAGGACTGACGGTACAGATAAAAACATTCACCAACCAACCAACTTGAAAAACAAGTCAGTGAAGAAAAGAACTAATCCGTGGGCTATTTTTGTTCTCGGAAGTTCTTTTTTATTGATGATTGTTGCCACTTATTTGTTCTTTCTTCTGAAAGATGATTTTACTCAATTTCATGAAGACAGATTGGATACGACATTAGGGGCAATATTTCTTTATATAGCAACCACCTTGATTTTCTTTAAAGGAGCTTTTTTCTTATATACCGTTGTTCGCTACTTTAAATATAAACCCATTCCTTCTGTTTCTGATGAAAAACTCCCAACCGCCACAGTGATTGTACCGGCTTATAATGAAGGAAAACAAGTATACGACACCCTATTAAGTTTAGCGGCAAGTGATTACCCGGTAGATAAATTGCAGCTACTAGCCATTGATGATGGCAGCCAAGATGATACCTGGATGTGGATGCAGCGTGCCAAGAGAGAATTGGGTGCACGGGTTTCTATTTATCAACAACCTGAGAATAAAGGAAAAAGGCATGCTCTTTATCGCGGTTTTCATCTTGGCACCGGAGATGTTTTCGTTACCGTGGACAGTGATTCTATGGTAAAACCGGATACTTTAAGAAACTTGGTGAGCCCGTTTATTGTAGATGAAAATTGTGGTGCGGTAGCCGGAAATATTCGGGTATTGAATAATAAAAAAGCTCTACTCCCTAAGATGCTTGACGTAAGTTTTGTTTTGAGCTTCGAGTTTGTAAGATCTGCAGAGAGTAGTTTAAATTCTGTTTTGTGTACGCCCGGTGCATTGGCAGCCTATAGACGTACTGCCGTTTTCGCTTGTCTGGAAGACTGGATAAACCAGACTTTCATGGGAAAACCTTCAGACATTGGAGAAGATCGTGCCATGACTAATATGATTCTAAAACAAGGTTACAGCGTGTTGTTTCAAAGAAACGCCTATGCATTTACAGAAGTTCCTGAGCGATATAAAGGATTGTACAAAATGTTTATCAGATGGAGCAGAAGTAACGTACGTGAGAATATCGAGATGTCCAAGTATGTTTTTACCAATTTTAGACAAGGCTCCAAATTTGGTCCGAGATTACTATTTCTTCATCAATCTCTACACATCATAATGGCATATCCTGTAATTTTATTTATGCTATTCTTCATTGTCACACATCCACTTTTATTTGTGACATCCACCTTATTCGGAATTTTGATTTTCTCTAGTTTTCCGGCGTTCTTTTATGCCAAGAGGTATTCTGTTTCAGAAGCGTTCTGGGCCTATTCGTATAGTATTTTCTACGCCTTCAGTTTATTCTGGATTACTCCATATGCCATTGCCACTGCGAGCCGAAGAGGATGGCTTACCCGAGGTCTTGCAAGTAAGTAATTTAAATAATTAGGGTTTGGTTAGTCAAAGTGACCGCCCTCATGACTGCGCTCTCCCCCCAACAGAGCGCAGTTTTTTAATTATTTATTTGGAGGAAGAGAGTTTCGAATGTTATTCCGATTAATGAGGAACACGGAGAAGAGTATAATCCCAATTCCCAGCCATTGTGTAAAAGTGATTTCTTCGTTCAGAACAAGATATGCGCTGAATACGGAAACCGGTATTTCCAAAGCAGAGATGATGCTACCCAATCCGGTGCCCACTGCCGGCATTCCTTTGCTGAATAAAACAGGAGGCAAAATGGTGCCGAAAATCCCGAGGAAAACGCCCCATTTTATGAGAACAAAAATATCAGTACCGGAAAGAATTTCTACATTCCAAAAGATGATAATACTGATTAAGCCTCCAATAACTAAATATTTGCTTCTTTGAAACAACGGAAGATGTAACGCTATTTTACTTGTAGCAAACATGACTCCGGTATAACTTGCAGCGGCTAATAATCCAAAACCTATTCCGCGCCAATCAAAAGAAATATCGGTTTCAAAAATCTTTGCTGCCAAAGCGGTTCCCAAGAGAGTAACTCCTGCCCCTAGTACTTTCGACCGGCTGACCAGATGTCTAGCAATTAGAAACTCCACTACCACTCCCATCCATATAGTTTGCATCAGTAAAATGATTCCCACAGAAACCGGTACATATTGAATGGATAAGTAATAAAAACTAGAAGTAAGCCCGAGAAACGTTCCAAACAAAATCAATTTTAGCTTTGAATCATCTTTTTTCCGCGGAGAGACAGATATTGGTTTTTTCTCCATGAATGCTAGTAACAACAAGACGGCTACTCCTACAAGATATTGTGAAAACACGAGACCTCCCGTTCCTATTCCTTGATTGTTGGCATATTTCACAAAGGTGGCTAGAATACCGTAACTCGATGCTCCCAGGGCAATGTAGAGAGCCCCTCTTAGATTCAAATTCATTCTAAAAAATTAATCTGCAAAAATACACATTCAATCTCCCGATTGCATCACATCAGAATTTACCTCCATATTTGTAAATTTGAAGTTCATATAAAAGAAAAGAATGAAATCATTTTCCGGTAATGTTATGGAAAAATTGCTTGAAAATCGTGAGATAAGACCTACAGCCGTGCGAATTCTTGTGGCAAAATACTTGGCGGAAATTAAAAGAGCCGCCAGCATGAGCGATATAGAATCTTTTTTTGAAACTAGTGATCGCACTACCCTTTACCGCACCTTAAAAACCTTTGAAGAACACGGTCTTGTGCATCAAATTGATGATGGCACCGGTGTTTTGAAATATGCCTTTTGCGAACCCGATTGCAATTGTGAAATAGAACAAGACCTACACTTGCATTTTCACTGTACTTCCTGTCAAGAAACAGCTTGTCTCAGCGATTACAAGATACCTCCTCTTTCCCTACCCTCCGGATACCGAGCTGAAGATGTAAACTTAGTTGTCAAAGGAGTTTGTAATCATTGCAATGCAGACAGAAAATAATCCCAAAAAAGTTCTCGATTTTTCCGGGATTGCTTTTTACAAAGGAATATTTCCGTGTTTTCTATTAGGCAAGGTTACTTCTTTTGTTTCTAACATAGCGAAAGCTTTAAGGAGCTTTCTTCGCGTTTCACGAGGTTGAATCACTTCATCAATAAATCCTCTTTGTGCAGCTATAAACGGATTGGCAAACTTTTCGGCATATTCTGCTTCTTTTTCAGATAGCTTTAATTCGGGATTTTCTGCTTCTTCAATTTCTTTTTTAAAGATTATCTCACTCGCTCCTTTGGCACCCATAACCGCAATTTCTGCTGTGGGCCAAGCATAGTTCATATCGGCACCAATGTGTTTGCTATTCATTACATCATAAGCTCCACCATAAGCTTTCCGGGTGATCACGGTAACTCGTGGCACAGTGGCCTCACTTAATGCGTAAAGCAATTTGGCTCCGTTCAAAATAATCCCGTTCCACTCCTGATCAGTTCCGGGAAGGAATCCGGGTACATCCACCAGAACGAGAAGCGGGATATTAAAACAATCACAGAATCTTGTAAATCGCGCTCCTTTTATGGAAGAATCCACATCCAAGACTCCGGCGAGACTCATAGGCTGATTGGCTACAATCCCGATACTTCGGCCTCCTAAACGTGCGAAACCGACAATGATGTTATCGGCATAATCTTTATGGACTTCAAAAAAAGAATCTTCATCAATGATGCCTTTAATAACCTCGTGCATATCGTATGGCTTATTGGCCGAGTCGGGAACGATAGTCTCCAGAACCTCTCGATACTCCTCACCCAATTCAAACGGAATTTTTTCCGGAGCAATCTTGTTATTCTGAGGAAGGTAGCTAAGTAAGGTTTTTATTTGCTCTAAGCATACAATATCGTTTGCCGCCGTGAAATGTGTAACTCCGCTTTTTGTGGCATGTGTTCGCGCTCCGCCAAGTTCTTCTGAAGTCACGGTCTCATTCGTTACAGTTTTTACCACATTTGGACCCGTTACAAACATATAGCTGCTTCCTTCAACCATCATAGTAAAATCGGTCATAGCCGGAGAATATACCGCTCCACCGGCACAAGGCCCCATGATTGCTGAAATTTGTGGAATTACGCCGGAAGCTTGAACATTTCGATAAAAAATGTCGGCATACCCACCAAGAGATCGCACCCCTTCTTGAATGCGTGCACCTCCGGAATCATTTAAACCAATCACGGGTGCACCTACACGAAGCGCATGATCCATGATTTTACATATTTTCTCTGCATGAGTTTCTGAAAGCGCCCCACCAAAAACAGTGAAATCTTGCGCAAAGACATACACAAGTCTGCCGTTGATGGTTCCATAACCTGTAACCACACCATCTCCATAGAAAATTTGCTTATCCATGTCAAAATCCGTGGTACGGTGTGTGACTAAAATCCCCATTTCCTCAAAAGAACCTTCATCCAGAAGATATGCGATTCGCTCTCGTGCAGTTAATTTTTTCTTTTCGTGCTGTTTTGCAATTCGCTTGGCTCCTCCTCCTTTTTTGGCTTCAGAAATAAGAGCGTGTAGTTTTGTATTGTTGGTTGTCATACTTTTAAATTCAAATTCAACGAGAGGTCTTACTGAGGCAGACGCAATTTTTCCGAATCTTTAAAATATTGTCGAAGTGCGAAAAGTGCCGCTATATGAGCTTCTTTCTCATTCATTGAAGTCAAAGCTTCTTTGGAATAATATTTAGAAACAAAATTGGTGTCAAAATGTCCGGAGCGGAAAGCCTCATGTTCAAATACAAATTTTCCGAAAGGCAAGGTGGTACTTACGCCTTCAACTTCATAATTTGCGATGGCTTCCATCATATGCAGCATGGCTTCATGACGATTTTTTCCGTAGGTGATCAACTTTGATAACATAGGATCATAATAAATCGGCACCTGCATCCCTTCCCGGTACCCATCATCTACCCGGATATTCTTTCCTTCGGCAGGTTTGTATTTTTTTAAAAATCCAACACTTGGCATAAAGTTATCTAATGGATCTTCGGCATAAACACGAAGCTCAAAAGCATGACCTTCAATTTTTAAATCCTCTTGTTTAAAAGGAAGCTTTTCTCCGTTAGCTATTCGAATCTGCAACTCTACCAAATCTAATCCGGTGATCAATTCCGTAACAGGATGCTCCACCTGAAGACGGGTGTTCATCTCGAGGAAATAAAAATCATGATTTTCATCCAGTAAAAATTCCACCGTTCCGGCACCAACATAATCACAAGATTGTGCTACTTTCACAGCCGCCTCACCCATCATTTTCCGCTTTTCTGCTGTGAGAACTGATGAGGGAGCCTCTTCCACCACTTTTTGATGACGTCTTTGGATACTGCATTCCCGCTCAAAAAGATATACCGTATTTCCATGGGTATCGGCTAAAACCTGAATTTCGATATGTCGTGGGGATGTAACGAATTTTTCTATGAAAACCGATCCGTCTCCAAAGGCATTTTCTGCTTCACTTATTGCCCGCTTCATTTGGTCCTCAAATTCTTTCTCACCTTTTACCACGCGCATGCCTTTTCCTCCGCCTCCGGCCGATGCTTTTATGAGTATGGGGAAACCTATTTCTCTTGCTATTTTTTTGGCGTTTGCTATATCGGTTATAGCTTCATCTGTTCCCGGAACCATGGGAATTCCATATTCCTTCACGGTCTCTTTGGCGGCCAGTTTGCTTCCCATTACACGGATAGCGTGCGATTTTGGCCCAATAAAAATCAGCCCTGCCTGCTCTACTTTTTCTGCAAAATCGGCATTCTCACTCAAAAAACCATAACCGGGATGAATAGCATCGGCACCTTGTTCTTTGGCTACGGAAATAATCTTTTCGCCCAAAAGATAAGATTCATTGGAAGGTGCCGGTCCGATTAATACCGACTCATCCGCAAAAACAACATGAGGCGCATCTCTGTCAGCTTCAGAATATACAGCTACAGTTTTAATTCCCATTTGCTTTGCCGTTTTCATTATCCGCAAAGCAATCTCTCCACGATTGGCAACTAATATTTTATTTATCATCTTTCTCAAATTCAATTAAAAGTTTCCCCTTCTCTACCGTATCTCCTTTAGCTACCTGAACAGACTTAATTATTCCGTCACGAGGCGCCGTGAGGGCGTTTTCCATCTTCATGGCTTCCAGCACACACAAATAATCTCCTTGAGAAACCTTATCGCCTTCCTGTACTTGCACTTCTAAAATAATTCCCGGCATGGGCGCATAAACGTCATCACTTGTTTTAGAACTTCCCAAAGAGAGCCCCATCTTTTTTATTAAGGCATCCAAAGGTGTAGAAATCGCAATCTTATGAAGGTTTTCATTTATACGAACGGTATAATTACGATTTAAGAAATCTGATTCTACCAGGGTAATATCAAATGATTTGTTTTGATTCAGCATATGATATTTCCCCTTGGATAGAGAAACAAGATCAAGTTGACGAATGTCTTCTTCAGACAGTTCAAATTCATGAACCTCATCAACCCGTAAAAGATATTTTTGAGACATTATTAAAAAATTTTCGTTAAAGGTAAGGATTGTAATAAAATTCTTAAACGGCATCATTGTTCAAATCCCAATTGAAAAACGAGATATTCCGTTTAAGGTATATTTGATATTACCTTCCTATTTCTTTACTCTTTTTCTTTTCCGAAACGTATCATACCCAAACCAAAGCAGCACCGCAATGACGAAGTACATGAAATATGAAGTAGGTTTTCCGCTTCCTCCAACAGTTGTAAAGAGTCTATCCCAGCGCACTTTTTTATTCATGCCGTCCCAGCTCATCCAGATAAATACCGGTTTTCCTACCACGTGATTAAACGGAACAAATCCCCAAGTTCTGGCATCCTCACTATTGTTTCGGTTATCACCCATCATCCAGTAATAATCCATTTTAAAAGTATATTCTGTTAAAGGCCGACCATTAAGGAGAATCTCGGTTCCGTTTTGGGAAATACTGTTTTCGATACCCAACTCGGTGCCTTCATATACTTCAATAATTCTTTTGTAGAAAGGTAAGCTTTCGGGAGTTATAGAGACTGTCACTCCTTTTTGAGGTATGTAAACGGGACCCATGTTGTCATTATTCCACGGATATCTTTGGTCATAAGGGAAAATGGATTTATCCCAGTCTCCGGCCTCTCCTTTAAACCTTGTTATTTCCACCACGTTTGGATTGTTTTTCAGCATTTCCAAAGATTCTTCCGATACCCCGGGAAATAAATAAACTCCGTTCTGATAGCTGTAATTATCGGTGATGTTATATCGATTATAGAGCATTTCAGGACTCAGTTGCCCGTTTGTTTTAACGATATATGCAAACTGAAGACGGGCTCTGTCCGGAAGGTCATTTCTTTTTCCGTTGATGTAAACATATCCGTCACGCACTTCCAAAGAATCCCCGGGAATACCTACACAACGTTTAACATAGTTTGATTTTTTATCGATTGGTTTGTAGTAGTACTTCCCGTCACCATATTGCTGAAACGCATTTACGGTATCCACAGGCCAGTTAAAAACCACAATATCATTTCTTTTGATATTCTGAAACCCGGGAAAACGGAAATACGGAATTTGGGGTTTCGTTAAATACGATTTGGTATGAACAACAGGAATCGTGTCGTGTACCATGGGAAAAGATACCGGCGTCATGGGAGTCCGTGCTCCGTAATGAAATTTGCTAACAAACAGAAAATCTCCCACGAGCAACGTTTTTTCCAGTGACGAAGTGGGAATAGTATAGGGCTGCATAAAATAGGTATGCACAATAGTAGCAGCCACTACCGCAAAAAGAATGGAACTCACCCATTCTCCGGCTGAAGTTCTTGGTTTGAGACTTCGATTCTGAATATAGCTGACGTCTTGAGTGTAATTTATATAAAAAAGATACAAGCCGAAGGTGAGCAACACCAACACCGTATCTGTGGTTGAATTTCTGCCAAAACTTCTAAGGGTTTCCACCCATATCACAGGAAACATAATCAGATTCACGATGGGCACAAATAATAAAATCGTCCACCACCAAGGACGGTTGATTATTTTCATCAGCACCACAGCGTTGTAAATAGGTACTGCCGCTTCCCAGGCTTTCCTACCGGCTTTTGTATAAAGTTTCCAGGTTCCTGCGAAGTGAACAATCTGAATTATCAGAAAAAATACAAACCATTGTATCCAGGTCATAGTTTTTTGCTTTTAGTTTTCAATTTTCAAGACATCTTTCATTGAAAAAACACCTTGTTTATCTCTTATCCATTCAGCCGCCAATATAGCACCTTTCGCAAAGCCGGTGCGGCTAAAGGCTTCATGTTGTAGCTGAATGGAATCAATTTCCGATTGATAAGTAATGATATGTGTTCCTTTTACATCTTCTTCCCGAATGGCAGAAATTGTCAATTTATCCGGATTCTTTTCATCCAAAATCCATCCGGACTTATCGGAATGCTTTAAAATATCTTTTGCGAGGCTGATGGCGGTTCCACTCGGTGCATCTATTTTTTGTGTATGATGTATTTCTTTTATTGAAACTTCATATTCATCGAACTTCTGCATCAGTTTCGCAGCATACGCATTAATGGCAAAGAAAATGTTTACTCCTACACTAAAATTGGAAGCGTATAAAAAAGTCCCGTTGAGTTTGTTGCAAAGATTGATGATTTCATCATAATGCTCCAGCCATCCTGTAGTGCCTGAAACAACCGGAATATTCGCTTCCAAGGCTTTTTTAATATGCTTCACGGCAGCCCCCGGAGTGGAGAATTCTATTGCAACGTCTGCGTTGCTCAAATCTCCTTCCACAGCCAAACTTGTACTTTTGAATACAATCTCATGAGACTTTTCCAGAGCTATTTGCTCAATGGTTTTTCCCATTTTCCCATATCCTAAAAGTGCAATTTTCATGTTGTTCAGATGTTATATTTAGAGTAGAATTTTACGTAGATGCAAAACACGTCGAATTTCAAAAATTAGCTATCACTTTATCTCACTTTTCATTAATACTGAAGTCCTGCCTCCTGCCTCTTGACTCTTGCCTCCTGCCTCCTGCCTCCCGCCTCTCTCCTCAATTCAATCGATACTTCAAAACCAGACCGTATTGTGTTTGGTTATTGAGCGGATTTACATCTATACTTGGCTGCAGTGACAAATCTTCCCGCACTTCATATTGCTGTAGATGGGCATCAACATTCGCATCTACAATATTTAATAAATAGAAACCTATGGCTACCATTAGACTTACACTTTTATTTTTTTGAGCCGAGCGTTGTGCATTTATCAGTCGGTCGTTTGAAATAACCGGTTCGTTTCCACTTCCGTAGAATTCATCGTCTTTAAATCCGGCCAATCGTCTTTTGTATGCATTTCTAAAACGGTTATAATCGGCGTCTTGTTGCTTATAAAAATAGATTCCCGCCACTATTCCGCCATAGACAATGGGAATTTTCCAATATCTTTTATTATAAGCCTGACCCAATCCCGGAAGGACGGCAGAGTAAAATGCTGCTTTGGAAGGTGCCAAAGGATTATATTCGGAATTAGATTTTGTTTCCTGGATTTTTAAAGAAGAATCCATTTTCCCTATGGAAAGCGTATCAGATTCTTGCGCAAAACAAGAAACGCTCACGGCAAATAGAAGAATATGGAATATCCTATTTCTCACTCTTTAGCAGCTTCAGAATACGCTCAAAATCTTCTTCATCCTTAAAAGGAACGACAAGTTGTCCTTTCCCTGATTTGGAAATTTTTACTTCTACTTTAGATTCTAAAATATCTGAAAGTTCTCTTTTTGCCTTTTTTGCAAATGCCGGTATTTCCCGGTTCTTGGGAGTCTTGCTTTCTTTTGGATTCTTAAATTCTCGAACTAAAGCTTCCGTATCCCTTACTGAAAGATTCTGACCCAGAATTTTCTCATAAATTTCCAGCTGGTCTGAGGTGTCTTCTATATTGATCAATGCTCTACCGTGACCCATGCTGATAAATCCGTCACGCATTCCGGTCTGAACGATTGGATCCAGCTTTAACAGCCTCAGGTAATTGGCGATGGTGGAGCGGTTTTTCCCAACCCGCTCACTAAGTACCTCTTGAGTAACCTGGATTTCTTCAATAAGCCGTTGATATGAAAGCGCAATCTCGATTGGATCTAAATCCTGGCGCTGAATGTTTTCAACCAGGGCCATTTCCAAAGATTCCTGATCATTTGCAATCCGAATGTAAGCCGGGATGGTTTCCAGACCCACCATTTTTGATGCACGGAATCGCCTCTCACCGCTGACCAACTGATATTTATTGAACTCCAGTTTCCGAACAGTGATAGGTTGAATAACTCCCAATTCTTTTATGGAAGAAGCCAATTCTCGTAAAGCATCCTCATTAAAACTGGTTCGGGGTTGAAAGGGATTAACCTCAATACTATTCAAATCCAGCTCAACAATATTCCCGACAACCTTATCTGCATTTTTATCTTCAACAGACTTAATATCATTAGCCGGATCTTTTAAAAGTGCCGACAATCCTCTTCCTAATGCCTGTTTTCTTACTGCTTTCGCCATTATTCCTTTTCGTTTTTCGTAATTAATTCCTGCGCCAAACTTAGGTAATTGTCAGCTCCTTTACTGGCTGCGTCATAACTGATGATGCTTTCTCCAAAACTAGGTGCTTCACTCAATCGAACGTTCCGCTGAATTATGGTATCAAAAACCATTTCGTCAAAATGTTTTTTTACTTCATCTACCACCTGGTTAGACAAACGCAATCTTTGATCATACATGGTGAGAAGAAGCCCCTCAATATCCAACTCGGCATTATGAATTTTCTGAACACTTTTTATGGTATTCAATAATTTTCCGAGTCCTTCCAGCGCAAAATATTCACATTGTATAGGAATGATTACAGAATCAGCAGCCGTTAATGCGTTCAAAGTCAATAATCCAAGAGACGGAGCGCAATCAATAAGAATATAATCGTATTCATTTTTCAGCTCCTCAAGAGCCGTTTTTAGCATGTATTCTCTTTTTTCTTGATCTACCAATTCTATTTCAATAGCCACCAAATCAATATGAGCGGGGATAATGTCCAGATTTGGAGAAGTAGTCTCTAAAATCGCTTCTTTGGCGGAAATACTATGTTCCAGGATCTGATAGGTTCCATACTCCACACCTTCTACATCTATCCCTAATCCGGAAGTAGCATTGGCCTGTGGATCGGCATCTATCAATAGAACTTTCTTTTCTAATACTCCTAAAGCCGCAGCTAAATTGACAGAAGTTGTGGTCTTTCCAACCCCTCCTTTTTGATTTGCAATAGCAATTATCTTACCCATTAATGTGCTTCAAATTTTAGCGGTTAAAAGTACAATTATTTAAATGGATTGAAAACTCATTTTATTAACAGAGGGTCACCGACTCCCTATCTTTTTCATCTAATAAGAAAAATTTTATCCTTTTTTATTCTTGCTTCTAATCATCTGCTCTAGCATATCCCACATAGATTCAGGCACCTGCTCCAAAAGGTTGAATTGCCCCGCTCCTTTCATCCATTCCCCTCCATCTATAACAATTACTTCTCCATTTATGTACGCTGAAAAATCGGAAACAAGATACGCAGCAAGATTGGCGAGCTCCTGATGTTCTCCTACCCGCTTTAGTGGAACTTTTTTAGCAAGATCGAATTTTTCTCTCAAATCTCCCGGCAACAATCTATCCCAAGCGCCTTCTGTGGGGAACGGTCCCGGTGCTATGGCATTGCTTCGTATTCCGTATTTTGCCCATTCCACAGCCAAAGAACGGGTCATTGCCAGAACTCCCGCTTTTGCAGCAGCACTCGGCACCACATAGGCCGAACCTGTAAAAGCATAAGTTGTTACGATATTGAGAATAGTTTTATTAGTCTCCTTTGCGTCGATCCAATGTTTTCCAAAAGCGAGCGTACAGTTTTTACTTCCTTTCAGCACAATATCTATAATAGTGTCAAAAGCATTGGCAGACAACCGCTCTGTGGGAGAAATAAAATTCCCCGCCGCATTATTTAAAAGAACATCTACCTTTCCAAATGCTTCAACCGATTCTTTTACAAGATTTTCAACTTCATCATAATTTCGAACATCACAGGCAACAGCCAATACTTTTCCTCCTGTTTTAGATTCCAGCTCTTCTTTTGATTTATTAAGCTTGTCAATATTTCTTGAAGTGATGACAACCTGAGCTCCTAATTCCAGAAAATAAGTAGTCATTGATTTTCCTAATCCACTTCCTCCGCCTGTAACTACGATTGTTTTTCCTTCCAGGGCTCCGTCGCGAAGCATTTTTGACGAATAGTTCATAATTTGAAAATTTTGCATCAAAACTAATCATTATCCCTCTATTATTTCAATTCGGGAAATCTTCCGGTGAGATTGATAATACTTTGTGAAACTCGTTAAAGTAATTTAAAATAGAAGAGCATCTGTTACCCTTTTCTCTAACTTTCAGAAAAAACTCAGTTAGTTATAATGACTTCTACCGAAACAGAAATTGAAGAATTAATTGGACCTCTGGAACCGGGAGGTAAAACGATAAAAAAATTGCCATTTGACGGGTATTTATTTTTGGAACATGACATCCCGTTTTTGATGATTTACCGAAATGTTCCAAATGATGAGGCCACGCTTCGGTTGATTAGAACCGGAGCTTCTTATTTAGTGGTGGGCAATGAAAATTTCGATTTTTTTCGGGAATTTATTAACAGTCTCACAAAGAAGATGAGCGAAAAATTCCGCTCCTTTATTATTATCGAAATTTATTCCGGAAGTTATGACAGCACGGAGTTTGTTATTCGAGGTCCGGCACATAAGTTACCTGTCTCTCTCGAAGTGTTGCGAGAGGAATTGGACAAAATAGAAAGCCGACGATACGGCGGAAAACTGCTCACTGCAAGAATTGAACAGACCAAACAGCGTCAGCATCCTTCGCAACAAGCTTTTTTTAGTATCGTAGAGATCAAAAATTATGGAGGAACTTTTATTGGTATTGAAGTCCCGCCGGTTTATAGAGATGAAGATGGGAATGTTTTTCCGCTATATTTCCGGAAATTCCGTGATGGCTTCGCCAAAGCTATTCAAAAAGCAGTTTTCGAATTTATTCGGGTACAAACCACTTCAGATATTAAGAATTATGCCGCCCTTGGACGCAGAAGAATTCATGAGGAACTATTTATAATAGATCGGGGTCTTACGGAAATTGAAGATTATTACCAATTCCTGCTTTTGGTTGCACCGGTAAATATTCGATATATTAAGGAATGTTTTTTTAAGAGTAATTACGAAGAAGTCTCACCCTATCATTATCGGTTGCTTCCTATTGATCCGGATTTACTAAAAAGAAAGCTCTATGATTTGCGAATCGATGAAATTGACGATCCGGCACTGTCTTTTTTGTTTGAAGAAAAACGCGAAGAAATAGATCAGGAATTAACCATGCTGAAAGAAAGAGGTTCCAGAAATTTCTTCTTGAGCAGTCTTCGGTTGTATGGAATAATTGAAAAGGAAGTTCTTGAGGAGGCACGGGATATTTTATCTGCAATTCCGGAAGATTATCACCAAGAAAAACAAAAAGATCTTAATGCCGAAGGTTTCGGAGACCTTGCAGAAGAAGAATTTAAATTTTTCCGAACTCAGTCTCAATCGTTTGAAAGCAGAATCCATATTCGTGATGATGTGAACGTGATGATGGTTTCTAAAGGAGAACTTTATATCCCATCGCTTTACGAACTTACTCATAAAGAAGCTGGAGCTTTAATTCAGCACGAGGTGGGCACTCATGTACTCACTTTCTTTAACGGAAAACAGCAATCTCTCACACAACTATCTCAGGGTCTTGCAGATTACGATCCGCTTCAAGAAGGTATGGCTGTATTGGCAGAATATTTGGTTGGCGGACTCACCGGAAATAGGTTGCGAACTCTTGCCGGCCGTGTGGTGGCCGGAGAAGCTCTTCTTGACGGATGCAATTTTAAAGAGATGTTCCGCCTACTGACAAAGGAATACGGTTTTTCCAAAGAACCTGCCTTCAGCATTACATCAAGAATGTTTCAAGGAAGCGGATTTTTAAAGGATATAATCTATCTACACGGGTTTATTAAATTGCTGAAATACATCAAAGAAGGGGGTGATTTAGAATTCTTACTTAGCGGAAAATTTGCACTAAAGCATGTGCCACTCATTCAAGACTTGACAGAACGCGGACTGATGCAGTCTCCAAAAATAAAACCGCGCTACATGACTTCGGAAGGATATCGCGAACGACTCCTAAAAATAAAAGAAGGCTTGCCTATTGTCCAAATGTTATAAGATAGAATTTTAAAAAATATAAAGATGAAAATATGTTTTGTTATTAGTGACTTGCAAACCGAAACCTGCGGAACAACGGTTACTATTTTGTGGGCTGCCCATAAACGAGGTCATGAAGTTTACGTGATGGGCGTTGGCGGATTTGTTTTTTCCCGAGATAAGAACATTTCACTGCGATGTAAAAAAATTCCCCAAGACCTTCAAGGAGAGACCATAGAGGAATTTTGGGCACAGGTTCAAAATGACGAATTGGAATATGCCATGTTCCCAAGCTCAGAGATGGATATTTTGTTTGTGAGAAACAATCCAACTGAAGAAACCTCAGACCGGCATTGGGCGGAACACAGCGGAATTGCGTTTGCGCGAATGATTCAGCGCCAGGGCGTTCTGGTACTCAATGACGCATTTGCTATGAGCCACGCGTTTATCGATAAATTGTATTTTGAAGAACTGCCGTCAGAAATTAAACCAAACAGCCTTATCACCAGAAGCAAAGAAGACATTGTTCGGTTTTGGGAAGAAAACAATAAAGAAATCGTCTTAAAACCTTTGGAAGGGAGTGGCGGACAAGACGTGTATAAAATTGGCGAAGATCAGGGCAACTTCAATCAGATTCTTGATACACTCTCCTCAAAAGGATACATAATTGCTCAAGAATTTCTACCCGAAATAAAGGAAGGAGATGTCCGTGTTATTCTCATGAACGGAAAAATTCTGGAAGAAAACGGAGAACTTGCTATCATTCGTCGGGTGAGTCAGGATAAAAATGAATTCAGAAGCAATTTATCCTTGGGAGGAATTCCGAAAAAAGGGGAATTAACCAAAGAGATCGAACACATTGTTTCGTTGACAGCCCCAAAATTAATTCGGGACGGATTATTTTTTGTGGGTCTCGATGTTGTTAAAGACAAGCTCATTGAAATTAATGTGCTAAGCCCCGGAGGTATTGATCACAGCGAAATAACAGGAATGACCGATTTTACCACAACCATCATCGATGCTCTCGAGAGAAAAGTTCAGTACCGCAAATATTATAAAAACAAACTGAGTAACAGAATATTGGCCACTATGGTCTAGAAAAAATTAAGCGTTTTGGAAACAATCAAAAGAATTATAGGAGAATACGGAACCGGAAAAGAAGGTCCGCTATTATTTGTAACTGCCGGAATTCATGGCAACGAACCCAGCGGGATTTATGCACTGAGAAGGGTATTTGAGATCCTGGAAGAAGAAAAACCGGATATTAAAGGTAAAATCGTTGGGGTATCGGGAAATATGGAAGCCTTGAAAAAAGGAGTTCGATATATTGATGAAGATTTAAACCGCACGTGGACGGAAGAAAATGTTGATTCGGGTAAAAAAGATTCCCACGAAAAGAAGGAAATGTTTGATATTATCTCAGTTCTGGAAAACGTTTCCAAAGAGTCTTTTTCCAAAAGGTATTTTTTGGACTGTCATACCACTTCTGCAGCAAGTGAGCCCTACATTTCGGTTCAAGAAGTAAATGACAATGATGAGTGGGCGCATCATTTTCCGGTTTATATCATTCGCGGCTTTTCAGATATAGTGAAAGGATGTATTGATCATTATGAAAGCAGAATTGGAGTGACCGGATTTGTCTTTGAGGGCGGGCATCATGAAAGTACCGAGGCTATCGCACATCATGAAGGAATGATTTGGCTAGCGCTCCGGAACGCGGGAATGCTGGACTTAAGTTCCTTAAATAAATATCCCGAAGCTGCAAAATTTCTGGAAGAAAAACGCAATCATCGTAAAACTTTCGAAATTGAATACCGTCACGGGCTGGAAGAGGGAGACGATTTTAAAATGCAAGAAGGATTTGTAAACTTTCAAGCAGTAAAAAAAGGGGAATATCTCGCATTACATAATGGAAAGAAAGTTCATAGCGAATGGGATGCGTTTATCTTTATGCCATTATATCAAAAACAAGGGAATGACGGTTTCTTTATTGTTAAAGAAGTGGCTCAATAATCCCTTTTTGTGGATTTTGGAAAATATAAACCTCAGTGGCTCCTCGACCATATTTTTGATAATCGGCATCATAGAATTTTATGTTGTCATACCTTCGAAACAAGGTTTCCAATTCGGCACGCAACACTCCCTCTCCCACCCCATGGATAAATATTACCCGTTGAAATCTCTTAGAAATAGCAAATTCCAATTGTCTTTGTGCAGTATCCATTTGAATATTTAACATATCATGTTTTTCTAGAAAACGCGTACTTTTTACCAATTGATGTATATGCAAATCCACTTCCAAAGCCGGAATATATTCTTTTTTAGATTTTTGCAGTAGCCCTTGTTTCCTCTTCTTTTCTTCTTTCTGTAACAATACCTGCTGAGCGTCCATAATGGCTAAATCACGCTTAGAGATTGAATTATCCAGAAGCACAAGTTCTCTTCGCTCAAAATCCAGCTCAAAACCCTCATCTGTTTTTATGGTTATGATATTATATTCTATTCGTGTAATTTCTCCTGATAATACATCGTCCAGAACTGCCACCTTGTCTCCTATTTTCATTTATTCTGTTTTAATTTAAAATTAATTGTGTTAGACAACAAATAATTCATTCCGATATTACTAAATACGGTTTAATTACGCCAAAGAAAACCTAAATTTATTCTATAATAAGTAAATTTCTTAGTAATTTTACACCCAAATATGATCTATTAAAAATCGTTGCTATCCCTACACGAAATTTTAGGCATTAAAAATATGAAACACCATTTACTATTCTCTGTTTTCGCCCTCTCTTGTACGGTAAGTTTTGCCCAGCTAAAGGTTAAACCAAATGGCTCTACAGAATCCTACATCTATGTAAAGAATGAATTGTTGTATGTGAAAGGTCCCATAGATTTAGATAAAAATTCTAATTCGCAAACTGAACCGAGCATTTATCTTCGCGGATCAGGGCAACTCCTCCAGGGAGAAGCCGCTACCAATGATGGAGACGGAATGCTCTCAGTGATGCAAAAAACAGATCCTACCAATGCTTTCTTCTATTATTATTGGGGAGCTCCTGTGGGAGAGCCTCGATCAGATTATAATGGAAATAGAAATTTTGGGGTAAAAAATATTTATGAGCCGCTATCAGGAGAATTTGGTAGAAGTGCGAGGCAAGCTGCAACCACAACAGCTAGAGAAGGAATTAAAAGTCCCTTAACAATATCTACACGCTGGTTGTACACTCTGATGTCTCCCGGAACTGAAGCAGCAGCAAACTACGTCAGAATAAATTCAGATTATGATGTTGTTCCCGGCTATGGTTTTACTATGAAAGGTGTAGGATTGACCAACACCGAGCAATGGTATGATTTCCGCGGAAGACCCCATAACGGAACCTTTGCGGTTAGTGTTAGAGGATATACCACGAACGGGGAACCTCAGATGACTCTGGTAGGAAATCCTTATCCATCTGTTATAGACTTGAATAAATTTTTCCATGACACTGATAATGGGGATTTAGAAGCCATTTGGTTCTATGATGAAGATAGATTTATTGCGACTCCCAGTCATAATTACAGTGGCAAGCCTTTTGGATATGGAGCATGGGCACCCGGAGGCGCAGATCCAACCGGAACAAATAAAGGAACATTTACAGCACCTCCTTTCAGCATATGGAGACAAGATGGATCATCGGCACCTCTACCTGGTGATCCCGCCGGGAGAAATAATCCTGACCGCCGTTATGCGGCTATCGGTCAGGGATTCATGATTATAGGCAGGAAGGACATACCGGGTACATCAGTCGTAAACATTAAAAATGCCCATCGAGTGTATCGCAAAAACAACACAGATGTAAATTTCTATCGTGGGGTTGTAAATTCAGAAGACCTTGAAACTTCAGAAACCGCCGGCAAAGCAATAAACAATAACTATGTCCCGACGACCTCAGCAGAGGATTCAAGAAGCCATATGAGACTGTATGTTACTTTCGATAGAAATTTCACAAGAGACCTTGTGCTCTCTTTTTCTGATGAGGCTACAGACGGATTTGATAGAGGATATGATGCGATCACAACAGGAGGAATGGCTTCAGATGCTGCCTTTTTGATCTCTAGAGAAGCCGGAATAGAACTGCCGCATGTCATTAACGCAATTCCATATCAACAAGGAAAAAGGGTGCCGCTATCTCTGAAGCTTAATAAACGATCTCGCGTAGATGTCAAAGTAGCTGAAGAACTTAATAAACCTTATGCAAATGCGTATTTGTATGATTATGATACGGAAATCTATTATCCGCTAGACAACCAAAATCGAAGAGGTATCTCGTTGGATCTGGGGGCAGGTACATATAATGACAGATTTTTTATTGTCTTTGAAAAACTTGACATTATTCCATGGAAAGGAGAAGATGTAGAAACTTTTAAATCTCAAGTCAATATCTTCCAAAACAATCAACAACAGCAACTGGAAATTAGAAATCCGGAAAGACACGAAATCAAAGCTCTTTCTGTATATGATATGAGTGGAAAAGAAGTGATTCGTAAATCTAATTTAGGAAGTTCAACAAATCACAGTTTTTATACAGGAAACTTAAGCGATGGTGTATACCTTATTAAATTAATTACCGTTGATGACATTCCTGTAGATTATAAAGCAGTGATATATAACAGATAAAACGATGAACACAGAGGGAATTGAAAAATATATGCTCCCCTGTCTAAATAAAAAACTCTTCGGAATCGACTGTTTGGGCTGTGGCATGCAACGTGCAACAGCCCTTCTCTTTTCGGGAGATTTTGCAGGTGCCTTCGGAGTGTACCCGGCCATATATCCCATATTGCTGCTTTTATTTTTTGTTCTACTCAATTTGTTTATCAAGATTAAAAATGCCTTCCAAATAAAAATTATTCTGATTATTCTAACTGCCCTCCTCATTGTCGGAAACTACTTTATCAAAATGAAGACGTTTTTATAGTTGAGAATATTTTTTCCGAAATAGAATAGAAAGCTTTATCTTTAATTTTCAACCAAAAAATCAAAACAATGCTTCAACAAAGACTACCAAATTCTACACTCATCCTCATATTCGGAATACTTTCTATCGTAGTCTGTTGTTGTTATGGTGTGGGGATCATCTTCTCTATTATAGCCCTTGTTATGGCTCCCAAAGCAATTGCTTTATATAAAGAACAACCCGAAGTTTATACAGGATATCAAAATGTGACAATGGGACGTATATTGGCCATCATCGGATTGATCTTAAACCTGATTTTTATTGCCTGGATGATTTATATTTTTTCTGCTTATTCCTGGGAAGAAATCCAACAGATGAATGAAGAGATTATGCGGCAATACGGGATAGAATAAAAGACTAGTTCCTGAAATATTCCAATGCCAAGGAATATCCTTTTAATCCAAAACCAATAATAACTCCCGCCGCATACGGTGAGATAAAACTTTTGTGGCGGAAATCTTCGCGCGAAAAGGTGTTGGAAATGTGTACCTCAATGGTGGGGATGGAAACAGCGCGAACGGCATCGGAAATTCCCACAGAAGTATGCGTGTAGGCGGCAGCATTTAAAATAATCCCGTTAAAATTTCCTTCAGCATTTTGAATTAAAGTAATGAGTTCGCCTTCGATGTTAGATTGGAAATATTCTATAGTGATGTCGGGATTATCCTTTATTAATTTTTTTAAATAATCTTCAAAGGTTTCACTCCCATAAATCCCTTCTTCCCTTTTTCCTAACAGGTTTAAGTTAGGTCCATTAATTATTACGACTCTCATAGCTTATAATTTGGTCCGGGTAAAGTTATTAATTTCTTTCAGGGCATAGCAAACAAAAAGCCGTCTCTACAAATGAAGAAACGGCTTTAAGATTAAACAATCTGTTTTTTAGAACGAATATCCGGCTGATATTTGTAGCACTCCATTTCGGATTTTGGCCGAACTATCGCTATCGTCATTTAAATTAGTTAAACCAAAGTTATACCTAGCTCCAAAGAAAACTCCCATCGGAATACGGTAGGATGCCCCTAGGCCCACCCCGAAATCGACTTTTTTGAAATTTTCCAAATCTTCTTCGTGGTTTACCGTTACATCACCAACAGTTGTCTCAATTTTTCCGGTAGCCGATGTCAGAAAACTAACTTGAGGTCCTACTTCAAGAGCAAAGCCGTCAACAGCATAAAATTTGGCCATCACAGGAACTTGGATATAATCAAGCTTGGCAGTGATTTTAGAATTGTCTGCACCTGTAAAACTCCCTGTATATTCCGCACCCTGTGACGAGTAGAGAATTTCAGGTTGCACCGAAAACTGTTCGGAAACAGGTACTTCAACTAAACCACCAATGTGGAAAGCTGAACGTGCCTTAGCATCTCCCACGTCTCCGGTGAGATTTGCGAGGTTGTAACCCCCTTTAATACCTAATCTAACTTCTTGTGCCTGAGTAGCCGTAAAAGCCATAAAAGCAAATGCAGCTAATAAAATTCCTTTTTTCATAACAAGTTTTTTATTGTTTGGTGATTCAAAGGAACAAGGTTTTCCCTGCTATACAAAGGGATTACCAAAAGCTTAACGGCGCTTTAATAGGATTTTGGGATACCCGATTTGTTCTTCTTAATGTGGTTTTAAAGTTTTTGAAAGAACGTGATTATTTTCATATAAAAAATGATGAATCTCGTTTTAAGAGGATCGAGGCTTCACTCCTTAAAGAAAGGAATAGCCGAGAGCTAAAGAAAACACATTGTTTTTTCCTTTTTCTCCTGCGCCCTTAGGTACATCGGTAAAGCCAAGATTATACCTAGACTCCAGACGCAAACCAAAAGGGAAATCATAACCCAGACCAATTAATCCTGAAACATCAGATTTATTGATTTCAGCATTGCTGAGTCCATCTTTGACCACAAATCCGAATTGAGGACCAAATTGAAGATTCAACCCTTGAACCATATAATATTTAATGAAAAGTGGCACATTAATATAATCGAGATCAAATTTGTCTGTCCCCTGCTGCGAGTATAACATTTCTGCCTGAACTGCAATTCCTCCAAATTTTACAGCTCCAAAGATACCTGCATGAATTCCTGTTTTGTTTTTTACGCCTACAACGTCAGAAAGTGTACTGAAGTTAGCTCCAAGTTTTATTCCTAAATCAACACCCTGAGCAGAAGTTGTAGCAGTTATAAAAATGGCTACCAATGCAATCATTAATTTTTTCATAGTTTGTATATTTAATTACGGTTCTAACGAACAAATATAATCACAATCTACGCTTTGAAAATTTAAATTCAGATTTTTGTCGGAAACCCATAGACGTTATGACTTGGCCCGAGGCACTAAAAGATTATCAAATATACCTCCGATTGGAAAAAGGTCTTTCGGAAAACTCTATCATAAACTACAGTTTGGATATTATGAAACTTCAAGATTGGCTTCTTGAGAACAACATAAACGACTCTCCCGAAAAAATAGGCGCTGAGGAAATACAACAATTTGTCTATAGCATTTCTAAAGAAGTCAAACCCAGATCCCAGAGTAGAATCATCTCCGGACTTAATGGCTTCTTTAAGTATCTTATTTTTGAAGATTATAGAGAAGACAATCCTTTAGAGCTTATTGAAGCCCCAAAGACAGGAAGAAAATTACCTGAAGTATTATCCACTTCAGAGATTGATCTCCTTATTTCCCAAATAGATTTGACCTCGGCTCAGGGAGAAAGAAATCGGGCTATTCTTGAGACGCTGTATGGTTGCGGTCTGCGAGTTTCGGAATTAACAGAATTAAAAATATCTGATCTTCATTTTAATGAAGGTTTTATTTCCGTTATTGGAAAAGGAAGCAAGCAAAGGTTAGTTCCTATCGGCCCATCGGTGCAGAAATACATTAATATTTACCGAGACCAAATCCGACGTCATCAAAAAATTGATCCCAAATCCTCAGACACTCTTTTCTTAAATCAACACGGACGCGGACTTACAAGAGCTATGATTTTCACCATAATAAAGCAATTGGCTGAAAAAGCGGGAATATCAAAAAACATTAGTCCTCACACGTTCCGACATTCTTTTGCAACACATCTTTTGGAAAATGGAGCAGATCTGAGAGCTATTCAACAAATGCTGGGACACGAAAACATAACTACCACAGAAATTTACACACACCTGGACCGAAAGTATCTCACTGAGGTTATAAATAAATTTCATCCTCGCCGGTAGAAGGTTAAATAAAATGCAAAACCTACCATTCAACTCTCAGATATGCCGAATTTCTTATAAATTGAAAGTTTAAAAAAATAATCAAAAGATGAAAATATTGCAGTTTAGAAATGGAGACGAAATGCACGCCATTGGATTGGGCACTTGGAAAGCCAATGGAAAAGAACTTAAAAAAGCAGTAAAGGATGCGATTTATGCAGGGTACAGACATATTGATACAGCTACAAATTATGAAAATGAAGAAACCATCGGAGAAGCTCTGGCTGAAATTTTTGCAGAAGGAAAAATTTTCAGAGAAGATATTTTCATAACCTCCAAATTGTGGAATGATTCTCATGGCGAAGGTCAGGTAATTCCTGCAATAGAAGAATCATTAAAAAAATTGAGATTAAACTACTTGGATCTCTATTTAATCCATTGGCCGGTAGCCTTCAGATATGGAGTTAAATTTCCGAAAACTCCTGACGATTATTTATCGCCCGAAGAGGCTCCGCTTTCCGAAACTTGGAAACAAATGGAAAAAGCTTTGGAGCTCGGTTTGACTAAACATATCGGAGTCTCGAATTTCAGTATTAAAAAATTACAAAACCTGATCGATAAGTGTAATGTGATTCCCGAGATGAATCAAGTAGAGATGCATCCACTATTGCCACAAAATGAACTCCTAGATTTTTGCAGGGAGAACGAAATCTTGATGACAGCCTATTCCCCACTTGGTTCGGGAGATCGTGCAAAATCTATGAAAGCAGGAGATGAACCGAATATGCTCGATCTGGATGTAATCAAGAATATAGCCAAAAAACACAATGCTCTTCCCGCACAAATACTTATAAGTTGGCACACGAATCGCGGATGTGCTGCTATTCCCAAATCGGTAACCAAGGAACACATACTCAGCAATTTTCAGGCTGCCGATGTGGAGCTTGATGAAAACGACATGAAAGCTATTTCCGAAATTAAGGAGCGGTATCGCTATATCACCGGGAAATTTTTTGAGGAACCTTCAAAAGGCTATACCAATCTTTATGACCTATAAAAAAGTAAAACCTCAATTGTAGTTTTTGAGGTTTTACTTTTATAAATCTATTTCCTTATTTACTTGGCGATATTTACAGCTCTTGTTTCACGGATAACGGTGATTTTTACCTGCCCCGGATAAGTCATATCTGTTTGGATTTTTTGCGAAATTTCAAAAGACAGTTGCGCCGCTTGTTCATCGCTTACCTTATCACTTTCCACAATTACGCGTAGTTCCCTACCGGCCTGAATGGCATAAGCTTTATTTACACCGTTAAACCCAAAAGCAATGTCTTCTAAATCTTTTAATCTCTGGATATATGAATCCAACACCTGTCTTCTTGCTCCGGGTCTTGCCCCGCTGATGGCATCACACACTTGTACAATGGGTGATAGTAAATTGTCCATTTCAATTTCGTCGTGATGCGCACCAATTGCGTTACAAACCTCAGGTTTTTCCCCATATTTTTCTGCCCATTGCATTCCCAGCAGTGCGTGAGGAACTTCAGTTTCCATTTCCGGAACTTTTCCTATGTCGTGCAATAATCCGGCGCGTTTAGCAAGTTTGGCATTTAAACCAAGCTCGGCTGCCATAATTCCGCAAAGTCGAGCAACTTCTCTGGAATGGTGCAACAAGTTTTGACCGTAACTGGAACGGAATTTCATTCTCCCCACAGCCTTTATCAATTCAGGGTGAAGACCGTGGATCCCCAGCTCAATAACGGTGCGTTTACCCACTTCAATAATTTCATCTTCTATCTGTTTTGTAGTCTTTTGTACTACTTCTTCTATTCGTGCAGGATGAATCCGGCCGTCTGTAACCAATTTGTGCAATGACAATCTTGCTATTTCTCTTCTTACAGAATCAAAGCAAGAGAGAATAATGGCTTCCGGAGTATCATCCACAATAATTTCCACGCCGGTAGCAGCCTCTATTGCACGAATATTCCGCCCTTCTCTTCCTATAATTCTTCCTTTAACATCATCGCTTTCAAGATTGAAGACAGAGACACAATTTTCAACCGCCTCTTCTGTTCCAACGCGTTGAATCGTGTTGATTATTATCTTACGTGCTTCCTTTTTGGCAGTCAACTTGGCTTCTTCAATTGAATCTTGCACATAAGCCATTGCTTCAGCGCGAGCTCCTTCTTTTAAGCTTTCTATTAACTGGGTTCTGGCATCATCTGCAGATAATCCTGAAATGGTTTCCAATTGCTCCACCTGACTTTTATGCAGCTTTTCAACTTCTTGCTGTCTTTTTTCCAAAATTGCGAGTCTCTCGTCCAGTTCAGTCTGACTTTTTTCCAGCTGTGCATTTAACTTTTTATTCTTTGATAATTCCTGAGACACCTGAGATTCCTTATCTCTCACACGCTTTTCCGCTTCGGACATTTTCTTTTCTCTTCCGAGAATCACCTTTTCGTGTTCAGATTTTAATTCAAGAAACTTCTCCTTTGCTTGGAGAATTTTATCTTTTTTAATCGCTTCCGATTCTGATTTTGCCTCTTTTACAATTGAAGCTGCTCTTTCCTGTGCATTTTTCACCATTTGTGAAGCGTGGTTTCTTTCTAATAATTTCGCTATTAGAAATCCTACTCCCAAGCCCGCTATGGCCACAATAATTAAGTATAAGTCCATTTAGTTGTCATGTTTAATAAAAAAGCCCACATCAATACCGGGATTTTGTGTAAACTCCTTAAAAAAAGATTTAGGGTTAACAAGCTGGTCAAGTATCCGTTCACAGACGGCTCGCTTTTGCAACTTCAACTCACCCTTTTTAAAGAATTCTTGTTGAGTTTACCAAAAAAAAATAGTATTAATGTAGGCAGTAACCTTTTTGTTTAATAAGAACGTTATGACAGATAGTCTTGTAATAATTCATCCAGAGCTTTTAGGCGCTCCTGGGTGAGTTGAATACCTTCCGAACTGTCAATTTTTTTTTGCTCGGCTCGTGCTGCAAACTGTAAGGCACACATGGCCAATACATCTTGTTTATCTCTTACAGCATAATTTTGTTCAAAGTTACGAATCATTTCTTCAATTTGCTTTGCCGCCGCTCTTAATCCTTCTTCTTGAGCAGGATTAATGGTAAGCGGATATACTCTATCAGCAATTGAAATTTTTATTTTTAATGGTTCGTTCATTTTCTTCAATTAAGTAGAGAGTTGAGCAATACATTGATCAATCTCCCTTACCAGAGCATTTATTTTGAGTTTTGTCTCTCGTTTATATTGGTCGCTGCCAAGTAAGGAATTTGCATATTTTAATGATTTTACTTGTTCTTGCCAATCCATCAACTCTTTCTCCAATTGAAGCTTTTGCTTTCTCATTTCCTCCACCCTGGCTTCAAGGTTTTTATTTATTTGCTTCAGCTCATCTTGTCTCTCAAGAAGCGCAGCAACATGATACTCCAGAGAATCAACTACTTTGGACAAATCCGTCATTAAAATAAACATTCGTTACTACAACTACAAAAGTAGCACTCACACCCAAATTAACAAATTCTTTCGGGAATATTTTCGTATTATTGACTGCATCTTCCCCACAAAACCGTTTAAGACGGTGATTCCAATAATGTTGTATTATGAAAAAAATCTGTCTGCTATTCTCCTTCCTATCTGCCATTACTCTTCTTCAAGCTCAAATTCCCACCGACTATTTTTCCAATCCTTTAAGTATTGGAACTATTTTGTCGGGCAATTTTGGAGAACTGAGAAACAATCATTTTCACAGCGGGCTTGACATCAAAACAGAACAAAGACAGGGTTTGCCTATTTATGCAAGTGCAGACGGGTATGTGAGCCGAATCAATGTGAGCCACTTCGGATATGGAAAAGCGCTCTATATTATGCATCCCAACGGATACACCACAGTTTACGGGCATCTTCAAAAATATGCCGGCGACATTCAGAAATTTGTAAAAGAACAGCAATATTCCAAAGAATCATACGAATTTGAAATTTTTCCCGATGCTTCCGTCTTGCCGGTCAAAAAAGGGGACTTAATTGCCTTCTCCGGAAATACGGGAGGAAGTGGCGGTCCGCACCTTCATTTTGAAATCAGAGATGGCAATCAGCGCCCCATGAATCCTATGCTTTTTGGTTTTGATATTGCCGATAATATCCCTCCGGTTGTTAGCGCTCTATATGCCTATGTTTTAGACGACAATTCACACATTAACCAGAGCCAACAACGCACTAAAGTAAGATTAGTCAAACACAAAGACGGAAATTACATTGCGGAAAATATCCAAGCGCTTGGACGGATAGGATTTGGTATAACAGCAATTGATCAATTGGACGGAGCGTCAAATCATAACGGAGTTTACCAAATTGACACCAAACTGAACAATGTTTCTTCCTTTAAAGTTCGGTTTGATAAATTCTCCTTTGACGAAACCCGCTATCTCAACCGTTACATTGACTACGAGTTTTTTCAGAATAATAAAACGCGTGTCCAGAAACTTTTTCGAGAAGAAAATAATCCGTTAAGCATTATAGTTGATGAAACAGATGAAGGATATCTAACAATCAAAGACAGTCTAGACTATTCCTATGTTATTGAGGTAAAAGATTTCAAAGGAAACACCACCTCTATTATAGTGCCAATCACAGGAAGAAAACTTGAAATTCTTTCTCCTCGTAAAATACAAGAAACAGAGGATTTAGTTTTAGCTGATCACGCCACGTCTATTTCCAAAGGAAAACACATTATTTATTTTCCGCCAAATGCTCTTTATGAAGACACTTACTTGGAAATCAAGGAGAAAGGTGATACCATCAAAATCCATAAAGACATCGTCCCCATTCACAAAAACATAACCTTAACAACAGACATCTCCAATTATGCAGAGAATGACAGAGCCAATCTTTACATTGGTCAAATTGGTCATAGAGGAAATCCTCGTTATATCAGAACCACAAGGAAAGGAGATAAATTAGTAGGGAGTATCAGAAATTTCGGAGAATTTACCGTGGCAAGAGATAACACGCCTCCCGTAGTTCAACCCTTAAATTTTTCCGACGGAAAATGGATCAGTAGCCAGCAAGAATTAAGATTAAGAATCACCGATGCGCACAGCGGAATAAGTTCCTACAGAGCCACTATCAACGGGAAATTTATTCTTATGGAATATGAGTATAAGAATAACACTTTAACCTACGATTTTACGGACAACATTATTCAGGATGCCGAGAACAATTTGAAACTGGTGGTAATTGATAATGTTGGAAATAGTACTACATTTGAAGCTAAATTTTTTAGAAAACCAAATTAAACGTTTTTGAAATCACAGAAACTTCTCCTATCCGTCCTGCTTTTTTTTGCTATCACACTCTCATATTCACAAAAAGCAATTCTACGTGGAATTATCACCAATGATTCTAAGGAAGTTATTGCCGGCGCCAATGTGATCTCCGGTAATACCGGGACCATATCCGATTTAAACGGTTTTTATTTGCTGGAAATTCCGGCTAATCAGGATATTGTCGTTATATTTTCTCATGTGGGACATAAAAATGTGAAAATCACTCTAAATCTTTCTCACAATGAAGATTATGAGTTTAACCCGGTTTTAAATACCTCCATTGAAGAAATAGGCACCGTGGTTATTTCCGGAAGAGAAAACAAACGGGTGGAGGGTGTGACTTCTTTGAGTCCCGAAGTAATTCGGAAAATGGTGGGTGCCAATCCTGGAGTTGAAAATCTGTTGAAGTCTCTCCCGGGAGTCAGTAGCAACAATGAATTGAGTACGCAGTATGGTGTGCGGGGTGGAAATTATGATGAAAACTTAGTATATGTAAACGAAATAGAGGTTTACCGCCCTTTCCTTATTAGAAGCGGACAACAAGAAGGATTAAGTTTTGTAAATAGTGACTTAACGAGTAATGTAGAATTTTCTGCCGGCGGTTTTCAAGCCAAATATGGCGATAAACTTTCTTCCGTTTTGGATATTACTTATCGAAAACCTGTTGCTTTTGGAGTATCTGCAGACATGAGTTTATTGGGAGCCGGTGCTGCCATAGAAACCATCTCCAAGAACGGAAGGTTGTCCGGGATAACAGGGTTACGGTATAGAGACAACAGTTTGTTTGTAAAAGCTCAAGAAACGGAAACCAATTATCGCCCAAAATTTGCCGATGCGCAGACATATTGGACCTATCGTTTCACTTCCAAATTCGAACTCTCTTTTTTAGGGAATATTTCTATTAATGATTATCGTTACCAACCTTTGATGCGTCAAACCAATTTTGGAACGTTAACCGATCCCATTGCACTTCTAATTTTTTATGAAGGTCAAGAAAAAGATAATTATAAAACATACTTTGGGGCACTAAAAGGCACTTGGGCTGTTTCTAATCATTACACAGCGAAAATTATAAGTTCCCTTTACCATACTACAGAACAGGAATATTATGACATTTTAGCCGAATACAGACTGGGTGAGGTAAACACAGACATTGGAAGCCCCAGCCTTGGCAATGTAGAATATACCAGAGGTGTGGGAGGACAACTCACTCATGCCAGAAATGATTTGGATGCGTTGATACTGAATATTGAGCATAAAGGAAATATTGCCGTAGAAGAACATTCTTTTGAATACGGAATCAAATATACGCGTGAAGATATAAGAGATCGTGTTCAGGAATATGAAATGATTGATTCTGCCGGTTTTACCATCAGACCGCCTATCATTCCGGGAAACAACCAACCTTATCAGCCATATACTTCCCCCCTTATACCTTATACCAATGTTAGAGCGTTTAATAACGTTGTAATCAATCGCTTTTCGGGATATGCCCAATGGAGTAAAAGAACTGAATTGGGGGCCCACGAGTTATGGCTAAATGCAGGAATCAGAGCGCATAACTGGACCGTAAGCGGGAAAGATATTGAAAGCCACACGCAAATCGTTTTCAGCCCCCGCGCGCAAATTGCTTTTAAACCTGATTGGGAAAAAGACATGGTCTTCAGGTTGTCCGGAGGTTTCTATCATCAGCCTCCATTTTATCGTGAACTTCGTGATTCTACCGGTGCTGTCCGTCCTAAAGTGAAAGCACAACAATCCATCCATCTCGTTTTTTCAAACGATTATAGTTTCAAAATGTGGGAACGGAAATTTAGATTAAATACAGAACTGTATTATAAAAAACTGGAAGATGTGAATCCTTATACTCTGGAAAATGTCAGAATCAGGTATCGTGCCACTAATAATGCCACCGCTTATGCCTACGGACTAGATTTGCGATTGGCCGGTGAATTTGTTCCTGGAACAGAGAGCTGGGTCAGTTTCGGCTATATGAAAACAGAGGAAAATATAGAAAACAAAGGATATATCTTCAGACCCACAGATCAAAGGTTGAAATTTGCAGTTCTCTTTCAAGACTATGTCAAAGTTATTCCCGATCTAAAGATGTATCTAAACCTTGTTTACAACACAGGGCTTCCCGGAGGATCCCCCAGCTACGCCGATCCTTATAAATACCAAACCAGATTGAGAGACTATAAACGGGCAGACTTGGGAATGAGCTATGTTCTAATCCATGAGGAAAAACGAAAAGAAAAAGGGTGGTTAAGAGGATTTAAAGAATTGAGTGTGGGCGCCGAAATCTTTAATATGTTTGACGTTCAGAACTCAATCACCAATACGTTCGTTCGAGATGTTTATACAAAAGTACAATATTCAGTTCCGAACTACTTATCTCCGAGGATTTACAACGTGAAAGTGGCGATGAGATTTTAGACGTGAGATGTTAGACGTGAGATTTTAGACTTTGGACAAAGGACGAAGGACGAAGGACTAATTCATTTACAATTGCTCCCTAAGCTGCGATCTTCGCGGAAACTCTGCGGACTCTGCGTGAAAATTTAGATGTGAGATTTTAGACGTGAGATGATAGACTTTGGATAAAGGATGAGGACAAAGGACAAAGGACGAAAAACTACTCATTTACAATTGCTTCCTAAGCTGCGATCTTCGCGGAAACTCTGCGGACTCTGCGTGAAATTTAGACGTGAGATGTTAGACGTGAGATGTTAGACTTTGGACAAAGGACAAAGGATGAAGGACGAAGGACGAAGGACGAAGGACAAAAAGACTTTGTATTGAAAATTGTGAGTTGACCCTATAATAAGGCACGTAGCCGAGAGCTAGAGGCTAGAAGCAAAGATCTCTACCCCATAAACTCCTTCAACACCTCAATCACATAATCCACTTCATCCAATTTATTAAATGCAGAAAATGAAAACCTAATCGAAGGTTTTTTGAGGTCTTCCTCAGCAAGAATGGCGTTTAACACGTGAGATCCGCCCTCACTCCCACTTTGGCAGGCACTTCCTTTTGAGCAAGCAATACCCTTCAGATCCAATTGAAAAAGGAGCAGCATCGCTTTTTCGGCCGGAATGGGTAAACAAACATTAAGTAAGGTATAGGTGCTATGCTCATTATCTCCACAATTTCCATTGAATTTTACTCCGGGGAAATTTGATTTTAATTGCTCTTTGAAATAATCTTTAATCTCTGTAATATGAGTCCTTTCTTCTTCAAGATGACGATAGGCCAGTTTTAAAGCTTCCGTCATTCCCGCAATACCATACAAACATTCTGTCCCTGCCCTTAGCCCGCGTTCTTGCGCACCTCCCATAATTAAAGACTGAAGACCTGTATTTTTCCTGATAAAAGCAAATCCGGTACCTTTTGGACCATGAAACTTATGAGCGGCAGCAGTTGCAAAATCCACCGGAGTCTTTTGAAAATCCAATTCGAAATGCCCAACGGACTGCACGGTGTCACTATGGAAAAGAGCATGGTGCTCCTCACAAAGATCAGCTACTTTTTGAATATCCAAAACATTCCCGATTTCATTATTTACATGCATCAGGCTAACCAATGTTTTCCGGGTAGAATCTTCTAATAAAGCTGTCAGATGATCATAATCCACCATTCCACAGCTATCAAGATTTACATAGAATACCTCTACATCATAATTTTGCTCCAGCCACTCTATAGTATGTAAAACGGCGTGATGTTCAATTTTTGAAGTAATAATCCGCTGCACTCCCAGATCGCGCACACAACTAACAAGAATGAAATTGTCTGCCTCGGTACCTCCTGAAGTGAAAATAATTTCTCCTGCAGACGCATTAAACAACTTAGCAACCTCTTTTCTACAAGTTTCCAAAAGCGACTTTGCCGAGCGTCCATATGCGTGAGTGGACGATGGATTTCCATATTCGGTTTGCATCACTTGAGCAATGGAAGCAATAACATCATCTCTCATTTGTGTGGTGGCTGCATTGTCAAAATATACTTTCCTCATATCTATTAAAACTTCAGGTTTAAAAAGCTCTTTTTTTGGAGACGCACAAAAGTAAGTATTAAATTATTTTCGGTTGAATTGAAACAAAAAGATTTCCTTTACTTTGTACAAAATCAATTTCCTCATTAGAAATGAAATCTTTTTTTCGTCCTTTTTATCGAAGTATCTTCTCAATATTTATAGCGTCCTTCTTTTTCTATGCCTGTGACGATGGAGAAATTGTATTGAAAGATTTTGATTTTGAAGCCATTCCATTGCAAACCTGTGGCCCCGCCGGAAATTATGTTTTCTATAAAGTCAATAATACAAGCTTTGAAAGCCTTTCTCTGAAATTTGCCAATGGCGTCTATCTCTATCCTGAACCTCATACAAGTTCTTTTCCTTTAAACAACAGTACCATCTATGTAAATTACCGCCGTTATGACGGAAGAGTGGAAAATAACTATTTCTGCAACTCGGTTCCTCCTTCCTCCCCAAAAATCATAGACGAATATACAGCCGTTTCAGGAGAAGTGATATTTGAGGTGACTTTTCGTGAAGAGGAGAATAAACTGTATAAAGATGTTCATCTCATTCTAAAGGATGTTCTACTCAATAAAGAGAAGGAACAGATCATTCTGCAAACTTTAGACTTTGGCAAAATTGAAGGTGTGGAAACTATCGACCTTTAAATTTATGCCAACATAAAAGCTATATCGTTAAATGGCCACTTCCCATTCCCTTGCTTTGCCCCGACCCAAAGGGTGGCAAAGGAACTATTATACCTTCTTTTTTTAAATCCGTCGGTTGGGACTAAATACCGGTAAAACAACACCTCCGTTAAACCAAAACAACAGTTTCCCAAAATTCCAAATTTATTCCAGTTTCTGCTTTTTCCTTTGTTTCAAATTTTAAACACATTTACCATGAAAACAATTGGAATTTTTGCTCTATTGGCATGGCTTGTTTCGTTTCAGGCGGGAGCTCAAGATATTTCAAAACAGCAGGTGCCGGCTGTAATTTTGAACAACTTTCAAAAATCGTTTCCGAAAGCCACAGATATTGAATGGAAAAAACAGAACGATCTTTATAAAGTCGAATTTGAAATCGGATTCTGGAACGATGACCGGTCGGCATGGTACACAATGGAAGGAGATCTCATTCGATTTAAAGAAGACATCGCCAAAAAAGATTTGCCGGCTGCTGTTTTGGCCGCAATCGAAAAGGATTATAAAAACTTGTGGATAAAAGATGCAGAACGGATTTCCGAAAAGAATAAGAAAACTTATAAGGTGGAATTACGTTCGTTCACAGAAGAATGGAACATCATCTTTGACGAATCGGGAAACGAATTGAGTAAAGTAGCAGATTAGATTTTGAGAAATTGAAATCCATATCTTTGAGAGATGAAAATCCTGTTGATAGAAGACGAAAAGGTATTGGCGAAATCCTTGGAAGATTCTTTAATCCGTGAAAACTTTATTGTCGAGACCGTTTTCGATAAGCGCACTGCCCTTGAGCATATTGAGATGTATGAATATGACTGCATCCTTCTGGACTTGGGACTGCCGGACGGCAACGGTCTCGAAATTTTGAAATATATCAAAACAAAAAGAAAACAAGGAAATGTGATTATCATTTCTGCCAAAGATTCTTTGGATGACAAACTCATCGGTCTCAATCTTGGTGCCGATGATTACCTACCCAAGCCTTTCCATATTGCCGAACTCAATGCCCGTATTAAAGCTGTTTTGCGCAGAAACAAACAGGATGGCCAAAACACCATAGAGTATGGCAACCTCGTTCTTAATCTAAACGAACGGAAAGCAACTGTGAACGGAGAGAATCTCGTTCTGAACAGAAAAGAATTCGACATTTTGAATTATTTCCTATTCAATAAAAACAGGCTTGTTACCCGCTCTTCCCTGGCAGAACACGTGTGGGGAGATAATATTGATCAGGCAGATAATTTTGATTTTATCTACTACCAAATTAAAAATCTGCGAAAAAAACTGCGCGAAGCCGATGCCGAATTGGAAATTGAAGCAGTTTATGGTGTGGGCTATCGAATTGAAGAAAAGTGAAGCTGCTTAATCATTCCATAAAATATCTATCCATATCCATATTGATTGTCATTGGGATTTGGGGCGTGGTGTTTTTCTTCAATATGGTGGAAGAAATAAAGGAAAATGCCGACGAAGGTTTGGAAAATTACAAAAACCAAATCATCCAAAAAATCCAAAAAGCCGATACAATCATCCCAAGACTTAGTCTGGAGGAAGGATTTTATACCATTAAAGAAATTGAAAAAGAAAAAGCAATTGTCTTTAAAGAGGTTTACGCAGATACGCTCATGATGATGCAAGATTCTGAAGACGGGTCGATGGAATTGGATCCCGTTCGGATATTAACTACGGTTTTCAAAAATAATGACCACTACTATGAGCTGAAGATCATCAACCCAATGGTGGAAAAAGACGATCTGATACAACGGCTTCTGCTGAACATGATCTGGCTTTATGCAGTTTTGATCATCACGATAGTCATTGTCAATAATCTGGTTTTGCAGCGGCTCTGGAAACCGTTCTACACCCTCCTCAGAAAAATAAAATCCTATCGGTTAGGCAGTAACCTCAGCATTCCGGAAGTAAAAACCAAAACCAAAGAATTCATTGATCTTCAAAATGCTGTAGGAACGCTTCTTCGACATAATATCGAAGTTTTTGAACAGCAAAAAGAGTTTATCGGAAATGCTTCGCACGAACTTCAGACCCCCTTGGCAATTGCCATCAATAAACTGGAATTGCTTCTGGAAAATGAACAACTTCAACCGGATCAGGCAGATCAGGTGGCTGAAGTATTGGTCATAATCGAGCGCCTGACAAGAATGAATAAATCTTTGTTGCTCCTATCCAAAATCGAGAACAAGCAGTTTCCGAATGAACAGACTGTTCTCGTCAATACCATTATAAAAAATGCGATGGAAGATATGAGCGAGACCGCTCTCCACAAGAACATTCAGTTCATGCTCCAAGAAGAATCTGAAATGCATCTGGAAGGAAATCAGGATTTAATTGAAATATTGATTTACAACCTCATCAGAAATGCGCTCTTTCATAATAAAAGAGGCGGCAGCATAAATATTGTAATCAATCAAGCGTTTTTAACCATAAGCAATACGGGTGAAGAATCGCCACTCCATGCCGATCGCATTTTTAAACGTTTTTACAAATCGGGAATGAAGACTGAAAGTTCAGGTTTGGGACTTGCCATCGTTAGCGCAATTGCCGAAACCTACAACATCCGGATTGAGTACAGTTTTACTGAAAGACAGCATACTTTTAAAGTCATTCCCTAAAGTTTTTATAATTCCTAAGTCTTTCCAGATTCTAAGATTTTCTTTGTGTCAAAATTGAAAGATGCTACACTACATTTGCCGCAACAGACATATTCCGGAAATTGCTTTCAATGGAACGATTTTTACTAATATCGCCTAAAGAACCCATGGAAATTTTACTTGAACTGTTTCATCAACTAACCGATCCCAACTGGATTATGAATAATGGCGGGCTCTATCTTGTCATGCTCATCATCTTTATAGAGACCGGATTGTTTTTTGGTTTCTTCCTTCCGGGTGATCCGTTGTTGTTTATATCGGGGATGGTTATTGCAAGCGCAGATCAGTCTGCTATTCCTTTTACAAATCCGCTGGCAAACCTTCTTTTCTGGTCAATTTTGTTTATTGTTGCCACAATTTTGGGTAATGTGGTAGGCTATTGGACAGGGAATCGGTTCAGCCACATATTTAGGAACAAAGACAGGAAAAGTAGATTTCTGAAACCACAACACATTTCTGCTGCTGAAGATTTTTATACCCGTCGCGGCGGATTTGCCATCCTTATTGCCAGATTTTTACCCATCGTAAGAACATTTGTTCCCATTGTGGCAGGAATTGTAAAAATGGACAAGAAAACATTCATGCTCTATAATATCTCCGGCGCCATCCTTTGGGTGGGAGTTATCTCTACACTCGGTTTCGTACTGGGCGAAAATAAATGGGTCGAAAACAATCTTGGATGGACGATGCTTATCCTTATTGTAATCGTTACCGCTCCCGTAATCATTAAACTTTTTAAGAAACAGCCTACACAAGCTCTGTAGCTCTAAATACCACACACTATGCTGCTTTGGATTCTTTTTTCTGTATTCATTCTCATCTTTCTTATTCTGGATCTGGGGGTTTTCAATAAAACTCCACATGAAATTACAACCAAGGAAGCCGGTATCTGGACGGCTGTATGGGTTTCTGTGGCTTTGCTCTTTTCCGGTATAATTTACTTAGCCTTTGAACATGCCTGGATAGAAAATCCTACTGATCTTACCCCTTCAAGTGCTGTCATAAAATACATAACGGGTTACCTCATTGAGCTGTCACTCAGCGTGGACAACATTTTCGTAATTGCGCTTATTTTTTCGGCATTTGCGATTCCAAAAAAGTATCAGCACGAAGTTCTTTTTTACGGTGTGGTGGGTGCCATTGTTTTCCGAGCTATTATGATTGTTTTCGGGGTTGCGCTCATTAACAAGTTTAGCTGGATAATTTATGTTTTCGGAGTGTTCCTGCTCATTACGGCTTTCAAAATGTTGTTTAGTAAAGAAGAAGCGAAAGATCCCAAAGATTTTAAAATTTACAAATGGATCAAAAAAGTGTATCCGGTGACTCATCAGATTGTAGGCGACAAATTTTTTGTTCGGAAAATGGGAATCAAGTTTGCCACTCCCCTTTTTGTGGCGCTTATTATCGTAGAACTTACCGACGTCTTTTTCGCCATTGACAGCATCCCTGCCATCCTTGCGATTACTGCCGATCCGTTTATCGTATTTTCATCCAACATTCTCGCGGTAATGGGATTGCGATCTATGTTCTTTTTAATAGCCGGGATGCTCGATAAATTCCGCTACATCAGTTACAGCCTTGTAATTATTTTGGCTTATGTGGGAATTAAAATGCTGATCTCTCACCACGTAGATATCCCGGAATGGCTGTCATTGGGAATCATCTTCCTTTCTCTCGGAGGTGGAATACTGGCTTCTGTCATTAAAAACCGAAAAGAAGCGCGTTAATGGACGGCGGACTTGGGGACGACGGACGAAGGACTTGTGGACGACGGACAAAGGATGAAGGACAAAAGACAACAGGTCTCGCTAGGACTCAATGTCGATAAAACACCACTTCCCCTTCCATTGGTTTGCCCCAACCCTAAAGGGAAGCGGAGGGATGAAATTCACTTCTCCGTTTTTTCGTTTGCCCCAACCCTAAAGGGAGCG
>DASRWC010000057.1:0-10825 GCA_035654795.1 Flavobacteriaceae bacterium
TGACAATCGCATACAAAATGTTAAGAAAAGCTTCTGTCCTTTCTCATTAAACGCATAAACCCTTATTTTTGCAAGTTCTTTAAATTTTTGATCTGCTTATGTTTCGTTGGATTCTTGCCATTGCCTTCTGGTATTTCACTCGTAGTTTCATTGCTGCTATTCTGGGATACTGGATTGGGACGATGATTGACAAGAGCAGATCCGGCGGATCTTCCAAGCGATTTCAAGGTAATTTTGGACCTTCTCCACAAGTCACACCGGCAGATTTTGAGCTCCATTTGCTTTCTCTTGCCTCACTTGTCATTAAGGCAGACGGTTCAGTCAGTCAGACAGAATTGGATTACGTGCGCATGTATTTTGTTCGCGCTTATGGGAAAGAACGAGCCAATGCCACCTTTCGTTTGTTTAATGAAGTGGTAAAGAATCGTGAAATGAATGCCGCAAACATTGCCAATCTTTTACGACACCGTACTCGATATGAAAGCAGGCTTCAAATTCTTCATTTCCTTTTTAGCATTGCCGACGCAGATGGCCGTGTGTCAGATCCTGAGGTGCAGCAAATTCGTGAAATATCAGATTATTTAGGGATAACTCTAGGAGATTTCGAAAGCATCAAAGCCATGTTTTTCAAAGATGCGGATAGTGCTTATAAAATTTTGGAAGTTGATCGAAATGCGAGTCCGGCGGAAATCAAAAAAGCCTACCGAGAAATGGCTAAAAAATATCATCCGGACAAGTTACAGCACTTGGATGAAGCACACAGAAAGGGAGGAGAAGAGAAATTTAAGAAGGTGCAGGAAGCTTATGAACAAATCCAAAAAGAGCGTGGCTTTTAATTCAACTTACTCATTCTGAAAGTCCAATCTCTGTGGTGAAAACTTCAACGATTAAAGGAAGTGAAATCTTTAAATAATTTTTCATTTTTTATTTTGTACAATTCAAAAATCATATATATTTGCACCCGCCTACATCACCGATATGGTGGTAGAACATTCCTCCTTAGCTCAGCTGGTTAGAGCACCTGACTGTTAATCAGGGGGTCCTTGGTTCAAGCCCAAGAGGGGGAGCAGCTACTAAAGCCCTGTTTATCAGGGCTTTTTTATTTTAAGCCCCTTCACAAGAATTCTCTCTGTTTTCGAAAGTATAGCTAAAAGTCATACAAGTCTTCCTTTTCGTGAAGATTTGGTTACAGATTCCGTGATTTCCCGGCGTTCATTTTCTTTTTGTTCCTTCTCCTTCCCTCTCCGAGTATTTTTTCGCCGGCAAATCCGTATCTTTGCTTATTATTTATAAACATTCTAAATTCAGATATTATGTATCCAGCAGAACTTGTAAGACCTATGCGTGAGGATTTGACGCGTGCAGGATTTACTGAACTTCATACTGCAGATGCGGTAGAAGAGGCACTTCAAAAATCCGGAACTACCTTGGTGGTTATAAACTCTGTTTGTGGCTGTGCTGCTGCAAACGCACGTCCCGGTGCAAATTTGAGCCTCGATAACAACAAGAAGCCCGAACATTTAGTAACAGTTTTCGCGGGAGTAGATAAAGAAGCTGTGCAGACTGCAAGAGAATATATGGTTCCATTTCCTCCAAGTTCGCCATCTATTGCTTTATTTAAAGATGGAGAACTTGTACACATGCTTGAAAGACACCACATTGAGGGGCGTCCTGCGCAAATGATAGCCGAAAATCTAAAAAACGCTTATAACGAATATTGCTAATTGCAATACAGATCAATGGCCGACAAGAAGTAGCAATTTATTTTCCTGTTCAGATGTAATAGAATGTTATCTTTTGTCGGCTATTTTTTTTCTCTTATGCAGCTTTTATACAAAATAATCAGCATCCCATTTTCAGTTATTTTCTATCTGATTTTTGGCCTTACCATTGTGATTTTTCATCCCGTTCAATGGATCTGTTTTAATTTATTCGGGTATGGAGCTCATAAGAAAAGTGTGGATTATTTAAACTGGTGTTTGCTGCGTTGCCTGAACCTTCTGGGGACCGTCATTAAATATGAGAATTATACCACGTTGCCCGAAAAGGCACCTGTCATTATAGTTTCCAATCATCAGAGTCAATGGGATATTCCTCCTATCATCTGGTATTTGCGGAAGTATCATCCAAAGTTTATTTCCAAGAAAGAACTTGGCAAAGGCATTCCGTCTATTTCTTATAATCTTCGCCACGGAGGCTCGATTCTTATAGATCGGAAAAATCCGAGGCAAGCTATTGGAGAGATGTTGAAATTTTCGAAATACCTGCAAAAACACAACCGTGCCGGCGTTATTTTTCCCGAAGGAACTCGAAGTAAAACCGGCGAACCCAAGCCTTTTCGAAGGACAGGTCTTGAAACCTTATTTAAAAAATTACCAAACGGATATGTTATTCCGGTTACGATTAACAATAGCTGGAAGCTCCAAAAATGGGGAATGTTTCCCATACCGATTTTTGTAAAACTTAGAATGACTTCGCACCAGGCTTACCTCATTGGAGATTATGAAGTGGAAGAGTTGGTAAATCTGGTAGAAGAAAAGATAACTTCCGAGGTAAAGGTATGAGTGATGAAGAATTAATTCTCCGCACGCGAGAGTATGTCAAACAAGAGTTAATCGATGCGGAAGGAGGTCATGATTGGTTTCACATTGAGCGGGTTTACAACAATGCCCACCTTATTTTAAAGCATGAGACTGCGGATGAAACCGTTGTACTTTTGGGTGCACTTCTTCATGACATCGCAGACTATAAGTTCCACAATGGGGATGAATCCGTTGGTCCCTCAAAAGCAAAGGAGTTTTTAGCGAGTATAGGCGCATCTAGGGATATTATTGATCAAGTTGTTAGCATCATTGAAAATGTTTCCTATAAAGGCGGAAATAACACCTCCGCTTTTCATTCTAGAGAACTCGAAATAGTACAGGATGCTGATCGTTTGGATGCTTTGGGTGCTATTGGGATTGCCCGAACTTTTAACTATGGAGGATATAAAAACCGTCCTTTATACGATCCGTCTATCCCGCCTAACCTATCCATGACCAAGGAGGAATACAAAAACTCCAATGCACCTACTATTAACCATTTTTACGAAAAGCTACTTCGGTTAAAGGACCTGATGAACACAGAAATGGGGAGGCGACTCGCGGAAGAACGACATCAATATATGGAAGGATTTCTGGAACAATTCTTCTCAGAGTGGAGAGGGGAAGATCTGCGCTGAGTTTATTTCTTACCTATTCCTGTACAAATCGAGGATTCATAATCGTTTATTGAAGGATATTTTTAGATTTGCTTTTGGAAACTTCTAACAATTATTATTATGGCTGAATTTTTACATGGTAATAAACTTAACGCTCAGTTAGAAAAAATCTTTGAAAATGCTGAAGAGCGTATTGTCCTAATATCACCTTACATCAAGCTCCATGATCGCTTTGCATCTGTTCTCCAATCAAAAAAGAGTAATCCAAATATAGAATTGATTCTGGTTTTCGGGAAAAATGAAGACGATATGTCTAAAAGTATGCGTCAGGAGGATTTTGATTTTTTTAAGGATTTTCCTAATATTTCAATTCATTACGAGAAAAATTTGCATGCGAAGTATTTTGCAAATGAGGAACGTGCGTTGTTAACTTCAATGAATTTATACAGCTACTCCCAGGACAACAACATTGAATTTGGAGTTTTAACGAAAAGAACAAGAGAAACCTTAGATGATGATGCTTGGGATTATTTTAATCGCGTCATTGATCAAGCGGACTTATTGTATAGTAAAGAACCTACCTTCGAGAAAGCCGGCCTGTTTGGGCTTTCTTCAAAATATATTGGTTCAACTGTAAAACATGATGAATTATCAGAATTCTTCTCGAATAGACCCAAGTTTGATGCAGCGGATAGAAAAAGAAAATATAAAACGCCAAAATTGGAAGCCGCATCTACTCCAAAACAGGGTTATTGTATAAGAACCGGCCAAGCAATTCCATTCAATCCTAAACGTCCTTTCTGTGATAAGGCTTATGAAAGTTGGTCAAAATTTAAAAATGATGTTTATCCGGAAAAGTATTGTCATTATTCCGGCGAATTATCAAACGGAGAAACCACCTATGCTAAACCAATCCTCCGAAAGAACTGGCGGGCAGCCAACGGAACAAAATGATTTTTCAAAACAACGACAACTGCGGGTTCTTTAACTCCAAATAATAGCTTTTATCCAAAACCGGCATGGAGCGACCGGAAAGGAATTTCTTTTTGGCAATGGTCATCGTGTCGCGAACCTGGTCGGCAATGGTGCCGGCGCCGCGCATTCTTCTTCCAAATTTGCTGTCGTTTAGTGTACCGCCATGGCATTCGGCAATTTGATTTAGAATTCGTTCCGCTCTGTCCGGAATGGTTTTCCGTGCCCAATCGGCAAAAATCTCAGCTATTTGTCCGTTTAACCGAACCATAGTGTAACCAATGTCCCGAGCACCGCGCTCCGCAGCTTCTTTCACCAACAGAAGAATTTCGTGGCTGTTTAAGGACGGAATGATAGGTGCCATCATTACACGAACCGGAATACCTTCTTTAGACAGCTCTTCAACAGCCTTAAAACGTTGTTTAATGGTAGCCGTTCTCGGTTCCAGAAGCCTTCGGGTTTCTTCAGAAAGGGATGTGATAGAAATATTAATGGTGACCAAATTCAGTTTTGCCATTTCCTTAAACAAATCAATATCCCGAAGAACAAGTGCATTTTTGGTAATAATTCCTACCGGGTGTTTCCATCGCCATAACACTTCCAGACATTTCCGTGTGAGTTGCATTTTCCGTTCCAACGGTTGGTAGCAATCGGTATTACCGGACAAAACTATGGTATCGCCCTGCCAGTTTTTGGAGCGTAATTTCTCTTCCAAAAGTTGCGGTGCGTTTCGTTTGAACAGGATATTCCTTTCAAAATCCAATCCGGCACCATATCCCCAATATTCATGACTATTCCGCGCATAACAGTACACACAGCCGTGCTCACAGCCTTGGTACGGATTAGCAGAAAAAGCCATTCCTACATCCGGACTTTCTACTTTGTTGACAAACGTTTTTGGAAAAACTTCGATATGATTTGTTTTATTAGAATCCGCTTCGTCGCCTTCCATGGCGCAATGATTCAGAAAATCGTCGAGAACTTCGTGTTTGTTTTCTGAAAACCGATTGTTTATCTGCTTCTGCGCACCCCTTCCTTTTAAATGCTCATTCATTTTTCAAAGATAAGAAACTTGGAAATAATCCTGAGCGGTATTGGAACAAATCCATTTTATTGTAAGAAGGTCTCACATCTAAAATCTCATGTCTAACGTCTAAATGAATATATTTATCAGAAAAAATGAAAACAGTAGTCATTGGTGATATTCACGGCGGATTAAAAGGTTTGGAACAAGCATTACAACGTGCAAATCTTCCGAAGAAAACCAAATATATCTTCATTGGCGACTATGTTGACGGCTGGAGCGAGTCCCCTGAAACGATTGATTTTTTGATAGATTTTTCGCAAAAAAATGACTGCCTTTTTATCCGTGGCAATCATGATGAACTGCTTTATAATTATCTGAAACGTGGAGAACAAAATGAGACTTGGCTTCAACATGGCGGTGAAAGTAGCAAGAAAGCGTATCAATCTATTCTAAAAAAGGTTATTGACAAACACCTTCACTTTCTGGAAAATCTGACAAATTATCATATTGACGAACAAAACCGTCTTTTCGTTCACGCGGGCTTCTTCAGTATTCACGGACCACAGTTTGAGTATTTTCCGAATCTTGTTTATTGGGACCGAACACTTTGGGAAACGGCATGCGCTCTTGACCCGCTTCTTTTGGAAGACGATTTGCGCTATCCGAAAAGACTCAAGCTTTTCAAAGAAATTTTTATCGGTCATACTCCCGTAACTCGCATTGGTAAAGACATCCCTGTCAATTTTGGAAATGTTTGGAACGTAGATACCGGCGCAGGTTTTAAAGGAAAAGTGACGATTATGGATGTGGATTCCAAAGAATTTTGGCAAAGTGAACCTGTGCATACACTTTATCCCACTGAAAACGGCAGAAATTAATTGACAATGACAACATTTTCCGTGGCAGTACCCTATCTTTGTTCCATAAAACATTGTTATGAAATTAAAGAATATTCGATTGGAAGTGATGCAGACGGTGGAGAAGGAAGTGGATAGCTATATCGATAAATACTTGATTCCTGTGGAAGAGATTTGGCAACCGACCGATATGCTGCCTAACTTTCAAAGTGAAAATTATATGGAAGAAGTTCACCAAATTCGTGAAGAAGCAAAAGAATTGGGATACGATTTCTGGGTGGTTATGGTTGGCGATATGGTTACGGAAGAAGCTTTACCTACTTACGAATCCTGGTTAATGGATATGGAAGGCGTGGACCAACACGGCAGAAACGGTTGGAGCAAGTGGATTCGTCACTGGACAGGAGAGGAAAATCGACATGGCGACACATTGAACAAATATTTGTATCTCTCCGGACGTGTGAATATGCGTGAAGTAGAAATCACAACCCACCACTTGATAAATGACGGATTTGAAGTAGGAACCGGTCGCGACCCGTACCGAAACTTTGTATATACTAGTTTTCAGGAACTGGCAACCAATATTTCGCACAAAAGAGTAGCGCAATTGGCAAAAAAGAAAGGCAACAAAATGCTTTTCAAAATGTGTAATGTCATTGCCGGCGACGAAATGCGGCATCACCTTGCTTACCGCGATTTTGTGAAAACCATTTTCAATTATGACCCGAGCGAAATGATGCTTGCTTTTGCTGATATGATGAAGAAGAAAATCACCATGCCGGCTCAGAATCTACGTCAAAGCGGCGGAAAAATGGCGTCGGCTTTTGACGATTTCTCCAACGCTGCACAACGCTTGGGAGTTTATACAACGTTTGACTATGTAGATATTCTTCAGAAACTGAACGATTTCTGGGATATTTCCAAGATTTCGAATTTGACAGATGAAGCCGAAAAAGCACGCGATTATCTCGTGCGACTGCCTGAAAGAATGTTGCGAATTGCAGAGCGAATCACTCTTCCGCAAGATACCAACCGGTTTAAATGGGTGGAAGCTAACGGCACCCTTTAATCCGTAAATTATGCGCACGCTGCTTCTTGTCGTTTTTCTCGGATTCGGATTGGTAGCAGCTTGCCGAAGTGCGAAAGAAGAACTGTTCACGCAACCGGCTCCATTTGAAATCAAATCGGTTGATTCTCAAACAGAAAATGGACAGTTATGGATAACCGTAGGAATCAAATCCATCGACCAGGGCGTCAATTTGGAAGAGATTCACTATCAAAATCAGGTAGCAAAACTCATCCGTCGCGATTGCTGCAATTTCGTGGCTCATTTAGATTCGAAACCCGATTTTATAATGTCCGACAATCCGTTGGAAGAAGCCAAAAACCGGCCGCCACATCAAAGTCAGTTTGAATTGGGACCCAATGAAACCGTTATTGGTTACACCCAAAATGGCAAAAAGAGATATTTCAAATTTGATATTACTGCCGACACAAAAGTTCCACAACCATGAAAATTCTACACCTTGATACAAATCATCCGCTCTTGATGAATATGTTGGAAGAAGCTGGTTTTAAAAATGATGCCAATTATTCTGCATCTAAATCGGAAATTCAGGGACTTATTCCGAATTATGATGGAATCGTCATCCGAAGTCGGTTTAAGATTGATAAAGAATTTTTGGATGCCGGAAAAAATCTAAAGTTTATTGCCCGTGTAGGTGCCGGATTGGAGAGTATTGACTGCGATTATGCAGAGCAACTTGGCGTTCATTTAATTTCCGCACCGGAAGGAAATCGGAATGCCGTTGGCGAACAGGCTTTGGGAATGTTGCTTTCACTATTCAACAAGTTCAACAAAGCAGACAAAGAAGTCAAAGCCGGACAATGGAACAGAGAATCCAATCGCGGTGTAGAATTGGACGAAAAAACCGTTGGGATTATCGGATATGGCAATATGGGAAAATCCTTTGCCAAAAAACTGCGCGGATTTGATTGTGAAGTACTTTGTTATGATATAAAAGCAGGTGTGGGCGATGAAAATGCCACTCAGGTTTCCCTTCAGGAATTACAGGAAAAATCGGATGTTTTGAGTTTGCACACTCCTTGGACTCCCTTAACCGATAAAATGGTCAACAGAGATTTCATCCATGCTTTCCGAAAACCGTTTTGGTTAATCAATACTGCCCGCGGCAAAAGTGTGGTTACTGCTGATTTGGTAGCAGCGTTGAAGTCGGGAAAAATTCTTGGTGCCGGACTCGACGTTCTAGAATTTGAAAAACTTTCTTTTGAAAGTCTTTTTGATGCCGATGAACTTCCAAAAGCCCTTCAGGAGCTCATAACTTTTGACAATGTCTTGCTCACACCGCATATTGCCGGTTGGACAGCTGAGAGTAAAGAGAAATTAGCCCGCGTGATTGCGGAAAAGATTATTGACCGTTTTCATCCTTAGCCGATTCTTGAACTTCTTCTTCAGCTAATTTGTTTGCGCGTCGTTCTAATTCTGCCTGAAATTCTTCCATAACGGGTTTTACGGTGCTTTCAGGCAAATCTTCAATAGGAATGTACATCAATCCGTCCACGGCATTGTTAAAAAGCGGGTCCACGTTGAACGCGACCACTTTCGCATTTTGTTTGATATACTTTTTAAGAAGTACGGGCATTCTCAGACTTCCGGGTTCCACTTCATCGATGATACGGTCAAACTTGTTTAAATCCGCTTCCGTTTCATCAAAAACAAAATCTTTATCGGCATCTTTGAGTTTAACCTTATATTCTTTTTTAGGCTTGATATACTGCGCCACATAGGGGTCGTAATAGTTTGATTTCATAAACTCAATCATCAGACTTTTCGAGAATTCTGAAAACTTATTACTGATACTCACCCCGCCGATTAGGTAACGATGTTCCGGAAAACGCAACGTGGTGTGAACGATTCCTTTCCAAAGTAAAAACAGCGGCATCGGGCGTTGCTGATATTCTTTAATGATAAAAGCCCTCCCCATTTCGATAGATTCGCTCATCATCTGGTAAAGTTCCGGTTCAAATCGGAAAAGGTCTTGTAAATAGAAGCCGTCAATTCCGTATCTCGGGAAAATTTCAGAGCCTAATCCCATTCTATAAGCACCCGCGATTTTCTTTTCTTCATTATCCCACAAAAACATATGGTGATAATAGCTGTCAAACTTGTCCAAATCAATACTTTGATTGGTTCCTTCGCCAACTTCGCGGAAGGTTATTTCCCGTAATCGTCCGATTTCCTGAACCACGTGCGGCATAAATTCTTCAAGAGAAAGGAAGACTTCGTAGTTCTTGCTAATCAGTAAACGCCTATCGGTTTCGCGTAGAAACTGGATTTCCTTTTCCATTTCTGTTACTGAAATAGGTCCGACAATCCTTTTGGGCGGTTTTGGCAGCTTAAACGACTTTGGAATGTTTTCCAAAAATTTCTTTTTCTGAAACGCATTGGACAACATATAGGTTTTCCGTCGCAGGAAATATGTAAATGCGCGCACTGATTGTAAATCTTTTTGGTCATCGACGGAAATAGGATTCCCGATTCGCACAATTATTTTGCGTTCTTTCTGAGTCAACATTTCAGAAGGCAATTTTGCAGTGCGCAGGCTATCGCTGATTTTTGCCAAACGGTAAAACATTTTACTGTTTTTGGCGTGGAAATAAATCGGAACAACGGGCACTTCAGCTTTTTTAATCAACTTCATCGCTGCTTCTTCCCAAGGTCTATCCACCAAAAGACGTCCTTCTTTATGGGTAGAGACTTCCCCGGCAGGGAAAATTCCGAGCGGATGTCCTTCTTTCAAATGAAATAATGCTTCCCGAAAACCCGACAAACTCGATTTTACTTCTTTTCGATTTTCGAACGGATTCACCGCCATTACAAAAGGTTTTAGCGGCTCCACCCGATGCAACAGAAAATTACCCATTACTTTAAAATCGGGACGGCGTTCCAGAATTAGTTTCATTAGCAATACGCCGTCAATAGCACCAAGCGGATGATTTGAAACCGTGATAAATGCTCCTGTTTTCGGAATTCGCCTAAGGTCGTCATCAGAAATCTCGAAATCGATTTCCAATTGGTCCAAAAGCATGTCGATAAATTCCTTTCCGGGAAGGTGTTTTTTCCGGTCGTAGAGTCTGTTAAGCTCGTCAATATTGAGCGCTTTTAAAATCGACCACCCGACAAACGTGCCCAAGAATCCGAGTTTGTTTAATCCGATAGCTTTTGAAATTTCTTTTGCGCTTACTAATCCCATTTTTTATGAAGGTGATGAGTTGACAAAGATAAAGGAAATAGTAAGGAGAATTATATAATAAAGATTTCCTCGATATGACTCTGATCGCTTCCCAAGAAAATGAAAATTCCTATCTAGGTCAGACATTGAAAGTTGAAAAGATTCAATCGACCGAAGTAGCAATTACTCCGGAAAATCTTCCCAAGGGAATATATCTGACAAAAATAAAATCGGCCGGCAAAACTGTGGATACTAAAAAGATGATTGTGAGGTAATTATTTTTCTTTCAAAATATTTTATTTATCTTGCTTGAGTATTTTAAATTAAATTTCATAAAAATATGAAAACTTTTTACAAATTCTTTCTGATGGTAGCAACCATAAGTCTCTGTTCTTGTATTAACGAAGATGTAAATCTTCAAACTGAAGCCATAGGGGAATCCTATGAAGCTCATATCGAAATGAAAGATTTTAAAACATCATTAATAAATGCTGCCAAAAATAAATCGTCTGATAGT
>DASRWC010000058.1:0-2910 GCA_035654795.1 Flavobacteriaceae bacterium
TGTAAATCGTCAGCAAAAAGTGGACATGATAATTTAGAATCTTAAGGAGTGTTTTCATCAAAAAAGATTAGATTTAATTATGGGAACACCGAAGAAAAAGAGTACGGAATCATTTGTCAAGGACATTCGCAGGCAGACGCGCAGGATGTTTACAGCCGAGCAGAAGATTTTGATCGTGATGGAGGGGCTTAGAGCAGAGATTTCCGTTGCAGAACTTTGCAGAAAGCACAGCATAGCCCAATCCCAGTTCTACGCTTGGAACAAAGAGTTTATGGAAGCAGGAAAGAAGCGTTTGAACGGCGATGTGGTTAGAGAAGCCACGAGTGATGAAGTATCGGAACTCAAGAAAGAGAACGCCCGCTTGAAAGAGATGGTAGCCGATCTGGTATTGCGTTACGATATCGTAAAAAAAAGTTTGGACATGCTGGATTAATCCATAAATACCGAAAATATATGAGATTATCAGCAGCAGAAAAATACGAGATCATACAAACGGTTACCACCAGTGCAATTGGTGTAAAGCGTACCCTTGAAAGCTTCGGCATCCAAAGGAGTACATTCTACAAATGGTATCAGAACTATCTCAAGAACGGTTATGACGGCTTGAAACAAGGTTGCAGAGCATCTAGAAGACAATGGAACAGCATTCCCGAAGAACAAAAAGACCTGGTGGTTGAAATTGCTCTGGAACACACCGAGTTATCTTCCCGGGAACTGGCGCACAAGATCACGGATGAACAGGGCGTTTTTATTTCAGAATCCAGTGTTTACAGGATTTTGAAGCAAAGGGATCTAATCCCAGCTCCGAATCATATTCTTATCTCGGCAGCTAATGAGTTCAAGGACAAAACCCAATTCGTGCACCAGATGTGGCAGACCGACTTTACCTATTTCAAGATTGTGGGTTGGGGATGGTATTATCTGAGCACGGTTCTGGATGATTACAGCCGCTATATCATCCACTGGGAGCTTTGCGATTCAATGAATGCAGAAGATGTGAAGAGAACGGTAAATACAGCCATTGGAAAAGCAAAATTAAAGTCGAAAGCAAAACCGAAATTGCTGTCCGATAACGGCCCTTGTTATATCTCCAGCGAGTTAAAAACATATCTAAAAGAGGATATGAAGATGAAACAGGTTCACGGCAGACCAATGCATCCCCAAACACAGGGGAAAATTGAACGATATCACAGAACGATGAAAAGCGTAGTGAAATTAAACCATTTTCACCATCCCCAAGAGCTTGTCGAAGCCCTGAGAAACTTTGTGGACAACTATAACAACAGGTGTTATCACGAATCGCTGCAAAACTTAACACCTGCAGATGTCTATTGTGGACGTTCTGAAAGAATTTTGGAAAAAAGAAAACAGGTGAAAATCGATTCTCTGAATAAAAGAAGAAAATTGTATAATCAACAAAAATTAATAAATTTATAACTTGAAACTCTCCTTAAGGTTTGAACCTAATATGTCTAATTTAGTTTGAAGACGTACAAATTTTCAATTAATTTACGTGTTGACTCGTCCATATCGTTTTTGTTTTTTTATTCGACATGGAGCAATTATACAGCAGAAAAAAAGGTATTTAAAAGATGTAAATCACATTTACATTCGATTATAATGCATTACAGCATTAAAAGTCGATAAAGCTTTATTTTTTTTTTATTTTTATGAAGAAGGTGAAATTGTTTTACTTTCATCTGAAGGCACATCTCTCTCCTCCCATCTTTTTAAATCAGTATTATGAAACTCTTATGTACTCTCATCTGACTTAGTAATTACAATTGTGTTATTTAGGAATTTAACAAAATGAGCCCGTTTTAAACCATCTACTAAGCGAGCTCGGTGAGTTTCTTTGAAATATCCCAAATCAAACATTTCATTGAGATAATTCAATATGTCAGTCTTTTCTACTTTACCTTCTTTGTATGCACCGACCTTTATAATTACTTTTTCTTTATCGTCAAATAGAATCCCATTATTGACTAAGTATAACAGTCTGTTGATTGAGGTACTATCTATGGTAAAATCAAATTTAGTAATAATGTCTTCCAAGTCCTTCTTACTAAATTGATTTCTTAACAATTGTAATGGGGAATTTATTTTCACCTTGTTAGGAAGGTGGGGATTTAATTCCTTTTCATAAAGATCCTTCGATGATAATCTCTTATCGAAAAATTTCCTAATTAATCGAAAAAGTGGTTCAGGGTAATATATTTTATTTATTTGGTAGAGGAAATACATAAGAGTCAAAGTAAGTAGAGACAAGGTAATATCTCGATAAAACGTCAAATCGTCATTCCGATATTCACGGGGCAAGACAAGAACCATTAAATAAAAGAAGATTCCTGTTAGCGCTGATATAGCAATTCGTTTACGAACAGTATCTCGTTTATCTCCCTTAAGATATCGAAATTCTATATTAAGAGAAGAGTTGACCCTTACCGAGGGTAGTTGCGAATAAAGAAAGCTCAAAAGTTGATAACTCATCAAATATACCGCTGCAAGAGGAGCTAATATTTTAAAATATAATACGAACAACGAGGCTAATGCGTCAAAAAAGGTAAATAAAAACGTCATAATTCAAGGTTTATTTGAACCTAAAATTAAAGAAAAATAGAGGAAAAAAGAATTTTGGTTTATAATACGGAGGGCTATATGTTTTTCAAATGTTTGTCAAGGACAAATAAAAAAGGGTTTCACCTTTCGTAAAACCCTGATTATCAATGTGACCCCGGAGAGGCTCGAACTCTCGACCCACTGATTAAGAGTCAGCACCAGCAATTCTCCTCGCCACACCTGTTAAACGGCCGAAAATACTCGTCTCCATCACTACCAACATCCTTTAATAACCAATTCTTACGATTAAAACGAACCTGAGCAACGCAGCGGCTACTAAATTCGTCATAC
>DASRWC010000059.1:0-5667 GCA_035654795.1 Flavobacteriaceae bacterium
CCTGCCGACGTCACTACGAATTAACGCTTAAGCAGCTATATGTCAGTTGTTTAAGCGTTTTTTTTATTGGCAAGACAATCCAATGATCTGACTTTCGGGTTGAAAAATTTTGCTTATAAGCCTCTGTAAACCTCAACTCCTAAATTTTCTCAATAAAATACCCTGAAAAGGGTATTTCAGAAGTTACCATCACATCCTACTTTTGTTATATCAACAACAACTAAGAACTGTTACATTTATTCGATCAGTAACTAACCAAATTGTTTTAATGGGGGAGAAAAAAACCTTTTGAAGACTATGTTTTCAGAGGTTTTTTCATTTTTAATACGTTTGAATTCTTCAAACACCACATTACCGGCAAACAGAATATTTCAGTCGGATTTTAATTTAAATACGCTATTTTTGTCATCTTCTTTCAAAAATTTATCACTCTTAAATACTTGCTCTCATGAATTTTCTTAAACGTGTTTTTGCAACAGTCACCGGCATATTTGTTTTCCTGATACTGTTCATATTAATCATCGTGATTATTGGGATGATTGCGAATAACCTAAGTAAAAGCGCCGAAAAAATTACGGGAGATACAGTATTGGAATTAAAACTAGATTATAATCTTAAAGACAGCGCAGGTAAAGTGATTTATAAAGACTATGCGTTTTTAAATGAAGATAGTAAAAATGGACTTTTTGATCTGGTAAATGCTATTGATTATGCCGCCAATGATGACAATATCAAAGGAATCTCTATTGAAACCACGATGAATGAGGCCGGAATAACCCAGCTCCGGGCGCTTCGGGAAGCATTATTGAGATTCAAACAATCAGGAAAATTTGTAACGGCCTATGCAGATATCTATACGCAAAAGGATTATTATCTCAGTTCTGTGGCAGATACAGTATATATGAGTCCGGTGGGTATGCTTGAATTCAAAGGATTGGTTGAACAAATGATTTATTTAAAAGATTTTCAAGATAAATCAGGTGTAAGACTAGAAGTAATCCGCCTTGGAAAATATAAAAGTGCCGTAGAACCTTTTCTAGAAAATGAAGTAAGCGAAGCCAATAAGGAACAAATATTATCCTATCTAAACTCGCTATGGATGTCTATTAGAGAAGATATCGGAAAAAGCAGAAATATTGATCCTGCACGGCTTGATGAAATTGCAGATGATCTTCTGGCGCGAAGTCCTGAGCGAGCCGTTCAGACCGGAATGATCGACAAAATCGGATACTACAGCGATTACGAAAACGGAATCCGCAAAGCTATAGGTCTGAAAGAAAGCGAAAAGATCAATAAACTTCGGATGGAGGATTACAGCGAAAAGATAGGCGCACAGAATCATTACAAATACAATCGAGACCGCATCGCCGTTATCTATGCTCAAGGGGAAATTATTTATGGCGAAGGAAGTGTGGACCGCATTGGACCGGATGAAATTAATGGAGCCTTGAAAAAAGCCATGGATGATGATGCCATTAAGGCTGTGGTGCTTAGAATCAACTCACCCGGAGGAAGTGCCCTTTCAAGTGACTTGATTTGGAGGGAAGTAGAAAGAGTTAAACAAGTAAAACCTGTAGTGGTTTCTATGGGAGACTTCGCAGCCTCAGGAGGATATTATATTGCGGCGGGAGCAGACAGAATTTTTGCCGAACCATCTACCCTTACGGGCAGTATCGGGGTTTTTGGAGTGTTGCCTAACGTTTCAGATCTCGCAAAAAATTGGGGATTCCATGCACATCACGTTGGAACCAACAAAAATGCCCTCACCTACACACCTTTGGAACCACTAAGTAATGAACAGCGCGATTTTATTCTTGAAGAAATCATTAACGTGTATGACCTATTCAAATCCAGAGTGGCATCAGGCAGAGGTATGTCTATGGAACAAGTGGAAGAAGTAGCTCAAGGAAGAGTGTGGACAGGGGCAGAGGCTCTGAAAAACGGATTGGTTGACGAAATAGGAGGGATGGATGCTGCCTTAGCATATGCTGCGCAAAAGGCGGGTATAACTGATTATCAGATTAGAGAATATCCGGTGTATGAGGTGGACTTAAATAAGGTGTTAAGAAACTTTGGATTAATTCAAAGCTCCGAAGAAATAGCAAAAGAATTGCTCGGAAAAGAAGGTGCAAAATGGATTAAGACGCTAAAAGAAAGTACATCGTATAAAGGAGTTCAATTAATTACACCTATTGAAGTTTTGTACTAATAGACCACTATACGATTAAAGAAAAATCCTTACCTTCTGTCATTAAAAGCCAAAAATGAATCTTGAAGACTACATTCGTCACGTTGCAGATTTTCCAAAACCCGGAATTCAATTTCGGGATATAACGCCTTTATTGGAATCTCCGGAAGCTACAGAATTGGCACTGCAGATGTTTGTGAAACTCTTGGAGGGAATTAAAGTTGATAAAGTGGCAGCTATAGAATCAAGAGGTTTCTTTTTCGGAATCCTTCTGGCTCATCGGCTGAACGTAGGGTTTGTTCCGATACGAAAACCGGGAAAGTTGCCTTTTGAAACCTTGAAAGAATCTTATGCTCTGGAATATGGTTGGGATACCTTAGAAATTCATCGTGACGCCATTAAAAAAGGAGAAAAAGTCTTGCTTCATGACGATGTGCTGGCCACAGGAGGTACAGCATTTGCAGCAACTAAACTTATTGAAAAACTTGAAGGAGAAATCGTTCAGATAAATTTTTTACTTGAAATCGAAGCTCTCGGAGCACGGCAGAAATTTTCAAATTTTCCCGTAAAATCACTACTCCAATACTAATCTAAGGCATTTTTGGTCACCCACATCCGGTAAGCAAAGAGAAGCAATTGGAATTTGGAAGCATGCTCTAATGAAACTCCTCTTTTCGTGAAACTTGGTAGAATCCGTTGGTTGAGCTTTGCCAAGATCTGAAAAAATCTTTTCTTCATTTCAATTGGATTTTCTCTCCAAGATACAGCGTTTGGTTTAATCATCTGCTCTTTTTCACATTTTCTTAATTGATCGAAATATTTTCGTAAGGGCGTAAAAAGAGGGGGTGTCTTGAATATTAAGTCGAATTTTTTTCAGAAAGACCCCGTCATAAGTATAGGGTCTTTCGAAATAATCTATCTTTGTTCCCTATTAAGATGCTATTTTATGTCCACACTTAGATTTTTTGCAGTAAAAGAAAGTATGAATCGTCCCCCGATTATAGTTGAAGAGGAAGGGCGCAGATCTGAAATTTTCCAGAAAAATGTCTTTAATGAAACTGCAATGCGGCAATACCTCACTCAAGACTCTTTTCGTAGTGTAATGGACGCAATCGAAAAAGGAACCAAAATCGATAGAAATCTTGCTGACCATATTTCCACAGGAATGAAAGAATGGGCCATTTCTAAGGGTGCGACGCATTACACACACTGGTTCCAGCCCCTAACAGGCGCTACAGCAGAAAAGCACGATGCTTTTTTCGAAACAATCGGCAACGGAATGGCTATCGAAAAATTTTCGGGAACTACACTCGCACAGCAAGAATCAGACGCTTCAAGCTTCCCCAGTGGGGGAATCAGAAATACGTTCGAAACTCGCGGTTACACCGCCTGGGATCCCACCTCGCCTGCATTTATTTACGGTACAACATTGTGCATCCCCACGGTGTTTGTTTCCTATACCGGCGAGGCGCTGGATTATAAGACGCCACTGTTAAGAGCATTGCAGGCTATTGATCAAGCTGCAACTGCCGTGGCTCAGTATTTTGATAAAAACGTCACAAAGGTTAATACAACTTTAGGATGGGAACAGGAATATTTCCTTGTTGACAGCGCTATGGCAGCATCAAGACCTGATTTGGCACTCGCTGGCAGAACACTCCTTGGTCATACTGCCGCCAAAGGACAGCAGCTTGATGACCATTATTTTGGTTCCATTCCGTCGAGAGTTCTAAATTTTATGCGGCATCTGGAAAAAGAGTGTCTGTTGCTGGGTATTCCGGTTAAAACAAGACATAACGAAGTGGCACCAAATCAATATGAACTGGCACCTATTTTTGAAGAAACCAATCTGGCGGTAGATCATAACTCGCTACTCATGGACCTGATGCAAAAAATAGCCGAGAAACATCATTTCAAAGTGCTCTTCCACGAAAAACCCTTTGCAGGTGTTAATGGTAGTGGCAAACACAATAACTGGTCTTTGGTAACCAATACCGGTGTCAATTTGCTCAGTCCAAGCAAAACTCCAATGAAAAATCTTCAATTCCTGACCTTTTTTATAAATACCATCAAAGCGGTAAATGATTATGAAGAACTGCTTCGTGCATCTATAGCAAGTGCAGGAAATGATTATCGCCTCGGAGCCAACGAAGCGCCACCGGCAATAATGTCTATCTATGTAGGATCGCAACTCACCCAAGTACTGGATGAACTGGAGAAGGTTACAGACGGAAAATTGTCTCCACAAGAAAAAACCGAATTAAAACTGAATGTAGTGGGAAAAATACCCGAAATTCTTTTAGACAATACAGATAGAAACCGAACTTCCCCATTTGCATTTACGGGTAATAAATTTGAATTCAGAGCTGTTGGTTCTACGGCAAACTGCGCCAATCCCATGACCGTTCTTAATGCTATCGTTGCCAAACAACTTCAAGATTTTAAAGCACGCGTGGATTACCTGAGGAATGAGGAGAAAATGAAAAAAGACGATGCCATTTTTAATGTGCTGCGGGAGTATATAATCGATTCAAAAAGAATTCGATTTGAAGGTGATGGATATGGAGAAGCTTGGGAAATTGAAGCTAAAAAAAGAGGCCTCAGTATCTTTAAAAATACGCCCGAAGCGTTGAAAGCTAAAGTTACTCCCAAGGCGGTTGACCTTTTTGAGAAGATGGGGATTATGAGTAAAACCGAAATCGAGGCACGACATATGATCGAACTCGAAGACTATACCATGCGCGTACAGATTGAAGGACGTATTCTTGGTGATATCGCGCGAAATCACATTATCCCCACAGCCATTCAATATCAAAATATTCTGCTGGAAAATGTTCAAGGATTAAAAAATATTTACGGACCCGATTTTAAGAAATATGGAGGAGAGCAAATGCAGTTAATCGAGCAAATTAGTCAGCACATTGCGAATATCAATAAAGGAATTACCGATATGATTGAAGCTAGGAGAGTAGCAAACCGAATTGTTGACGAAGAAGACAAGGCTTTTGCCTACTGCAATGCCGTGAAACCTTATTTCGATGTTATTCGGTACAATTGTGATAAGCTCGAACTCCTTGTGGATGACGAGCTCTGGCCGCTGACAAAATATCGGGAGTTGTTGTTTACGAAGTAAAGTACCGCCTATATCCATTATTAAAATATTGTGAGCCGATTAGCTTTTACAATTGGCTCATGAAGTATTTATGGAACTATTCTGACTGGCCTTTTTTTACCTATTCAGTAGAACAAATTCGTGAAATCGGCTTTTGCATTCGCACAGGAAATGGGTCATGGAAGCTGTAAAAACTTCAGAGATTGAAGGAGAATTTATTCGATTTACACTCTTAAAATCCCGGTTTTTTGACAGAAACAAAGAGAAATTAAATACCCGACAATCCAAAGTCATTTCGAAAATGTTAGGTCATGGAAAAGATGGATTTGAAGAGGGAATGACGGCCAAAAAATACATGCGGATAACA
>DASRWC010000060.1:0-18397 GCA_035654795.1 Flavobacteriaceae bacterium
GGAACTCCGAGAAATACATCGGCACTTCTTTGATAAAGTTGGCAGGAAAGTTTTCCGTCGGCAACATAAAATTGGAAAAAAGCATGACACGGTGGTAATGCGGCTTTTCCATTCGCGACATTTTCAGCAAAACTTTTTGAAGTATCGGGCATCACCGAAGGATTCCAGGCGGTTACAATAATTCTGCGGCTATCCGGATTGGTTTTGATAGTGTGAATAGCATCTTTTATTTGGTCGATTCCTTCGCTGTTCCAGTTGCGCCACTGGTGGCCATAAACAGGACCTAAATCGCCGCTTTCATCAGCCCATTCATTCCAGATACGCACCCCCTTTTCTTGCAGATATTTGATATTGGTGTCTCCTTTTAAAAACCAAAGCAGTTCATAGATTATGGATTTCAAGTGAAGCTTTTTCGTGGTGACTAACGGAAATCCTTCATTCAGGTCAAAGCGCATTTGATAGCCAAAAACACTGCGAGTTCCGGTACCGGTGCGGTCTTGTTTGTCCGTTCCATGCTCCAAAACATGCTTCAAAAGATCGTGATACTGTTTCATTTTTGACCTGATTATTATAGAAGTGAATTGGCGAAATTAAAAAAACTTAACTGGTTCTGCTAAGCTTCTATTCGTTATTTCCGAATCTTCAATGTGGTGTTGCGCTGGAGCATTCTTTTTATTTCGTTAAGTTTCATTAATGCTTCCACAGGGGTGAGCGTGTCAATATCTATATCTAATATATCATTGCGTATTTCTTCCAGAAGAGGATCGTCCAATTGGAAAAAACTGAGCTGCATCGCATCTTTTGCAACAGCTTTCATGTCTTCCGATAATTCTTCGGAAGTATGATTTTGTTCCAGTCGGGTTAAAAGTTTGTTTGCCCGCGAAATGACAGCCTGAGGCATACCTGCCATTTTTGCTACGTGTATTCCAAAACTGTGATGACTGCCTCCCGGGATTAGCTTCCGCATAAAAAGAACAGTATCCTTAAGCTCTTTTACCGATACATTGTAGTTTTTTATCCTGCTAAATAAATCGGTCATCTCATTCAACTCATGATAATGCGTTGCAAATAAAGTCTTGGGTCTGGTGGGATGTTCATGAATGTATTCAGTGATGGCCCAGGCAATGGAGATTCCGTCATAAGTACTCGTGCCGCGACCAATTTCATCCAATAAAATCAAGCTGCTGTCAGAAAGATTATTGAGAATACTGGCAGTTTCATTCATTTCCACCATAAATGTAGATTCTCCCATAGAGATGTTGTCACTGGCTCCTACACGCGTAAAGATTTTATCCACACATCCCATACGAACCGCGGCAGCAGGAACAAAACTTCCAATTTGAGCAAGGAGCACTATTAGTGCGGTTTGTCTTAAGATAGCCGATTTTCCGCTCATATTGGGCCCGGTAATCATGATGATCTGCTGATTTTCTCTATCCAGAAAAACATCATTGGCAATGTACGGAGTCTCCACAGGAAGTTGTTTTTCAATCACCGGATGGCGCCCATCTTTGATATCCAGATCAAAACTGTCATCCAGCAACGGACGGGTATAATTAGATTCTCCGGCTTGAGTTGCAAAGGAACAGAGACAATCCAGCTGAGCAATCAAGGATGCGTTTTGCTGAACGGGTTCAATGTATTGAAGCATCCATTCTACCAATTTTCCGAATATTTCCTGTTCCATAACAAGAATTTTCTCTTCGGCTCCTAGGATTTTATGCTCATATTCTTTGAGTTCTTCTGTAATGTATCGCTCGGCATTGACCAAGGTTTGTTTACGGATCCATTCGGCAGGAACCTTATCTTTGTGAGTGTTTCTAACTTCAATATAGTACCCGAAAACATTATTGGATCCTATTTTCAAAGAATTTATTCCGGTTCTTACACTTTCTCTCTCCAGCATCTCATCGAGATAGTCTTTGCTGTGTGTTGAAAGATTGCGCAAATCGTCAAGAACTTCAGAAAAACCGGTTGCAATGGTATTTCCTTTCAAAATATTGACGGGAGCATCTTCAAATAAAGTTGTTTTTATGCGTTCTCTAAGTAATTCACAATCGTGTAGTTGCTCGCCTATGATACGCAGCGATTCATTTTTCGAACTTAAGGACAACGCCTTAATAGGTGTGATAACTTCCAAAGAATTTTTTAACTGAATTACCTCTCGCGGACTAATCTTTGCCGTGGCCACCTTGGAAATCAAGCGTTCTATATCCCCGATTCTTTTGATATACTTGCGCATCTTGTGAAGTACTTGGTCGTGTTCCAAGAGATAACTCACAACTTCATGGCGTCTTGAAATCTTTTCAACATTCTTTAAAGGTAGGGCAAGCCATCTTTTTAAAAGACGGCCACCCATGGGAGAGATGGTTTTGTCAATGATATCCAGAAGCGTAACGGCTCCGGGAGAATTGGAGTGGTATAATTCCAGATTGCGAATAGTAAACCGGTCCATCCATACATAATCATCCTCGGCTATACGAGAAAGTTTTGCAATATGCTGGAGATTAGAATGGTGTGTTTCACTCAAATAATGCAATACTGCTCCGGCGGCAATGATACCTTGATCCAGATGATCTATACCAAATCCTTTTAAATTCTTGGTGCCGAAATGTTTGGTTAAAGTCTCAAATCCATAATCATATTGAAAAATCCAGTCTTCCAGCGGGTAGGTGTGGAGTTCATTTCCAAAAGTCTGCGAAAATTCTTTGCGTTTTTGCTTTGGAAAAAGAACTTCAGAAGGATTGAAGTTTTGAAATAATTTATCTACATAATCTTCATTTCCCTCTGATACTAAAAATTCGCCGGTAGAAACATCTAAGAAGGCAACGCCAAATGTGTTGCTACTCCTGTCTCCGGCTCTGTTGAAATGGATGGCTGCCAGGAAATTATTGGACTTTGATTGTAGAATGTCATCATTAAAAGCTACTCCGGGAGTTACCAACTCTGTCACTCCGCGTTTTACAATGGTTTTCGTAGTTTTTGGATCTTCCAGTTGATCGCATATTGCAACTCGGCATCCGGCCATGACTAACTTGGGAAGATAAGTGTTAAGCGAATGATGTGGAAAACCGGCAAGCTCTGTTTTATCACTTCCGTTATTTCTGGCAGTCAAAGTGATATTCAGTATTTTGGCTGCACGAATCGCATCTTCGCCAAAAGTTTCATAGAAATCTCCCACCCGAAATAGAAGCAAGGCATCAGGATATTTTGCCTTTATCGAGTTGTATTGTTTCATCAAGGGAGTTTCTTTCTTAGCCATATTTCCTACGTGTTTTAGATGAAAAATCAGGGCTTAAAGGTACTAAATACGCCTTGGTTTTGAAAATTCCACATGAGCATCTTAAGGGCTTTCACAAAATGATTTTTACCTTTGCTGCCCATGAAAAATCGTAAATTAAAAAATGAGGAACTTGAGCGGCTTTCGACAGAGGAATTTAAACATTCCGAAAAAACGCCTCTTATAGTTGTTCTGGATAACATAAGGAGCTTAAATAACATAGGTTCTGTCTTTCGAACATCCGATGCCTTTTTAATAGAAAAGATTTATTTATGTGGCATTACGGCGAAGCCTCCCCATAAAGATATCCATAAAACAGCTTTGGGAGCCACGGATACCGTGGAATGGGAATATGTGGAAAATGTGATAGATGTGGTGAACAAATTAAAAAATCAAGGGATTTTTGTGGCAGCTATTGAACAAGCGGAAAATTCGGTTAATCTGAATGATTTTGCTGTCAAAAAAGATAAAACCTATGCGGTTGTTTTTGGAAATGAAGTTAAAGGAGTGCAGCAATCCGTAGTCTCAAAGAGTGATGTTGTTTTAGAAATTCCGCAACTGGGAACAAAACATTCTTTAAATATTGCGGTGAGTGTAGGTGTAGTGTTGTGGGATTTTTTCGTGAAACTTACAGAACTAAAATAATCTTGTTGCAAAATCTTCTACGTGTATTAAAACAATACTCAAAACCCCTATAACTAAAATCAATCGCAATAAAGTGTGTAAAATTATATAATGAAGTTTCTTTTTTGCCATCCATAAAAAGATGAGAAACAACATTAATGTAGCCATACTTCCATAAAAATAGATATCCATATAACCGATGTCTTCTTTAAAAGTGGTTACCAAAAGCACTGCAGGAATCAGTGTGAAGGGAATCATCCAGCTAAGCATCTTTTTTGAAGTCTCTTCCCCATAAACTACCGGAATGGTCTGGTACCCATGGGTTAGATCGCCTCGAAGATTTTCCAAATCTTTTACAAGTTCACGCATAGAGATAATCATAAATAAGAAAATGGCATGAACAAAGATTACCTTGTCAAAATTCCCGTAATGAATAAAAACTGCAAAAAACGGAACTACTGTTAAAATTGCTGCTGTGAGGTTTCCGATGAATGGATATTTTTTCAACTTATGGGAGTAAAACCACAAGAAGAAAATATACACAGAGAAAAAAATTACCGCTTTAAAAGAAACATAACTTGCAAAAATTACAGATAACAGATTAACCACAAAGTAGGTGGAAAGTTTCGTACGTTGACTTACCATACGATCCAGAAAAGTTTTGCGCGGACGGTTAATCAAATCTTTTTCGCTGTCGTAAAAGTTGTTAATGATATAGCCGCTTGCCACAGCAGAGACCGATGCCAAAACGAGCATCAGTAGATTTAGGTCAAGAAGAACTTCCCGAACCGGAAGATCAGGAGCCAGAATATAGATACTGGTCAGGTAAATGGCTATAATAAGAAAAAGAATATTATAGCCTCGGATAACAGAAAACAAAGAAAAAAACTTCAATAAGACCAGTTTTTGTTTTCTGCTAAACATGAAAAAAGTTTTAGGAACGGAAAGAGTTTTTCCGACTTTTAGAAGGTGTAGACCACTTCTAACTTATAATCTTTTAAAGCTTTTTTGGCTTTGTCAAGATCTTCGGTAAAACCTAACATATAACCTCCTCCGCCTGATCCACAGAGTTTCAAGTAGTAAGCGTTGGTGTCAATTCCTTTCTTCCAAAGCTTGTGAAATTGAGCAGGAATCATAGGTTTAAAGTTTTCTAACACTACTTTAGAAAGCTGTTTGATGTTGCCGAATAAAGATTTTACATTTCCCTGTAGGAAATCTTCTACGCAGGCATCCGTATGTTTTACAAATTGATCTTTTAACATATTCCGGAATCCTTCGTTCTTCATGTTCTCCATAAAAATTTGAACCATTGGAGCAGTTTCTCCCACGTTACCACTGTCCAGAAGAAAAACGGCTCCTCTTCCATTTTCTGTCTGAGAAGGGATTCCGGCAGGCTCAATATGATCTTGAGAATTTATGAGGATAGGAAGACTTAGATAACTGTTAAGAGGATCCAGGCCTGAAGATTTGCCGTGAAAAAAAGATTCCATTTCGGAAAAAATAGATTTCAAATTGAGTAATTTTTCACGTGTAAGGTTCTCAAGAACGGTTATCTTGTTGAGCGCATATTTATCATAAATTGCAGCCACCAAAGCACCGCTACTTCCCACGCCATAACCTTGAGGGATACTACTGTCAAAATACAACCCTTTTTTGATGTCTTCCTTAAGCGCTTTAAAATCAAAAGAAACTAGCTCGGGTTTTTCCTGTTGAAGATTCTCAAGATAGGTAGCAAAACGTTTTAATCCTAAGTTAGATTGCCTTGTGACCTCTGTAAACTCCGAATCAATCTTGAGCGCACCCTTATACAGATTATAGGGAATAGACAATCCTTTGGAATCTTTTATAATTCCATACTCACCAAAAAGGAGAATTTTTGAATAAAATAAAGGTCCACGCATGTTGATTGATTTTAGTGTCAGTTGATTATGACTTGCAAAGATAAGATATTTAACCCTCGATATTAGAATGCTATGCCAAAAGTTGTTTTTTTGAACTCATAGAAATTCGCAGCAATTAAAGATGCCAAATTCTCATAAGCTGTATTCAAGATTTCAGTTACTCCCGAAGTTTCTCGTTGCCATGATGCCTGTCATGATCTCTCTTGGTTTTTAATTCCAGTTTTTTTCTAAAAGATTCGTCTAGATCTACACCGGTTTGATTTGCAAGACATAAGACTACAAATACCACATCTGCAAGTTCTTCTCCCAGATCTTTATTCTTATCACTTTCTTTTTCACTTTGTTCTCCATACCGGCGAGCAATAATACGGGCTACCTCTCCAACTTCTTCAGTGAGCTGTGCCATGTTCGTCAACTCATTGAAATACCTTACTCCATGAGCTTTGATCCATTCGTCCACTGCTTTTTGTGCATTTTTAATATTCATATCATACTTTTTTTAGAACAATTTTTTCAGTTTCTTTTGCCACAACCAAGTCATAAAATTGCTTCAAAGAGCCGTACTGAGTTGGGGCAATGAATGCTTCATTAATCGATAATTCTACAGAAAGCTGAACCTGATTTCCATTCTGGTTTATTATATATTTATAACTACCAAGATTATTGTCAAGCTGAATGGCACTGTTCTCCGGAATAGATTCAATAGCAAATCCTTCAGGAATTACAATATTTACAATAGATCTGTTTTTAATAGGATGACCAAAATCGATAGGATAGGTCCGGCTGTCTGATTTGAACGGATTTTCAAGAGTGGCGAGATAGGAGAGAGGAGAGAGGTATATCTTTCCGGCAACTTCCTCTGCATGGTTCGAATTAAAATTAAATTCTAAAACTACAGGCTGTCCCTGGTGATCCAGATGTTCGAATTTCACATCAGACAAATCCACGTCTTTGTAAATCTTGTTGATTCTTGCTTGTTGCGAGACCGGATCGGCATATCTAAAGCTCTCTCTGTAATTTAAGGCATAATTTCCGGAGAAACGATTCTGAGATTTTCCCGCTAATGTTAAATCAGGTTGCATTTCCATGGTAATCATGGTATTTTGAATGGCAGGAAGCCGCGGATGCATCGAAACCCAAGAGGAGGCATTTTCACCATTCAATATTCGGCCATAGCCATTGATCGTTTTAGAAGGAAGCACACCAATCTCGGCATGTTTGCTGGTGGCATCCATCAGAAAAGAACCCTCGGGAAAATGCACAGCGGCCACTACATAGTTGAAACCATTAAACGTGGGGAAAAGCGGTATCCCGTGAGATTTGGTACTCACCAAAACCGGACTTACATCCAGTCCTGCATATTTTAACAGGGCAACCAGCATGAGATTAATATCGGCCACATTGCCGCTTCCTTTCTTATATGCGTTTCGAACGCCTTCATGGGTTGTAAAACCATTAAAGCCATTCCAGTTCATTTTGTTAGACACAAAGGTCAAAATGCGAAAAGCTTTTTCCATGGGTTGAGTTGCTCCTTCTAAGAGAGCATCAATATCCTTCTCAAAATATCCCGTCCGGTTTAATTCGGCACCAAAAGAATCGTCTTTATAAATTCTTTTAGAAACGGCCTCCCAAGTAGTGGTGTAATTTTTTACAGGAGTTCCCGGAGCGTCTATATAGCTGAGTTCAAATTGTATAGCTGCCCCATAATTATTGATATTTCCGGCGTAAGCCTCATTTTTCAATGCGGAAACATTATCAATTTCAATGCGCGTGATATTTTCTTTAACTTCAACATCCTGAAAACGCGAAACTTGACCGTCTCTATACAGTTCTTGTCCTTTACCTCCTACATCAATCGTGACCCTACGGGTTCTGGCATCTGTGGCCATCACGAAATCTATACCACCTCTCTGGTAGGGCTGGTAAATAAAGTATTCAGGAGCTTTAAACTCAACCATAACCTTATCAATCGGAATTTCTTCCTGAAGCCTCCACTCATCAATACTCATAATAAAAGGAGATTCCACCGTATACTGTATTTCAATCACGCTACCCTCGCGCACATCGGGCATAATAACTTTTGTCTGATTTAGATATTTGGTGGTTTCTTCTTTGAGAATGCCGTCGTTTCTGAGCTTGACACGCTCAACTTTAGAACCGGATAAGTTGTACGTATTTCCTTTAAGCCCCACGATTTTGTCCTCTCCTTTTCCTTTGTATTGATTGATGGTGGCATTTGCCCATTCCAAACCTTCCTTGGTGTATATTTTAATACGTTGATAATAATCTGTAACAAGATACCATCCGGAATTTTGAGAATATTGAAACTCGGTTTTGATTTCACGGAAAAGGATTGCAGCATCAGCCGATGGATCAATCGGATGTTGACGTTGAGCAACTTCTTCCTGAGAGACTTTGCCAAACTTCAGATTCTGAGCTAAGCTGCATGTAATCATGAAGAAGCTTAAGCTAAAAAGTAATATCCTATTCATAATGGAAAGGTTAATTAGTAATTCGTTTTAATAATATCTTGGTTTGGTCATGCCGTACCACCGTTCTTAAAAACTCTCGATAATTTTCATATTCTTCGGCCGGATAGGTCCCTTTTTCAATACGTATTTCTCGATTATAAGTTAATCCCGCTTCGGTTTCTATGAGAGAGGCCTTATATGAACCAAAATTTGTGATAATTTCAACCGGACCAGGTAATCCCACAGGGATAAATTCTGAGGGTAAGAAAATGTCAACCTTATCTTTATCTACAAAACCATAAGAGATATCCAGCGGTTGTTTTCTGTTCTCAATCCGCGGAGGTATATAGGAAACTTGATTGAATACATTCGGAATAAATAAAAAACCATCGGAAACAGCCTGAGTATAAGATGGAGACGTGAGTTCAATTTCTTCAATAAAAAGAATGTCTTTCGAATTGTTAATGAAATTGGACGAAGTCAGCGTAAACCCGTTGATGTTGTTCCAATACTTTTTGTAAAACTCGTCTATTTCATTTTTCTTGCGTTTCGGTAATAAATATTTCGATTCATACTGAATTCCGCCTGATGTTCGGGTTATTGTGGCGGTAATTTGTCCGGAAGATTTAATGCTTACTTTTCCCTGATTCTCTTGCAAATTCTCATCTGTTTCATAAACTTTTGAGCGAACAATCTCTCCTCCTTCCGGAGTTATTATCAGAACATTTCTATCTTCTGTAGTCGCTCCAATATAGCCGTAAGGCACATCCTGGCTTGTACATTCTAACCAAGTAATTTTATCACCATCCGGCACTCCAAGAATGGCATGATTCCCTTGAATCGATACGAAGTCTTCCATAATGTCTGTCCTGGATCTGTCACTGTAAAGAATGGTGTAGTATGAAGGAATGCCCACCGCATCAAGAAGAGCTTTCGTGTAGTTGGTCAATGCTTTACAGTCGCCATAACTCAATTTATCCACATCTGATGCGGGCATGGGTTTCCATCCGCCAATTCCGATCTGAATGCTGATATAGCGAACCTTATCTTGAAGGTATTGATAGATTTTTCGAGCCTTATCTTCATTGGTTGTTTCATTCGCAATAAGATTTTGGATTTTAGTGATAGTGGTTTCAGGAATGGTATTGACATCGCTCAATAATTCGTCTGACATCCATTTCCCAAAATCCTTCCAGGACTTGGCAGAGCCTTTTTTTCCTTTTAAATAAAATTCATCCAAAGCAAAATGCACATTAGGAAAAATGGAATTTCGAGCAGGTGAATGTTCTTCAAAACGAATAGCACTTAAATTATGAGCCGTGAAAGTGATCTGAGATGGTGTCTCTTCTATGGAAATATCGAAGTTTTCCAAATTCCGGGCTTTGTAACGCAACTTATTCGAAGGGCTGTAGGTGATGCGGTAAACACTCTTTTGCGTACTCTCATAATACCCGCCCAACGGATACCACCGATTAATAAATCCGGTGTCACCCGATTCTGTTTCACTTTCAAAAACTACAATATAAGGATAAGAGCCCGGAGTGTACCGTTTAATGAGAATGCGAGAATCTGCATACATCGTGCTATATCCGGAATGGCTCATGTCTGAAAAATCCTTCTTTTTAAATTGTTCTTTTTTCTTCCCGAACGGATCATAAATGACGGCCTCTATCTTCTTAACTTTAGAGTTGGCGTCATAGCCTTCCATAAGCAAAGCGTCATCATTCCCTCTTGAATTAAGAATGGCCCATGCACGTTTGGTCTTTACTTTTATTTTGCCTTCTTGTGATACGTCAACTTCTACAATTTCATCTAACAAAACACTGTTTGCGTTTTCTAATAATTCTTTAGGAATAGAGGCTATGGAATATTTGTTTTGAGCTGATGATAGAATAGAAATCAGAAAAATAAACACGAGGCCTCTTTTAAAAAGAGTTGGTGATTTCAAGGTGGATAGAAAAGACATTCGAGATTTAAGATTTTTCCAAAAATAGAAAGTATTTATTAGTTAAAGGAATGTTAATCGATTTAAACAAGGGAAATACCTAGTTTCAAAATTTTTGACTTCAAAAAAGCTTTAATTAATTATATTTCGATTCGGTAAAAAAATTCCCGCAACTACTGAGCTGCGGGACCATTTTTGGGAATAGAGATTTAGATTATTGCTTCACCAATTCTGTATTTACTTCAATCTTCACTTTCTTTCCGACCTCATCAACACCCGAAGGCAGCTTATTATCATATTTGATATTAAAAGCAGTTCGATCTATCTCGATAGTTCCTGTGAGTCCGGCGCGAGTGTTTCCCCAAGGATCTGTAATGACTCCGTGAAACGTAACATCAAAAGCAACGGTTTTGGTGACATCACGTATGGTAAGGTCGCCGTTTAAAGTGTATTTGTCACCCTTTACTTTTGTTAGTTTCCCATTTTTTAAAGTGATGTGTGGATATTTTTCGGCATTGAAAAAGTCGTCGCTTCGTAAATGATCATCTCTTTGCTTAACACGAGTATCAATGGAAGCGGTTTCTATGGTAAAATTGAAGGTTGCGCCATTCCAGTCTTTATCGTTTTTAGTTTCGACTGTACCCGACATTTTTTGGAACAATCCGTCCACAAACGATATTCCCAGGTGATTTACGGAAAAATGCACATTAGAGTGCAGCGGATCAGCATCCCATTTTACCTGTGCTATTGAGAATTGGACAAAGGCTATCAGGAATGCAAACAAGAATAAATACTTTTTCATAATAATATAGTTTCTAAGATGATTAACCTTTTAAAGTTAAAGGAAGATATTGGAATTAGGGAGTGGATTAATTAAAATTTATGAAATTAAATATCGAAATATCGGGTAAAATCCCGTTCCTATGGGAAGGCGGTTTGTCTTGGGAATATCTTTTCTGCCGATAGTTAATCCCTAACGGGATTGGATTCCAAAAAATCAATCCGTTGAAAAAATTTTAAAATCCGAATAACGAACAACAAGCTATCGTGTGCCGTTAGGCACAGAATATCGATAGAACCGGAATATCAAATAGGACCACCCGTCCCGTAGGGACGGAACATCTCCCGGCTTTTTTTTAACGTGAAGATATCCTGTCCCTAACGGGACGGCGGTTTTTCTTGGGGGCTGTTTCTTCTACCAATATCTCATCCCTACGGGATTTTTTGGCGTCGATATTTTGTTTTAAAAAAGGATAGGGATTGAAAATACCTTCTTTTACGAAGTAAATTTCATAAAGTAGATTTTGTGCCGTTAGGCACTCAATATCGGTAAAACACAAGAACCACCAAGACCAACCGCCCCATAGGGACGGAACCTATCCACAACGTTGAGTTTCTCCAAAACCTAATACGCCAAAATCTCCTGAATTTTATCCCGCACCTTCCCGATAGACGGTATCATCGTTTCTTCCAGCGTAGAATTAAGCGGAATGGCGGGCATATTCTCAGAACCGATCAGCATCACGGGTCCGTCCAAATCTCTGAAACATGATTCTTGAATTTTTCCCTGAAGGGCGCGACTGAATCCGTTTTCAGAAGGTTCTTCCGTTACGATTAAACATTTTCCGCATTTGCGAACGGATTTATAAATCGTGTCGTAATCAATGGGATGCAGACTTCGTAAATCGATAATTTCAACCTGCTCCTGAAATCCGAGTTCTTCTGTGGCATTCAGTGCCCAATGCACACCCATTCCATACGTAATTATTGAAAGTGTTTCCTCTTCTTCCTGTTTCCAGATTTCCTGAACGATATTCGCTTTTCCGAATGGCAGCACATAATCTTCTCCGGGTAAAACTGTGGTAGCGGCTTTGGTTCCTTTCATTTTGCTCCAGTACAACCCTTTGTGTTCAAAAATCACACACGGATTCGGGTCGTAATAGGCAGCTTTTAAAAATCCTTTTAAATCGGCGCCGTTACTTGGATAGGCTATTTTCAAACCGCGGATATTGGTCACCACACTTTCTACGGATGACGAGTGATACGGCCCGCCACTTCCGTAAGCGCCAATCGGAACACGTAAGACCATGGATACCGGCCATTTTCCGTCGGATAAATAACAGCTTCGTGAAACTTCTGTGAATAACTGATTGAGCCCGGGCCAGATATAATCGGCGAATTGAACTTCTACAAACGGTTTTAAACCTACTGCGCTCATCCCCACAGTGGAACCTATGATAAACGCTTCCTGAATGGGCGTATTAAACACGCGGTTATCGCCGAATTTCTCTGCGAGCGTCGCCGCTTCACGAAACACACCGCCCAATCTTCGTCCTACGTCTTGTCCGTAAAGCAAAGCTTCGGGATGCTTTCGCATAATTTCTTCAATGGCAGAAAGTGCACAATCTACCATTACTACTTTTTCTGCACCTTCCGGACTTCGTTCTCCAACTTCTTCGGTGATTGTTGTCAGTGCGAAATCGTGAGTAAATAAATCCTCCGGTTTTGGGTCGTCGGCTTTCATGGCTTTATCCAAATCAGCAGCGACTTCTTTTCGGATTTCGTCTTCTATTTTATCTAAAGTCTCTTTTGTGAATCCGTTATCCAACAATAATTTTCGCATTCGCGGATACGGGTCACGCTCGCGGGCTTCATCCAAATCATCGCGGTAAAATTCCATACGCACTCCCGATGTATGGTGATTCAGGAGCGGAACTTTTGCGTGAACCAAAAACGGACGTCTTTCTTCTCTGATTTTTTGCAAAACTTCCTGAATGGTGGAATAGCTTTCTTCCAAATCAGTTCCGTCAATGGTAACGGCTTCCAGACCTTTAAATCCGCGAGCATATTGGAATGCATCCTGAGCCCGGGTTTCTTTGGCATTGGCAGAAATATCCCAACCGTTATCCTGAACTAAGAAAAGTATTGGCAATTTCTTAAGCACAGCCATTTGGAAAGCTTCTGCGACTTCACCTTCGGTAACTGATGCATCTCCAAGACTACAAACTACAACAGGCTTTTCGTCGAAATCGTAGGGGATGTTTTCGGCTTCTTTATACCAAAATCCGAGCGCCACTCCGGCTGCGGGAATAGCCTGCATCCCTGTTGCCGAACTTTGATGCGGAATTTTTGGTTTATCGGCATCGTTTAAACTTGGATGCGAATAATAAGTGCGGCCGCCGGAAAACGGGTCATCTTTTTTAGCGAGCAGTTGAAGCATCAAATCATACGGCGTCATCCCAATCGCTAACAAAATCGAATCGTCGCGATAATAGGGGAAAACATAATCCTGTGGCTGTAACTGCATGCCGAGAGCCAGCTGAATCACCTCATGACCGCGCGATGTGGCGTGAACATATTTGGAAACTATTTTAAAATTTTCCTCATAAATTTCCGTCATCGATTTGGCAGTCACCAAATAGCGAAATGCCTCTTCCAATATCTTTTTATCCAATTTCTTCTCTGCCACGTTTTCCTGTTGCACTATTAATTATTAAAAAATATTATTCTATTACTTCTACTTCTTTCATCCAGCCAAATTTATCGGGCATACTTCCCGAACGAATGGCGTTCATGGTATTGGTCACCCAATCCGCGACGGGTGTTTCGGTGGAAACTTGAATGTCTTTTCCTTTATAACCAATGGATTCAATCCGCGCAATAAAAACAGCGGTTCCGGTTCCGAAAGCTTCTTCTAAACTTCCGTTTTCGGCGCTTTCAATGATTTCGTTTATGGTAATCGGCCGTTCGGTTACTTCATAACCTTTGTCTTTCAGCAAAGTAATTACACTGTCACGGGTAATTCCGGCAAGGATTGAACCGTCCAGACTTGGCGTGATAAATTTGCTGTTAATCTTAAAGAAAATATTCATCGTGCCCACTTCTTGAATGTATTTATGCTCTTTAGCATCCAACCATAAAACCTGATTGTAACCTTTTGCTTTGGCTTTTTCTGTGGGCAAAACGGCTGCTGCATAATTTCCTGCGGCTTTCGCTGCTCCCGTTCCTCCGTCGGCAGCGCGAATGTATTCTGTTTCTGCAAAAAGTTTAATCGGTGCGCTATATAAAGGTCCGGAAGGGGAACAGATTATCATAAACTTATAAGAAGTCGCCGCGCGCATGCCGATAAATCCTTCATCGGCAAACATAAACGGACGAATGTACAGGGCACTGCCTTCCATAGGCGGAATCCATTTTGCATCCAGTCCAACCAATTTATACAATCCTTCCAAAAATAAATCTTCCGAAATTGTGGGCATCCCCAACCGCTCTGCGCTAAAATTTAATCGCTTGGCATTCATCTCGGGACGGAATAATAAAGGTTTTCCGTCTTTGGTCAAAGTGGCTTTCATTCCTTCAAAAATGGCTTGTCCGTAATGCAGAGCCATAGCGGCCGGATGAATGGAAAGATTGGCCATGGGTTCAATTCTCGGATTTTGCCATTTGCCATCGCGATAATCACAAACGAAAAGGTGGTCGGTAAAAGAACGACCTAACGGAATGTTATTAAAGTCGAGTTTATCGAGATTGGAATGAGATGTTTTTTGTATTTGAATATCAGTCATGATAATTATTTTGATTCTGTTTGTCCGTAAGCTTCCATATAATCGGCGATGCGTCGCAGGAAAGAACCGGCGAGATAGCCATCTACAATTCTATGGTCAAACGACAAAGAAAGATACATCATCTGCCGGATTTCAATGGTATCTCCGTCCTTGCGTTCCATAACTTCGGCACGTTTTTTAATGACGCCGGTTGCGAGAATAGCAGCTTCCGGCTGATTGATAATGGGCGTTCCCATCAAGCTTCCAAAAGTCCCCACATTACTGATTGTGAATGTGCTTCCTTTGGTGTCGTCGGCTTTTAATTTGTTGTCTCTTGCTTTTACAGCCAATTCGTTGGTTGCTTTTGCCAATTCATGTAAGTCCATTTTATCGGCATCTTTTACTACCGGAACAATCAGATTTCCTGAAGGTAAAGCCGTCGCCATTCCAATATTAATGTTTTCTTTTACAATGATATTTTTTCCGTCTAAGGATGAATTAATCATCGGGAAATCCTGAATGGCTTTTACCACACATTCTATAAAAATGGGCGTAAACGTCAATCGCTCACCATATTTTTTCTGAAAATCATCTTTGTTTGCATTGCGCCAGTTTACCATATCGGTTAAATCTGCTTCCACATAGGCCGTGACGTGTGGCGATGTGTGCTTGCTGAAAACCATATGGTCGGCAATCATTTGGCGCATCCGGTCCATTTCCACAATGCGTCCTTCGCCTTTGTCAAATTTCAAATCGGGAACCTGAAATCCTGAAACTTGCTGCGGAATGGCTTGTGCAAATTTGTAGGGTCGTCCTTCTTCGATATAATTTATCACATCACTTTTACGAAGTCGTCCGTCTTTCCCTGTGCCGGGAATTCGCGCCAATTCTTCATAACTGATATGATTTTTTCGCGCGATACTATCCACCAACGGCGAAACAAAAATGTCGGTATTTACTGTAATAACCGGTCCTGAAGCCGCCGCTGTTTGCGAACGTTTTGGAACGGTTGATTTTTTTGCTTCGGATTTTTTTGGTGCCGGTTTTTCCGCAGATTTCTTTGGAATTTCGCCGGGTGCTGTCTGTTCTAAAAAGGCAATCACACTTCCGATTGGAACCACATCGCCGGCATCGAATTTATGCGAAATCAATCTTCCGGAAAAAGGTGCAGGAACTTCATTATCAACCTTGTCTGTCGCTACTTCAAGAAGCACATCGCCTTCCTCAAAAGAATCTCCGGGATTGACATGCCACTCGATAATAGTACCCTCGGTAATGCTTTCTCCCATCTTGGGGAGCTTAAATTCCTGTTGTCCGTTTTGCGCCATAAAATTGCATTTTCAATATAATTGTTGGAAGCGGTAAAAATAAGTTAGCTAAAATACGCAATTCTGAATTATCTGAAGTGTCAGGAAAAAGATATAGCTGCAGCAGGATTTTTTAATCGGGATTTGTGAGTTGATTTTAAGGCACTTGTTGCGATATAGAACAAATATTACTCAAAACTGTTCCTGTGAAGAACAAGATTTATTTATCTTTGTTCTTGATGTGAACAGAATTTAATTATCTTTATTCTTGACAAGAACAAAATGGACACTCTCTTTATTATTCAAGAAACGCTTTTGAGGGAGACCTCCTCTTTCCGTCGGTATCTTTCAGATAAAATCGATTGGACACAGCGACTTATTGCCATTAAAGGAGCTCGGGGTACGGGTAAAACAACTTTGATGCTTCAACGAATAAAATTTGATTTGGACAATGAAGAGCAAATCGCTTTATACGCAAACTTAGATGATTTATATTTTCTTGAGAATAACCTATTAGATTTGGCTCAGGAATTTCAGCTTTCAGGAGGCAAATACCTCTTTTTGGATGAAGTTCATAAATATCCGCGGTGGTCCAGGGAGCTAAAATTGATTTACGACCGATTTCCAACATTGCACGTTGTTTTCACATCGTCCTCTCTTCTTAGTATTCTTCATGGAGAGTCCGATTTAAGCAGGAGAGCTGTTTCCTACACTTTACAGGAATTGTCTTACCGGGAATTTATTGAGCTCGAAACCGGAAATGCATTGCCTGCATTTCAAATAGAGGATCTTGTTGCAGATCATCGGGATATCGCAGAAGATTTGAAAAACAGAATAGAGTCTCCTATGAAGTTTTTCGCCGATTATTTGAGATTTGGCGCTTATCCTTATTACCGGGAAGGGGTTTCGTCCTATAAATTAAAGCTTATTCAAACCACCCGATTAATTATAGAAACCGATATGAGTGTAGTGGAGGCCATTTCTTATGATGAGGCGCGGAAAATTCGAAAGTTATTGGTGGCCATTGCCCAGAGTGCGCCTTTTACGCCCAATATTTCAAAACTGAGTGAGCGACTTGGAATGAATAGAAAGAATCTCTTGAATGGAATTCGCCTTTTGGCGAGGGCAGATTTGGTTATCGAACTTTTCAAACCCAATTCGGGCATAGGGGCTTTCACAAAACCTGAAAAACTGTATTTGCACAACACCAATATCATTCAGGCGATGGCTGACAATTTTGAAAAAGGAACGTTGAGGGAAACATTTTTTGCCAATCAGGTGTCCCTAACTAATGAACTTCATTTGTCGGAAAAGGTTGATTTTTTGGTGAATGAGAAATATTCCTTCGAAATTGGTGGAAAGAACAAGACGGGGAAGCAACTACAAAATTCAAAGAATTCCTATTTGGTACGGGATGATATCGAAATAGGAGCCTTAAAAACCATCCCTTTATGGTTGTTTGGATTCTTGTATTGACAGATTGCAGGAGTTTCGGTTTAAAAAAATGTAGTAATAATTAAAATCAACTATTCTTTTTTATTCCGAAACTCATTCAATGTTTTATAAAAATCTTCTTGAACCGGTCGGTTTTTGGGTAGCTCTCGCAAGGGTTCCACTTCCCGAAGACTTTCATGACAATCGGCAGGAAGTTGTTGATAGAGTCTTGTTCCGGCAGTTTTCCAGGCAATCATATCATCAGAAATATCTTTAATGGCTTTGGCGGGATTCCCAACAATTAATTTGCGTGGTGGGAATTTTTCTTCGGCTTTCACAAAACTCATAGCGCCAACAATACATTCGTCACCAATTTCAGCATCGTCCATAATGACGGTGTTCATCCCAATCAGGCAGTTTCTCCCAAGATTCGCCCCGTGAATAACGGCACCGTGACCCACATGAGCGCCTTCTTTTAAAACAATGGATTTCCCCGGAAACATATGCACCGTGCAATTTTCCTGAACATTCACCCCGTCTTCCAGAATAATTTCTCCCCAGTCCCCGCGAATGGCCGCCCCGGGACCTATATAACAGTTTTTTCCGATAATTACATTGCCGGTAACCGCTGCCAACGGATGTACAAAACTGGACTCATGAATTACAGGAATATGTCCTTTAAACGAATAAATCATAACTAAAAATTGATTTTGCAAATTTCGATAAAATCATATGGACTTAAGAATCAAATTAAAATATCTCTTTCCGGAACATTCTGTATTTTCGAAAACTGATTCTATTTCCGAAATTCAAGAATATGAAAAACATCCGAAGTCTTTTTTTGAATGAGTTTTTTATTCTCGCACTCATAATTTTAAACGCCATTGTTCT
>DASRWC010000061.1:0-7147 GCA_035654795.1 Flavobacteriaceae bacterium
GGAGTCAAGGATTGAATCTGGCCATGCACTTTTTATCCGGCGCCTTTACTTTTGATCCGGTCGCTGTCCAAATCGATAACGAATTGGCATCCAAAGTGGTGTGGCTGGATGCGTTTATCACCAACATCGACCGAACCATTAAAAATACCAACATGCTTTGGTGGAATAAAGAATTGTGGCTCATTGACCACGGTGCATCCTTCTATTTTCACCATTCCTGGAGCGACTGGGAAAAAGCAGCACTTAGTCCTTTTGCTTTTGCAAAAGACCATGTGTTTCTCCCACAAGCCACACAAATGGAAAAGGTCGATGCTGAAATGAAAGCCTTGCTCCCCAATGAAAAATTAAAAGCGATAACCGATTTAATTCCGACAGATTGGCTGAACTGGGAAGGCAGCGATCAGAGTCCGGAAGAAATCAGAAATGTGTATTATAATTTTCTGGTTTTACGGAAAGAAAATTCCATCAACTTCATAAAAGAAATCGAAAATGCCCGGAAAAAACTTTTATGAATATGCGGTAATCCGCTTGGTTCCGCGGATAGAGCGCGAAGAATTCATCAATATCGGTGTGATTCTTTTCAGCAAGTATGCCAAGTTTTTGAAGTGTAAATTTCATTTGGATTCAAAAAAACTGGAATTGTTTTGCGAATCTCTGGATCCGGCTGATATTAAAAACAACATGGAAGCTTTCGAAAAAATCTGTTCCGGCGCCAAAGACGGCGGACCAATCGCCCAATGGGAAATTGCCGACAGATTTCGCTGGCTCACTGCCCAACGCAGCGCATCCATTCAGACCTCCAGACCTCATAATGGATTTTCAGATGATTTAGAAAAAACGCTACAACAATTGTTTGAAGAACAAGTTCTTTAAGACCCTTTCAATAAAGCATGGACGTTAATTATAACCAATTCATAATGAAAAAAACATTTCTACTTCTCATACTTCTGATCTCAGGACTCAGTTACGGTCAAAGAAATTCTTTTAAAAATCTAAATGAAAAAGATGGAAAAATCGGCATCGGAACAAAAACTCCGGATGAGCTTCTCACCGTCAAGGGTACCATTCATTCCCAAGAAGTGAGAGTAGATCTGCAAGGCGCTGTGGCACCCGATTATGTTTTTGGACAATATTTTGAAGGGAGATCCGATGCCAAACCGGAATATGTGCTTATATCTCTGGAAGAATTGGAAAGATTTATAAAACAAAACCATCACCTTCCAAAAATTCCATCGGCTTCCGAAATGGAGGAAAACGGAATATCTTTAAAAGAAATGAATCTTTTACTCTTAGAGAAAATTGAAGAACTCACGCTTTATACCATTCAGCAACAAAAAGAAATCAATAATTTAAAACTTCTAATTTCTGAATATTTGAAGAACGAGAATTAAAGAATATATCTCTCATCCAAAACTATTGGATTAAACAGAATACTCTTATTTTTGAAAAAACAATTAAACCTTCTTATTCATTGTTTGTCCTTTATCTTTTGTCTAAAATCTCACATTTAATATTCACGTCTAACAATGTCTGAAAACACTGTCCTTTCACTCCAAAACGCTTCGATTTTTCAAGGAGAAAATCTCGTGCTCTCTGATGTTTCGGTTTCCATTGAAAAAGGAGAATTCGTTTACCTTATCGGAAAAACGGGGACCGGAAAGAGTAGTTTTATGAAAACCCTGTATGGCGATCTCCCTTTGCAAAAAGGTGAAGGCACCATTGTAGGATATGATCTCGCTACTTTGAGAGAACGTGAAATTCCTTTTTTGAGACGAAAACTGGGCGTGGTGTTCCAAGATTTCAAATTGCTAAACGATCGTACGGTTCATGGAAATCTGGATTTTGTATTGAAAGCCACGGGATGGAAAGATAAAGCCGAAAAAGAAGAAAGAATTAATCAAGTTCTGGATAAAGTAGGGATGAAAACCAAGGCTTTCAAATATCCTTATCAACTTTCAGGAGGAGAGCAGCAACGTGTTGCCATTGCACGAGCTCTTTTAAATAATCCGGAATTGATTCTCGCCGATGAACCAACAGGAAACCTGGATCCGCAAACAAGTGTGGAAGTTATGGAAGTGCTGCGCGAAATCAACCAAAACGGAAATACCATTCTAATGGCCACTCACGATTATGCGTTGATTCTGAAATATCCTTCCAAAACATTGAAGTGCGACGATAATCAGATCTTTGAAGTTGTACAAAAAACCGTTTGATATTGTCGAAATTCGCAAGTGAATTTCAAATCAACATAAAACTCCGGCATACTACGGTAGTAGTTGTTGGTCTGCGTTGTCATAAATTCTATTTTTGCCTTCAAAATTATTTTTTATGAAACTGCCATACGCATTCTTGATATACGCTTCAGGTTTATTCTTTTTGGGCTGCGGAAGTACGTCTCCTACTGTCCATACAACGCCTTACGGAAAACACATTCCCATTCGCGAACATTCCGTTCAGTCCGTAATGTGGCAACAAAATGCGGCGGAATATCGTGCGTTATGTTATCAAGCTTTTAATTTGGCGACATTACGACTGGATGCCATTCTTGCAAATCCGGATTTGAAAGGAAAAAAATTGGCAATCATTACGGACATAGACGAAACTGTTTTGGATAACAGCCCGTATGCCGCCACGATGATTGCGAAAGATTTGGAATATGTTCCCGAAAGCTGGACCGCCTGGGTCAATCTTGTGGATGCTGACCCTTTACCGGGAGCCAAAGCATTTCTTGACCACGCCCACAAAAACGGAGTCCGAATTTTCTATGTTTCCAACCGAACCGTCGCCGAACTCCCTGCAACCCTTGAAAACCTGAAAAAGGTAGAATTCCCGAATGCCGACAAAAATTACATGCTATTCAAGGATGAAACAAGTTCGAAAGAAGAACGTTTCAATAAAATCAGAGAAGATTATACCGTAGTTCTTTACCTCGGCGACAACCTGTCTGATTTTTCATCCAAATTCCGAGCAACTTCAACCAAAGAGCGAAATGATTTGGCTGATGAACTAAGGGACAAATTCGGAATGGAATACATCGTGCTCCCCAACGCATCCTATGGCGACTGGGAAGACCGCGGCATCTACCAAGGTCGCCACGATTGGACACCTGTGCAAAAAGATTCCATTCGGAGAGCGAGTTTGAGAGGGGGAGGGTTTTGAGATTTCTCTAAAACATTCTTTCGAATTTCTTCACAAAAGAAGCATTCAAATAAAATGTGCAATAAATTGCACATAATAATAAATTTTTGTATCTTCGGTTTTCAAATCGTTTAAAATCAAAATACTATGGAAAGAGTTTTAGAGCCCGGTCATATTGTACGATTTAAGAATCCACTGCCACACGAAGATCCCAAATATCTTTTTTTAGTAAAGGAAGCTCATTATGATGTCGAAAATCCTCGTGGGCTAATTCAGGATTTCACTACGAAAGATTGGTTAAAACCAACCTTTGTTATTTTATTGAATGAATTAGAACTAATGCCTTTCGAAACCGATGTTTTATTAGGAAAAGAACATTCAATTATCCTTGAAAACAAAGAGTTATTATACGGAACAGTAACAGCCGTCAGCGCTGAAACAACAGAATTAAAATTGAGCCATTGCGGCACAGGAGTAGTAACAAATATTGAAATAACCATTTCTGACAGGAATCAGAATCAAACAACCGGTCAGTTGTTTTTTACAAGAAGTTTCCTTGAATCTGCTGATTTTGGAAGATAAAATAATCAAAGAATACCGCTTTTTGCTCGGGAAAGAAATCAAGAATGTTAGAAAAGCCCGAGGTTACAGCCAATCCGAATTAGCTGAGATACTGCAAATCGACCGCTCTACAATTTCAAAAATCGAAAATGGCCTGTTCAGTATTTCCGTTGATTATTTGATGAAGTTTTCTTTGGCATTGAACCATGAATTCAAAATCATTGACAAACGATTCTTGCCGGGAGAGAATAAATAATTCCTATCTCATTTGGTTAGCAGCTTCTGAATCCAGGCTACTGCTGCATTTCTGGATAAAGGTTCCCAACCCTCGCCGGTAGCATCCTCATCTTTCCATATCCATTCGGATCACACCAGACAAGCCACGTAATCATTTTCTCTCTTGACCAAGTGAAAAGCTCAATTTGTAAATCTACAGGCGATAATTCCATTAGTTGATACCTCCAATCGGATTTTCTCTCTTCCTCCGGAATTATTGGTTGCTGATTCTGATTGTTTATATAAACTAACTTCTTAATATAATCGCTCCTATCCATAATCTCAAAATGATACTTATTGTATGTTAAGTATAATATTATCGAATGAAACAAAAAGAACTTCTAATAAATCTTGGAAAACGCATTAGGCAACTCCGTGAACAGCAAGGAATTACTCAAGAAGAAATCTCAGAACGTATCGGATTCCATCGCACCTATATCGGCATGGTGGAACGTGGGGAGAGAAATATATCTTTAAAGAATATCGGAGTTTTTGCTGCGTATTTTCAAATGGAGTTAAAGGAGTTAATGGATTTCTGACTGTCGTACCATGCTGATATTGAATAAATGAGAAATGGAATTTGGAAATCTTGCTAAGGATTAGAATAATCTACCTACATCTCACTTCTTGGCTCCTAGAATTGTATCTATATTGTATCTATGAAAATATGGTTAGTAAATAATGAGTGTGGTGTACTTACTAAATTAATATCAAATTTTAGAGAAGGCTCAACCCTTGAACTAGCATTATGAATTCTAAACGAAATTTGCCAACCCTCATTCAATGATACCAAAAGGGTAGTATTAGAGTTACCTTGATAGACGACCTCGATTAACCTAGTTGGCAACTTTAATCTTGGTATTCTTGCTTTCGGCTTAACAGTTTCAAATGCTAAATTTAGGCTTCCGTGCAGATTATACGCCTGAATTTCAACTTTATCCTTTCCTTTGATGACTTTGTAAAAATCTTTATTTCCGACCAGATATTGCACTAAATTTTCCGCAACAATACCTGGATTTTCCTCGTCTAATCGGATGAGTTCCTTTCTAAAGGCATTTAATACCGGCAAATAAACTGTAGCATGCATATTCTCAATTGATGACCATTTTGAATTTTTATTTGCCTCTCTTATATTCTTAAGCATATTAAAGATCGGTCTAATTTCTTCAAAATATTCTTTGCTGCATGGCACTCCCAACCATTTATCGCCAAAATCTATTTGTTGTGAAAGACGAGAATGTTTAACTGCCCTATGATTATTTTTTGCTGAAACTCCAATTTCCCATTTTTGCATAGAACGAATTAGAATTACATCTCGCACATCTCCCGATTGTCCCATTTGATCAGAGGCAATTTCAAGCTCCAAAATATCATTCTTTGTTAAACCATGTGCCAATCTTGGCTCAATATCAATTAAAAAATTAATGGCAGAACTTGCCGTAATACTAAAAGTTGCCTGTTCTATTTCGCTAAAACTTTCGAAACATGACTTTACCACACTATAAGCGTCATTAATTCTAATTGTTACAGATGTTAGATCTTTCAGGCGCTGATAAAACTCATTTAGAAGTGCAAATTCAAATGCCTTCCCATTTACTACTTGACTTGCCATTTATAAAAAAGCATTTTGATATTGAATACCGACTTCTTTTGTTTTTTTATTTTCAGCTTTCTCTATTTGCGATTTTATACTTCCTGCTAAAAACTTGGCAAGATTTACCGGGACAGCATTTCCAATCATCTTGTAACCTGCTGGCACTTTGTCATAGTAAAAAATAAAATCATCTGGAAAGGTTTGGATTCTCGCACATTCTCTAACTGTCAACCGACGGTAAAGATTTTCTTTTCCAGGTACAAATATTCTCTTATTCTGAGATATAAATTTCATCTTTGGTGCTTGAGGATGAAGTGGAGCATGCCGTCCACCTGCTTGTATAGTAAAAGATTGTTCATTCCAGCTACGCACTCGATTTCGAGACATGTAAATCGACGAAAAATCGCCAATCATGTATTCATGATTAGGAACTTCACAAGAGCTCCCATTCGTTCTGTTATAAGATTTTGCCGATAAAGGGTTATCCTTTAGATCCCATATTGCATCCTTGAGAGTACATTTTGGGAACGTTTGCCTAGGGAATTCAAACTTAAAGTTTAAATCTTCTCTAATCCCAATAAAAAACACTCTCTTCCTATCTTGTGGCACATTATAATCTGAAGCATTCAATAAATTGAAGGACAAGTTATATCCCGCCTCTTGGAATAATTCTTTAATATGCTGTAAAGCTTCTTCATGCCTTATTAAAAGCATACCGCTTACGTTTTCCGCAAGAAAAAATTTAGGTTGTTTAGCTTTTAAAATTCTTATGAATTCAAAAAATAATTGCCCTCTCTTGTCCCTAATGCCACGCTGGGAACCTGCCTCACTCCAACTCTGACACGGTGGACCTCCAACAATACCATCACACTCAGGAACATCAGATTCATTAACATCAACAATACTTCGTTTGTCTAAAATAGTTTCAGGATGATTTTTCTCATAGGTTTCCCAAATTTCTTTATCGAATTCATTAGCCCATATAATATCGAAACCTGATTTTTTAAAACCAAGATCCAATCCACCTGCTCCTGCAAAAAAAGATACTATTCTCATATTGTTTTTCCTAATCCAAAAGTAATTTGTTCTTTCTATTGCCATTCTATCTTTCCGAAAAATCTATCTTTAATTTCATCAAGAAGATAGATTGACATCATTAGATATTTGACACTTAATGTTTCCAGTAACAACATTTATGTTAGACAAATCTAAAGTATAAATATGAATTAATTTCAATTTATCGTTCTTCTATAAGTTTTCATCTGTATTTCAATTTCTAATCTTAACAAATGATTAGTACCACCCACTTCCACAAATCATTGAGATAGGCAACCGTTTGACTTCCGGCATAATTTGGATGAAACCACATCCAGAAATTCTCCTTTTCATCATGAAAATTCGGTAATCTCTGTGCCAAATTATCCCTTAATACATCACCAGGATGTTGCTCATACTGAAAGTATATGGGAGTCGATATCATAGTCAAAAATTTGGATATTCTCTTCAAAAATATAATAATCCTGCCAACCTGAAACAGCTTCCATCCCACGTATAAAAGCTATCTTTTCTTTTTCAGAA
>DASRWC010000062.1:0-3586 GCA_035654795.1 Flavobacteriaceae bacterium
AAAACTGGCAAAACCGTTATCAATTGCTCCCCGATACATGCGTGTTATTTTTTCAAGGGAAAGCGGATAAAGCACATTTGCGCCATTGAAATCAAAGTCAGCGTTTTCAAAAACATCTTTAATGATTTTGACATCACCGGCCATGCAAAATGAGCCCAACGTTTCCAATACCGGACACAACTTTCTGCGTGAACCGTGCAGCTTGGGCAATAGCTTCTGTATGATAGCAACATCAATCTTTTGATTTTTTGTAAGAGTATTGTCCAAAACGGAAAGCTGATTTATCAACCTTAGAATTTCAGTTGCACTGCGGTAGCCAAATTCAGCCCCTGTTTTCTTCAACTCGCCAAAAAACTGAACCAAAGCAGCATTGATTTCAGCAATATCTGTGGTAGCGAAATCTTTGCTGGCAGCCATTTCCAGAAAACTTTTCGCCATTCCGGCACCTTTTCCGGTAAGAGCGTCCATGTTGATGTCCTGGATGTTACTCAGGAAGTTTGCCATTTCAACCTGTGTAACCCTGAACTCAATGGTATTGGCTCTGTCCAATACTTTTGGGCTGAACATGTTGGTAGTTTCGTCAATATTTACGGTGCCAATAATGAATAGATTAGAAGGAACTTTCAGTTTTGAAGGAACGCCATTCTCTACAGTACCTTCGGCATAAAGCGGAATTTCTTCCTTAGATTCCATTACACTCAGGAAGTCGGCAAAATAGCGTTCCACATGGCTCAGATTCATTTCGTCAAGAATAAGAAAATGCGGGAGTTCAGGCTGATTGCTGGCCTGAATAATTAAATCCAGCACTCCACTATCGGGCTTTACATATTCTTCCGGCTTCAGCGCGTTTGGATACCCCAACAGGGGTTCACGGTTCGTCCAGTCGGCGCCAACAGGAATAATGCGGTACTGGCTTTCATCCTGAGAAATCCATTGTACAAATGCCTGTGCAAGTTTGGTTTTACCAGAACCGGATAGACCGGTTAGAATGACGAAGGGTTTAGTAATGAGGGATGAACTGAATCTCGTGATTAGCATATTAGAATAAGCTAATCCAGAAATCTCCAGATTTTTTATGAAAGAATCATTGTCAAATTGAACTTTGGGGATATTTTCTAATTTAATCAAGTAGTAAAATCCATCTTTCCTTTTTATAAGATATTCTGGAAATTTTTTTTCAAAGTAATTTTTTAAATTAGAAAAGGAGAGACTGTAGTCTCCATCTCCATTCCATTGAGTAGTGAAATAGTAGTATTTGTTATTGTTAACAAATATAGGTTCATCAAAATAACGAATGGTATTGGAAGATGTGAGGTTTTTTTTGGTCTGAATTGATGAAAATTCACCTAACAGTCTCTTAAATATTTCGTAATCATGAGAAATAAAATTAACCCCATTAATAACAGATGGATTTTGTTTTGTTGAGTTAATTAACTCTAGCCAATCATTTCCATAGAAGTATGTAAAGATGTATTTTGCAAATTCTCGAATTGATTTTTCCTTAAACGCTATGTTTTCCTGAAGAGTAGTAGATTTTTCTGGTTGTGTTTTTGGAGAAAATACGTCAGATAAATCCTCTAGTTTGTCAATAGCATTTTGTAAAGCATTTTTATCAAGTATAATATTTCCCTCTGGATTATTAGTATCATAGTTTGGTGAATTTGCCCACATAATAATCTTGCTTAATGTAGTAAACATTGGTTTGGTTTGAACAGTACATTGAGCATTTGCAGCAGTATCAGTATAGAATTGACTTCCTAAATCTCTCCATTCCCTTTCTACATAGTTCTCATGTCCAAGAAAACTAGAATGGTTATTTTGAATATCTTTCAAGCATACTAAAAATGATTCCAAACTCAATGTGAAATATTTCTTATCGCCACCTCTACCTGAATTACTGAAAGTAACATAACCTCCTTTATCTGATAGTTCAGCTGTAAATTTTGAGTCGCTATTTTCGTATTTTGAAAAATCTAACCATTCCATACTATTAGTCTTTTAATAATTGTGTGAGTATTTCTGATGCAAGTGTTTTTACCACTGGGATAGAAACACTATTTCCGAATTGTTTGTAAGCTTGGTTGTCCGATACAGGTATTTCATACCAACTATCGATTGGATAACCTTGCAGCCTGGCTGCCTCAAATGGATGAAGCTTTCTTGGTCTGTCAGCTCTTCCGTTAATTCCTGTTTGTTCTATGAGAATTTCACTGCCGTCTTTATAGTACCTTGCTGAAATGGTACTTGTATAGGGCGATTTGGCATTAAACAGTGAATAGCCAAAACCATTACCCTTTTCTGCATGCTCAATTCTTCTTCTTTTATGGCCTGACCAAAGCTTTTCTGAAATTGTATATGTTTTCTTATCCTTTTTCTCAAGTTTTTCTAATTCTTTATTCTTTAGGAGAATATCACCAACAAAAATGCTTTTAGCATATTCGTCTCGTTTCTCTTTTTCAAAAATTACTTCATTATCTTCGGTTAGCCCGAATGGGAATTTAAAGTCAGTTTTATTTACTGCTTCTTTATACCATGCTACAATGAAAATTCTTTCTCTGTTTTGAGGAACGCCAAAGTGTTTACTGTTCAGTACTTCAGCGGCAACTTCATATCCCAATTCGTTTAGAGTTCGCTTTATAACTTTGAATGTGTTACCCTTGTCATGGTTTTTAAAACCTTTGACATTTTCTAAAAGAAGAATTTTAGGTATTGAAACCTTTTTATTGAGTTTGTTTGCTTCAATTTTAGACTTGACAATTTCTTTGATATTGAAAAACAAGGTTCCTCTTGTATCATCAAATCCTTTTTTTAAGCCTGCATGTGAAAATGGCTGGCAAGGAAAGCCCGCACATAAAACATCAAATTCCGGAATGGTAGAATAATCAAGTTTAGGGTCGGTTATATCTTCATTGAAATTTCCGTTTTCAAAAATTTCAGGCGAAATTTTTCTAAAATTATGTTCGTATGTCTGGCGGGCAAATTTGTCAATCTCTGAAGCGAAAACACATCTGCCACCATTCTCATGCATGGCAATATGAAAGCCTCCAATTCCCGCAAACAGGTCAATGAATCTTATTTCCTTTTTCTTTTTGGCCATTTAGTTTTTAGCTTCTTTAGTTATTGTAAACAAAATATTTTCAAGCGTTGTATTTCTTTTCTCCGGCTTTAACTCACATTCCCAAATGACTATTGAGTTCCATCCGCTTTCTTTCAAATCCTTCATTGCTTTGATGTCTCTTTTTATTGTTTCTTCAATTTTATCCTGCCACCATTCAGTTCTTGTTTTAGGCAACACAAAATACTTGCATCCTTTATGCCCATGCCAGAAACAACCGTTCACAAAAATTACTGTATGATATTTAGCAAGCGTTAAATCGGGTTTTCCTGGCAAGTTTTTGTTGTGCAGTCTGTATCTTATGCCGTGCGCATGGAGATACTTCCTCACAAGCATTTCTGGCTTTGTGTCAGTTCCCTTAATTCTGCTCATGTTGTAGCTACGGGTTGCCTTGTCGTGTACATCTGCCATACTTATTTCTTAGTGGAAACAATTAACTCCTTGATATCCACATCAAGAATATTTGCAATC
>DASRWC010000063.1:0-34108 GCA_035654795.1 Flavobacteriaceae bacterium
AAGGTATGATTCGTATTTGTTTAGCATTCCGAATACCATGTTTTTCAGCTGAGCATCAGGATTTTCTTTGAAAAATTGCAAATAGGCATTCCGAGCTTCAAGCATTTTCTGTTTTGCCGTTTCGAGATCCGGATGTTTCAATTCTTCCAGCTCTCCTTTTTTCATTGATGGAAAATGTGTATGTCTGGGAAATTTCTCATAGTTGTATAAGCTGGCATGCACTTTATCCAGAATTTTCTCAGGTGTTGCAATTTCGAAATCTTGAACTTCTCCTGACAATATTTTATATCCTTCTTCCAGATGTTCAATAAGGTGTTGGGGAGTTAATATTCCCCACAAAGGTTTAGTATCAGGCTCCAGTTTCTTTAAGGCTTCCATTATTGATTCGTCGTTCATTTCAACAAACACATTTTGTTTTTTCTGTACCATGGTCAATATTGTAGCCACGGCAACAAGCTCATCATCCTGATCAAAAACTTCCACAAACCATTTGACTATTCCGCTGGGATGTTCATCCCCCGACACGTCTCGTTCCAATTTTTGTTTGCAAGTTAGCCTCACATAAATGGTATCTCCGTGATACATGGGTCTAAGGAATCGACAATCTTCAAGCCCATAATTTGCTGCCACCGGACCTTTATTTGGATATACGAATAAGCCTGCGGCTGCAGATATTATGAAATAGCCATGTGCCGTACGTTTCTCAAAAATGCTACCATCCAAGGATGTGGTATCTGTATGCGCATAGAAGTGGTCCCAGGTGAGATTAGCGAAATTGATGATATCGCTATTATCAATGGTTCGTTTATGCGTTTTGATGGACATTCCAGGCTGTATATCTTCCCAATAATACCGGAACGGATGTTTTTCTATTTCTTTATACTTTGCTTTTTGCTGATATATCTGTGTTATTTCCGTTAGGGTTGTAGGAGATCCTTGTATTGCTGTGCGCTGTAGGTAGTGCTTAATACCTCTCACTCCTCCCATTTCCTCTCCTCCTCCTGCTCTTCCCGGTCCGCCATGTACTAAAGTCGGGAGAGGTGATCCGTGTCCGGTGCTTTGCTCTGCACTTTCGCGGTTGATTACCAGAATTCGCCCGTGATGTGAGGCTGCATTTACTACATATTCCCGAGCAGTGTTATCATTGAAGGTGGCAATGGATGAAACCAAAGAACCTTTGCCCATGTGTGCCAATTCAATAGCTTCATTAAGAGATTTGTATGGCATCAGGGTACTTACCGGGCCGAATGCCTCTGTTTCGTGGACGGCTAAGTTTTCAAACGGATGGTCTTCTCTTAACAAAATAGGCGCAAAGAATGCTCCTTTTTGTGCGTCGGCGCCAATGACCTCTACGTTATCTAATGAGCCGTAAACAATCTTTGCTGTTTTAGAAAGATCCTGAACCCTGCTTCTTACTTCTTCCACCTGATCTCTGCTCACTAATGAACCCATTCTAACTTCCTTCAATCGTGGATCACCAATGGTAACTTTAGACAGTGCCTTCCCCAGTGCAATTTGCACATCTTCTATTAGATTCTCGGGTACGATAATGCGTCGAATAGCAGTACATTTCTGTCCGCACTTAACGGTCATTTCTGTGCGAACTTCCTTAATAAACAGATCAAATTCCGGCGTTCCCGGCACAGCATCTTCTCCCAGAACGGACGCATTTAATGAATCTGCCTCCATGGTGAAGGGTACTGATTCTTCAATAATTCTAGGATGTGCTTTTAGCATTCTTCCTGTTGATGCTGAACCTGTAAACGTGACCACATCCTGAGATTCTACTGTATCCAAGATTTCTCTAGCCGAACCGGTTATGAGTTGCAGTGCACCTTCCGGCAAAATTCCGGAGTCAATAATTTCACGAACCACAGCCTCAGTCAGAAAAGAGGTATTGGTCGCGGGTTTAACTACTGCCGGCACTCCTGCCATCCAGTTAACCGCACATTTCTCCAGCATTCCCCACACCGGGAAATTAAAAGCATTAATGTGTATTGCCACTCCACGTTTTGGCACCATTATGTGATGCCCCATAAATCTTCCGCCCCGAGACAAATCTATAGGCTCCCCTTCTATGTGGTAGGGCAGATTGGGGAACACTTTACGCAGGGAAGCGTTAGCAAAAAGATTTCCGAACCCACCTTCAATATCGATCCAGCTATCCACTTTTGTGGCACCGGTGCGATAACTTATATCATAGAAATCGGCCTTTTTTTTCACGAGATGTAGGGCCAGAGCCTTCAGCATATTACCTCTTTCCTGGAAAGTCATCTTTCTAAGGGCTTCTCCTTTTTCTCTTCCGTATTGTAGGATTTCTCCAAAATCCAGGCCTGTGGTATCTGACAGTGCAATCACTTCTCCCGTTATGGCATCGTGCATAGGTATTCCTTCTCCTTTTCCTTCCCGCCACTGACCCGTCACGTAATTATGTAATTTTTTCATTTTGATATGAGATTTAAATCTTGAATGAATTTTCCTGAGCGCAAACTTACGCACTCTTGAAACAAGCTCAAAAATAGGATTAAATTTGTGTTGCCCCGTTAGAGGACTATCATTAAAAAAGAAACTCCGTTTTTTGATTTGTTTAAAAACGGAGTTCTTCTTGTTTAAAAATTTTTCATCAATGATTCCCCAGTAGCGGAGCTATTCCCCAACTTTCCATATTGGCAAGGGCGAAATCCAGTTTATACTTGGCAGGAATTCCCTCTTCTTTCAACATAGATCCAGGTTTAATCGATGGAAATAGTTCTTCATACGTAATCATATCGTTTAGAGAGATTCTTCTATAGATATGAGAGCGTGTGATGTTTCTGACATCATCAAGGCCGGATGCGCCAAGTAATTCCACAAAATTTTTGATGGTATTTTTATGGTAATTAGCCACTCTGTATTTTTTATCATCCACAACCAATCCCACAGTCAATTTCGGATCTTGTGTTGTAATTCCTGTGGGGCATTTATTAGTATTACACAACAGAGCTTGGATACATCCTAAGGCTATTTTCATAGGTCTTGCTTGGTTGCACATATCTGCTCCCAATGCTATAGCTCTGGCTACGTGGAATGCGGAAACAATTTTTCCGGAAGCGATAACCTTTATATGTTTTCTGATATCCAGACCATTCAATATGTTATGCACAAAATCCAGAGCATCAATCATTGGCGCTCCCACGTGGTTTGTAAATTCCGGAGGTGCAGCACCGGTTCCTCCTTCACCTCCATCTACGGTAATAAAATCCGGATAAATATCCAGGTGAATCATTGCTTTACAGATAGCGATAAATTCACTTTTATGTCCTATACACAATTTGAAACCCACCGGTTTTCCGCCTGAAAGATCCCTAAGTTTCTGAATAAACTTCACCATTTCTATAGGCGTATCAAAAGCGGAGTGATATGGTGGCGACACTACCTTAGTGTGAGGTTTTATATGACGTATTCTTGCAATTTCCTCGGTATTTTTTGATGCCGGAAGGATTCCCCCGTGTCCCGGCTTTGCACCTTGAGAAATTTTCAATTCTATCATTTTAACGTGAGGATGCTGTGATTTTTCCGCAAATAGATTTGGATCAAACTTTCCTTCCTCATCTCTACATCCGAAGTATCCTGTACCAATTTGCCATACCAGGTCTCCTCCGTGTTTCAAGTGGTAATCGCTTAATCCTCCTTCACCGGTATTATGTGAGAAGTTGCCAATCTTGGCACCTGCATTAAGAGCTTCTACGGCATTAGCACTCAGAGATCCGAAACTCATAGCAGATATATTGAGAATGCTTGCAGAATAAGGTTGCTTACAATCCTTATTTCCTACCATCACCCGAGGGTCTTGGTTTAGTGTATCAAAGGCTTTGGGTGCAATGGAGTGACACATCCACTCGTATCCTTCAGCATAAACGTCAAATTGGGTTCCAAACGGAATGGTGTCCCGTTGTTCTTTAGCCCTTTGATAAATAGTAGAGCGATCTACTCTATGAAAGGGACGGCCATCTATATCAGATTCAATAAAATACTGATACATTTTTGGTCTCAATTCCTCCATCACATACCGTAAGCGACCAAATAGCGGATATATCCTGCGAATGGTATGTTTTGTTTGATACATATCGATAAAGCCCATTACGGTTAGCACTGCTACTATGGCAAATGCCACAAACCAGTTGTAGTCAATATACCAGGCAAGACCGAAGGTAACAATCAATAATACGATGGAAAGAAAAACAAATTGTTTCCGAAGCATGATTTTAAAATTTAGTCATGAATAAAGGATCAGGAATCTTTAGAAATTCCACGTTGCAAAGGTATGAACAACATTGGTGGAATTCAATAGATTTCGTCAGGTTTGATGAATGAGAAAAATAATTTATAATCGGTATTCGATCTGTGGTAAAAAAGACAAATAAACCCACTGTCAATCAGAAGGAAAAAATCTAAAATCTTCCTAATTTGATTAAAATTTGCCGCTAATAAAATATCCAAAAGTTTTAAAAAATCAAGAGGTTAATTATCGGCTTAGCATGGAATCAAACACTTTCAATGATGGCAGCGTATCCTTGTCCTACTCCCACACACATTGTTATCAAGGCATATTTCTTATCCTGTTTTTTCAGCTCGAGGGCTGCAGAATATGCGATACGAGTTCCTGTCATTCCGAGAGGGTGACCAATGGCAATAGCTCCCCCGTTGGGGTTGATGCGTGCGTCATTGTCCTCAAGTCCCCAAGCTCTAATGCAAGCTAAAGCCTGAGCTGCAAAAGCCTCATTAAGCTCAATAATATCCATATCCTCCATGGTTAGTCCGGCCTTCTGCAGTGCGCGATTAGAAGCCTCAACCGGCCCGATTCCCATAATTCGAGGTTCTACCCCCACCACTGCCGAGCTAACAATTCTTGCCAGTGGCGTGAGATGATATTTTTTTACAGCAGTTTGAGATGCAATTATTGTGGCAGCGGCACCATCATTCAATCCTGAGGAATTGCCGGCTGTGACTGATCCATCCTTTCGAAAAGCCGGACGTAATTTTCCAAGAACTTGCAATGACGTTTCGGGTTTAATAAATTCATCCTTTGAGAAAAGAATGGCATCTCCTTTTCTTTGTGGAATTTCTACCGGCACTATTTCCTCTGCCAAACGTCCATTTTTTTGTGCGTCTGCTGCTTTCAACTGACTCCACTCTGCAAACTTATCTTGATCTTCTCTTGAGATGTTGTATTTATCTACAAGGTTTTCGGCAGTTTCTCCCATACCGTCCGTGCCATATTCCTCCTTCATTTTTGGGTTTACAAATCTCCAGCCAAAACTTGAATCATACATTTTCGAATCTGTTCCGAAAGCTCTAGAAGGCTTCGAAATGACGTAAGGTCCGCGAGTCATATTTTCCACTCCTCCGGCTATAAATATATCTCCGTCTCCTGATAAAATTGCTCTATGGGCGTGAATAATTGCAGACAACCCGCTGCTGCACAGCCTGTTAACAGTCTCACCCGGAACACTATGGGGTAAGCCTGCCAATAACGAGGCCATTCGTGCAATATTTCTATTGTCTTCCCCTGCTTGATTGGCACAGCCCAGGATCACATCATCAAAGGCACTTTTGGGGATGTTTGGGTTTCTTTTTACAATTTCTGCAATAACCAGAGACGCCAGATCATCTGTTCGCACTGTGCTAAGGCTACCTTGGTAGTTTCCCACAGGCGTACGGATCCCATCAATAATAAAAGATTTCATATTTATTAGTAATTTTTTGAATTTAGCGAGGCTTTAATATTTAACCTCTCAAATAAGTTTAGAAGAAGGTTTTGGGTTATTTTACTACTTCTGCGAAAGTATCACCTTGATTGATATCTCCTGTTTTATATCCCTTCATAAACCAGTACATTCTTTGCTCTGACGTGCCGTGCGTAAAAGTATCGGGCCTCACTTCTCCTGAAAATTTGCTTTGAATAGCATCATCACCCACGGCGTTGGCGGCACTCAATGCCTCCTCAATATCTCCTTCTTCCAAATATTTTTGATTATAATGCGCCCATACTCCGGCATAGAAATCGGCTTGCAATTCCAGGGCTACGGAAAGCTTATTTCCTTCCGTCGGACTCAGTTGTCTTTGGAGTTGGTTAACCTTTTGTGAAGTTCCAAGAAGTGTCTGTACATGATGTGCCACCTCGTGAGCCGTAACGTAGGCTATGGCAAAATCGCCTCCTTTTGCACCGAATTTATTTTGCAGTTCGTCAAAAAAAGCCAAATCCATATAGAGTTTATGGTCTGCGGGACAATAGAAAGGACCCATAGCGGCAGAGGCATTTCCGCAACCCGAGGCCACCGCATCTGTAAACAAGACCATAGTTGGCTCTTTATAAGGACCAAGATTATTTCGTTTAAAAATATCATGCCATACATCCTCTGTATCAGCAAGCACTGTCCCCATAAAGGCACCCATCTTCTTTTCTTCCGCGGTTAATTCACGCTCGCTGACACTTGTTAAAGAGCGGCTATTTCCTATTTGTTCTACAATCGGCGCCAATTGTTTTCCGGTGTCTCCTCCAAAAAACTGTAGAAGGAGCACAATAATTGCTACCACACCTCCACCGGCCAATAAGCCGCCTTTTGTGGACACACCACGCCTGTCATCCACATTACCGCTTTGTCTTCTACCTTGCCATTTCATACATTATATGATTTGATTTTAGTTCTTGGACAGTTAAAGATATTACCATTCTTTGGAAGTTCGATAAACAACACCCTTAAAAAGAGCTACCAGTTCGCCTTCTTTTCTTACTTCCACGATATGAAAAGCCAGTTTATTCTTTGTCACATCTACAACCGTTGAGGCTGTGAGGTAATCGCCTTCTTCCAAGGCTTCTATATGATTGATGGAAGTTTCGATTGACACGGCAAACCTTCCGTGAGTATTGGCTGCAAATCCGAACGCAGTATCGGCCAAACTGTATGCAATTCCTCCGTGTGCTTTTTGCATGCTGTTGAGCATATCTTTTCTGACAGTCATTCCCAGTGTAACCTTACCTATGGAGCATTCCAAGATTTCAATTCCGAGCCATCGACTGAAGGGATCCAATGAAAGCATTTTATAAGGAATATCGGCACCGTCCATTTTCATTGTGGAGATTAATGGGATTGTAGATTAATGGATATTATGAAAACCACATAGCGTAGGGAATTCTACTCAACATGAGAATCAGTGCAATGAGGTAGAAGATCATGATTGTTTTGAATTTTTGGGAATCTAAAGTTTTTCTCTTATGCGCAGAGTATCCTATGGTTATTAAAACAACTGCAATAAGCATAACCAATGGATGTTCCACGGCATATAATCTCATTAATGAATCTTTCATAACCACTCCCATTCCCGATGCTTTTATGTTCTTAATTCCTAAGGGCGATACAAAAAAGAGTACAATCCCAACCAGGAATTGTATGTGTGTTGCAATAAGTGCAAAGAGCGCAAGTTTAGTATCTTTTGCAGCAAAAGGTTTTTTAGAGACTGTTCCGGCAATAGCATTTATTGTTGCAATCAGTGTAATGAAAAGCACCAGATAAGCCCAGAAAGAGTGCAAATGTTTAATACCCGTTTCCATATTTTTTTGTTGATTTTAGGTTTTTCCAAAGATACACTTTCCGCAATTAAAACAGTTGCGTTTTCAATTCTTAGGTACATGAAAAAAGCGTCGATCTCCAAAGAAACCGACGCTTTACGATTAATATTTTCAACAGAATTATGCTTCTGCGTGAGGCACAACAGAAACGTAGCTCTTATTATCTTTTCTTTTAGAAAATTTCACCACACCGTCAACTTTAGCGTGTAGTGTATGATCTTTTCCGCCATACACATTCTCACCCGGATGATGTGTGTTTCCTCTTTGTCTTACAATGATATTTCCTGCAACAACGGCTTGTCCTCCGAAAACTTTAACGCCAAGACGTTTCGATTCTGAATCGCGACCGTTTTTGGAACTACCAACTCCTTTTTTGTGAGCCATTTTATTTCAGATTTAATTTAATGAGTTTATTTTGCTTCTACTTCTTTAGTTTCTTTCTTTTTTGAAGAACCCGGAAGAACGATATCTCCAATTTGGATCTGAGAAAGATATTGACGGTGACCATTTTTCACTCGATATCCTTTTCTTCTCTTCTTTTTGAAGACAATAACTTTATCACCTTTTAGGTGTTTTAGAACTTTTGCACCAACGGTGGCACCTTCTATAGCCGGGGCGCCAACGGTGATATTGTCACCATCTCCTACCAGAAGAACATTATCAAAAGTAATTTGATCACCTTCTTCTCCCGGTAAACGATGGACAAACACCTTTTGGTCTTTTGCAACTTTAAATTGCTGCCCTGCTATCTCTACAATTGCGAACATAGCGATTCGTTTTAATAAATTTTGTTATACTTAATCCTTCTCTAAACCCATGAAGCATAGCTTAAAGGGCTGCAAATATACTATCTAATTTAGAATTGAACAAGAAAAGTTTTCTTTTTTGATTTTCAATATCTCGACAGAGGCAATCTTCTATTTCCAGCTTACAGTCAGATAATTAAGTGAGCAAAAGTGGTGATTTTCTATTTTAGTGTATGCGCATCGCCTTCTTTTGTATTCCATGACTGTTTAAACAGCTGCATAAAGGCTAAAGTGAGCACAAGTGTTGTGACTGCACCCATGGTCAGAATCATTAGAACGAGCATAGCCGTGCTCAAGCTGTCTTCCAGATTCCATCTTTGCATCAGCGCCTTAGAAAAACCGGGATCAATTTGATACATATAAATGGCCATAAACATCGTAAAAATAGCTGTTGCCACCGCTCCGGAAACCATACCGGCTGAGAATCCCGTTTCGTATTTCATCGTCGTCAATTTTTCATTTAGTCTGCTTATGGTAATATATATACCCACTCCGAATATAATTCCATTTACGGCACTGAACATCACATTTTCTTGAAAGCCCACGAGTTTGATTAATAAGAAATAAACAATAAGTGCCACTGCCGTCCAAAAACCATAAATTACAGAAAATCGTCGCATAATCGTTTATTTTGATTGATTCCAAATGTTTTTAAAATAAATTATGAATATACTGCACTTATTCCTTAAGATTTTATTTTTAAGAAAAGTTTATCGAAATCAGAACCAACCCTTCTTTTCCATAAGAAATGATACGACATTGTTTGAACTAAATTAAAGCTAACGGGTTTTATTTGTAATTTCGCAGTTTGAATCTTATAACTTAACTTTAATCAATGAGAAAAATATCATTCACATTATTATTCGCGATTGCTTCTTTTATAGGTATGCAGGCGCAACATGTATCGTATGAGGAATATAACCTGGCTAATGGTCTGCGTGTGATTCTTCATCAGGACAATACCGCTCCGGTAGTGGTAACCTCTGTGATGTATCACGTTGGGGCAAAAAATGAGACTCCCGGTCGGTCAGGTTTTGCGCATTTCTTTGAGCATTTGCTTTTTGAGGGTACCAAGAATATCCAACGAGGGAAATGGTTTGAAATAGTTTCATCTAATGGAGGCAGCAACAATGCCAATACCAGTGATGACCGAACCTATTATTACGAAGTTTTTCCTTCTAACAATGTGGAATTAGGACTTTGGATGGAAAGTGAGAGAATGCTTCACCCTGTTATTAATCAGATTGGTGTTTCTACACAAAATGAAGTGGTTAAAGAAGAAAAAAGGTTGCGAGTAGATAACCAACCTTATGGACAGCTTCTAAAAGCCATCAAAGAAAACCTTTTCAAAAAACATCCTTATCGATGGACAACCATTGGAGAAATGGAGGACCTGGATGCAGCCACTTTGGATGAATTTTTAGAATTTTTCAAGAAATTCTATGGTCCCAACAATGCCACTCTTGTGGTAGCCGGTGATATCGACACGGCTGAGGTTAAGAAAATGATCCAAAATTATTTTGGTCCTATTCCCAGTGGTCCCGAAGTGATTCAGCCAAACATTCAGGAAGATCCAATTACTTCCGAGATAAGAGCCACATGGTATGATCCCAATATTCAAGTACCTATGCTTATTCATGCATACCGTACTCCTTCTATGAAAGAAAGAGATGCTTATGTATTGGACATGATTTCCACATTGGTGAGTCAAGGGAAGAGTTCTCGACTTTATAAAAATCTGGTAGATGATAAAAAAATGGCCTTACAAGTGGGAGCCATCAACCTAAGTCAAGAAGATTATGGTAGTTATATCACCATTGCATTACCTATGGGAGATACTTCTTTGGCTGATTTAACTGCCGAAATTGATAAAGAAATGGCGCGACTAAAAACAGAACTTATTTCTGAGCATGAATATGAGAAGCTACAGAATATTTATAGAAATAATTTTATCCGTGCCAATGCTTCTGTAGAGGGAATTGCGCATTCTCTGGCCACATATTCCACTCTCTATGGCAACACGAAACTGATCAATACTGAATTGGATATTTACAAATCCATTACAAGAGAAGAAATTCTTGAAGTAGCTCGAAAATATCTTAATGCAAATCAGCGTCTCGTTTTGGATTATCTTCCTAAGAACGATCAATAATAATTTTTTAGAACATTATAAAAGATGAGAAAATATTTATATTTATTTCTTGCCGGATTCCTGATATCCAATATCGTTGTTGCACAAATTGACAGGAGTAAGCAACCAGCACCCGGCCCGGCACCCAAAGTAAATCTTACAGAACCCCAAAGTTTTAAACTGGATAACGGTTTAACGGTGTTGGTAGTAGAAAATCATAAGTTGCCAACGGTGCGCATGCAATTATTAATAGACAATCCCATGTATGCCGCCGGAAACAAAGCAGGAGTTGAAAGCTTATTTGCGGCACTGATGGGTAATGGCACCAAAAACATTTCAAAAGATGCTTTTAATGAAGAGGTTGACTATATGGGTGCAACCTTGGCATTTGGGAATGACCATGCTTATGCCCTTGGGCTTTCAGAATTTACGCCTCGATTAATCGAATTGCTTTCTGATGCAATAAAAAACCCCCTCTTCACCCAAGAAGAGTTTGAAAGCGAAAAATCTAAGCTGATCGAATCTCTGAAAATGGGTGAAAAAAGCGTAGCGGAAGTTGCAAATCGTGTTCGTGACGCTCTCGTTTTCGGATCAAATCATCCTAAAGGGGAGTTCACTACTATCGAAAAAGTAGAAAATCTTAAACTGAGTGATGTTATCTCATATTACGAAAATTTTTTCAATCCGAATAATGCTTACTTAGCCGTGGTAGGTGATGTGAAACGTGCAGACATTCAGAGATTATTTTCCCAGCACCTTTCCGATTGGAAGCGTAAATCGGTTCCAGCTGTAAAGTATTCCACTCCAAAAGATGTACAATATACTCAGGTAAATTTTGTGGACATGCCAAATGCCGTACAGTCTCAAATTGCGGTAATGAATCTTGTAGATCTAAAGATGAGTCATCCTGATTATTTCCCACTTCTGATTGCCAACAGGATTTTAGGAGGCGGGGGATTAAACAGTTATTTAAATATGAATCTACGCGAGAAAAACGCCTGGACATATGGTGCCTATTCTACTTTTTCGGCTGACAAGGAAATCTCCTCTTTCATGGCCTACACCGAGGTTAGAAATGCAGTAACTGACAGTGCAGTGGTTGAAATATTAAAAGAAATACAGAATATCAGAAACAACAAGATTACGGTTGCCCAACTCAATAATGCAAAGGCGAAATATACGGGTGATTTTGTTGTGGCACTTGAGCGCCCGGAGACAATAGCTACCTATGCTTTACGAATTAAAACACAAAACTTGCCGGATGATTTCTACTTTAATTATTTGAAGAAAATTAATGCCGTTACGCCTGATGATGTGGCACGTGTTGCTAAAAAATACTTCAAGCCCGATAATTTTAGAATTGTGGTGGTAGGTAAAGGTTCAGAAGTTCTGGAAGGTCTAAAGAATTTAAGAGGGCCAAAAGGAAAAATTATTCCTGTGATGTATTTTGACAAATTCGCAAATCCATCCACAGAACCTGTTTTCAACCAACCTGTTTCAGGAGGAGTGACCGCAGAAATGGTCATTGAGAAATATTTGGATGCCGTGGGCGGAAGAAAAACAGTGGAAAATATCAATTCCATCAAAATCGACGGGACCCTTTCTATGCAAGGAATGAACTTAAACGTGATGAGACTCAATACAAAGAGAGGACAATCTATTACAGAAGTTTCTATGGGTTCTATGACGCTTCAGAAAATGGTATTTGATGGAGAAAAAGGATACCAAATTCAACAAGGTCAGCGCATGGAAAATTCTGCTGAAGAGAATGAAGAGGCAAAACTTGAAGCCACTCCTTTCCCGATTTTGTCAGCAAAAAATCCACAATTGCTCAGAGAAGAAGACGTTGATGGCAGACCTGCTTATGTTCTTTCCTTCAAAAGCGGAACCGAAAACTTCTATGATAAAGAAACCGGACTTTTAGTGAAGCAAGAGTCAGTTGTTGAAGTTATGGGACAAACTTTTTCTTCTACTACAATTTTGAGTGATTATCGTGAAGTGGACGGATTAAAAATACCATTTGTGATGGAAGAACAGGTGGGACCTCAGTCTATGAAAGTTACTGTTGATAATGTAGAGATCAATGGGAAAGTTTCAGACGACATGTTCAAATAGCGAGAATATCAGATAAATCAATACAAACCGCTCGGATTTTCGGGCGGTTTTTTTATTTGCCGGACCGTTTATTATGCCCGTTGCCGATTCATTATTCCTACTCTTATTTCCACTCTACCGTTTCCATAATTCGGCGCATATCTTCTCTCAAATACATCACTGCCGGATAGATGGAGTCAAAGTTGGGTTTGGCGTCAAAATACAAGGTTCCGTTCAAAAAGTGATTGATACTGTCAGTTACATAAAATCCTGCTTGTGTAGCCGCATCACCATTTATCATATAAAACATGCCATAAACTTTATCATCAGGATTTACAAACGGCTGTTCGGGAATACTGCTGGCTTTGATGGAATGATCGTATGCCAATTTCTGAGCATCCCTTAAAAGTGAATCCAGGTTATGCGGTCTAATTTTTTGATAGGTGAGGTAAAAGGTGGCCTTCATTTTCGGATATCGAATGTTGACATCGCAATTCCTTTTTCTCACAATTTCCGTATTATCATTTACTTCAAAAGAGAACGGACAGTCTATTTTCAAGTTATGATATTTCGGATATGGATATTGCAATCGCAGTTGTGCCGATGGTTTTATCGTAACATCGTTTTGGCAACCTTCCAAGAACAAAACTGCAAGCGCTAAAGAAAAAAGATATTTTATCTTCATGGTGTTTAAGCTGATGGCTTATCGCCGGAAATCGCTAGCTGAGAGTGATTATTTATCTTCAATGGTAAGTTTAATCTGTTTTATTCGTTTACCCTCAAAGGCTTCCACAATAAATGCATAGTTTTCAAAATATAAAACTTCATTTTTCTTAGGAAATCCTTTTGATATTTCCAGCAGAAAACCTGCTAATGTCTCGGCTTCTCCCTTTTCATTTTCAAAGGCTTCGGTGTTTTCCAAACCAATGACTTTGTAAAAATCTTTTAAGGAAGTTTTTCCCTCAAATATATAGTTTCTGTCGTCCAGTTTGGAGAAGATCAGCCCTTCATCATCAAATTCATCGCTTATTTCTCCGACAATTTCTTCAATAATATCTTCCAAAGAAATCAATCCGCTTGTCCCTCCATATTCGTCCACCACTATAGCTAAATGCATTTTCATTTCTTTAAACTCGTTCAGCAGGTCGTCGAGCTTTTTATTTTCCGGGACAAAATAAACTTCCCGAATTAAATCTTTCCAATGAAAATCTTCTTCCTCTACGTGTGCAATTAGGTCTTTTACATACAAAATCCCAATTATATGATCAATATTTTCTTCATAGATAGGAATACGAGAAAAACCATGTACCAGTACTTCAGACAAGACTTCAGCAAAGGAGAGATCGGCACTTAAGGCGAAAATATCCATTCTGTTTTTCATCACTTGGCGCACCTGGGTATTCCCGAATGTGACTATTCCTTGTAATATTTTCTTCTCTTCGGTGGTCGTGTCTTCTTGCGAAAGTTCTAATGCCTGGGAAAGTTGCGCTACGTTGAAATTATTCTTTTTCTTTCCAAATCTCTTCTGGAGATACATGGTAGCATTTTTCATAGGCACCGAAACGGGAGATAGAACATAGTCTAAAATCTGGATTGGATATGCCATAAATACGGCAAAGGAGATTTTATTTCGGCTTGCATATATTTTTGGAAGAATCTCGCCAAAAAGTAAAATCAAGAAAGTGACCACTCCCACTTCTAAAAAAAATCGGACTGATATTCCAAGAAAAGTGGTTGTGATTCTTTCGAAAAATGCTCCGCTTATCGACCCGAAAATCAGCACAATGGCTATATTTATAAAATTGTTTGACACTAAAATTGTAGCCAACAATTTCTCGGGACGGTCTGTTAGTTTTTGAACAATTTCTAATCTTTTACTGAGATTTTTATCCGAATTTGATTCAAAATCAGAAGCGGTCATTGAAAAAAACGCTACTTCTGCTCCTGAAACAAGCGCAGATCCAATTAACAGAATGATCAAGATTACGATACTGACAATCATTCCTGCGTCAAGAGAATTTATTAGAAGAAAACTTGGAGGCTCTGTATCCAAAAGTGTGATTATTAGTTAGACATCAAAAAGGAACATCGTCAATTTCATCATTTGCATCGTTCTGACCTTGGTATTCTGTTTCCGACGGGATTGATGTGGGATTTGAATTGGTCAAAGAATGAGGAGACGCTGTTTGTTCGGCAGGTTTTTGAATGGATTGTCCTTTTGGCGTGAGGAATGTAAATTCTCTACACAAGATTTCTGTAGTGTATCTTTCTACTCCGGCGGCATCGGTCCATTTTCTGGTTCTTATTTTTCCTTCAATGTAAACCTTATCTCCTTTTTTTAAATATTTTTCACAGATTTCTGCTGCCTTGTTATTGACGACAACGTTGTGCCATTCAGTAAGGGCAACTCGTTCTCCCGCTTTTGTGGTATAAGACTCGTCTGTAGCCAGAGGGAATCTCCCGACACAATTTCCTCCTTCAAAATAGTGCAATTTTACGTCATCTCCCGTATGCCCTATCAGCATTACTTTATTTAATGTGCCGTTCATTTATTTCGTTATTAGGTTTTTGCAAATGTACTGGTAAGAAATTAAAGATACAATTTTTCAGTTTTACACTCTACTTTAATTCTTTTGCTGATCCTGATAAAATAAGGATTGCAAAAATCGTGCAATTAGTATGGGAACGGGGAGTGTCAATAAATCTTCTTTTCCAAAGAAATTTGAAGTCTCATGAATAGTAGTAGCTCTCCACCACGAGGTGTGGATATGTTGATGCGAAAGCTTGTGCACCTTCTTTTCCCGTGCCACGAGTGTCAGTTCTTGCAGCTGTAATTTATCTTTCAATGCTTCAAATTTGTCATTGCTTGCGGTTTCGGTTATTACTTCCGGTGTTTCTACAAGTGGCAACTGAAATAAGTTTTTCCATATATCTTTCCCATTCCTTTTTTCCATAGCTATTTTTCCCGATGGTCCTTCGATTAGGAAATAATTGAAATATCGGTTTTTAGCGGGTTTAGATTTTAGTTTTACCGGCAAGTCATTTATTTGATTCTTGGCAAAAGCGTGACACTTTGTTTGCAGCATACAAGATTCACAATTTGGCAGTTTTGGTGTACAGTGCGTTGCACCAAACTCCATAATTGCTTGATTATAGATGCCGGGTTGCCCGGGGTCGATGAGGAGCGCAGCAAGTTGCTTAAATTCTTTTTTTCCTTTTCCGGTGTTTATGGGAGTATCAATACCGAAGACTCGAGACAGCACCCTATAAACATTTCCGTCCACAACTGCCACCTTTTCATTATAGCAGATGCTTGCTATTGCTGCTGCGGTATAGTCTCCCACTCCTTTCAGCTTCAGCAATCCTTCATAAGTTTGTGGGAAAACGCCATTCATGTCCGCTATCATTTTTGCCGACGATAGAAGGTTTCTAGCCCTCGAATAATAGCCTAGCCCTTGCCATAGCTTCAGCACTTCCTGTTCTTGTGCCTCGGCAAGTTGTAAAACACTTGGGAAGTGTTGCACAAACCTTAGATAATATGGAATTCCTTGTGACACCCGCGTTTGCTGTAGAATAATTTCAGACAACCAAATGAAATACGGGTTTCTTTGGTTTCTCCAAGGCAGCTCTCGTTTATTTTCTAAATACCACGTTATCAGCTTACTTGAAAATTCGGGGAAATGGGGATTCATTATAATAAAAGGTTATATTCCTTTAAATTTTAAAGGTTTATGCTTTGATATTATGTTTATAAAATATGTATATTTGCCGTCGCTTAAAAAAGCCAAAGTAAACGATATTAATTTAATAAATCTATAATAATGACGAAAGCAGATCTTGTTGCGAGAATCTCGGAAAAGCTTGGATTGGAGAAGAGTGAAGTACAGGCTACAGTAGAATCCTTTATGGAAGAGGTAAAAAATTCTTTAGAGAGTGGTGATAATGTTTATCTCAGAGGTTTTGGAAGTTTCATCATTAAAACTAGAGCCGAAAAAACCGGAAGAAACATTTCTAAGAACACAACCATTAAAATTCCGGCTCACAATATTCCTGCTTTTAAACCGGCCAAAGTTTTCCTTGAAGGTGTAAAAGCCAACGTAGAAGTAAAATAATTCAATAACTTGTCCCTTTCGGGACGTAATTCTCACGCATATGCCAAGCGGTAAAAAAAGAAAAAGACATAAGGTAGCGACCCACAAACGCAAAAAAAGACGTCGTGCGAATCGCCACAAAAAGAAAAAGTAGTTTTCTAACTACTTTTTCGCTTTAAATATCTCTGCATATATCTCACTAGGCTTGAGGTATTGCAAAAGCTCTTTGAAACAGGAATAAAGTTTTAGAATATTCAGACTTCATTCCAACGGGTTTATTTAAAAACTCGTCGAATTCCATTTGTTTAATCAAAATTAATAAACGTGAACTACGAATTATTCATTAGATCCGGTTCACAAGAGGTTGATTTTGCTCTATTAAAAGATGGGAAGCTAATAGAATTGCATAAAGAAGAAGAGGCAAATAATTTTACGGTAGGAGATATATTTCTTGCCAAAATCCGTAAAACAGTTCCCGGTCTAAATGCTGCATTTGTTAATGTAGGTTATGAAAAAGACGGGTTTTTGCATTATCATGATTTGGGACCTAAGGTTCCTTCTCTTCTTAAATTTATAAAAGGAGTCACTTCCGGAAAAATTAAAGATTTTTCTTTAAAAGACTTTCCTTTTGAAAAAGAGATTGATAAGAACGGAAATATTTCCGATGCATTAAAAAACAATCAATCTATTCTTGTGCAAATTGTAAAGGAACCTATTTCCACCAAGGGGCCTCGATTAAGCTCTGAGCTGTCACTGGCCGGGCGTTATATCGTTTTGGTTCCCTTTTCGGATCGTGTTTCAGTTTCCCAAAAAATAGAATCTTCAGAAGAAAAAAACAGGTTAAAAAGATTAATTACCAGCATCAAGCCCAAAGGGTTTGGGGTCATTATCAGAACCGTTGCTGAAGGCAAAAAAGTAGCCGAACTGGATAAAGATTTAGCCACTCTCATGGACCGCTGGACGGCCATGTGCAAGAAGCTACACAGGGCGCACCACCCTTCAAAGGTGCTTAGCGAGTTGAACAGAGGTGCCTCCATTGTTCGTGATATGCTTAACGACTCATTTTCTGCCATACATATCGACGACGAATCTCTGTACTTACAAATAAAAGATTATGTGCAGGAAGTTGCACCACATAAAGAGCAGATTGTGAAGTATTATGACTCGAATGTGCCTTTATTCGAAAAATTCGGTATTGAGCGACAGATAAAGACTTCCTTTGGAAAAACAGTATCGGGAAGCCGCGGTTCTTACTTGGTTATAGAACATACAGAAGCCATGCACGTTATCGATGTAAACAGCGGTAACCGAAGCAACAAACAGAAAACACAGGAAGGAACGGCTCTCGAAGTAAATTTATTGGCAGCTACAGAGGTAGCCCGTCAATTAAGATTAAGAGATATGGGCGGAATCATTGTGGTTGATTTTATAGATATGTCAGACGCCGCGCATCGGAAACAACTTTATCAGCATTTACGTGAGGAGATGAAAGACGACCGGGCTAAACATAAGATTCTTCCGCCAAGTAAATTCGGTTTGATACAAATCACTCGGCAACGTGTGAGACCTGAAATGTTTATCAAAACCAGAGAAGAAAACCCCAGTGTTAATGGCGGAGACGAAGTAGAGGCTCCCATCGTTCTTGTAAACAAAATCAATGAAGAAGTGAAGCGTCTTTTCAAGAAAGAATATAAAAAAATTACGCTCAACACTCATCCTTTCATTGCGGCATTTCTTACTAAAGGATTTCCCTCCATTCGGACAAAATGGTTTCTTGAACACAAGAAATGGGTAAAGATCCAGCCACGTGATGCCTATACCTATCTTGAATATCACTTCCATGATAAAGATGGAAAGTTGATTAAATAATATTCCCAACCCCTTTTTGAACTTCAGAAAGGGGTTTTTTATTTTCGCATCTTTGGTATATTTTACACCCGGATGGTTATATCAACTTTCTATGAACCAGAAGAAGACATACACTGTGGAAGAAGCAATAGGTCGAATGGAGCGTTACTGTGCCTACCAGGAGCGCTGTCATAAAGAGGTGGAGCAAAAACTTTGGGAGATGCAAATGATTCCTGAAGCGCGTGACCACATCATTCTTCATTTAATTCAACATGATTTTCTGAATGAATCTCGGTTTGCTCAGGCCTTTGCGCGAGGAAAGTTTCGGACTAAAAAGTGGGGAAAGATCCGCATTGTACAGGAGTTAAAGCTTCGAAATATTTCAGCTTACAATATCAAGCTGGCATTGAAGGAAATTCCGGATTCCGATTACTATGCCACTTTTGAACAACTCTTTCAGAAGCGCATGGCTCAGTTATCGCAAGAACGTGATGGTGCAAAGAAGCGCAAGAAGTTGGTCGACTATTTATTTTACCGCGGATGGGAGAGCGAGATGGTATATGATGCTATAAACAGGAATTAGATCAAATTCCAAACGCGACTCCGATATTAAAAGTGGTCTGGTTGTGCAGTTTTTCTGCCGGAGTCAGCGTTTGGGTATTGTATTTAGCGATTGGGAAATCGACTTCTGAGAAGAATCCAAAACCATAAGACAAGAAGTATCTCACCCCCACATGTCCTCCAAAATTTTTCATACTGACATACAATCCCGGATAGATATCCAGCCGATCATCTATATTCAAGAGGTTTCCTATGTTGGCATTTAGTCTTCCTCGCAGGTCAAAACGATCTTCAAATGCCGGTAGTGTTTTGGTTTCTCCCTCATCTTTTATAGGCTCTACTCCTATTAAATATCCTGATCCTATTCCTATTGAGATGTTATCTGCCAGCCCGAAATCTAAGGTTCCCATGATTCCGGTGCCGTTATTTTGGAAATTGGCACCAATTTGCAAAATGACATCTCCTTTGCCATAAAACGCTTGCGATTGTACTGTTTTTAAACCGAGGATCAAAAAATTGACAAGAAAGAAGATGAGACCTAGTTTTTTCATTTTATGGTTCTGTAAATTAAGGAAGTTGTAATTTTTTATTTGTTCGGATAATGGCTTGTGCGTTTTTCCAGTCTATCCATTTTTGTCCGCGCCATTTTCGCATAAAGTTATCCAAGTGCCTCATTATAACAATATTGTACAAGGCTTGCATGAAGTTTTTCGGATTTCGAGGTATGGCTCTAAGGCTCATGGAAAAACCGGGTGTAATATATCTCATATAGTGCCAATATCCTTCCGGCATATACAGCACATGTCCGTGCTCAAGGTGTGTTTTATATCCTTTTGCCTCAGCTAATGCCGGCCATTTCTCCAGATCCGGATTGGAGAAATCAATGTCTTCTCGAGTCAGAAGCGAATGTGGAACCTTGTAGAGGTAATCGTTTTGTTTTTGATCAAAGAGAATCACTTCTTTTCGCCCATTAAAATGGAAGTGAAAAATATTGGCCAGATCTATATCATAGTGCATAAAAGTGTAGGAGTTTTCACCTCCAAAAAAGAGCATTGGAAGACCTTTCAAAAGTTTCAGTCCAAAATCGGGATAGGTAAAGTCCTTTTGCAATGCAGGAACTTCTTTTAGTATGTTCCAAAGAAAGATGCGGTATCTAGTGGGTTTTGATTTCAATAAATCAATATAATCACGCATTTTCATTTCTGCATGAGGCTGGTTGAACTGTGTTTTAGAGCTCACCGGTCTATCATCATAAAGCGGCACCACTTTATCTCCGGCCATTTCCGAAATATAGTCTAGATTCCATTTGGAATATGCGGGCCAGTGATCAATAAAATTTTCAATTACCACCGGCTTTTGAGGCTTGAAATAATTCTTCAGAAAATCTTCTTTGGTAATATTCTTTACCCTTTCTATCTCCTGTAACTGCATATCTCAAATTCGTTGGATCTGATTATGTGTTTTTGTTTTCGAGTAACTTTAGGGCTGCTCGAACTTATTCTTAAACCGTAAAAATAATAAATAAACTAGCTCCCCGAGGCAAAACTTTATTCCATTTTCAGGATTGACCAGGGAATCGGCGGTTATTTCAAAATAACAATCCCGACCATTGACGATCGGGATTGGTAGAGTTTTAGGTCTGTGGCACTTACTTTTGAGATTTCTCACTTGGAAGTTCCGTATATCCCATATTATATAAGATAAAGGCGAATACATCAGCACTTTGCTCTATGGTTTTGCTTACGGGTGTACCTGCTCCGTGCCCGGCATCCGTTTCAATTCTTATAAGCACCGGATTGGATCCCTGTTGTTTTGCCTGCAGTTCGGCTGCAAATTTGAAACTGTGGGCCGGTACCACACGATCATCATGATCTGCTGTGGTAATCATGGTAGCAGGATATGCGGTCCCTTCTTTTACATTGTGAAGAGGAGAATATCCTTTCAAATATTCAAACATTTCCTTACTATCTTCGGCTGTTCCGTAATCGTAGGCCCATCCGGCTCCGGCTGTAAAAGTGTGGTATCTCAACATATCCAGAACTCCAACTGCCGGGATGGCAACTTTTACCAGATCAGGGCGCTGTGTCATTGTTGCTCCTACCAACAACCCGCCATTTGACCCACCTCTTATTGCAAGGTAATCACTTGAGGTATATTTGTTATCAATAAGATATTCCGCAGCCGCAATAAAATCATCAAATACATTTTGCTTTTTCATTTGCGTTCCTGCATTATGCCATTTTTTTCCATATTCTCCGCCTCCTCGCAAATTGGCTACGGCATAAATACCTCCTTCATTTAGCCACACGGCGTTTGCAATACTAAAGCCCGGAGTAAGGCTGATATTGAATCCTCCGTATCCATAAAGGATGGTTGGATTTTCTCCGTTTAGCGCTATTCCTTTTTTGTAAGTAATGATCATCGGAATTTTTGTTCCGTCTTTCGATTCATAAAAAACTTGTTTGCTCTCGTAATCTTCCGGATTAAAATTAATTTGTGGTTTTATAAAGAGCTCGGAAGTTCCATTTTCGATGTCATACCTATAAACTGTGGCGGGAGTCACATAATTTGTAAAGGAGTAAAACAATTGTTTTTCTTCATTTTTTGCTCCAAATCCGCCGACTGATCCTACTCCCGGAAGTTCAACAGATCTTACTTTCTTCCCGGTCAGGTCATATTGTTCTACATGAGAAACCGCATCTTTCATGTAATTTGCGAAAATATATCCGCCACCTGTTCCTGCGTTTAGCACATTTTCGGTTTCAGGCAGGAAATCTTTCCAATTTTTAGGAGTCGGATTTGCAGCATCTACGGTAACAATCTTTTTATTTGGTGCGTTCAGATTTGTTACTAGGTATAATTTATTTCCTTCGCTATGTAGCACGTATGTATCGGAATCTGTGTTATCCAGAACCGTCACAAATTTTGAATTTGGCTTAGAAAGATCTTTTATGAACAGTTTATTTCCGGAGGTAGATGTACTTGCAGAAATGGTTAAAAATCTTCCGTCTTCCGTCACAGAAGCGTTAATGTAACGGTGTTTTTGTTCCGGAGTTGCTCCAAAAACCACTTCATCTTCAGATTGCGGTGTTCCAAGCTTATGAAAGTAAACCTTGTGCTGATCTGTTTTTGCAGAGAGTTCGCTACCTTCCGGCTTATCATAACTTGAGTAATAAAAACCTTCTTTTCCTCTCCAAGCCAGGCCGCTAAATTTAACATCCTTTAAGGTGTCACCTATAATTTCAAGGCTTTCCGTATCCTTGACCAGTACTTTTCTCCAGTCACTTCCTCCTTCTGAGATACTGTAAACCAATAATTTTCCGTCTTTTGAAAATTCGGTGCCGTCAAGAGAAATAGTACCATCTTCTTTAAAGGTATTTGGATCTAGAAAAACAGTGGCTGTAGCAGGATCTTCCCCATTTTTGTATCGGTACAGCACGTATTGGTTTTGGAGTCCGTTATTTTTATAGAAATAGGTATAATCGCCTTCTACAAATGGTGCGCCCACTTTTTCATAATTCCAGATATCTGAAAGTTTGTTTTTCAGTTTGTCTCTGAATGGGATTTTCTTTAGGTAATCAAAGGTTACTTTGTTTTGCGCTTTGACCCATTCTTCGGTTTCAGCGCTTCTGTCATCTTCCAGCCAACGATAAGGATCTGCCACTTCTACTCCAAAATAAGTATCTATGGTATCTACTTTCTTTGTTTCCGGATAGGTCAATGTGGCGGCCTCTGTTTTTTCTTGTTTTTGATCACAGGAAATCAGAGCCAGTACCAGCATTGCAGGTAAGAATGTTGATTTCATTTATGTTTTTGATTTTAAAAGCGTAAATGTACGTTTTTTTAGTCTAAGCCAAACGGTATCTTCCCTTTGGAAGTTTAATAGAATAATGGCTTATAATTTCTCCAGTGTTTATAGATCAACACTGAATTCAGTACCAAAATCAAAATTGCGAGAATCAGCCCCGGTCTATCCATAAAAACATGGAACAATAGGATGTTCAGTGAGATGGGAGCTAATATAATCAAAGCAAAAGCTACCCATTTACGCATTATCAAAAAAATTCCGACAAATAATTCAATGACTCCTACGGTTTTAAGCACATAACCTGATGCATTGAGGGTATTCATAAATTGTTCTGCTTCCGGAGAGAATTCAGGCGATGGTAAAAAGTTCAAAGGAATAAGCTTATTGAGGCCGAAAATTATAAGAACGACGCCCAGTAACACACGCAGGATTTTCGTAAAAGTAGCGTTCATAAATTCAGGATTTGAGGGATTAATTGCTTAAAAATAAGCAAATTATCCTTACCTGAAACTGCCGAAAAAAAGAATTTAAAAAGATTTAATCTTCATTTATCTAAGAAAGAATATTTTCCTTTAGGTATTCTGCTATTTGCACGGCGTTTGTAGCGGCACCTTTTCGCAAATTATCACTAACGATCCACATATTCAAAGTATTTGCTTGTGACTCATCCCTACGAATTCTACCCACGAAGACCTCATCTTTATTTTGAGCATAATGTGGCATGGGGTAGGTATTGGTATCGGGGTTGTCTTGAAGTTTAATCCCGGTAGTATTGTGCAGTATAAGTCTCACCTGGGCTTCGTCAAAATCCTTATGAAATTCCACATTCACAGCTTCGCTGTGACCTCCTTCTACGGGAATTCGCACGGCAGTAGCCGTAATGGCAAAACTATTATCACCCAGAATTTTTTGGGGTTCGCGTGCCAGTTTCATTTCTTCTTTGGTGTATCCGTTTTCTTCAAACACATCGCAGTGCGGAAGAGCATTTTTGTGGATAGGATAAGGATAAGCCATTTCCCCCTTGATTCCTGCCATTTCATTTTCCAGTTGTTTTATTGCTTTACTTCCTGTTCCCGACACTGATTGATAAGTAGAAACAATTACGCGTTTCATCCCGAATTCTTTATGAAGGGGTGCCAGGGCCATTACTAGTTGAATGGTGGAGCAATTCGGGTTGGCAATAATTTTGTCATCCTTTGTGAGTTGGGTTGCATTTATCTCGGGAACCACAAGCTTGATATGTGGCTCCATTCTCCAGGCGGAGGAATTGTCTATAACTGTTGTTCCTGTTTGTGCAAACTTTGGCGCCCATTCTTTGGAAGTACTGCCTCCTGCAGAAAAGAAAGCAATTTCGGCGTTTTTCGCGATTGCTTCTTCCATTCCTATAACCGGGTAAGACTTTTCTTTAAATTGAATATTCTTCCCGATGGAACGTTCTGAGGCTACGGGAATAAGCTCAGTAACCGGAAAATCTCTTTCTTCCAAAACTTTGATTATCATCTGTCCAACCAGACCGGTTGCTCCTACAACGGCAATTTTCATTAGCGTAAGTTTTTAAATCAGGCAAAGGTAATTAAAAAAAGAACCCTCTCTGTCAGATTCACAAAGAGGGTTTAGTTGTTAAATTTGTGGTGTAGCGGCGATTCCCAAACAGGGATTGCGAAATTATTTACGTCTTAGTTCATCGCGAATTTCTTTAAGAATATCAAGTTCAGTTGGTCCGGGATCAGGAGCCGGAGCTTCTTCTTTTTTCTTTCTTATTTTTGAATATCCTTTCACTATCATAAACAGCACAAACCCGACGATAAGCAGGTTGATTAATGTGTTAATCCATTTTCCGTACAGAATGGCATTTTCAGGTTTTACCACTTTCCCATCCGGTGCGATTTCGGCAGAGGAAAGCACTACTTTTAGATCGGAAAAGTCCATACCTCCGGTGAACTGACCCACTATGGGCATCATGATATCTTCGGTAAATCCGGAAACCACTGATCCCACAGCTGTGGCAAGTAAAACCGCAACTGAGAGGTCTACAACATTTCCGGTCATTATGAAATCGCGAAATTCTTTTAAGATCTTCATAGGCAATGTAATTTTTGATTGGTTTTAACTTCGAAATTAGTATTTATAACTGTAAATTCTGTTTTTCACCGTGATTCTTTTCACTCTGGATGAAATTCCTGTGAGTAGTTCATAAGAAATGGTATCTATAGCTGCCGCCAGTTCATCTGCCGGGGCACCGGCTCCGAACACCAGAACCTCATCCCCTTCTTTGCATTCAATATCAGTAACATCGACCATAACCATGTCCATACAGACATTTCCTAACACTTTCGCTTTTTTTCCGTTTATTATTACCCATCCTTTTCCTTTTCCGAAAGCTCTAAGAAAACCATCTGCGTGACCAATGGGCAGGGTGGCCGATTTGGTGGGTTTTTCAGCAATGAAACCTCTGTTGTACCCCACGCTTTCGCCGGTCTTGATGTTGTGCAATTGAGAAATAACCGTTTTTAGGGTGGCTACGGGTGCAAGATTTTTGTTTTCCGCGGGATCGTAGGTGTAGCCATACAACCCTATTCCCGATCTGACCATATCAAATCGTGCTTCCGGATATCTAATGATGGCCGAAGTATTGGTACAATGTAACAAAGGTGTATATCCTAATTTTTCAAAAATAACCTTTCCTGCCTTTTCAAACATTCTGATTTGATTCCGTGTAAAATCTGTTTCTTTATCATCTTCACTTGCCACCAGGTGCGAGAATATAGAACTGACTCTCATTTCTTTTGCTTTGGCAATCCCTTCTGCTACATCAGCAATTTCTTCCGGTTCAAATCCAAGGCGGTTTAGTCCTGTATTTATTTTTAAATGAACCGGATAATCAGACAGCTTATGAATTTTTAGGAACTCAAGAAATGCATTCAGAATTTTCTTTGAGTATAATGCCGGCTCCAAATTATTATCTCGGATAATGTCAAAATTGGCGAGCAACGGGTGTAGCACCAGGATCGGTTTTTTAATTCCGGCTTTTCTCAGGATCTCCCCTTCTGACGAATAAGCTACTGCGAAATAGTCTGCCCCCTCTTTTTCCAATTCCAGGGCAATTTCAGAGGCATCGCTTCCATAACTATTTGCTTTCACCACTGCCATAAACTGTATATTGGGAGCGATTTTGGATTTCAGATAATGAAAGTTATGCTTTACTGCCTCCAGGTTTATTTCCAATACCGTCTCACCGGCAATCATTTCTGGTTTTTCAACTTCTTTCGTCATGGGAATTTGGAGCGAGAGGTTCTGCATTGTGAATTTTGATTTTTGCCAAGCGGTCTTTTTCCTGAGCTTTAAAGTATGCTGCTCTGCTGAGCGGTTCATATTCTTCTGTTTCACCCAGAAGTACCAGTGCATCACTTTTAGCTTTTCGGTAGCTGTAATGCGCAAGATTTCCGGTGCGTGTACATACCGCGTGCACCTTTGTAACATATTCGGCCGTAGCCATAAGTGCCGGCATGGGACCAAAGGGATTTCCTTTAAAATCCATATCAAGACCGGCTACAATTACTCGGATGCCTCTATTTGCAAGGTCATTGCATACTTTTACGATTTCGTCATCAAAGAATTGTGCCTCATCAATTCCGACTACGTCACAATTATCGGCAAGGATGGGAATATTGGCTGCGGCGGGAACCGAAGTGGAGCGAATGACATTTTTATCATGGCTTGTTACCACATCTTCGCCATAGCGTGTATCAATGGCGGGTGTGAAAATCTCTACACGCTGCCTTGCAAACTGCGCTCTTTTTAGCCTTCGGATAAGTTCTTCTGTTTTTCCGGAAAACATTGACCCACAGATAACTTCTATCCACCCAAACTGTTCTTTCTGATTTACCGGATTTTCAAGAAACATACATTAACTTTACCCTTGTTTTACGAAAATCTATTCGTCATCTTTGTACAATCCGCTTCAAATGGGAAGGGCTTGTGCGATGGCAATTTTCGGGTGTAAATTTATAAAAACAAAAGGGAAACTGCCGAAATAAAAAAATTGGAAGAACATCCGAATCACACGACCCTTTAAAAATATAATAATTATTATGAAGAAACAGATTCGAAAACACCTTAAGTTAATAGCCGAACAACTCTTGGACCATGAAGAAGATTTTGCAACCGAAAAGCTCAAAAAAGAAGTTCTGGAACTCTATAACCGACTGGTTGTGCTGGAATATTTTGAATCTTTGATTGAAGCTAAAGAAGAAGTAGAAGAGCAGGTGCCGGGAACTTCAGAAACCGACACTGTTTCAGAATCCTCAATTGCTACCCACGATATTCCTGATGGAACCGTCACGGCAGAAAAGTTGGAAGATCCAGATTTTAATGCGACAGAAGACAAAAGTGATGATTCGGTTTTGCAGGAGTCTTCGTTGAAAAATACAGTCGAGGAAAAGGTAACGGAAGAATCCCTTCCAGCCAACGACGTTTCGCCTTTCGAGCTTGAAGAGGAGGAACATGAAAATTCGGACGAATCTTTTGAGTCTAAGGACGGCACTGTCGGTGATTCGGACGATACGGAGGAGACTACACCTTTAGGCAAAACATATCAGAATGAACTCGAATTATTTGCTGCCAGTTATCAGCGTATGCCGGAATTTGAGCGGAAAAGTGATGCCGAGTCCAGGAGATCTCCATCTGCTGTTTCGGAAAGTCATTCTGAGCCTGTAGAACATTTTGTAAAAGATGAAAAGCGAGAGCGGAGTTTGATTAAAGAAGATCCCGCAGCCCGTCCAAAATCTTTAAACGATGTTTTAAACAGAGGTCTCAACATTGGGTTGAATGATCGGCTTGCATTTATAAAGCATTTATTTGAAGGGCGCTCTGAGGATTATGCCCGGGTTCTATCGCAGCTTGAAACTTTTGGCACATTTGAAGAGGCCGCATATTTTATCAAGCACACGGTCAAGCCGGATTACAACCATTGGAATTCAAAAGAAGAATATGAATTCCGATTTATGGCAATTGTAGAGAAAAAATTTGGAGTATAAAGTGCCATGTCAAAGCTATATCTAGTTCCTACACCTATTGGAAATTTGCAAGACATGACTTTTCGGGCTGTTTCGGTTCTAAAAGACGTGGATGTAATCCTTGCTGAAGACACTCGTACTAGTGGCAAATTATTAAAACATTTTGAGATAGATACTCCTCTTCTTTCACATCATATGCACAACGAGCATCGGAAGGTGGACCAGCTTGTGCAACGTATGCAACAGGGAGAAACTATGGCTTTAATCAGCGATGCGGGGACTCCTGCTATCAGTGATCCCGGATTTTTGCTGACCCGCGCATGTATTGAAGCCGGGATTTCGGTGGAATGTCTTCCCGGTGCCACTGCTTTTGTACCTGCTCTTGTAAACAGTGGCTTTCCTAATGACCGATTTGTATTTGAAGGTTTTTTGCCTGTAAAAAAAGGACGTCAGACAAAATTTGAAGCCTTAGCGCAGGAAACCAGAACCATAGTCTTTTATGAGTCGCCCCACCGACTCTTAAAAACTTTGGCACAAATTGGTGAATACTTTGGTCATGATCGGATGGTTTCTGTCTCACGGGAGCTAACTAAAATACATGAAGAGACCATCCGAGGAACTGCTCAGGAAGTTTGGGAATATTTTGAAAAAAAACCAATTAAAGGAGAGCTCGTATTGGTAGTGAAGGGGGCGGATTCACATTGATTCCTGAAGGTGTATCGAATCAAATTATATCCAATCTAGAGGGTAATAATTTTGGATACATTCACCTCTGCCTGCCGTTTCCGAGAAAGAAAACCTTCTTCTATGACACTTATTTCCGCTCTTTTTAGAACATAATCAACAAAATCAATCCTCAGCTACTCTATAGATTGAAAGTAAACTGCCTTTCAGTCCTTCGTTTCCAACAGACCTTTTTTACGACCAAAAGGCGCTCGTGTGGCGCCTTTGAAATTTAAATCATCTTCTAATTATTTGCTAAGCAACAATAATTCCGTGCATTGTACTTCAGTGAAGTAGCGTTTTTGACCGTTTTTATCTTCCCAGGTGCGGTTTGTCAGCTTCCCCTCAACGGCAATTTCTTGCCCTTTACTGACATATTGTTCTACTACCTTGACAAGCCCTCCACTCACGACGACATTGTGCCAATAAGTGCGTTCTACTTTTTTGCCGTCTTTGTCTTTGTAGCTGTCATCGGTTGCCAGACTGAATTTTGCGATTCGGCCTCCATTTGGAAAATTTACAATCTCAGGATCCTGTCCTAACCTTCCAATCAACTGTACTTTGTTTCTAAGTGCGTTCATAATAATAAAAAAATTTAATGTTTAACAATTGACACTATCGAATTTCATTTGATTCGACAGAGCAAACATAGGGCACTAAAAAAATGACATTCGGTTACTACTTGCTTACTTTCGTTTGTAAGCGTTTGAAAACGACTATAGGCTTATATTTAAAGCAAAACGTTCTTTTTTTTAGACAAACAATTTTCAAACAAATTCAAGTGAATTTATGTCTTTCATTATCGGAAGGGTGTTTGGGAGAGCTTTCTATATGCAGAATGCCATTGTTGGAGGAAGTAAAAATCAGATTATTCCATTTACCAGAATTTTCACCATGTCTCTTTTCAACACATTCACATCCAGTTTTCCTCTTTTTTCATGCCATAAATGAAGATTTCTTAAGGTTGATAGGATGGAAAACAAGATCACTTCGGGATGTGCCGGAGAAAATTCTTTTCTTTCTATTCCTTCCATAATGATTGTCCTGAAATTTTCTTCATACTGTCGCCGCATGTTTTCGAATTTCCTAAGATTCTCTCCTTCCAAGTGCATCCAGTCATTATTCACCGCTGCCATAGCTACAGAATGATGCAGCGTGATATCTATTTGCTGCTCTATAAGTTGCATGATCTTATTTACTGAAGAATTTTTTTGGGTTAGAACAGTCTCCATTCCATCCGTGAATTTTTTGGCTACCGGCAGTAATAACGATGAGAGAATTTCTTGTTTGCCGGTAATGTGATTGTACAAGCTGGAGGCTTTCATGTTGAGAGCCGCTGCAATGTCCCGCATGGAGACGGAGCTGTATCCTCTTTCACGAAATAGTCGTGCAGAAATGGTAAGGATTTCTTCTTTTCTGGTGGTCATTTGATGAAATAAATCTGCAAGATAATGTTATGGGATTAATTTTCAGCTCTCCGTGTTCATTCCCAATTGATAACCATTATGGCACATTGGGGCGCAAGGATTTTAGATGGAAAGTGTTAAAGGAAAGGCGAAAGCAAGGACTTGGATATTATAGTTTAAGATTTTGAAAATCTTCTTCTTTTTCCACTACGGTCTGATTGTATTGTAACGTCCAGCCGAGAGAATTGGTGAGGATGTATATTTTTTGAAGTTCGGAAATTAGCCGGTTTTCAGCATTCGTTCGAAGTTCGGAAGCTTCAATTTTCTTTTTCAGGAGCTCTGTCACTTTTCGTTTTATGGCGTTGTGATCAGAAGCCTGAAACTGATTCAGATAATCCTGTTTTACGTCGTAATATTCAATTTCAGGATAGATGTTTAACTCCGGTTCGGGAATTTTTGTGATATACACTGTTTTAGACCCTTCATCTATTCGTGTTTCGATTTTGCTCAGATCATATCCTATTGTTGCTTTTGCATTAACCACCACAAGAGCTTTTTTGCTCGCAGTAGTTAATCCGTAGAGCAGATCGCGACTTGCACTATAATTAAAAACTTGCGCATATTGTCCTTCGGTTACTATCAGTTTTCCCACATTCTTTAATTCTTTTTGAATCAAAGCGGTATCGGCAACGAGCATTTGCTGATCTTCTTTTTTGCCCCGACAAAATTGAACTGTAAGAATGAGTACAAGTACAACGAGAATTCCAATTAGAATGTTTTTCATGGCATTGAATAGGATTTTCAACAACTAATTTAGTCATTTTTCGTGCCAAATTCAGACTACCATTTGAAGTCGAAATTGAACTCTTGTGAAGAGCTTTAAGGAAAATTGAAAAATGGGACTCAGAATAAACGTATAAAATAAGGATGTCCAAAAAACCGGCCCACCAAGAATGAAGCCGATAACAAGTACAATCGATTCCACAATAATTCTTGCTCGTTGAACTGACAGATTCAATCGTTCAGAAATCGATAACATGAATCCGTCTCGTGGTCCTGCACCTATTCCTCCGGACACATACATCCCCCCACCTATACCGACGATAATAACTCCGCTTAGAAGGATGAAATAATCAATCCATGAGTGGGTTGCTTCCGGAAGCCAACCTGTCCACAGAAAAAAGTCGAGAATGGGACCGATGAGTAATGCGTTCAGAAAAGTACCAATATGGACATATTTTTTTGCTGTAAGGAAAGACACACCTATTAAAAGCATGCCTACTGCTACGCTCCAGAACCCGATTGTTATTCCGAAGTGTTGAAACAGTGCGACATTCAACACGTCCCAGGGATGGAGTCCGAGATGCCGAACTTTAACTGTGATGGCTGAGCCAAGGCTGAATAGAATGAGACCGAAAAAATAGAACGAATAGCGAAAGAAATAATTTTGCAAACCTTTCTTTTTTGAAAGCGTGGAGAAAAGAGACTGTATTTATAGCAGAAGCCACCTCCAAAAATAGAGGTGGCTTCTAAAATAGTGAGTTTATAGTTATTTTACGAGAACGCGGAACGATTTTTCTGCACCTTCCACAGTAACCTTTGCAATGTAAACACCTGATTGGAATTGTAACAATTCTATTGAGGCCGAGTTACCTGATAATGCTTGGTTGTGAACTTTTTGACCTAAGGCATTATACAGTTCAAATGAGCTAAAATTGTTATCCGCTTTTAGATGTAAAGTATTATTAACCGTATATTGTTTAAAGCCATCAAAAGCCATTTGATCAACACCAAGAACTCCTGCTGTAACTTTGAAGTCATCCACCTGGAAGCCCCACTGGTCGTTGGCCACGTGGTTAATTGCGATATAAACTGTTTGACCGGCATAATTATCCAAATCAAATGTAAATTCTTCCCAATCTGAATCAGGAACTAAATTTTGATCAATAAAAGTGAAGCTATTCACATCTGTTCCTGAAGTAGAAATTCCTACGTTAAATTTCTCATCTCCGTATTGTGGGTCTGTGGCTTTTGCCCAAAATGAAAGAAGATTTTGAGACGTGCCCAAAGTTATGGCAGGTGAAATCATCCAATCATTATTGGGAGCATTTACTGCTGCAAAAGAGGTCATACATTTGTCACCACTATATGCTTCCCATCCCGATCCGGGAGAAAGTGCAGGTTGAGTTTCCCAACTATTGAATACCATAAAAGCCATAGGTTGATAAGCATTAGGCCATTGAATTCCTTGCATACCATAGGTATTGGAACCGTCAACGTCTGTCAAAGTCCAGTCTCCCACGTCGCTAATTGCAAAATCATCATAAGACTCAAAGTCATCTTCAAAAAGAACATGTTGTGCCTGAACCGCATAAGCAGCAAAAAATGCTGCCAATAAAGTAATTTTTCTCATGATTTAATTATTTAAATTGAGTTGCAATATAGTTTAATTTTTGGATAATTTAATATGAAAGGCAAAACTCATGCTAAAACAATGAAAATTATAATCCATACTTCACCACAAACATCACAATGCGTGGCATCACTATATAACGGGAAGTAATGTTAAATTGATCACTAAAACTATCATTGTTAAGCGATTTTGTGTCTAAAATATTTGTTGCGCGAACGGAAAACTCCCACGGATTGTCCTTTTTCTGATAATACAACTTTGCATTCAGGAACGAATAGTTGTTTCTGATGGTTTTCTTGTCATTTGTGTAATCGTAATATTCCCAATCGGAAACGAATTCAAAATTTTTCAGGAATTTGATATTGACATTTGCAAAAGGTCTATGCGTGTAAAAAGTTTGTTCAATTCCGCCGTTGTCGTAATCGTTTTTCATCAAGCGGTAACCAATTTCGAAATTTGGCCATTGTCTGAAATGACTCTGAAAGCTTGCACTGTAATTCTGCATCAGACTTTGACTTTCAGAAATGGTTGTATTGACGATGTTATTTGTTTTACTGAACATTACCGAGGCATTGGTTTTAAATTCAATCCGTTTCACTCGTTTACTGAAACTTCCCATTGCCGAAAAACTCTCATCAGGGAAACTGCTGTCAAAATTCATCGGTTGACTGACTTGATTGATCCCGACTAACAGGGTATTCGTCTTCACCGATTTTATACGCTTTGTGTAATTCAGGTTGCCGGCAATATTGGTGTAGTTAAACAGATTAAAGTTGAAGTAGCTCAAATTATAAGAATGCGACAAGGAATTTTCAAGTTCCCGATTTCCTTTATAAAGACGGTTGTAATTATTGAAAACGAAGGCTTCGGCATAATTGTTCACATCCGAATATTCCGAAGTGATGGCGTATCGAAAACGCAAGTTTTCACTTTTCTTGATGTCAAAAACCACATCCAGTTCCGGATGAAGTCGCCAGTCATTTTGTGAAGAATATATTCCGAGTTGTGAATTTCGTAAATGGTAATTATGCAAGGTTACTCCCGGTGTGAGCGTAAACTTTCCTTTTTTGACTTTGTAAAACAGTCCGAGATAAGCATCCAAAAAGGTATAGGAAACGTCATTATAAAAATCGGCATCATCAAAAGTATTTCGGCTTCCAATGTCCAATATTTGGAAGATTCCTGAATTAAACTTTTGATTGCTGACGGTTGTTCCGACCGAGAAATTTAGATTACTCATTTTGTTCAGAATGTAATAATGGTCGATTTTCGCGTCCAATTTGTGGCTTTTTACGCGCTTTGTCTGATTGATGTCATAGCGCTCCGCCGGCATTAACGGGTCAAAGGTGTCCGCATTTGAGTTCCATGGGTTATCCGGATCAATGCTTGTGAATACACCACGGAACGGGATGGAATCCTGAATAGCACGATAAAAGGGATCTTCATCCTGATACAGGTGCTGTGCATATATGGCAAATATGTTTTTCTCGTTCAGCGTATAATATGCGTTCGCATTTTGGTTGATGGAAAATGGCGCGTTTTTCTTTTTTTCGGAAATGTCGTTTTGGTTTCCCATAACCATTGAAAGCGTCACGTCATCCTG
>DASRWC010000064.1:0-18146 GCA_035654795.1 Flavobacteriaceae bacterium
AAATTGGAAATTGCGATTTTTTTTAATTGCTCTTATTGAAAATTGAAAGCAATACATAAAGCAGGATGATAACCGGTATGGCGAGGAATTTTAGGCTTAGGATTAAGAACAGAGACAGGATTAGGAAGATATATCTGATTCTATTTTCTTTAAAGCTCCACGTTTTGAATTTTAAAGCAAAGAGTGGGATTTCTGCATTCATGAGAACGCATCCTAAGATGGTAATCCCGAAAAGAAGCCACTGATTTAGAATCAGTTGTTCTGCCCACTCGGAATACTGAAATTCCAGAATCAATGGAAGACTCAACACCAGGAGAGCATTGGCCGGCGTGGGAAGACCGATAAACCCTGAGGTTTGTCTTTCATCTACATTAAATTTTGCGAGCCGATAGGCGGCGGCTACCACAATTATTAATCCGAAAAGGGGGATGTATTGTGTAAAGGAGAAATTCCATCCGTTCCAGAAATTAAAGAGCGGAAAATCTCTTGCTTCGTCGATAACGGACATATTTAGCAACTGGGTCATAACTACTGCCGGTGCGAGTCCGCTGGTGATTACATCGGCCAAGGAATCCAGTTGCAATCCTACCGGACTTTGAGCATTTAAGGAACGAGCTGCGAAGCCGTCAAAAAAATCGAAAAAGATACCTAACAAAACAAACCAGGCAGCGGTAACTAAATCGCCTGCCACGGCAAACATAACCGCTAATGATCCGGAGAGGATGTTTAGCGAAGTGATCATATTGGGAATTTGTTTGCGCATAGGGTTTTCCGATAAAAACGGTAAAAGTAAAAAAGATTTTAGCAATCCGTGCTTCCTGCACAATAGGAAGCAAAAATTAATGTTTAATATTCTGTAAAATAATGTGATATTTGTTCAAATTTTTATCCTTGAAAAAGACTGTTTTCTTTCTCCTTTTGTTGATTGCCACATCTCTGGGAGCCCAAACTGCCCGCAAATATTCAAACGAATTTCTGAATATCGGTGTTGACGCCGCAGCATTTGGTATGAGCAATGCCGTGGTAGCATCTACTGCCGATGTGAATTCCGGATACTGGAATCCGGCGGGACTCCTCCATCTTCAGGAACAAGAGGTGGCTTTGATGCATGCGGCATATTTTGCGAATATGGCGAACTATGATTATGCAGCTTTTGCCATGCCTTTGGATGAAAAAAGCGCCGCTGCCATTTCGCTTATTCGTTTTGGAGTGGATGATATTTTGAACACCACCAAACTTTTGGATGAAAACGGCGAACCCAATTATGCTAACATCTCCAAATTTTCCGCTGCGGATTATGCTGCCACATTTTCCTATGCGCGCCGGCTGACGGAAGACGGGCTCTTAAATGCAGGAGTGAATGCTAAAGTTGTTCATCGAGTTATTGGCGACTTTGCTTCTTCTTGGGGTTTTGGAATTGACGTTGGGTTGCAGTATCGGCCGGGAAATTGGTTGGTGGGAGCCATGGTGCGAGATATTACCACAACGTTTAACGCTTGGAGTATTGATAAAGCCAAATTTGCAGACATACAAGGAGCTGTGGACGGAGAAAACCAGGAAATGCCCGAAACAACAGAACTTACATTACCAAAACTACAGGTAGGTGCTGCTCGCAGATTTACTTTCGGTAATGATTTTTCCCTGCTTTCCGAAGTCAATCTCCATGTTCGGTTTGCGAAAACGCACGACATCATTTCCGGTTCATTTGCCAGCATCAGCCCATCAGCAGGTTTTCAGTTTGACTATACCAACCTTGTGTATATTCGTGCCGGTGTCGGAAATTTTCAAAACATCCTTCAATTAGACGGCTCAGAGGCTATCGGTTTTCAGCCGAATATCGGGATTGGTTTTCATTATAAAGGAATTCAAGTAGATTATGCCCTTACCGATTTAGGGGACCAAAGTGCGGCGCTTTATTCCAATATCTTCTCTTTGAAATTGGATCTCGGAATTTTCAAAAAGAGTGCAGGATCCTAAAACAATTATATTCGGAATCTGATCGTTTTTAGCCGGCCTTGTTTTCTATGGTGAGTTTGAAATATCGATTTTTACCTATGGAAACAAAGAAAAGCAGAACTCCCAGAAAAGCAAAAGCTACACATTGAAGAAGGGTTTCCACAAGGGGAATTTCGGTATAGTAAGCCATCAGATACAAAGCAAAGATGAGAATGATGTTTCCAAAGAACCAGCGGTCACTAAGGCGCGATCTTACTTGTAAGACATATTTTTTATCGGAATCCAAAATCAATTTATTGGAACGCATCCACAGATATTTGGCATAGACTTCAATTTCTTCCGAAGGGGAAGTAATTTCTATGGAAGAGTTGGAATACAAAGACCCTTTCTTCTTCTCGTTCACCATAATATCAGCGGCAATCAAACTGTTGCCATATGCCTTCTTTCTAAAGATTTTGATTGTTCTCATCTTCCATTTTTTTGACTTCCTAAGATAACATTTTTTGAATTCATAGGCCTATTCTTTTGCACAGAAGACTCCCCAGATCATTATTCCGTCTTTTTTATTGTTTATTTTGACGGTCTCTTTATCCACTACTTGGAAGTCTCCGGGTGTGGAAAGAGACTCATCAAAAACACTTTCAACAGCAAATTGTGGATTTTTGAAGGAAATTACATTCCAATCTCCCTCCACCCGATAAGTTCCTTTTTCCCAAATCTTGATTACCTTATCTTTCGTTTCGGGTTGGGGAATACTTTTCAGATCCAAGAGAAAGGTGTTGTTTTCATAAAATTTCAGATAAATATCGGCCACTCCATTTCCCAAACTGTGAAATTTTGTGACCTCTTTTTTTCCAAGGGATATACCTTTTGATTCTTTTGAAGCATCAATGGTTTGCTTCTTTGGTCCACAGGAAAGAATCGTGATAGTTATGAAAAACAGGCCAATGAATTTTCTCATATTATCGGATTAGACGTTTGTATTTGATTCGTTGTGGAAGAATATCCCCTCCCAAACGTTTTTTCTTATTTTCTTCATAGTCACTAAATCCTCCTTCAAAGAAATAGACTTCGCTATTTCCTTCAAAAGCAAGAATATGCGTACAAATCCTGTCTAGAAACCAGCGATCGTGACTGATAACAACGGCGCATCCTGCGAAGTTTTCCAATCCTTCCTCCAGAGCACGAAGCGTGTTTACATCCAGATCGTTCGTGGGTTCATCCAGCAACAAAACGTTTCCTTCTTCTTTAAGCGTCATGGCCAGATGCAGACGGTTTCTCTCTCCTCCGGAAAGCATAGAAACTTTTTTGTTTTGTTCGCTTCCGCTAAAATTAAATCGACTCAGATAGGCTCTTGAATTTACCTGTCTTCCTCCCATCATGATAAGTTCTTGACCGTCACTGAAGTTTTCCCAAATGGTCTTGTTCGGGTCGATATTGCTGTGCGTTTGATCTACATAGGCAATTTTTGCTGTATCTCCCACAATGAATTCGCCTTTATCGGGAGTCTCCTCACCCATTATCATTCTGAATATGGTTGTTTTTCCTGCACCGTTAGGCCCGATAATACCCACAATTCCTGCCTGTGGAAGTGTGAAATTCAGGTTGTCATAGAGTAATTTATCACCATAAGCTTTCGCCACCCCATTTGCTTCAATCACATTTGTGCCAAGTCGGGGACCATTGGGAATGTAGATTTCCAGTTTTTCATCCAGCTGCTTTTGGTCTTGATTTAGAAGCTTGTCATAATTTTTAAGACGGGCTTTTTGTTTAGTTTGTCTTCCCTTAGGACCTTGTCTCACCCATTCCAACTCGCGTTCCAGTGTTTTCTGACGTTTTCCTGCCTGTTTTTGTTCCTGTGCCAACCGTTTTGCTTTTTGTTCCAGCCAGGAGGAATAGTTTCCTTTCCACGGAATTCCCTCTCCCCTATCCAGTTCCAAAATCCATCCCGCCACGTTGTCCAAGAAATAACGGTCGTGAGTTACGGCAATTACGGTTCCTTTATATTGTGCCAAATGGTGTTCCAGCCAATGCACGCTTTCTGCATCTAAATGGTTTGTAGGCTCATCCAGAAGCAGTACATCCGGTTCCCGCAGCAGTAATCGACACAGCGCCACTCTGCGGCGTTCTCCCCCTGATAGTACGCTAATGGGAGTGTCGGGATCGGGAGTACGGAGGGCATCCATGGCGATTTCCAGTTTGGTGTCCAATTCCCAGGCATTGGTAGCATCAATTTTATCTTGAAGCTTGGCCTGTTTATTCATCAATTCCTCCATTTTATCCGGATTCTCATACACTTCCGGAAGACCAAACATATCGTTGATCTTATTGTACTCGTCCAGCACATCCACTACTTCCTGCACTCCTTCTTTTACGACTTCAATCACCGTTTTGGATTCATCCAGTTGCGGCTCCTGCTCAAGATAACCCACGGTATAGCCAGGAGCGAAAACCACATCACCTTGGTAATTTTTATCTACTCCGGCAATGATTCGTAAAAGTGTAGATTTTCCACTTCCGTTCAAACCGAGGATCCCGATTTTCGCACCGTAGAAAAAGCTGAGGTAAATATTTTTTAATACCGGTGTCTGGGCATTTTGATAGGTTTTAGTAACCCCCGACATCGAAAAAATTACTTTTTTATCGTCAGACATTTTATTATCAGATTAAATTATTGTTTTGTTATTTAAGAGGGCGAAGTTAATGCAGATTTAGTAATCTCAACACTATGAGTAACTGGCCTGTATGGTATGCACAATGCTCTATAACCAAGAGCACTTCACGCAGCAGGGTTTGATTTCCTTCCCCATTTTTTACTACCCCGTCCAGTGGATTCTTCTCATCCAGAAGGAAGTTTCGGAGTCTATTTCTATCGGCAAAGTATTCGGCTTTGAGATCTTCCCAATCCCTGGCATTTTTGCATATTTTATCTTTGGGCCAATAATAGTCGGGCCATTTTGGTTTTTTATAATCGTCGGAACAGGTGAATTTCACAATGTCTTTTTGAGCGAAGACAATATGGAAGAACAGCTCGTAAAAAGAATATGGAAGATCATAAGGTCTTGTGTTGATATCCTCAAAAGTGATTTTTTCCAGCATTTCCGAGACCGGCATAAAAGCCTCTCCGCCTTCCAAATGTTTCGCTAACTGTATCCGGAGTAAATTCATAGTCGTATTTTTTACACCCTTCCTTTTAGTGCATTAAAAACCCAGGCAATGGCAAAAAAACCGATTCCTACCGATGCAAATCCCCAGCCGGCCACATCATCATATCGAAATGCACCAAGACCAATCATTAGGAGTCCCACAAGTATCATTATAAAAGTGGCCCAAGCCAGCACCGTGTTTTTGTTCATCCCCATAATTATCTGTTCGTTTTAAAAATGAGAAACAAATATCGTGAATATTAAATGTAAATATGAAATATCGTGTACTTTGATTTGCTTTTCATCTTCAATATATTAACACAAAGAGGAACATCTTTTATCAATTTCTCCCATTCCACACAAGGTTTTTTTCGTTGATTCTCCTTAATTCTAATTAGCCGTATTTTGTATTTTTGCCAAAATCGCAAAATTTTATGGACATCAACTTCAATAAAAACGAAGACTACAATAAACTTCTTGTTTCCGACTTAAAAAACAAATTGGCTAAGGTTCATCTTGGTGGTGGAGAAAAAAGAATCAAGCATCAGCATGAACAGGGAAAACTGACTGCCCGAGAGCGTATAGATTTTCTAATTGACCCCAAAAAACCGAGCTTGGAAATTGGCGCTTTTGCAGGCGAAGGCATGTATAAAGAACATGGCGGTGCTCCCAGTGCCGGCGTAGTAGTAAAAATTGGTTATATATCAGGAAAACAATGTATAGTTGTAGCCAATGATGCCACTGTGAAAGCAGGTGCTTGGTTTCCTATTACAGCAAAAAAGAATTTGCGAGCTCAAGAGATAGCCATTGAAAACAGGCTGCCGATTATTTATTTAGTGGACAGCGCGGGTGTATATTTACCGATGCAGGATGAGATTTTCCCGGATAAAGAGCATTTCGGTCGCATTTTTAGAAACAACGCCATTATGAGCAGTATGGGAATTACCCAAATAGCCGCTGTTATGGGGAGTTGTGTGGCGGGAGGTGCTTATCTTCCCATAATGAGTGATGAAGCTTTGATTGTGGATAAAACCGGAAGTATCTTTTTAGCCGGAAGCTATTTGGTTAAAGCGGCTATTGGGGAAACCATTGATAATGAAACCTTAGGTGGCGCCACCACACATAGCGAAATCAGCGGAGTAACCGATTATAAGGCCGAAAACGATCAGGATGCTCTGACCCGAATTCGGAATATTGTATCAAAGATTGGCGATTTTGAGAAGGCCGGATTTAACAGAGAGAAGGCCAAAAAACCCATTGAAGATCCGAAAGAAATTTACGGAATTCTACCTCGGTCAAGAGCTGAACAGTATGATATGCGTGAAATTATTATGCGACTTGTGGATGGCGGCGACTTCGAAGAGTATAAAGAAGGATACGGTCAGACCATTCTCACCGGATATGCCCGTATAGACGGCTGGGCTGTGGGAATTGTGGCGAATCAACGTAAGATTGTGAAAACCAAACAGGGAGAAATGCAATTTGGTGGCGTAATATATAGTGATAGTGCCGATAAGGCCACGAGATTTATAGCCAATTGTAATCAGAAAAAAATTCCCTTAGTTTTTCTTCAGGACGTCACAGGATTTATGGTAGGCAGTAAAAGCGAACATGGCGGCATTATAAAAGATGGTGCCAAGATGGTAAATGCCGTGAGCAACAGTGTGGTTCCGAAATTTACTATTGTGATTGGAAACAGCTATGGTGCCGGAAACTATGCCATGTGTGGCAAAGCTTACGATCCGCGATTAATTGTAGCATGGCCAAGTGCAGAGCTGGCAGTAATGAGCGGAAACAGTGCAGCTAAGGTACTCCTCCAGATAGAAACTGCGTCGTTAAAAAAACAGGGAAAGGAAATTTCAGAAGAAGAAGAAAAGGAACTTTACGATAAAATTAAAGCGCGATATGATGAGCAAATTTCTCCTTATTATGCAGCCGCTCGGCTATGGACCGATGCGGTGATTGACCCTCTCGAAACCAGAACTTGGATTTCTATGGGAATTGAAGCGGCAAACCATGCGCCTATTGAAAAACCCTTTAATATGGGTGTGCTTCAGGTGTAAATTTTACCGTTAACTTTTTAGTATAATCTTAACATTTTCAGAGACACACGTTTGTGTGTCTCTGTTTTTTTGTTATTACATATTTCTTCTATACTGTCCGCCTACTTCAAACAAGGATTCTGTGATTTGACCCAAGGAACAGATTTTAGTTGCTTCCATTAACTGTTCAAACATATTTTGATTATTTATGGCGGCAGTTTTCACCTTTTCTATAGCTTCGGAAGCTTTATCGGCATGCATTTTATGCAAGTTTTCCAATGTTCTTAGCTGGGCTTGTTTCTCTTCTTCTGTTGCGCGAATTACTTCTGCCGGCAGCACTGTGGGCGAACCTTTACTGCTTAAGAAAGTATTCACTCCAATAATCGGGAATTCTCCATTGTGCTTTAAAGTTTCGTAGTACAAACTTTCCTCTTGGATTTTTCCTCGTTGATACATGGTTTCCATTGCACCCAACACCCCTCCTCGCTCTGTGAGACTGTCAAATTCTTTGAGCACCGCTTCTTCCACCAGATCTGTGAGTTCTTCAATAATAAACGATCCCTGAATCGGATTTTCGTTTTTGGCCAGTCCCAGTTCCTTATTAATAATAAGTTGGATAGCCATGGCTCTTCTCACACTTTCTTCTGTAGGTGTTGTAATTGCTTCGTCATACGCATTGGTATGCAAAGAATTACAGTTATCATATATGGCATAGAGCGCCTGTAATGTTGTTCTGATATCGTTAAAATCAATTTCTTGTGCGTGAAGGGATCTTCCGGAAGTTTGGATATGATATTTTAGCATTTGTGCCCTCGGGTTTGCACCATATTTATCTCGCAATGCTTTTGCCCATATTCTCCGTGCTACCCTGCCGATAACAGAATATTCCGGATCAATTCCGTTGCTAAAGAAGAAGGAGAGATTGGGACCGAATTCATTGATATCCATTCCTCTGCTTAAATAATACTCCACATATGTGAATCCGTTCGCTAAGGTAAAGGCAAGCTGCGTAATGGGATTTGCGCCCGCCTCGGAAATATGGTAGCCACTGATGGAAACAGAATAGAAGTTTCTAACTTTTTTCTCAATAAAGTATTCCTGAACATCACCCATAAGTCGCAATGCAAATTCGGTAGAGAAGATACAGGTATTTTGAGCCTGATCTTCTTTCAGAATATCAGCCTGAACTGTTCCTCGCACTTGTTGTAGGGTATCGTACTTAATGCGTTCGTAGGTTTCTTTATCCAAAACCTGATCTCCGGTGACGCCGAGCAGCATCAATCCCAATCCGTTGTTTCCTTCAGGCAATTCACCATTATATTTTGGTCTTTCAACACCTTTATCTCTAAAGATCTTCTCAATCTTGGCCTCTACCTCTTGTTCCATTCCATTTTCCTTGATGAATTTTTCACAGGCTTGATCAATGGCAGCATTCATGAAAAATCCGAGCAACATGGGAGCCGGGCCGTTAATAGTCATACTAACGGAAGTCATTGGATGACTTAAATCGAATCCGGAATATAATTTTTTTGCATCGTCCAGACAACAGATGGATACTCCCGCATTCCCAATTTTTCCATAGATATCGGGACGCAAATCGGGGTCATTTCCGTAAAGAGTTACCGAATCGAAGGCTGTTGACAGCCGTTTTGCCGGCAATCCGTGACTCACATAGTGAAAACGTCGGTTAGTCCGTTCGGGACCACCTTCTCCTGCAAACATTCGCGCCGGATCTTCTCCTGTCCTCTTAAACGGATATAATCCCGACGTATAAGGAAATTCTCCCGGAACATTTTCTTGAAGCACCCATCGAAGGATGTCTCCCCATGCTCTATATTTTGGCAGTGCCACTTTTGGGATCTGCAGGTGTGATAAGGATTCGGTATGCGTTTCAATTTTGATTTCTTTATCTCTCACTTTAAAGGAGTAGATCGGATTTTTGTATTTATTTACTTTTTCATCCCATCCTGTAATCACCTCCCAATTGTATGGATCGAGATTTAATTTCTCACGATCAAACTCGGCCACCAGCATTTTGACAAGATCTTTTTTGTCGTCTGCAATTTTTTCAGGATCCATTTCAATACCTGTCTTATCAAGAGAGGGAAGTTTTCCCGTTATGGATTCTACTGCTTTAAAAATGCCATAGAGGCGCTGTGCCACTTCCACTTGGTCTCCTGCTTTCTTGTCATACATCCTGTTGTTTTCCGAAATTTCGGATAAGTATCGTGTTCGGGCGGGCGGAATTACAAAAACCTTCTCTTCCATTTCGCGAGAAATATGGAAAGTACTTTTCAGATCGGCTTCTGTTTTTTCATCCAGCTTAGCCATTATAGCTTTATACAGCTTGTTCATTCCTGGATCATTAAACTGAGATGCAATGGTTCCAAAAACCGGAAGTTCATCTTTTGGTGTATCAAAAAGCATGTGATTTCGCACGTATTGCTTTTTCACATCGCGTAGAGCATCCAAAGACCCTCGTTTATCAAACTTGTTGATAGCCACAATATCAGCGAAATCAAGCATATCTATTTTTTCCAGCTGAGTCGCGGCACCAAATTCGGGAGTCATAACATATAATGAAACATCGCTGTGGTCCATAATTTCTGTGTCACTCTGCCCGATTCCTGAAGTTTCCAAGATGATAAGATCATATTCTGCTGCTTTCAGCACCTGTACTGCTTCCGCCACATATTTGGAGAGCGCCAGGTTGCTTTGACGGGTTGCCAGACTTCGCATGTACACGCGCGGAGAATTTATGGAATTCATTCTGATTCGGTCTCCTAGCAAAGCTCCTCCGGTTTTTCTTTTTGAAGGATCTACGGAAATGATTCCTAAGGTTTTTTCAGGGAAATCGATGAGAAATCGTCTTACCAATTCATCAACTAAAGAAGATTTACCGGCACCACCCGTTCCTGTGATTCCCAATACCGGTGTTTTTGAATTTTTATTCTTTTCGTGTATTTTATCAAAAGCGTTTTCAGCAATTTCGGGAAAGTTTTCTGCTGCCGAAATAAGTCGGGCTATTGCACCTATATTTTTATCTTTCAGTTTTTCTACTTCCCCGTTTAATTTATTGCCTATCGGAAAATCAGATTGTTCCACGAGATCATTAATCATTCCTTGGAGACCAAGTTCTCTTCCATCATCCGGAGCATAAATTCTCGCGATTCCGTACGCCATAAGTTCTTCGATCTCTGATGGGAGGATTACTCCCCCTCCTCCACCAAATATTTTGATATGTCCTGCGCCTCTTTCCTTTAGGAGATCATACATATATTTGAAATACTCATTATGTCCCCCTTGATAAGATGTCATTGCAATTGCGTTTGCATCTTCCTGAATGGCTGTATTGACCACTTCTTCCACGCTTCTGTCATGTCCTAAGTGAATTACTTCCACTCCGGTTGATTGGATAATTCGGCGCATGATATTAATAGCAGCATCATGACCGTCAAAAAGGGAGGCTGCAGTTACAATTCGAACGTTATTTTTAGGCTTATAAGGAGTTACCGCTATCATATAAAAAATTTTAGGAGTGCAAATTTAATCAAATCTCTAATATTCAAAGGCGTTTAAAAAATATCCATTATCCCTTACATTTTAACAAAATTCGCTCCCGACCCTACCAGGATTTTTAGTAATTTGCATCTTCAATAATCAGTCTAAATTTATTTTATTATGAAAAAACTTTACTTAACAGCACTTTTTTTAGGTGCATTTACTCTTGGAGCGCAAGCTCAGGTAGTTTTTACCGATGATTTTGAATCTTATGACCTTGGACCTATTTCATCCCAAACTTCTAATTGGCGCGTTTGGTCTGCAAACTGGAGCGCCGTTGAAGACGCTAAGGTGAGTGATGACGAGGCTCGTTCAGGAGTTCAGGGATTGTACATTGACAACTCACAAGTTGTTGATCCCATTTTTTTAGTTCCCGGAGCACCTACAAACGGAATCATCACTGTACAGTGGTATGCATTTATTCCCGCCGGAAAAGCCGGATACTGGAATATGCAAGGAGCTTTAACTGCTGCGGGAGTGGAGTGGAATCAACACTTAATGGGTGGAAACGTTTATATGAACTGTAACGGGAATATGCCCGGAGAAGGTGGTGTAACCGGACAAACAGACTGCTCAACTTTTGATGCTGTATTCTACTATCCTGAGGATGAATGGTTTAAAGTGACTTGTATTTATGATCTGGATCAAGAGGTTTGGGCTTTAAACATAAACGATGTTGAGCAATTCAGCCAGTATCCTTTTGAATTCAACAACTATGTTTTCACTGAACTTGCCGGAATCGATTTCTATTCTGCAACCAACAAAAACGAATTATATCTGGATGATTTTACCGTTGCACACGGTATTTTAAGTACTGAAAACTTTGCTCCCGAAGTATTTTCAGTTTATCCAAACCCTGCTACAGACGTTTTGAACATTCAGAGTAAAGTTGCCGTAGAAAAAGTAACTGTTTTTGACACGATGGGAAGAACTGTGCTACAGGCCACTCCAAACACAATCTCTCCTGCAATCAATATTTCCGGTTTATCTTCAGGAACTTATTTCGTGAAAGTAGCGATTGACAACAATTCGAAAATCGTTAAGATCTTAAAATAATTCTGAAATTACGGAATCGGAAAAAACCGGTTTTTATTAAAATTTATTAAGAAGGACCTCTCATTGCGGGAGGTCTTTTTATATTCGCAAAAAATCAAAATTATGAGTAAGAAGTTGTTGTTCTTTTTAGTGTTTACTTCAGCGTTTATTTTGCATTCTTGTGCCGAGCTGGGGGATGTAATCGGCTCAGTGCCTGGGCAGATGAATTCAGAGACCATTGCTCGTGGCTTGAGACAAGCGTTAGACAAGGGAATCGATAAACAAGTCACAAAGCTCACCAAGAAAGATGGTTTTTATGAGAATCAACTTGTTAAAATTTTGCTTCCCGCAGAATTAGCCCGAGTAGAGCAGACATTGAGAGATATCGGGTTGGGAAGTCTGGCAGACGAAGGTTTGAAACTTTTAAATCATGCCGCTGAGGATGCGGTTAAAGAAGCGACTCCCATATTTGTGGATGCCGTTCGGGGGATAACCTTTGCAGATGCACGCCAAATCCTAATGGGTGCTGATACTGCTGCAACTACTTATTTGCAAGGAAAAACAGAACAAAATCTTTATAACAAATTCCATCCGGTGATCAAGTCGTCATTTTCAAAAGTGGGTGCCGATCAAGTTTGGAGCCGCATCATTGAGCGATATAATGCCGTTCCCTTTGTTCAGAAAGTAAACCCGGATCTTACAGACTATGTAACCAATGAAGCTTTAAAGGGAGTTTTCACCATGATCGCCGTTGAAGAAAAGGAAATCAGAAACAACATTCATGCCCGAACCACTCCTCTTCTGAAGCAAGTTTTCGCTTTGCAAGACAATCGATAGATTTCTTTTTTAATAAGGCCTTAACCTAGTCTTAGGAAAGCTTGTGAAATGTCTGTTCTAATTTTGTAAGCGAAGAAATCCGCAAAGAAAAATGATAAACAAGGTCCAACTCAGGTGGAAGCTGGAAAGGCTTAAGAGAACCTATGCTTTATTGATGAAGAAATCTTTTGAGCTCTCGGCTAAGAATCCGGAAAAGAGTGAGAAATATCATCATGAGGCAGATGAAGTTTTGGGAGAAATAGAAAAATTGAATTCGCAACTTGGATTGCATTATCCGCTATAAAAACCTTTTGCATCAATAATAATTACAATAGTCTTAATGACGGGCAGTAAGAAAATCGATAAAAATTTTCATAAATGAAATAAAATAGTATTTTTGGATAAAGACCTGACTATGAAAACGAAATACGAAGATTTTGATCGATTAAACCGATTACTTGTGGCTTGTTTTGAAGCCGAAAAGCTCTACTACAATGCCGCCCAGGATGCGCAGACTACTGAACTTAAACGTTTTCTGAACTACATGGCTGTAGAACGAAACCGGATGAGTCACGATATCTCAAATGAATTACATTCCAGGGATATTGATCCATTATTACAGGATGCTGAAAAAGGACACACCAATCGCACATGGCAAGAAATCAAAGAGGCGTTGGAAACTTTTGATGCCGATTTTATCATCAAATCCTGTACAGACAGAGACAAAGACAATATCAAAAGGTATAACGAACTATTAGAGCGGAAACAACTTCCGGAAAGCATCCTTGAGATGCTGGAAAAACATAAGTTCCAGTTGGAATGGTATGTAAAACAAGCAGCTCAACAGCGGATTTCTGCGAGTCCGTTTAAAGAAGATCAACCGGATCAAGAAAAATCCGGAACTAAGGTAGTCAATCTGAAAGCGATGTGATATAAGCCGTCCGATTTCCCGGACGGCTTTTTTGATGGCAGATAATCTTATTCTTCCTCTTCTGAATCAATCATCAAGTTGAGAGTCACCGTAATATTATCTCGTGTAGCTCTGGAATACGGACAAATCTCATGGGCAGCATTTACCAGTTCTTCCCCTGTTTTTATATCAACTCCGGGAATATAGCAATCTAAAGTAGCTCTTAATTGCAAGTCATCTTCCTTAGTTTTGCCAATTTCGATATGTGCTGCAACGCTAACATCGCCATCAATAGAAATATCTTTCTTTTTTGCGGCCAATTCCAGTGCTCCACCAAAGCAAGCCGCATAGGCCGCCCCAAAAAGCTGTTCCGGATTTGTACCTTCCCCTCCTTCTCCACCCAATCCTTTTGGAACAGAAAGTTTTACATCTAATTTGGAGTCGGCTGAGAAAGCTGTTCCGTTTCTGCCTCCCTCTGCTGTACATGTTGTTTTATACAATGTTTTCATAATGATTAATTTTATAATTTTCAATATACCATCAAATACCAAGCAGAGTTCCTAAATTTGTCTTAAACCACCAGAAGCAGTGAAAAAAGAAAAGAAATTTGAAAGTGCTCTTCGTGAAAAAGCCGGAGTTGAAACGCCTCATACTGTTAACAAAGATTTTGCCGAAAGGTTCCGGCGTTCCCGAAGAAAGAAACCCTCGTCTGAAGAAATTATTGTCGGATTACAGGAAGGAAATCAAGTTCTTTTAAGTCGGGCGATAACCATTATAGAAAGTAGTGCTTCTAGGCATCAGCAAGCAGCGCGGGAGATTCTGGAAAAAGCTATACTGATCCCTTCTTCCTCCTTGCGTATAGGGATTACCGGCGTGCCGGGGGTTGGTAAAAGTACTTTTATTGAAAGTTTGGGCAAATACCTTGTTTCGCAGGGGAAAAAAGTAGCTGTTTTGGCTGTAGATCCAAGTAGCAGTATCAGCTATGGGAGTATATTGGGAGACAAAACCCGTATGGAGCAGTTGGTAAAAGAAAAAAACGCCTACATTCGTCCTTCTGCCAGTGGTGACACTCTGGGAGGCGTGGCCAGGAAAACACGCGAAACCATCACCCTATGTGAAGCTGCAGGGTTTGATGTGATTTTGATAGAAACAGTGGGTGTGGGCCAGAGTGAGACCCTGGTTCATTCTATGACTGATTTTTTCCTTCTTCTAAAGTTGGCCGGTGCCGGAGATGAGCTTCAAGGAATCAAGCGGGGCATAATGGAAATGGCAGATGCCATTGTGATTAACAAAGCCGATGGAGAAAATGTCAAAGCAGCCAAACTGGCACGAAACGAATTCAGTCGAGCTCTACATTTATTTCCAAAAAAAGAAAGCCAATGGAGTCCGAAAGTGCTAACAGCAAGTGGTATACATCATCAAGGTATTCAACAGGTATGGGATGTTATTGCTGAGTATTTCGACTTGGTTAAAAAGAACGGATATTTCGAATACAAGAGGAAAGAGCAGAACAAGTACTGGCTAAAGCAGACTATAGAGGAACATTTGAAACGAAGTTTTTATGAAAATCCTGATATCAAAGAGGCTCTTCAGGTTCAATTAAAAGCTGTAGATGAAAATAAGACTACTCCTTTTGAGGCGGCACGTATTCTTCTGGAACTCTTCGAGCGTAGGTAACTATTGTTCAGCAACCACCGGAGATATAGCATCTTTGTCTTTTCTGCGCACATAATTTTTTACGTACTCCCCTTTGGCGCTCCCGTGATCAAAATTGCCCCACTTCACAAAGAATCGGCTTTTTTTGCGTGCTTCCTCGTTTGACATATCTTCATATTCCATTCTGTATATAGTAGAAAACAAAATAGCTCTTCCTTCCCCGTGATAGCAGTGAATAAGCACCGGATACACCGTCTCATCGTCCATCACTTCAAAAAAGCGCTCTAGGGTGGCCTCATCCGGGATTTGCTCTGATCCTATGTTATAATAAGTGACGCCGTCCAATTTATCAATCACTTCCTTTTCGGCAAGCAATTCTTCTGGTACCTCGGGATTATTTACCAGATCAGGAGTTCCCGGAAAACGAAGATCAATAACTGTTTTGATGTTATGATCTTTGATATAATCCGGCAATTGTGCAGGTGGAATAGCTCCTGATTTATAGACCTTGCCCTCTGTTATGGTCTTGAAGTTGTGATTAATATTTGTATCATAAACATACTTCCCTACTCCTATTAGGACTATAGCTAGAAGACTAATAATTATAAATTTTTTCATTGAAAATAAAGGTTAGTTAAAGTTTCCTGTCAATAATTCTTTCAAAATAATCCTGAATAAATGCCTTGCAAAACAGTTCCATTTCATTCATTTCGGCATTTCTGTGGTCTATCAGGTTTTTGGTCAAACCTTTGTCATTTATATCATAAAATCCAATAGCTTGTTTCCCGTCAAAAAGACAAATATAGTTTTCTCTTTGTAATTGATAGTATTCTATTCCGTTAAAAACAAAAGGTTTAATTGAATCATCCAAGAGGCTGCGTCCCCAGCTTCGAAAAGGCTTGTCATATCCAATGATATCGAGAATAGTGGGATAGATATCAATTTGTTGTGCCAATTGATTGTTATCACCCTGCAGGCTTCCATCCGGTTTATAGAACAGGATGGGGACGGCTCCTCGGTTTATCGGAAGTCCGAAATAATCTGTAAAATGAATTTGATTTCCATGGTCCGCAGTTATCACAAATATTGTATTGTCAAACCATGGTTCCTTCTTTGCAGCTTCGAAGAATTTCTTAAAAGCATAATCCGTATAACCTACCACTTGGTGCATTGAGTTGTAGCCTTTCGGAAATTTTCCTTCATATTCTTTCGGCACCACATAAGGCTCATGTGATGATACAGAAAACATCGTAGCGAAAAATGGAGTATTTTTTTCATTGAGGGTTTTGCACATAAATTGGAAAAAGGGTTCATCCCAGATTCCCCAAGATCCGTCAAAATCCTTGTCGTTTCCATATTCTGTCATGCCATAGTAATGATCAAAACCTAGAATGTTTCCAAAACCCAGGAATCCCATAGACCCATTTGGTGCCCCGTGGAAAAAAGAAGTGTCATATCCCAAGTTTTTCAATGCAGAAACGAGCGACTGAATTTCTTGTTTTGAATAAGAAGAAGATGTAAATGCATCTTTAAAAGATGGAATCCCTGCCAGTACCGACGACATGCCATGAATGGATTTACTTCCGTTGGAATATGCATTTGAGAAAATCAGACTCTTGGCAGCCAGAGAATCCAGAAAGGGAGTGAATCCTTCGTAATTTGAAATGTTGGCATTTTTATTAAACGCTCCCCAGTATTCCCTACCAAAACTTTCTGTTATAAAAAGAACGATGTTTGGAGTTGTTTTAGGGTTATTAGCATACTTTTTAATTGGAACAATCAAGCTGTCCACAACTTCTTCTGCTACGTGATAGGATACTTTTTGAAAGGAGTTGGAATTAAAAGTTCTTATAAAAGCGAAAGGAGTGTTCAGAACCACATCTGAGTGTTCAATTTTGGATACATGACGACTGGCATCTACCATATTTATAGGTCTTGTACTTTTTTTGAAATCTCCTCCCCGAATTCCTCCTACCACCAGTACTCCGATTACTACAAGACCCAGAATTGATGACATCAGATAAGGAAGAGGTCTGACGGGATCTTTTGGAGGAATAACTTTTACACGTTTGTATAGAAAAATCCACAGAGCAGCCATTAATATAAAAAGCAGATAAACATGCCAATAGCTCATCATAAATCTGAAGAACATGTTCAAGCCATTTGATTCATGTTTCACCACATCCCACACCACAATGGTTGTGCGAGCGAAGTTGTATTTGTAATAAACAAAATCTACGAAATTCAGCGCATACCCGGTTAGGTTAAATATAAAATAGACGTATAGCAGAAATCTTTGATATCCTCTGCCGGTATTTATGAAAAGTGGTAGAATGGAAAAGAGGATAAAAAAAGAATTTAAATATAGAATGGCTGTAGTATCAAAGGCCAGTCCGTACCACGAAAGATTAAAAAACTCACCAACACTTTCAATATTCAGAATGCTTTTGTTGTAAAGGACAAAAAGTGCACGGGCAATAAAATAAAACAGGTACACCAATAGTAGCCGATATAACAGCACCAAGTATTCATTTGTTCTAAAGAAGCCTTTGAGTTTCATTGGAGTATATTGTAAATCGGCGCCGAAAGTACGTAATTTTTAAAATATGGCTCGTCTTGCACTTTGGAAATCACAGCTCTTGCTTATCTTAAAACACTAATTTTGCTCTAGATATATTTTTATGATTGCCATTACCCTTCTGATTCCTGTGTATAATGAAGAAGAAAACCTCCTTCCGCTATCGGAGCTGATATTGAATTTTATAAAAGCTCGAGAGGAGAAATGGAAAGTGATTTTTCTTAATGACGGGTCTGTAGATGGCAGTTTGCAAAAGCTTCAACAGATCTGTCAAGGTAACAGTGCATTTTCTTATGTGTCCTTTAATAAGAACCGTGGTTTGGATCATGTGTTGTATGCCGGATTTAAGCTGGTTGCTACCCCTTGGACCGCATATATGGATAGCGATTTACAGGTTGTACCTTCCGATTTTTCAAAGCTAATCCCTTTTATGACATCTTATGATT
>DASRWC010000065.1:0-3918 GCA_035654795.1 Flavobacteriaceae bacterium
GAAGAAGTAAATCGAAAAATGGTCGGCAGCCGCCGACCATTTTAATATTTTAAAAGAACCCTACCCCAAAGCCAATATTAAATAAAAGCACTCCCGATGAACCTAAGCCAAAGACAGACGGAACGTCATCATAATCGTAAACATCATAATCTACACTATTAACACGAACAGTAGTGGGAATCTTCCCAAAAGCATAACCGGCCTCAACTCTGAAAAACACCGTTCTACCTGCTTTGAATCCTAATTTCAAGTTTAAGGTATGAAATTTCACTTCGACTTTACCATCATCTATAACGGTAGTGCCACCATCTCCATTAAATGCATAATCGGTAAAACCGATTCCGGTATTTAACGAAAAATAAGAAATACCCCCATAAAACCCTCTACCGGTATTCTTGAAATACACATTGCTCCCAAATTCGAAAGTGCTGAAATTGAAAAGCCCCTCTGCATAATTCTTTTTGAAGAACATAAAATCTGAAGTAAGGGAAACTCGATTATCAAAAAGAGGTGTGAGATATTCGATATTCACAGTGGCAATGGTAGGAATACCAACTTTTACGCCCAATCGCAAGGGTCTGATGCTTTTCGGCTTCTTTGGGATGGTGTCCGCTATTGTCTCTGCAGCTATTATCGTGGTAGAATCAATGACAATTGGCGAGAAAATTTGGCTATACCCGAGAGAGGAGAAAAGAATCAATATAAGGAATAACTGTTTTTTCATAGTTAGAAATTAAAGTAAATGATCCTGGAAATAGAACTGAACTTTAGATTTAAAGTTATTCATTTTTTTAAAATTTCACCTCATTTGGCAGGAGATTTGACTAAATTTATAAAAAAGAAGTGATATGAGAAAAAGAATGTTAGTGATAGTTGTTGCGATATTTACTGTAATAGGTTTGCAGGCTCAGAAAAAAACAACTCAGGAGGAGCAAAAAATGGAGAAAGAACATGTAGAATTCAGAGCGCAGCTGGTGATACCAATGAGTTTGCCGCAGAAGGATGTTTCAGGAGATAATTATTTTATTCAAATTTCAGAAGAAGAAATCGTGAGCGAACTTCCTTATCTTGGAACTGCTCATAGAGCTATGAACCCGGAAAGGGACAAGGGGATGCGTTTCAAAGGAAAGCCTGAAAATTTTGTTCTTGTGAAAAATAATGGTCAAACAACCATTAATGCGTCTGTCAAAACAGAATCTGATGAATTTAATATTTCTCTTTCAGCGTCTTCCTCCGGTTATGCTACCCTCATTATAAACAGTAGAAATAGAGAAACCATTACCTATAGAGGAGAGATAAAATAAATATTTTGAAGTGTAAGTTAGAAATACAGATGTTGATAGAAATTTCTATTTTTGCAAAATTCCAAATTTTAAACCTTACCAATTTTGCATCTTACCATTGAAAATGTTATTCTAGTCGGTTCAATTCTGTTACTTATAAGCATTATTGCAGGAAAGACCTCCTATCGTTTCGGAGTTCCTACTTTAATTTTCTTTCTGGGAGTGGGAATGCTGGCAGGTGAAGATGGTATAGGAGGCATTGCTTTTGATGATCCGCAAATTGCACAGACCATTGGAGTAGTAGCACTTAATTTTATTCTCTTCTCAGGGGGTTTAGACACAGACTGGAAAGCAGTTCGGCCCATTTTAAAGGAAGGGATAATTCTTTCGTCTCTGGGGGTACTGTTAACGGCGTTTTCTTTAGGAGGCTTTGTTTACTATGTAACCGATTTTACCCTATATGAAAGTCTTCTCCTAGGAAGTATTGTTTCTTCCACAGATGCTGCTGCAGTTTTCTCTATTTTAAGATCAAAAAATCTAGCGCTGCGAACAAATCTCCGGCCAACGCTGGAGCTGGAGAGCGGTAGTAATGATCCAATGGCCTACGTTCTTACTATTCTGTTTTTGGGACTGGTTGTGAACGAAAATCAAAGCGTCGTTTCTATTATACCGGTTTTCTTTCAACAAATGATTCTTGGTGCTATAGCCGGTTTCGTTTTTGGGCGGTTGAGCAAGATTATAATTAACCGAATAAAACTGGATTTTGAAGGGCTGTATCCCGTCCTTGTAATCGCTCTTATGTTTTTGACTTTTTCGGTTACAGATTTCTTTGGTGGAAACGGATTTTTAGCCATTTATATTTGTGGACTGTATTTAGGAAATAAATATATCATTCATAAGAAAACGATCTTAAGAATGTATGATGGGCTGGCATGGCTTATGCAAATTGTTCTCTTCTTAACTCTAGGACTTTTGGTGTTGCCGTCTCAAATTGTCCCTGTAATGGGAATTGGAATTATCATCTCCTTGTTTTTAATGCTCGTGGCACGTCCGCTCAGTGTTTTTATCAGTCTTGCTTTCTTCAAAATGAAGATGAGACGCCGTTTGTATATTTCATGGGTTGGACTCAGGGGAGCAGTTCCCATTGTTTTTGCTACATATCCGCTTTTGGCAGGAATTGAAAAAGCGAACATGATTTTTAATATCGTTTTTTTTATCGCTTTGACCTCTCTTTTAGTCCAGGGTACAACTTTGGGAATTGTTGCTAAATGGCTTAGGGTAAGTCTTCCCGCAAAAGAAAAGATTTTGACCCCCTCAGAGGAATTTGTTGCGGAATACCCTAGAACAGAAATGCGAGAGATAGGAATCGGAAATACGAATAAATCTGTCGGAAAAATGATTGTGGATTTAGAATTTCCGGCATCAGCCATAATTGCCATGATACGTCGGGGAGAAAAGTACATTACACCAAACGGAAGTACAGTATTAGAACCGGATGACGTACTGGTAGTGTTATCTGATTCTAAAGAAGGAATGAAAGAAGTTTTTAAAGCTCTAGGGGTAAGTAGCTATGCAATTTAATCTTGAAGTAATTGATATATTTAGGTGAAAACTTTTTATGAAAATACTCCTCTCTCCTGCAAAAACTTTAGACTTCGGGCGAAACTTACCTACATCCCGAGGCACGCAGCCGAAATTCATTAATGATTCCGCTCTGTTAATCAATGTGTTGAAGAGCAAGTGCAAGAAAGAAATCGCGGATCTGATGAACATTAGCGATAAACTTGCTCAATTAAATTTCGATCGGTACCAAGATTTTTCCCTACCTTTCACGAAAGAAAATGCACGTCCGGCTGTCTTTGCCTTTGCAGGTGATGTGTATGAAGGTTTTGACGCTTATACTCTAAAAGAAAAACATTACGATAAAATACAGAGCTCCCTGCGGATTTTATCCGGATTATACGGGCTGCTGCGACCTTTCGATCTGATTCAACCCTATCGTCTGGAAATGGGAGTTAAATTGGAGGCAAATGGGAAGAAAAATCTTTATGATTTCTGGAAAGAGAAATTAACAATTGAATTAAACTCTCAGCTAAATGATGAAGAAATGCTTCTGAATTTGGCAAGTGTGGAATATGTAAAAGCAGTCGATTCTAGCAAATTGAAAGTTCCAATGGTTTCGCCTATTTTTAAGGATTTTAAAAACGGTGAATTGAAAATCATTTCATTCTACGCCAAGAAAGCACGAGGCAGCATGGCTCGATTCGTGATTGAGAATAATATTCACACAATAGAAGATTTAAAGAGCTTTGATTTGGATGGGTATAATTACAGCGAGTTGTATTCTGAAAATAATTATTTTCCCGTTTTTGTGAGATGAATTGCGGAGATTTAACCTAAGATGGATAAAATTTTGAAAGAAATTTGAACTATGTGGATGAGGATCTATAGATCTGATCTTGAAAATTTTAACCTTTACCGAAACTATGTACGGTTAATTTCTTTTAAAAAAAATCTTCTTTTTTTTAGCGAAAAGTTTTGATGAATGAAAAATTTATATACATTTGCAGTCCGTTAGAAAAGCGGATTTTTTTATGCTTATAAATTCGAAAGTATTTTTCGAAAAAGTATGGGA
>DASRWC010000066.1:0-11011 GCA_035654795.1 Flavobacteriaceae bacterium
TAGCAGGAATTCCTTTGGGTTATATTGCTTCAGACGGGATAGAGCAAGGCGCGGATAACAAAATTCCTTTGTGGTTGTTTGGATTTTTGTATTAGATTTTTCACCCTTAAACAGTGCAGAGAAATTCCATTATCTTTGACAAAAATTTCATTATGAGCAGACAAGATAAGAGTGGGAGAGGGAAAGCATCGGGACGCGGGCATAATAATTGGCGTAAAGAAAGTTATGCGCGCGGAAATGCACCTGTAAAATCGGATGCAAACTACCGCGATACAGGAAGGCAACAAGACTCGCGAAGAGCTCATGGACCTGCGAAAGAGCAGGTGCGGGATAAAAAAGATACTCAAAAGAAAACGGGCAGTGAAGGAATCCGGCTCAATAAATACATAGCTAACAGTGGCATTTGTTCGAGAAGAGAAGCTGATACCTACATCAGCACCGGACTTGTCTCTGTAAATGGAAAAGTTGTTAACGAAATGGGTTATAAGGTGAAACCGTCTGATGAGGTTCGGTTTGACGGACGAAGAATAAATCCTGAGCCCAATGTTTATGTGCTTCTGAATAAGCCCAAAGGATTTGCAACTACCGAAAGCAATGCTAAAGGAATGACTGTTATGGATTTAGTTTCGGGTGCGACATCTGCAAAAATTCGCCCTTTTGGACGATTGGGACGCAATGCTACAGGGCTGCTTCTTTTTACAAACGACGACGAATTTGTTCAGAAATTTACCAAGAAAGGAATTTCACGTCTTTTTCATATCATTTTAGATAAAAATCTAAAAATGGAACATCTGAAAAAGATTGAAAAAGGGTTGACGGTTGAAGGAAAAGATATTTCAGTTGAAAAAATCGAATATGTCGAGAACGCAGGAAAGAACGAAATAGGATTAAAAATTAAACACACCGGAAACAGTGTGATACGAACCATTTTTGAACATCTGGGATATGATGTTCTTCAGGTTGATTGCGTGACCCTTGGACCCCTTACAAAAAAAGATTTGCCACGCGGCAGGTATCGATTTTTGAGCGAACATGAGTTGAATCTCTTTAAGATGATTTAAGTCATCAAAAAAAGAATATTGAACATTGGTACATTCATAAATTTTATACACTTTTGCCCCTTAAATAAGTGAGAGAAAATCAGTTATATAATCTTTTGATAAAGTTGGTTTTTAAAAGGATTTATTTTATTCGCATCTGAATTTTTTAGAAAGGAGGAATCCTACGATTCCCGTTAATCTTTTGTTATACTTCCTTCTTAAAAAATAAATTACCCGCGGGTGTTATTAAATTACACTTTTTGAAATCCTTTTTAAAATGAATACAAAATATATCGACCTTATTAACCAAACTTATTATTTTCCACAAGATGAATTCCGCCTTGGCGAAAATGGTCTTGAATTCCACGGAATTGACCTAATGGGATTGGTTGAAAAATATGGTGCGCCTTTAAAGTTTACCTACCTTCCAAAAATTTCAGAAAACATCAATCTTGCGAAAAAATGGTTTAATGAAGCCATTGAAAAGCACGATTATAAAGGAACTTATAACTACTGCTACTGCACGAAAAGTTCTCATTTTAAGCACGTTTTGGATGAAGCTTTAAAAAATGACATTCATATTGAAACTTCTGCTGCTTTTGACATTGATATCGTTCAAAGTCTGAAAAAATCAGGAAAAATAAGTGACAACACCTATGTAATATGCAACGGCTTTAAACGAGATAGGTATATTGACAATATTGCTGACTTAATCAACGGCGGTCACGACAAGTGTATTCCTATTATAGATAATTATGAAGAGCTTTCTCTGCTTCAAGAGAAAATTGAAGGTCATTTTAATGTGGGAATTCGAATTGCTTCGGAAGAAGAGCCTAAGTTTGAGTTTTATACTTCGCGCTTGGGAATTGGCTACAAAAACATTGTTCCTTTTTATGAAGAGCAAATAAAGAACAACGAGCATGTTGATTTGAAAATGCTTCACTTCTTCATCAATACCGGAATTCGCGACACTGCTTATTACTGGAACGAACTTGTAAAATGTTTGAAAGTTTATGTGCGGTTAAAGAAAATCGCACCTTCATTGGATAGTTTGAACATTGGTGGCGGATTTCCGATAAAAAATTCGCTTCATTTTGAATATGACTACCAATATATGGTTGATGAGATAATCAATCAAATTAAAAAAACTTGCGAAGAATATGATGTTCCGGTGCCACATATTTTTACCGAATTCGGAAGTTTTACAGTTGGAGAAAGTGGTGGGGCAATTTATGAAATTCTGTATCAGAAACAGCAGAATGACCGGGAGAAATGGAATATGATTAATTCTTCTTTCATTACTACACTGCCTGATACATGGGCTATTAGCAAGAAGTTTATTATGCTCCCGTTAAACCGTTGGAATGACGATTATGAAAGGGTTTTGTTGGGGGGATTAACCTGTGATAGTGATGACTACTATAACAGTGAACAGCACGTTGCGGCGATTTATCTTCCGAAATTTAAAAAAGAAAAACCCTTGTATATCGGATTTTTCAACACAGGCGCCTATCAGGAAACCATTGGAGGTTTTGGAGGATTGCAACACTGTCTGATTCCGCAACCGAAACATATACTTATTGACCGCGATGAAAATGGTCAAATAACCACAGAATTATTTTCTGAACAACAGACAAGTAATGATTTATTAAGTATTTTAGGCTACAATCGATAAAATTGAAATAACCCAAATTTTTTTAATGTTTAAATGAAAACAAACACCTATGCAGCAATTCCGCAGAAGTATGGAGTGCTGGAAACGTCAAAAATCGTGTTGATTCCCGTTCCTTATGACGGAACAAGCACTTGGGGGAAAGGCGCGGATAAAGGACCCGATGCTTTTCTTGAAGCTTCTGAAAATATGGAACTTTACGACATTGAGACCGGAACAGAAGTGTATAAGCAAGGTATTTATTTAGCAGATGCTGTTACGGAAAATAGCTCTCCCGAAGCTATGGTGGAAGCGGTTTACAAAACAACGAAAGACTACATTAAGAAAAATAAGTTTGTAACACTTTTTGGAGGAGAGCATAGCATTTCTATCGGTTCTATTCGTGCATTCAATGATTGTTTTGATAATTTGACAGTTCTGCATATTGATGCTCACGCCGATTTGAGAAAGGAATATGAGGGAACGAAATGCAACCATGCTTGCGCCGTTTATGAAGCGAGTCAGACCACAAACTTGGTGCAGGTCGGAATCCGAAGTATGGATGTAACTGAAACAACTGTCATGGATGAAGAAAAAACGTTCTTCGCTCACGACATGGCAAAAGACGATTATTGGATGGACAAAGTTGTGGAGATGCTGGGTGAAAATGTTTTTATCACCTTCGATTTAGATGCTTTTGACCCTTCGATTATGCCTTCTACAGGAACTCCGGAGCCGGGAGGTTTGTTTTGGTATGAAACACTCGATTTTCTGAAAATGGTGTTTGAAGAAAAGAACGTTGTAGGGTTTGACATAGTTGAACTTTGTCCGAATGAAAACGAACGTTCTTCCGACTTCTTGGCTGCAAAGCTTTATTACAAAATGCTTTCATATAAATTCGCTGAAACGGATGAGAATGACGAATATGAAAACGTTTTGACTCAGAATAAAAACAAAAACACAAATTCTAAATTTAATAACGAAGATGACGAATTCTAATAAAGGACCTATTTCCGAATTTATTCAAAAATATTACCTGCATTTTAATGCTGCTTCGCTTGTAGATGCCGCAAAAGCTTATGAAGAACAACTAAATAAAGGAGCGAAAATGCTTGTATCTCTTGCCGGTGCAATGAGTACTGCCGAGATTGGGAAAATATTTGCGGAAATGATTCGCAGAGATAAAGTTCAAATTATTTCTTGTACGGGCGCAAACTTGGAAGAGGATATTATGAACCTGGTTGCGCATTCGCATTATAAAAGAGTTCCGCATTATCGCGATTTGACTCCGCAGGATGAGTGGGACTTGATGCAGAAAGGAATGAACCGCGTTACAGATACTTGTATTCCTGAAGAAGAAGCTTTCCGAAGAATTCAAGAGCACATCTTCAAAATTTGGAAGGATGCAGAGGAAAAAGGAGAACGTTATTTTCCGCACGAATTCATGTATAAATTGCTTTTGAGCGGTGTAATGGAAGAACATTACGAAATCGATATCAAAAATTCATGGATGTATGCGGCTGCACAAAAGAATTTACCTATTGTTTGTCCGGGTTGGGAAGACAGTACAATGGGGAATATTTTTGCGAGCTATGTTATCAAAGGTGAATTGAAGGCATCTACCATGAAAAGCGGAATTGAGTATATGACTTTCCTTGCTGATTGGTATCCAAAGAACAGCGAAAAAGGAATCGGGTTCTTCCAAATTGGTGGAGGAATTTCAGGAGATTTCCCGATTTGCGTAGTACCAATGCTGTATCAGGATTTAGAAAAAACGGATACTCCTTTTTGGAGCTACTTCTGCCAAATCAGCGATTCTACCACAAGTTACGGAAGTTACTCAGGAGCGGTTCCGAACGAGAAAATTACTTGGGGAAAATTGGATATCGACACTCCTAAGTTCATCATTGAAAGCGATGCAACTATTGTCGCACCTTTGATTTTTGCATATTTACTTGATATGTAGAAAAGTAGGGTAATAGTTTTTTATTCCCGGACAAATGTCGTACTTTTGAGGACAAATGGAAGGAGATGAAAACTTTTGATTCAAATACACCACAAAATCATAACGAGGCTCACGAGCCCTTAGCTATATATTTTAAAAATCCGGGAGAGAAATTCTCTTTCCTGGATTTTCTTAATGATAAAATGCTCATTATTAAAGCCATTCGCGAAGGTTTGCCTTTTAAACTTTTCTCTCAAATTCGCTCTTTCGTTCTCTTCTCAGATAATGACTGGGCAGAATATCTCGACATCTCCGCCAAAAGTCTTCAACGGTATCAGGCTGAAGAGGATTTTAGATTTAAATCTATTCATTCCGAAAAAATTATCGAGATAGCCGAAGTCACAAAATACGGTGTTGAAGTATTTGGTTCTTTTGGTAAATTCCAACTATGGTTAAATACACCTTCTTTTGCGCTCGGTGGCTATAAACCGGGTGAGCTCATTGGTGATTCCTACGGAAAAGAACTAGTAATGGCTGAATTAAACGCCATAGAACACGGGATTTTTGCATGATTGTTTATCGACTGGCTCGGGGAAAGTACGCTAAAGATTTAAGTGGTACCGGAGCTTCTTTATTTGGATACCGTTGGAACTCCAAGGGTATTGAGGTGGTCTATACAGCTTCTAGCAGGGCTTTGGCTATGGCTGAAGTTTGGGTTCATCTCCCGGTGACTTTAATTCCTGAAGATTATGTTATGCTGGAAATAGAAATTCCTGATTCTGTAAAAGTGGAAGAATTGGATGTCTCTCGTCTGAGTGGTGATTGGAATGATTTCCCGCATCGGGATGAAACAAAAGAACTAGGAGATGAATTTTTTCGGTCAGGGAGAGGATGCGTGCTAAAAGTTCCTTCCGCTGTGGTGAAGGGAGATAGTAATTTCTTGATAAATCCGAAGCACCCGGATATGAAATTGATTAAAATTGTCGGAATTATGGGATTTCCATTTGACAAAAGAATGCTCAAGAATTATTAGAATTTATGGAACCAAAGAAAATTGACAACATTGAATTAAAATTTCTCACCATTGAAGATTACGATGCCTTAAAGAAAGCGACTATTCAAGCTTATGGACAGATGCCAAACAGCTATTGGAAACTCAATGAGATAGGAAATCTTATTGATAAATTTCCCGAAGGTCAGATTCTAATAATGGCAGATGGCGAGATTGCAGGATGTGCTTTATCGGTAATTGTCGATTTTAAAAAATTGGGCGAGCATCATACTTATAACGATGTAGCCGGAGACCCTGAATTTAAAATTCACGACCCTGAAGGCGATGTACTCTACGGGATTGACGTGTTTATTCGACCGGATTATCGCGGGCTCAGACTCGGTCGTCGGTTATATGATTACCGGAAAGAATTGTGTGAGAATCTAAATTTGAAAAGCATCGTTTTTGGAGGTAGGATGCCCAATTACCACTTGCACGCGGACAAACTGACTCCAAAGCAATATATCGCAAGAGTGCGCAGAAGAGAAATTGAAGACCCTGTTCTGGATTTTCAAATGTCAAATGATTTCCACCCTGTTCGTATTCTGAAAGGATATCTTGAAGGAGACAAGGCTTCGGAAGAATTTGCAGTGTTGATGGAGTGGGACAATATCTATTATGATAAAGAAGAAGATGAACCCAGCCCACAAATTACACGAACTGTGGTTCGCCTTGGACTTATTCAATGGCAGATGCGTGCTTATGCCGGTATGGAAGATTTGATGGACCAAGCTGAATATTTTATTGACAGTGTTGCCGGATATCGATGTGATTTTGCAGTGTTCCCGGAGTTTTTCAATGCTCCGTTAATGGCTGAATATAATCACATGAGCGAGCCGGAAGCCATTCGTGAACTCGCTACGCATACCAAAGAAATTAAAGAACGTCTTTCTCAACTGGCTATTTCTTATAACATCAATATCATCACCGGAAGCATGCCCGAAATGGTCCGCGGAAAACTGTTTAATGTGGGCTATCTCTGTCATCGAGATGGGACTATTGAAAGATTTGAAAAAATTCATGTCACTCCTGATGAGGAACGAGTATGGGGGATGAGCAGAGGTAGCCAATTCAGAACGTTTGACACCGACAGTGGGCGAATCGGGATTCTTATTTGCTATGATGTGGAATTTCCGGAATTGCCAAGAATAATGGCAGACGAAGGAATGGATATTCTTTTTGTTCCATTTTTGACAGATACCCAAAATGCCTATTCACGAGTGCGGCTATGTGCACAAGCGAGGGCAGTAGAAAATGAATGTTATGTGGCAATTGCAGGAAGTGTAGGAAACCTGCCAAAAGTTCATAATATGGATATTCAGTACGCACAATCTGCTGTATTTACTCCTTGTGATTTTGCTTTTCCAAGTAATGGAATTAAAGCAGAAGCTACACCCAATACAGAGATGATATTAGTGGCCGACGTGGATATCGACTTGTTGCGAGAGCTGCATTCTTACGGAGCCGTGAAAAACTTGAAGGACAGACGAAAAGATGTTTACCGCGTGGAACGGGTGAAGAAGAAGTAATTAGGCAATTTTAAATTAACTGTTGTTCCGCTTTTAGATTCACTTTCAACGGTGATATTTCCGTTATGCACCAGCATAATCTGTTTGCTCAAGGTCAGGCCAATCCCGTTTCCGGCTTTTTTGGTGGTGAAAAAAGGCGTGAAGATTTGTTCTATTAATTCAGGTTCCATTCCGGTGCCGTTATCGACCACTTGAATCCAGATTTCATCATCTTTTTCAAGGCTCACTAATTTTATTGTAGGATTTTCCGTGTTCTCCAAGGCATCCATCGCATTCAGCGTGAGGTTGATTAAAACCTGTTCCAGCAGATGTTTATCAGCGACAACTTTCAAACGGGTATTTTTAAGGATAATATCCAATTCAATTCCTTTTTGAAGCAGACTGGGGCCCAACAATTGAAAAATTCCTTCAAAAAGTTGTGCCACGGATAGTTCTTTAAAATTAGGCTGGTCCACTTTGTTTATTAGACGATAACTTTTCGCGAATTGCAGCAACCCTTCACTGCGATTTTTGATGGTTGAAATTCCGGTTTTGAAATCTTTTAAAGCTTCTGTTTCTTCTTGATGCTGCAGCCGTTCATTCAACGTTTCCGCCAAAGAAGAAATGGGGGCGATGGAATTCATGATTTCGTGGGTCAGCACTCGCAGTAATTTATGCCAAGCTTTGTTCTCCGTTTCATCCACCGCTTTATTGATGTTTTGATACACCACAATCCGATAAATCGAATTTTGCGTTTCAAATTCCGAAAGCTGAATCAGCAATTTAATTTTTCCTTTGTTTGAAAAAGCGGTTTCCAGCTGCTGACTGCCGATTTTCAATTTCAAGGTTTTTTCATACAAATCCGGATTTCGTTTCGCCAGCCCTGAAATATTTCCCAAATGCGGCGTTTCAAACAAGTTTTTAAACGCATCATTAATGAGTTCTACCTTTCCCGAATCGGCATGATAAAAAAGAATGGCGGCATCCAGCATATTGATGATTTCCGACAAATACTGATGTTGAATTTCTTTCTCCGAACTGATTTCTTTAAAGACAACATTAATTTGGTTGAAATAAGAAAACAATTCTTTTTCCGATTTAGTCTTATTTTTGGTGGAATACCGCCGAGTAAAATCACGGTATTTCACCGCTTCCGAAAATTCCTGAAACTGTTTTTGCAAAAACAACTGCTGCCGAATGAGCTGAATGAGAAAAAAAATTATCGATACTAAAAGAATTCCGGCATAGAAATATTCTTTGGCGAATAAAAGATAGGCCATTCCCACCGCTGAAAGCAGTAATAATACGGAGTGTGAAATTATTTTATAGTTCATACTTCTCAATCCGCCTATACAAAGCCGCTCTGGTCAATCCCAATTCCCGGGCAGATTTACTGATGTTTCCCTGGTTTTTCTGAAGGGTTTCGATAATTGCACGCCGTTCCATAGCTTCCAGATTTTTTGAGCCGGAAGTAAAGGGAGTTGTTTCCTGCTTTTGCTCAATGGGAGAGAATAAAATATCGTGTTCCCGAATTTCATCGCCTTCCACCATAATCACGGCGCGCTCGATGCTGTATTGTAATTCACGCACATTTCCCGGATAGTGATAGGTTTTTAATTTCTGAAGACTGCCGGAATCAAAACCTTGTAAATCTTTGTGGTATTTCTGTTGATATTGATTCAAGAAATGCTCCGCCAATAAGGGAATATCTTCTTTCCGATCCCGTAAGGGGGGTACTTTTAATTCTACCGTGTTTAAACGGTAAACCAAATCTTTTCGAAAACGAGATTCATCTGCCAATTGGGTCAGCGGAACATTTGTAGCCGAAAGCAACCGAATATCAATGGGCACCGGTTGGGAAGAACCCAAAGGCAGCACCTCCCGATTTTGCAAAACACTCAGCAATTTCGCCTGTTGTTGTAGGTTAATATTTCCGATTTCATCCAAAAATAAGGTGCCGCCATCGGCTGTTTCAAATCGCCCTTTCCGGTCTTCGCGGGCATCGGTAAAAGCGCCTTTTTTATAGCCAAATAATTCACTCTCAAACAGCGTTTCTGTCAGTGAACCGACATCTACCTTTACATAAGCCTTGTTTTTTCGTAAGGACTGCTGCTGAATGGCATCGGCAATTAAATCTTTTCCGGTTCCGTTTTCTCCAAGAATCAGAATATTCGCATCGGTGGGAGCAATTTTGGAAATTTTATATTGTAAATCTTCCATAATCGCCGAATTTCCAATAATGGGATTGTTGGTTTTGATGATTTTCCCGACTTTAGGAGAAGAAGGTTTTTGTTGTTTTAAAGCTTCGGTTAACGTATGAAGCAATTGTTCGTTTTGCCATGGTTTTACAATAAAATCTGCTGCACCGGATTTCAGGGATTGCACCGCCAGATCGATGGCTGCATAAGCTGTAATCATCACAACGGCCGTTTGAGGAAATTTATTTTTGATTTCCCTAAGCCAGAAAAGTCCTTCATTGCCGGAGTTTAGCGCGCTTCTAAAATTCATGTCCAGCATCACCAAATCGACTTTCTCTCGTTCCAAAATAGCACGAAGATTCTCCGGATTGCTCTCCGTCAGGATCTTTTTCACCTTTGGCCGAAGCAGTATTTGCACAGCGGTTAGAAGGTCTTTGTCGTCATCGACTATGAGTAGGGTGGTGTTTTTCATAATGACACAAATATACCGGCTATTCTTTTACCATAGCCCCAATTCTCCCGCATAATAATCATTCAAATACTGTTGTAAAATCCATTCGTATCGTTTGATAACCAATTGGTTTTTACTGTTTTCCCATTTGTTTTGGGCCGTTAATAACAAAACCGAATTGCTCGCGCCCAAATCGAATTTTGCTTGTGCAATGCGATAACTTTCGCGATAATTCTCTTCCTGAATCACTAAATTTTGATAATTTTCTTTAGCGATAGTCAAATCAAAAATCGCTTTGGAGGTGGCTTCCCGCAGTTCGTTTTCAACAATTTCTTTTTGCCATTCCACATCCAGGAAATCCAACTTTGCTTTTTTAACGGAATTGCGAACCGTAAATCCGTTGAAAATCGGGATGTTAAGATTTAAAGAAATGTATTTTCCCAAGTTGTTTTTGTTCTGTTCCCAAAATTCGATTGTGCTCGAACTGGAATAGCGGGAATTCATCCCGGCACTCAAGGAAAGGGAAGGAAAGTAAGCCGATTGTGCGATGCGAATGTTTTCTTTGGCTTCACGGATGCGCCAATCCCATAAGGCGTAAAACGGACGATTTTTTCCGGATTCTAATAAATTGGATGAGATTGAAACAGCATTTTCTTTAACAGGTAAAATTTGGAGTTCCGGTAGCATTTCTTCCGTTATGTGCAAAAGTCCCGCAAGCCGAACACGACTGTGAAAGAGGTTTTGTTTGGCGAAAGCGACGGAATTCTTATTCTCATTAAAAGAACCTTTTAAATCGTGATAATCGCCTGGATCGATATTTCCTTCCTGATGAAGAATTTCGGCTTGATGGTATTGTTCATTAACTAATTCCAATTGATTTTCTGCCTGTTGCAATAAATCTTTCGCTGTTAAAACGGTGATATACGATTCAATCACATCCAAAATCAATGCTTCTTGTTGTGCTTCAAAATTTAAACTTCCGGCTTTCTCGGCAGCTGCCTGTTTACGGATGTCGTGAAAGGTTCGAAATCCATTAAAAAGATACATTCCCGCACCAACCGATGCATTTCCGGACGAGATGGTCTGTTCGATAAACTGGTTGGTCGTGGGATCAATACTTCGTCCTTGATTCCAACTGTGGCCGATGTTTCCTTCAATTGTTGGAAG
>DASRWC010000067.1:0-22929 GCA_035654795.1 Flavobacteriaceae bacterium
CAAATTAGATTTTATGGTGAAGGATGCTCTGGGTAGAAGTTGGCAGTTAGGAACCATACAAGTAGATTATAACCTACCGGAAAGGTTTCAATTGGAATACAAAGGGAGCGACAACGAAATCCATCGACCTGTAATGATTCATCGTGCTCCTTTTGGAAGTATGGAACGTTTTGTTGCTATTTTACTTGAACATAGGGCAGGGAATTTTCCTCTGTGGCTGACCCCGGATCAAGTAACCATCCTGTCTCTCAGCGAGAAATATGAAAATTATGCCGAAAAAGTTTTAAATTTGCTTGAAAATGACGAAATTCGCGCCCTCATTGACAACAGGAACGAAACTGTAGGAAAGAAAATTAGAGAAGCAGAAATGAATAAAATTCCGTTTATGTTAATTGTTGGAGAACAAGAGGCAAAAAACGGAACTGTTTCTGTTAGGAAACGCGGTGAAGGTGACATTGGGACAATGACCATTGCCGACTTTTCGCGTTTAATAAAAGAAGAAGTAAGAAAAGAATTGAAAGAATTCTAATGTTTAATTAAAATTTTTAAAGCCATAGCATTAAGAAGAAACAGAAGTAGGGATAATACCCGAGTCGTAAAAGAGGACCAGCATCGGATAAACGAGAACATCCGAGAGAAGGAGGTGCGTCTTGTAGGCGATAATGTAGAGATGGGGATTTATCCTATTCAACGAGCCTTAGAAATTGCCGAGGAGCAAGAACTTGATCTCGTAGAAATATCTCCAAACGCAAATCCTCCGGTTTGCAAAGTAATGGACTACCGAAAGTTCGTTTACGAGCAGAAAAAAAGAGACAAGGCCCTGAAGGCCAAAGCTACTAAGGTTATAGTTAAAGAGATTCGTTTTGGTCCAAATACCGATGATCACGATTACGAGTTTAAAAAGAAGCACGCCGAAAAATTCCTCCAAGAGGGAGCAAAGCTTAAAGCTTATGTTTTCTTTAAGGGGCGTTCCATTGTTTTTAAAGATCAAGGAGAAATTCTTCTCTTAAGATTAGCTCAAGATCTTGAAGAATTCGGAAAGGTGGAGCAAATGCCAAAATTGGAAGGTAAGCGGATGACGATGTTCATCGCACCTAAAAAGAAATAAAAAATACCTGTATAGGTTATTATTGAAGATAAATAAAAGCGAAATACAAATAATAGTAGAAACATGCCAAAACAGAAGACGAATTCCAGTGCAAAAAAGCGTTTTAAGCTTACTGCCACAGGAAAGATTAAAAGAAAGCACGCCTTTAAAAGTCACATCTTGACCAAAAAAAGTAAGAAACGCAAACGTGCTTTAACTCAATTCGGATTGGTCAGTACAGCCGACGAGAATAATGTGAAGTTGATGCTTCGATTGAAGTAACTCTTCCCGGTGAATAAATTATTAACCCTGGAGCAGCGCAGTAAAAAGTGTCTAAAATAGACCGCCTGCTACAAAAAAATTTAAAATTATGCCAAGATCAGTAAATTCGGTTGCGAAGAGAGCCCGCAGAAAAAAGGTTCTTAAACAGGCCAAAGGTTACTTTGGAAGAAGAAAAAACGTTTGGACGGTTGCTAAGAATGCGGTTGATAAAGCTATGCTTTATAGCTACCGTGATCGTAGAACCAAAAAGAGAAATTTTAGATCATTGTGGATCACTCGTATCAATGCGGGTGCCAGAGCACACGGAATGTCTTATTCTCAGTTTATGGGAAGTTTAAAGAAAGGCGGTATTGAATTGAACAGAAAAGTTCTTGCTGATCTGGCAATGAACCATCCTGAGGCATTTGCCGCCATTGTAAACAAAGTTAAGTAAATAAAATAATTGATTTCGCTTTTATTAAAACCGCCTCTGTCAGGCGGTTTTTTTGTTCCATGCTATAGCCTCAGGTCAGGTTTTTTGTTTTTTCTTCTTGGCAGCTGGAAAAAGCACATTGTTTAGGATAAGCCTATAGCCAGGAGAAGTGGGATGAAGTGCAAGTTCTGTAGGTGGATCTCCTACCCGATGCTGATAATCTTCCGGGTCATGGCCGCCATAAAAAGTAAAAAAGCCTTTACCCTTTATTCCATGAATATATCTGGCTTCTTCATTTCGTTTATTTTCTCCCATGACCAATACGCTTGATTTGATCTGGCTTCTCTCAAAAGCGGTAGTTTGACCCATAAATCCCTTAACTATAGAAGTATGATTTTGACAAAGCATTGTAGGAATTGGATCCCATTTTGCCGAAAAATCCATTAGACTGAAATAATCTGATTCTTTTTGAATTTTTCTTTTATCCGTGGTATCTATACTTGAGAACTCATAAACCATGGGATCTCTTTCAAGAATGAAGTCTGTAAAAGCAAATGTTTTGGAATAATCTATTTTACTCTGATAATTCGGCTCACTTGGATCGCCATCAAACATGGGTTCACAAATATCCACACCTTCCGCCGAAAGTGCTATGTCAAAACTATCAGTTGCGCTACACATTGCGAACATAAACCCGCCTCCTACGACATAATCTCGAATTTTTAGTGCCACAGCTAACTTTGAATCAGAAACTTTTGAAAATCCCAATCGGGCAGCCAGCTCTTCCGCTCGTTTTTTCTCCTCTATGTACCAAGGAGCATTTCGATAGGCTCGATAAAATTTCCCATATTGTCCTGTGAAATCCTCGTGATGCAGATGTAACCAGTCGTAAAGCAAAAGTTGATCGGAAAGCACTTCTTCATCATAAACAACAGTGTAAGGTATCTCGGCATAGGTCAAAACCAACGTTACAGCATCATCCCAAGGAAGGTTGGATTTTGGAGAATATACTGCAATTTTCGGAGCTTTCTCCAAAATTACGGCATCCATATTTTTGGCCGGACTAGAAATCTCTTCTAAGATCTGTTCGGCTTTTCCATCAGATAAGATTTCAAACGAGACTCCTCGAATTTTACACTCTCTTTGTAATTCAGGTGTATCGGGTAGAAGAAATGATCCTCCTCTGTAGTTTAACAGCCATTTTGCTTTTTGTCCTTTCTCCAGTGTCCAATAGGTAATGCCATAGGCTTTCAAGTGTTCCTTTTGACTGTCGGCATCCATAGGAATCAGCACATAGGAAGCAAACATGGAATAATAACTAAAAAATATGACAGCAAACAATAACCTCCTCATCTATAAAAATTATAATTTCCGAAGATAAAGAAGAAAACTCACATTCTGATCTATTCTTTAGAAAGGTATGCCATTGTCTTCATCTTCTTCTTCCCTTAAATCCTCATTTCCGAAGGCATCCTGTGGATTGCCGAAATGGGATGGATAGGATGGGGAATCATCTACTCCAAAGGAATTCATTTTTGATCCAAATTCTGCCGGCATTTCCATGGTTTCCAAGCTTTCAAATTTCCCCAGCTCTCCAATAAATTTCAAACGAATTTCATCGAGACTTCCATTTCTGTGTTTTGCAATAATAAATTCGGCCTGACCGGCAGTTGGGGTTCGCTCGTCATCATCCCACTCCTCCAGTTTATAATATTCCGGTCTGTAAATAAACGATACAATATCCGCATCTTGCTCAATGGCTCCGGATTCCCGAAGGTCCGACAACAATGGCCTCTTAGTTCCTCCTCTTGTTTCTACCGCACGAGATAATTGAGAAAGTGCAATTACCGGAACATTTAGTTCCTTGGCAAGTGCCTTTAGATTACGGGATATTGTGGAAATTTCTTGTTCCCGATTTCCATTTTTATTCCCTCCTCCGGCAGTCATTAATTGAAGATAATCCACTATAATTATTTTAATTCCGAACTGTGAAGCCAGTCTTCTGGCTTTTGCTCTAAGGTCAAAAATTGAAAGTCCGGGGCTGTCATCAATGTATAACGGAGCCTTTTCCAGATCTTTCACTTTAACGTTTAGCTGCTCCCATTCAAATTTTTGAAGATTTCCTGTACGTAACTTTTCAGATGAAAGATGGGTTTCAGATGATATTAATCTTGTTATTAATTGAACAGATGACATTTCAAGAGAGAAAATAGCCACAGGTATATTATGATCCACGGCTATATTGCGAGCCATGGATAATGTCAGCGCTGTTTTCCCCATTCCCGGACGCGCGGCAATAATAATTAAATCACTCGGTTGCCATCCTGATGTAATCTTGTCCACCTTAGGAAACCCTGACGGAACGCCAGATAATCCTTCTCTATTTGCGATTTCTTCAATTCGTTTTTTGGCCTGTGTTACCAAACTTTGCGCTGTTTCAGAAGATCTCTTCATGATACTTTGCGCAATGTCGTATAATTTTGACTCAGCTTCATCGAGAAGATCAAATACATCCGAAGTTTCATCATAAGAAGCTTCGATGATTTCGGTAGAAATTTTGATCAATTGTCTTTGAATGTATTTTTGAAGAATTATCCTTGCGTGAAATTCGATATGCGCAGAAGACGATACTTTTTGTGTGAGTTGAATCAGATAAAAATCACCACCTGCCAATTCCAATTTTCCATTCCGTTTCAGCTGATTAGAAACGGTTAATAAGTCTAGTACTTGCCCGGCTTTAAAAAGGGTGTACATAGCATCATATATATATTGGTGTGCAGGTTTATAAAAAACTTCCGGATGCAGCAGGTCTATAATTTCATCGACGCTTTTCCTATGGATCATTAAAGCTCCGAGAACAACTTCTTCAATATCAACCGCCTGTGGCGGAACTTTTCCTTTTTCCAAAGAAATAACTGAAGATTTCCTCGGGGTATATTCTAGCTGAGTTTTTAATTTTTCCATACGACGAATGTAAATAAAATGTTAAACGAAAACGAAGATTTTTGACAGAGTCTATTAACCAATCATAAACATTTTGAATGTTAATAACTTCCATTATCAGTTAATAACTCACAAAAAAATCCGAAGATGAACCTCGGATTTAATTTGCTATTTGGAGGAACTTTTTTATCCTCTAAAATCTCCCATATCGAGGTATTTTTCCATCCTTTTTTCAATCAATGATGAAACTGAAAGAGTTTTCAAACTATTGTAATTATCCGTTATGGCTTTCGCTACCGTGGCGTATGTAGTTTCTTTATCACTATGGGCTCCACCAAGAGGCTCCTGAATAATTTCATCTATTAATTTTAGCTGCTTCATATCTGTAGCAGTGAGTTTTAGTGATGCTGCAGCTTGTTCTTTAAATTCCCAGCTTCGCCAAAGAATAGACGAACAACTTTCCGGAGAAATGACTGAATACCATGTGTTTTCGAGCATTAAAACCTTGTCTCCTACACCAATTCCCAAAGCTCCACCGCTTGCCCCTTCTCCGATAATGACACAAATAATAGGAACTTCCAAACGTGTCATTTCTAAAATATTTCTTGCTATTGCCTCGCCTTGTCCTCTTTCTTCAGCTTCCAATCCGGGGTATGCTCCGGGTGTATCAATAAAAGTAACAACCGGTATCCCAAACTTCTCAGCAGATTTCATTAATCTTAGGGCTTTGCGATATCCTTCCGGATTGGCCATACCGAAATTGCGATACTGACGGGTTTTGGTATTATACCCTTTTTGTTGTCCCACAAACATGAAAGATTGGTCTCCAATCTTTCCAAGTCCTCCCACCATCGCCTTATCGTCTTTAAAATTCCGGTCTCCGTGCAATTCTAAAAAACTGTCACCACAGATGGCTTTAATATAGTCCATAGTATATGGCCTATTGGGATGCCTGGACAATTGAACACGCTGCCAAGGGGTAAGGCTGCTGTAAATCTCTTTTTTCTTTTCAACAAGCTTCTTCTCAATTTGCTTACAAGTGTTTGTTACATCAACATCACTCTCTTCGCCTATTGAACAAGCTTTTTCATACTGCTCTTGCAATTCTTTGATGGGCAACTCAAAATCCAAATATTCCATAATAGTTTCCTGAGCTAAGTTTTTTTATGAAGGTACAAAGATAAAGATTGTTCTTAAGCAATAGGCAAACGTCTTCGTTTTCTTTCCAGAGCAACTTTAAGTACTCCGTTTGCAACTACAGTAACAAAGATGATTAATGCTCCATAATAGAATTGACTTCCCATTTTCTCTACATCTCCCAATATTAGAAGAGCCAACAAAATACCATAAACCGGTTCCATATTGATAGTTAGCATAACTGTATAGGGGCTTATCCATCGCATTACATAAACAGATGCAATAAAGGCATAGGCCGTGCACGCAGATGCTAAAATGGCTAGATATATCCAATCTCGAGGCATCACTTCAAAAATATCTCCAATTCCCCCTGAGAAAATCAGGTATAAAGAAAGAGCAATTACACCTGTTAACAACTCATAAAAAGAAATCACACTTGCATTATGCTTCAAAATAAATTTGCCGTTTAGCACCGAAAATAAAGCACTTAAGAATGCAGAAACAAGCGCAAGGACAATTCCTAACCCATAGGAAGTATCAACATCAAAAATGACATAAAGACCTATGATTGCAATTAATCCAAACAAAACTTCATAGAAAATCACTCTTCTTCTGTAGAAAATCGGCTCAAGAATAGACGCGAAAAAAGCCCCTGTTGAAAGAACTGCCAGTGTAACGGAAACATTAGAGACTTTAATAGCGGTGAAAAAGGTGAGCCAATGAAGTGCGATTATTATCCCTCCAATAGCAAATTTTCCCACTGTTTTCCATGGTAATTTTAATTTCTCTTTTCTGATTTTTAAATAAACATATACCAATATTACTGCTATTCCCATGCGGTACCACACGAGAGGAGCAGCTTTCAAACTAATTAAAGCCCCCAGAACTGCTGTAAATCCCCAGATAAAAACAATAAAATGGAGATGCAGATAATTTAAAAGTTTATCGTTTCGCATTTCGTAACAAGAAAATTGCTAGTATCCCAAAAACTATATTTGGAAACCATGTAGCTATGAATGGAGAGAAGGAACTTTGCTCTGCCATTGTTCCAAATACTTTATCAAAAAAGATATAAACCATTCCTATACTAATACCTATTGCCAAGTTTACTCCCATCCCCCCCCGTCTTTTCACCGAAGACACAGCTACGGCAATAATGGTGAGTATATAGGCCGACACCGGCAAGCTCCATCTTTTATAGCGCACAACCTCATATCTGTTGATTTGAGAAGATCCTCTGGCTTTTTCTTTCTTTATAAAATCATTAAGTTCTGTAAAGCTCAAGGTTTCGGCAATGTAGTTCACGGGTGTAAGATCTTCCAAGGTAAATGTAAAAGTTGTATCCAGTTTCGTTTTCTTCTCAATTATGTCTCCACGCTCGCCTACCGTTCGTTTAACAAAATTAAAAAGCGTATAGGTGCTGTCACTTTCATTATACTTGATCTGCGATGCGGCTATTTTATAACGCAGTTCATTACCTTCAAAATGTTCAAGAGTAAAATTACTACCTAGTTGTTCTGTGGCATTAAAATAGCTGACGTATAGGTAATCATTCGCATTTATTTGTGTATAAACATCATTTTGATTACGGTCCTGTCTTCCTTTTTTTAAATAAGTATATGAAAATTCGTTAAAACCTTGACTGGCCTTAGGAGCCAAAAACATACTAAACACCAATGCAGCCAAACAAACTAAAGTAGCTCCTATAAGATATGGCCTAAGAAACCGACTATAGGATACACCACTACTCAAAAAAGCGACAATTTCGGTATTGTTTGCCATTTTTGAGGTAAACCATATGACAGACAGAAACAGAAATAAGGGAAAGAGAAGGTTAGCGAAATATATGGTGAAATCATACAAATATTTCATTACTTCCAAAAGAGGCACTTCGTTTTCCAAAATTTTATCAATTTTCTCTGCCAAATGTACGGTTATCCCGATAGGAATGAACAGCAGCAACAGCAACGTGAAAGTGCCAAGGTATTTCTTAAGTATGTATCTGTCGAGAATGGTAATCATCCTAAAGTCTTTGATCCAATTTCAAAACCATTTCATCTTTCCACCTTGCAAAATCTCCATTCAAAATCTGTTTCCGAGCTTCTCTTGCCAGCCATAGATAAAATCCGAGATTATGGATTGTAGCTATCTGTCTGCCAAGCATTTCGTTCACTGAAAAGAGATGCCTCAAATAGGCTTTGGTATAATCCTTATCAACCCAGGTATTTCCTGCAGGGTCTATGGGGGAGAAATCATCTTCCCATTTTTTATTTTTTATATTGATTATACCTTCAGAAGTGAAGAGCATTCCGTTTCTACCATTTCTCGTGGGCATCACGCAGTCAAACATATCAATACCCAAAGCGATATTTTCTAAAATATTTACGGGCGTTCCTACTCCCATTAAGTAGCGAGGTTTATCCTCCGGAAGGATATTTGTTACTACCTCTGTCATCTCATACATCATCTCTGCGGGCTCACCTACAGAAAGTCCTCCAATGGCATTGCCTGCAGCATTTTTAGAAGCAACAAATTCTGCTGCTTGTTTTCGTAATTCCGGGAAGGTACTTCCCTGAACGATTGGAAAAAGCTCCTGCTTGTAACCGTATTTAGGTTCTGTTTCATTCAAACGTGCAAAACACCGATCCAGCCACCGATGTGTCATATTCATCGACGATTGAGCATATCGAAAATCACACGGGTAAGGAGTACATTCATCAAAAGCCATAATGATGTCTGCCCCGATAGATCGCTGGATATCCATTACATTTTCAGGTGAAAAGAAATGATAGCTTCCATCTATGTGACTTTTAAACTTTACTCCTTCTTCTTTGATTTTCCTGTTGGCTGATAAGGAATAAACTTGAAATCCTCCACTGTCTGTTAAAATAGGTCTGTCCCAATTCATGAATTTATGAAGACCTCCTGCTTTCTCCAATATTGTGGTTGTGGGTCTTAAATAAAGATGATAAGTATTACCAAGAATTATATCCGGATTGATATCCTCTTTTAGTTCTCTTTGATGAACACCTTTAACAGTTCCTAAGGTTCCCACGGGCATGAATATAGGAGTCTCTATCACTCCGTGAGCGGTCTGGATGCTACCGGCTCTCGCTTTTGTTTTCTCGTCTTTCTTCTTTAATATAAACTCCATTCACAGCAATTATAAGTGGGCAAAGATAAGATTTAATATTTTTTACAGGTGAAATTTCTTTTGTTCAGAGGAGTGTGCTGACCGGATTTTCGATATTTGAAAATCCTGATTTCCACAGATCTTTGAGATATTTTTCCTTCTCTATACTTCCTGATTGCTCTATAAAAGAGTATTTTTGTGCTCTCAAAAACAAACTTTTATTATGGCAGATTATAAAGCACTTGAGGATCTTGTTGTTCAGGTTCGCCGCGATATCCTGAGGCAGGTGCATAAGATGAATTCCGGGCATCCGGGAGGATCATTAGGTTGTACCGAATTTTTCGTAGCAATGTATAATGAGGTCATGAAGCGCAACACTTCTTTTACCATGGACGGCATCGGTGAAGATTTATTTTTTCTTTCCAACGGTCATATTTCCCCCGTTTTCTATAGTGTTCTTGCCCGTGCCGGTTATTTTCCGGTGGAGGAATTGCGTACATTCCGGAACATAAATTCGCGATTACAGGGGCATCCCACTACTCATGAGGGCCTACCCGGAGTGCGTGTGGCATCAGGTTCGTTAGGACAAGGAATTTCTGTGGGTATTGGTGCAGCACAAGCAAAAAAGCTAAATAATGATAACCACTTGGTATTTGTTCTTTGCGGTGACGGAGAGTTACAGGAAGGTCAAAACTGGGAAGCGATAATGTATGCAGCCGGTAACAAGGTGGACAATCTTGTGGTGACAGTTGATTTGAACAATCAACAAATAGACGGATGCACGGATGATGTACTCCCTATGGGTAGTATCCGATCAAAATTCGAAGCCTTTGATTGGGAGGTTCTGGAAATCAAAGAAGGAAATAATCTTCAGGAGGTCATTTCAGGAATGAAGGAGGCATCTTCAAGAGCAAGAAATGGAAAGCCAATATGCGTTTTGCTTCATACTGTTATGGGCAACGGTGTTGATTTTATGATGCACACCCACGAATGGCATGGAAAAGCACCAAATGACGCACAACTTGAAAAAGCATTGGCTCAAAATCCGGTGACTTTGGGAGATTATTAAATTTCAGAAAATAAAGAAATGAAAAAATATATAGATACAGGACAGAAGGATACCCGATCAGGTTTTGGCGACGGGCTTACTGAATTGGGTAAAAAAAATGAAAATGTAGTTGCTCTTTGTGCAGACTTGACAGGATCTTTAAAAATGGACGATTTCAAAAAAAATCATCCGGACCGATTTTTTCAAGTGGGAATTGCCGAAGCAAATATGATAGGAATAGCCGCCGGCCTCACTATAGGAGGTAAAATACCATTTACAGGAACTTTTGCCAATTTTTCCACCGGTCGCGTTTATGATCAAATCCGTCAAAGTGTGGCGTATAGTGGAAAGAATGTAAAAATCTGTGCTTCTCACGCCGGCTTAACCCTTGGTGAAGATGGAGCCACTCATCAGATTTTAGAAGATATAGGTCTGATGAAAATGCTTCCAGGAATGACAGTAATTAACACCTGCGATTATAATCAGACTAAAGCTGCTACCATTGCTATTGCTGATTTTGAAGGTCCCGTTTACCTGCGGTTTGGGCGCCCGAAGGTTCCAAATTTCACTCCGACAGATCAAGTTTTTCAAATTGGAAAGGCCGTTCAGTTACAAGAAGGTACAGATGTGACCATTATCGCTACCGGTCACTTGGTTTGGGAAGCGCTGGTTGCTGCTGAGAACCTTCACAAAAAAGGAATTTCTGCCGATGTAATAAATATTCACACCATAAAACCTCTTGATGATGAAGCCATTCTTGAAAGTGTAAAGAAAACAGGATGTGTAGTAACCGCCGAAGAGCATAATTTCCTAGGTGGATTGGGAGAAAGTGTTGCCCGTTTACTGACCACACAACATCCCGCTCCTCAAGAGTTTATTGCCACCAATGACACCTTTGGGGAGTCCGGAACACCCGAACAACTAATGGATAAGTACGGACTTAATGCTTCGGCAATTGAAGCCGCCGTTCAAAAGGTTATAGCACGGAAACAAAAGTAACTGTGTATTATTAAATAAAAACACGCCCCTTATTGATGAAAACTTGGGGCGTGTTTTTTTTGATGTTTGTCAGATTCTCAAATAGTAGGATCTAAATAATCAGGAATTCCGTTTCCATTTTTGTCGGGGAATTCAATGGTTCCGTCTTCGTGAATGATTATTTCATCTTTTGTTAATCTTCCGTCTCCATCATCATCATCATCCAAATAGTTGGGGATTCCATCTCCATCAGTATCATCATCACCTAAATATCCATTCCCATTTAGATCTTCCATATAAGATGGAATTCCATCCCCGTCATGATCAGTAATTTCTGAGGCAAAAAGTTCAAAAGTAAAAATTAGCTGTTCATAAGGTTTAATGTTAGCTGTTCCATTTTGATAATATCCCAAACCTGAAGGAATAAACACCGCACCAATTCCAAAATTCTCAAAATGAAGTGTTCCATCAGGATTCGATCCGACATTTTCCGCTCCTTTAAATTCAATTAGGGCTTGTTGTAAACCTCTAATAATCCCTTGGGAATTTTTGCCCTCCACAAGATTAAATTTTACAGGCTGCACCGAACTGTCAAAAAGATCTAATTTTAGATTTCTTCCTTCATAAGTATTTATGGTATTGTCAGAAAAATGAGGTTGTTCTCCGGCGCCTTCACGTACCTTTAGATAGTATAGTTTATAAGTCACAGAAGGATCAATTAAATCTTTCACCTCTTTGAATAACACTTGATCAATGAGTGGAATTTTGTCGGCATTGACCCCTGCAATGGTATCAAAACGAATTTTAAAAGCATTTGGATCACTTAAAAATTCATCATAGTTATAAAAATGTGTTCTTAAAAAGGTCTCTATTTCCTCTTGAGCTCTTATGGCTTCGGGTCCTCGATCTCGGGGAGGAATTGGCGGTGGCATTCCGTCATCGTCTTTTTTGCAAGAAATAGCAGTAGTTAGAACTACGAGAAGTACTATAAATGCAGATTTAAATCTAATCATCATCTGTAAATTAAGGCCGCAAGATACAATTTTAGGTTATTTTTGCGAATGGGATTAACGTAGTTTTTAAGGAAGATGAGAATTGATAAATATCTATGGTGCATCAGATATCATAAAACCAGGAGTATAGCTACAGACGCGGTGAAGAAAGGTGCAGTAAAAGTAAACGGGGCTGTTGTAAAACCGTCTCGAGAAGTTTTTCCCGGTGATCATATTGAACTTCGAAAAAATCAAATTAACTATCAAATTGAGGTTCTAGATATTCCCGAAAGTCGCGTGGGAGCCAAATTAGTAGGATTATACCGGAAAGATAATACACCGGAAGAGGAATTTGAAGTCAATGAAATGCTTCAATATGCCAAATCTTATTACAGAAAGAAAGGTGTGGGAAGGCCCACCAAGAAAGATAGACGCGACCTCGATGACTTCTTAGATGAAGATTTTGAAGATGAAGAAGATTAATTCAAAAAATTAAAAATTCAAAATGGAAAACGTACCAACGATAATATTAGATCAGACTCAGATTAAACATAAAATACGTCGTATGGCATATCAGATATATGAATCTAATGTTGATGAAGATGATATTGTCATTGCCGGAATCATGAAGAATGGTTTTCAACTGGCCCAAATGTTAAAAACAGAAATAGAACAAATTTCCGAGATTAAAGTAAGCCTTTGCGAAGTCCATATCGATAAGAAAGATCCTCTTTCTCCTATCACCACTTCCATTAACGCTGAAGCCTATCGCAACAAATCTCTTGTTCTTGTGGATGACGTGCTTCATTCAGGGACCACATTAATTTATGGTATCAAACATTTTTTAGAGGTGCCTTTAAAAAAATTCAAGACCGCTGTCCTTGTAAATCGGAACCATAAAAAATATCCTGTTAAAGCAGACTTTAAAGGAATTTCTTTATCCACCTCCTTTAATGAAAATGTGAATGTTATTTTTGGAGAGGAGATGTGCGCCATCTTGGAATAAAAGTAAAGATCTACTGCCATTATTCTTCACCATTTCTTGTGTCATTCATGCAGCTATTGACCGGAGCGGATTAACTGCTCTATATCTATAGCCACCTCACGAACTGTTTTATCGTCTGTATGGACCGTGAAATGTGCCCGGCTGTAGAAACGGTTTCGTTCAAATAAATGAATTCCTATAAATTCTTTTAAAGCACTCATCTCCTCAATATGAGCCACCAAGGGCCGCTTGAGCCTTTCCGAAAAAATCCTTTCTGATAAAGTATTTATGGATGCTTTTAAATAAATTGATTTTGCATCTTTGGTAGTTTCAATTAAATCCATCGCATTTCCATAGCATGGAGTTCCGCCACCGAGAGCCAAAATATAAGATTCGTCAGTATCCAAAAGCTCTTTTAGGCGTTGTTGTTCTTGTTTTCGAAAAAAGATTTCTCCTTTAGTAGAAAAAATCTCCGGGACGGATGCTCCTACGTATTTTTCAATCTCTGAATCAAGATCCAAAAAAGGAAGCTGCAGATGATTAGACAGAGCTTTTCCCACATCAGATTTCCCAGAAGCCATGTAACCTAGAAGTATTATTTTCATTTTATGTTCGAACTATAGCGCAATTTTGGTCTAATATTTTCAAGCAAATCGAATATCATCAAAATATTTTCATTGTGATCACCTGAATTTCAGTAGGTTTTAAATTTTCTTCAAAATTATTGTTTTTTGGTTTGGATTTATAGAAATAATGATACTATATTTGCACCCTGAAATGCAGAACGCCTGATTCTGCTTCACCATTCAACAAGAATGACCTGGTAGCTCAGTAGGTAGAGCACCTCCCTTTTAAGGAGGTGGTCCTGGGTTCGAGCCCCAGCCAGGTCACAAAAAATCCCGGCAATTTGTCGGGATTTTTTGTTTATAAGCTTCAGTATTTTTCCACCAATAAAGGATCAAAATTAACTTCTGCTCGGTCATTTCTTAACACCGATTTAATGACATTCTCTTTTTCAACAACTAACTTTAATGAAGATTTGAAAAAGATGTTAAGATACGGTCATGGCTGAAATAAAGATAGAAAAGAAGAAACCTGTTTGGCCCTGGATAGTAGCAGTGATTATTATTCTGTTCGTTATCTATTTTTTTTGGTCGTCCAATTATGACAAGAGACGTGGCGGCACACAAGAAATAAATTTTCAAGATTCTATTTCAATGTCATCGACTGAACTTCAGAATGAGGCCACCTCTTTCTATCAAAATCCTAATGCATTCTTAGATCAGCTTCAAGATTACTCTACATTTCTTTCAGATTCTGAACTACATCAAGAAAACACAGCCAGCTATTTTCACAGAAATGCCCTACTTAAATTAATTAAAGCCACGCGTGAACAAGCCGTGACCACCAACATTGATGTAACCAGGAATTTAGAAATCGCCGATGAAAACGCTCTGAAAGTTACTCATGATGTTCATAATGCTGCAGGATATCAAATCAAAAAAGCGGCTTCCGAAATCACCGAAGCACTTACCAAAATCCAAAAGGACCATTATGAAGATTTACATGCAGAAATCAAAGCTTTGGAACGAGATATCACAGATATGAATGGGATGCGTGCTATTGACGAGCAACAAGAGAGTATTCTATCTTTTCATAGACATGCTTTAGATTTACTTCAAAAAATGGGACTACACAATCCCGCTGTTAAAACAAATCCATGAAGAGTAGCGAAAATCATCTACACCGATTAGAAGATCTTAAAGATTATCAGGTTGCACCTGATAATACGGATATACGCAACTGGAACGTAATAGATGTAGATGACCGTGTGATAGGAACGGTAGATAGTCTGCTAGTCGATCTTGTTACAAAAAGGGTTGTTTACGTAGATGTAGAAGTTGACGATTCCATAATTTCCGCCAATCATGATCCTGATTCTTCTCCAGGAGAGCTAAAAGAATTCAACAATAAAGCCGGAGACACCCATATCATTATTCCGATTGGCATGATGGATATTGATCTTTCTCGGCATCGCGTTCGGGCACTTGGTTTAAATCATAGAAGCTTTTCCGATGCTCCCCGATATGACAGGAATTACTCTTTTGAATCGAGAGTATGAGAAATCGGTTTTACGGTACTCTTAAATCGAGAAGAACATTTTTTGAACGAAGAAGAATTTTACAATCGGCCCGAGTTTCACAAAAAAAGGTAGGCTTTCTCTCTGCTTAAATAGATTTTATTTGATTATTCCTATGGATCGTGAATGTGCAATAGCTTGCGAACTTTCTTTGAAATAACAAGTGCTCACTCCCAATACGTTTAAATTTTTCATCACGTCTTTCACTCTTTCTATTTTCCTTCGTCCTGTTTGGCGGATATAAACAGCAATAATATTTTGTGGAAATTGTTTTACAATCCTTTCATACAGGTAAGGGTCGCGCTGAGAATCATCTCCTAGAAGAACATAATTCTGAGCCGGATAAAAATTTAGTATTTCTTTGATTTTCTCAAATTTGTGGTCATGGTTTCCTTTTCCGCTGAAAAGAAAATCGGATATTCCTGAACGAATATCTTTTAATTTTAAAATTCCCTTGGGCAAATCGTGTAACCGAATAAAGCTATCAATAAACTCATATAAATTCCACTCACTACTTGATACATAAAAAAACGAATTAGAAGCTTCTTTGCTATCCTGCCCGGCTTTACTCAACGCCCGGTAATGAGGCACAACATCTTCAAAAAGTTTCCGTTTATTAATGTTCTTCAACAAAAGGATATATAATTTTTTGAAGAATTTTTTACTGTGTGAAACTAAAAAAGTATCATCTATATCTGAGATAATTCCGAGTTGTCCAGGGTTAGGTTTTAAAAGCTCTCCACATTCGATTATTCCAAAATCATATATTTTACATACCACTGAAAAGGGATGCCATCCGGGCTCAAGCTCTTTAGAAAAAGGCAGATTGAAACTAAAAAAACCGTCTTCAAGTGTTTTAGTTGTTACTTCCATTCCTTGAAAGATTAAAGTAACGGAAACATTTTTCAAGGGTTTAATTCGAAACATGTGGATGATTGAAACTGCATGTCTGATACCTTTTCTATCAATCCTATAATGATCCGGAGCCCAGGATTCAAAAACATGACCAAAAACTATTAGCTGATTATCATTTACATAACCTCTATAGATCTTTAAGTCTAGTTTCATATTTGAATTTAATTAACTTTAATTCTTCCAAAATACTTATTTTTATTAGTTTCCATAATCTAATTTATGTCTAAATCTAATCTGATTGTAGTAAATCCTATTTCCGGTGATATTAATAAAACCCCAATTGTGGACACCATTCAACGAACTATTTTCGAATGTAAGGAAGAAATTTCTATTTTTTATACCACCGGAAAAAAAGATGCAGATACCATAAAAAATATTTTGGACACATCGCCCGTGGATAGGGTGATAACTGTGGGTGGAGATGGCACAATATCTATGGTGGGAAAATTGTTGATGAACAGGAACATTTCTCTTGGTATCATTCCTGCCGGTTCTGCTAACGGTCTTGCCGTTAATTTCGGAATTCCTGAACTTGTTGAACATCAACTTGAGATAGCTTTATCTGATTCAATCATGGATATCGATGTTCTTTTTCTAAACGGCCATTTTAGTCTCCATATTGCCGACCTTGGCCTTAATGCCGAATTAATTAGAAATTATGATCGAGCTTCTAGACGCGGAAAGCTAGGCTACTTTCTGCAATCCATCCCTACGCTAATCCAATCCAATTTTCCTTTTGAATTCAAAATAGAATCAATGGGTGAGGTTTTTCAGGCGACCGGAGCCTTATTGGCAATCGCTAATGCAAGTAAATTCGGAACCGGTGCAACTATTAATCCTGTAGGCAAAATGAACGATGGCATAGTTGAAATTCTTATTTTCAAGAATCTGAATCTGATAGAAATTGCTAAAACTGCCCAAGAAAATCCCGACTTGTCTCCTGATTTTGTCAAAATAATTACCACAAATAAGGCTACAATTACTACAGAAAAGGAAATCTCATTTCAAATTGATGGAGAATATATGGGAGAGGTTAAAAAAGTAGAGGTAGAACTCATACCACGTTGTTTGAAAATAGCGGTTCCTCCATCTTTTTTAGAATCTTCTACTCCTTAAACAAGCATATCATGTTAAAAAAAGTATCATTTAAGAATCAAGAGGGAAAAGTGCTCCATGGAAGAATAGAATTTCCTCCGGATCGGCATCCGGAAAACTTTGCACTTCTAGCACATTGCTTCACCTGCACCAAAAACATAACAGCTCTTGTTATGATAGGCCGAGAACTTACACAAGCGGGATTTGGGATTCTTCGTTTTGATTTTACCGGATTAGGTGAAAGCGAAGGGGATTTTGAGAACACAAATTTCTCGGGTAATGTTTCAGACCTTATAGCTGCGGCCGAATTTTTGGCTGAAAAATATATCTCTCCTTCACTTCTTGTCGGACATTCCTTAGGAGGCTCTGCAGTGTTATATGCTGCCAAACAACTTCCTTATGTAAAAGCAGTTGCTACCATAAACTCTCCAAGTGATCCTAGCCATGTAACTAATTTATTAAAAGATGATTTGGAAACGATAGAAGAACAAGGCTATTCCAGAGTAATGTTAGCCGATAGAGAATTTACTATAAAAAAACAATTTCTAGATGATTTAGAAGCTCAACCTCCCAAAGAGGTAGTATCTAGACTAGGAAAAGCCCTTCTTATTCTTCATACTCCTCAAGATACCATTGTAGATATTCAAAACGCAGAACGCCTTTACATTGCCGCCCACCATCCCAAAAGTTACATTTCATTGGATGGTGCCGATCATCTTCTTTCCAAACGTGAAGACGCGAAATATGCGGGGAGTATGATAGCTTCTTGGGTAAAGAGATATGTCTCTCCTACTCCTGAAAGAACTTTAAAGACTAAAAATCAAGTGGCTGCCTCACTCGATTTTGAAAGTAACTTTACCACCGATTTAAAATTAGGAAAACACTATTTGACCGCTGACGAGCCGGAACGCTATGGCGGCGATAATTTTGGTCCTACACCCTATGATTTCCTTTCTGCCGGACTTGCAGCTTGCACAGCGATGACGCTTCAAATGTATGCTCGCAGAAAGAAATGGAATCTAAAAAATGTTACTGTACATATAGATCATTCACGAGATCACGCGATTGATACAGAGAATGAAGATGAAAAATCTGCAAAAATCGATACCTTCACAAAATATCTTGATTTAGAAGGAGATTTAGATCCTGTGCAACGTGAGCGTCTTTTGGAAATAGCAGATCGATGTCCCGTTCATAAAACCCTTACTTCCGAAATTCAGATTCTTTCGCATTTAAAAAAGAAATAAAATCAATTTTAATTTCAAAATGCTAATGTTTTTTTAAAAGATTTTTGTTAAAACGCTTAATGCTTATCTTTATTCGATATTTAAAAACCATTATAAACCAAAAACTATCACAATGAAAAAATTAGGTCTTTTTCTTACAGCAACAGCACTATTTGCTTTTATTGCTTGTAACAACACTCCCAAGGATAAAATCACTGAGGAGAGCGATGTAGAAGATTTTGATCCTGCTCCGGATTTAACAAAAGATGAACCTGAAAGAGTAGTTCAAGTAGTACTCGATCCAAAAAGTGGAAGCAACGTTCATGGAGACGTTTATTTTACTGAAAAAGATGGAAAAGTACACATGGAAGCTAAAGTTTCCGGGTTAACACCGAATAAAAAGCATGCCATCCATCTTCATGAAAATGGAGATTGTAGTGCTGACGACGGAGCCTCTGCAGGAGGACACTGGAATCCGACCGGGAAAGTCCACGGAAAATGGGATCATAATGACGGATATCATAAAGGAGATATCGGAAATATCGAAGCCAACGCCGATGGCGAAGTTGCATTAACTTTTGAAACAGATCAATGGTGCATTGGATGTGGAGAAACAGAAAGAGACATTGTTGGAAAATCTATTATCATCCACGCCGATGAGGATGATTTTAAAACACAACCTACCGGAAACGCCGGCGGAAGAATTGCTTGCGGAGTGATCAGATAATATCATGCACTAATCAAACAAAAAACCGACTCTCAAAAAAAGGGTCGGTTTTTTTTATTCCAAAAAGAACGATTCACATCAAATATGGATCGGACGGTTTTCTGTGGCTGCCAATGCAGCTTCCTTCACTGCCTCAGCATACGTAGGATGTGCATGTGTCATTCTTGCTATATCCTCGGCGCTTGCACGATATTCCATAGCCACTACCGCCTCAGCAATCAGGTCTGCCACTCTGGCTCCCACCATGTGCACTCCCAAGACCTCATCGGTTTCTTTATCAGAAAGAATTTTCACAAAACCATCTATATCGCCACTGGCACGTGATCTTCCTAAAGCTCGCATAGGAAATTGACCGGATTTGTATTCCACTTTTTCCTTCTTCAACTGTTCTTCTGTTTTGCCGACAGATGCCACTTCCGGCCAAGTGTAAACAACTCCGGGTATCAAGTTATAGTTGATATGCGGCTTTTGTCCTGCTATTATTTCGGCCACCATTACTCCTTCTTCTGATGCTTTGTGTGCAAGCATTGCTCCACGCACCACATCCCCAATGGCATAAATATTTTTGACGCTGGTTTGCAAAATTTCATTTACTTCCACTACTCCCCTTTCAGAAACTTTTACCCCGGCATTTTCCAAGCCTAAGCCATCGGTAAATGGTATTCTTCCAACGGAAACCAAGCAATAATCTCCGGAAATTTTAACCTCCTGATCTTTTTTATCCGTAGCCGTAACAATAACCTCATCGTCCTTTCGTTCAACCGCTGAAACTTTATGAGATAGATAAAACTTCATTCCTTGTTTCTTCAGCACTTTAAGTAATTCTTTACTCTGCGCTCCATCCATGGTAGGAATAATGGCATCCATATATTCAATAACCGAAACTTCAGCTCCTAATCTATGATAGACTTGTCCCAATTCTAACCCAATCACCCCACCTCCGATTACAACAAGATGTTTTGGAACTTCCGTTAAGCTCAGCGCTTCCGTAGAGGTAATAATTCTTTCTTTGTCGATAGTTATAAAAGGCAGCGATGAAGGTTTACTTCCTGTAGCAATTATGCTGTATTTTGCCTCAATTTCTTCTTCTTTCTCACTATTGATTTGAATGTGAGTGGCATCTTTAAATGATCCTACTCCATGATAAACATCAATTTTATTCTTATCCATTAAGAAATCAATTCCTTTGGTAGTAGTCTCTACCACACTTTCTTTCCGAGACATCATTTTCTTCAGGTCCATTTTCACCTCCCCCGAAATTTCGATCCCATGCTCTTTAAAATTTTTTAGAGCATCGTCATAATGGTGTGAAGAATCCAATAAAGCTTTGCTTGGGATGCAACCCACATTTAAACATGTACCTCCCAGAACCTTATATTTTTCTATTATGGCGGTCTTTAGTCCTAATTGTGCACACCGAATAGCGGCCACATAACCTCCGGGACCGGAACCTATTACGGCTACGTCATATGTCTTCATAAGATGGTTTTTAAAAAATGAAGTGCAAAGGTAGCAGTAATCCATCAGATATGGAAAGGGTAACGCATCAAACTTAAACCTCTATTCCTTATTAAAATGCCTCCTCCTTTTTTTGCTGATTGGGCTTAATTTTCCCACTTTTGTCCAAACTTCAATTAATTCGAAATTATGTCATTTAAACCGGCAGATAAAATTCAAGATCTACAATATTTTGGCGAGTTTGGAGGTGTCAACCCTTCAATATCCGATTCATCTACTTATACATTTCTTTCAGCAAAAACTATGTTTGATACATTTGAAGGAAACACAGAGGGATGTTATCTCTACTCCAGACACTCCACCCCTTCAAATTTATATTTAGGTCAAGCCCTGGCTGCTATGGAAGGGACCGAAGCTGCTAATGTTGCTGCAACGGGAATGGGTGCAATTTCCCCTGCCATTCTTCAACTCTGTAAAGCAGGAGATCATATTGTAGCGAGCAGAACAATATATGGTGGAACCTATGCTTTTTTAAAGAACTTCACCCCAAAGTTAAATATTGAAACAAGTTTTGTTGATATTACCAATCTAGATGCTGTAGAAGCCGCTATTGGGGAGAATACGAAATTTATTTATTGCGAGAGTGTCAGCAATCCTTTATTAGAAGTTGCCGATTTGCCAGCCTTATCGAAGCTTGCAAAAAAACATGGCATCCTACTCTTAGTTGATAATACCTTTTCTCCTCTAAGTATTTCTCCTGCTACTCTTGGTGCTGACATCATTTTCCACAGTCTCACAAAATTCATAAACGGAAGCAGTGATGCTATGGGAGGTGTAACTTGTGCTTCTCAGGAATTTGTGGATAGTTTGCGAAATGTCAATGACGGTGCAAACATGCTTCTTGGTCCTGCATTAGATAGTCTGCGTGCCGCTTCAATTTTGAAGAATTTGCGAACCCTCCATATCAGAATTAAACAACACAGCAAGAATGCAATGTATATTGCAGAAAAATTAGAAGCAGACGGACTCCGGGTAGTTTACCCCGGTCTAAAATCTCATAAAGATCATGAACTATTTAAAGCCTTAATGAATGAAGAATATGGTTTTGGCGGAATGTTTACCCTTGATGCCGGAAGCTTAGATAAAGCCAATGCATTGATGGAATTGATGCAAAAGCGGAATCTGGGATATCTGGCTGTGAGTTTAGGATTCTATAAAACTTTATTCAGTGCGCCGGGGACTTCCACTTCTTCAGAAATTCCGGCCGAGGAGCAAAAAGAAATGGGATTATCTGAAGGCTTGATCAGATTTTCAATTGGCTTGGATAATGATATTGAACGAACCTACCGAATGATGCGCGAATGTATTGCAGAGATCGGAATATAATCTAGAAGAAGCCGTATTTCCCGGCTTCTTCAGTTTTATAATTTCTCCAAGATAAAGGATGTTTGATCTCGATGTATCTTGACTTGAGGGGATCCACTTAATGATTTCCCTATTCCCCAGTAATAGGATTGATAAGCCTGTAAATCCAATATTTTACTAATTGTTACTGTTCTTCTTTTTAAATCGTCATTAAAGTCGGCCTGGATTGAAGTGTTAGCAATAGAAGTATTGTTTTTGACGAAATGGAACTCAATTAAGTTATTGTTACTATCCGGCGTGGTCTTGGAATAAGTAACTATAAGAGTCAAACGATAAGCTCCTGAGCTGCTTGGGGTCTGGATCCCATTTGATGAGCATGTGGCGCCATTACATAAACCACTTGTTCCATTACCTATATTGTTCTGTTCATCATATTGGGACAAAGTGACTGTAAAATCGGAATTTACAAAAACCTCTCCAAATGCGCGCTGAGATGGAGCAGTACCTCCGGTTGCCCCTCCACCACTAAGAGCTTTCCATGAATTTCCTTGCCAGTAATAAAACCCCGGTGTGACATCGGCCACGGTGTTGGTATTATAGATCAGGAGACTTTCAACGGGATTCCAAACATTGCTCTGATCGGTAGAACTACTTAATGAAATTCTGGGAATTAAAATTCCCTTATTTGTGGATTGAATATCCAAAACTGCTGATGATGAAGGCGCCGAGGTTCCGATTCCTATTTGCGCGTCATTATTACCTATTCGAATTGTGTTTGGTGCACTCACCGTTGCACCATAACCAATTGCCGTAGAATACTGACCCGATGCCGAAGTTTCTCTACCCAGTGCAGTCGATCCTAATCCTCCAGCTGAAGCTCCACTTCCCAAGGCTACAGAGGAGTGTCCATTTGCATTTGTATTGTATCCCAGTGCCGTTGACTGATGATCTGTAACTTTCGAATCCATCCCTATTGCTATTGACAGATTGCTCCCTGCAGTGGATG
>DASRWC010000068.1:0-28999 GCA_035654795.1 Flavobacteriaceae bacterium
CAAAGGAATCGTCTTTAAAAAGACTCCCCTGCGCCATCGACTGTGTGGTTTCCCACTTTCGTAATCGTTTGTCATAAATGATAAAGATTTGGTTAATTAATTGGTTTTAATTCAAGCCATTATATTCGAATAACATCTGAAAGTGGGGAGAGATCTCTTAATGAGATTAACAAATGTTCTTGAATATCAAAAAAAGTTGTTAAATCTAATATAATTCTGTCAAATACCATGCAAAACAACAGAAATTTTTTAATCGGTGTTTTCAATATGGAGAATGATTCGGCTTTCCCGACTTCCCTTGGGCATTTCTTGTGTTTCTCTATAAAAGAAAAAAAGAAAAAGAAATTGCAACAACCAAGAATAAAAAAAGCTTCCAACCTTTAACCGATCAGAAGCTTTTCAAAATTCACAGAAAAAAATTATTGTCTTTCCGGAATGTTTTTTAAAATTTCTTTAACAAACTCCCAGAATTTCTGAGTGGAAGAAATACTAGCGCGTTCATCCGGTGAATGTGCGCCTTTTATTGTAGGTCCAAAGGAAATCATGTCCATCCCCGGATAATTCTGTCCCAGGATTCCGCATTCCAATCCTGCATGGCAGGCTGCCACATTGGCTCTTGTGCCATGCATCTCGGTATAAAGTGTATCCAGAACTTTCAATATCGGACTCTCCATATTAGGTGCCCAACCAGGATAATCTCCCGCAGTAGTAACCTCAAAACCGGCAAGGGAGAAAGCGGCAGTGAGAACATTCACCAAATCTTCTTTGGATGACTCCACCGAACTACGAGTAAGGCAATCTATTTTTATTTTTCCCTCCCCGACAGTTACTTTAGCAATATTATTGGACGTTTCTACAAGACCTTCTATCTCCGGACTCATCCGATAAACACCGTTATGAGCTACAGTCATGGCAGCTATAAAATTTCTTTGCTCATCATCGGTCATAACAAGATCAAAGGTCTCATCGGTTTTAATGGCAGAGATATCCAGTTGTGGCTCCAGAGACTTGTATTCTTCTATAATTTTTTTCCGAATGTCGTCAAAAGCAAAAAGAAATTTTTCTTCAGAGAAAACTACCACTTTCGCAACACTTTCACGCGGAATCGCATTTCTTAGGCTACCTCCTTCCAAAGAAGCCAGTTGCATAAAGTCTTGAGTTAGGTTTAAAATACGGTTCATCAATTTATTGGCATTCCCGAGTCCTTTGATGATATCCATTCCACTGTGTCCGCCTTGTAAACCTTTTATTTCAATGGCGTATGCCGAGGCATTCTTGGGGGCAGTAGTCCCTCTATAAGTTCCGGCAGCACTTACATCAATTCCTCCGGCACAACCTACTCCTATTTCATCGTCTTCCTCGGTATCTAAATTCAAAAGGATCTCCCCGTTGAGCAAACCGCCCTTTAAACCCTTGGCACCGGTCATTCCGGTTTCTTCATCTATAGTAAAGAGTGCCTCAATTGCCGGGTGCGGAATGTCAGTACTTTCTAAAATAGCCATAATAGTTGCCACGCCCAATCCGTTATCGGCTCCCAAAGTGGTTCCTTTTGCCCTCACCCAATCGCCATCAACAAACATTTGGATTCCTTGAGTATCAAAATCAAAATCGGTTTCGTTGTTCTTCTGATGCACCATATCAAGATGGCTTTGCAAAACAACTGTTTTCCGATTTTCCATGCCCGGGGTTGCAGGTTTTTTGATTATTACATTCCCAACCTCATCTTCCATAGTTTCCAATGCCAACTTATTCCCAAAATCTTTCATAAAAGCAATGACACGCTCTTCTTTTTTTGAAGCACGAGGCACTGCATTGAGATCGGCAAAATGATTCCAAACGGCACGAGGTTGTAAGTTTCTTATTTCACTATTCATAATTTGATTTTTTGTAAAATTAAAGGTTTAGACGCAAATAGAAGTGGAAAGACAGGGATGTAATTTTCGCCAATCATCCGGATACTGTTAAAATCTTAGAGCTTGAATCAAATTAATCATCCTTTTCTCAGGTATCCGATATTCTTAATATACGACATTGATCCATCTTCCCCTTGTTCGGGAATAGTAGGTGCGGTCATACATTCCTTCTGCTTGCGTGCCCGGCAAATAATAGGTCCCCAAGTAGGAAGCATTCAGTTTAACAAAGAAAGTCTTGCTTTCTCCGGCATTTAAATCAAAAAAGAAATTAACTCTGTCATCTCGGATATCGGTGAACCTTGCGCTGCCGGCAGCTCCTCCGCCAAGTTCCGTAAAACTGGTATTAACGATTTCCCAACCACTCGGAAATATCTGAGTGAGTGCCACATTTGTAATGCGGTTGGCTGATGTATTGGAGATGGTAATTTTTGATATAATTTCTGTCCCTTGCCGCACTGCGGATATATCCATCGGTTTTTCGGATCCATCCAAAAATTCGGTTTTCAGATGCAAATTTCGCTGCTCTGAAAGCTCATCACCTAAAGGTAATTTTCCGGATTGTGTTAGGGTGACAAACAAGGTATTGGATTTTCTGTTTGAAATGGATATCGAATTCTCACCCATACTGAAACTTAAATCGCGTTGTGCGATAGCTCTCGGAGTTTTTATTGATTCTTGCGCACCGTTTTTGGAATAGGTCACATCCATATCCTTTCCTCCGTTTTTGCCTACCATTTTTGCCATTGCTAACAGAGCATAAGCGGTCTCTTGCGTGCTGTACCAATTTCCGGAAGACAAATCTTTTGCAATTGACACCGACAGCTCCCGTTGGACTGAATCGTTTAATAAAACCATGGTTTCTAAGGCCATAGCACGATTCCGGAAGGGAGAACCAAAGCTATAATAATCATTCTTTTGAGGCACGAAGTTGATATTTGCGGTTTTCGCTATTTGTTCGGCAACATCTTTTTTCCCTGCCAGCGCATAGGCAGCTGCCAATCGCCATTTGGCATCATTGCTGATGTCCTTACTTTCGCGAAGGCGATTCATAGCGGCCAATTCCGGTTGGCCGGCTAACGCCAGTGTATAAAGCCGGTATGCCTGTATTAAAGTGGAGTTATACTGCCGGTCACTGTTTCTCCATTGGCGGGCTTTATTTTGCTGAAACACAATCCAGTTATTTAGGAAACTCACGGGCAATGAATACCCTTTTTGCTTGGCCTCAAGCATAAAATGTCCGGCATAACTCGTGCTCCAATCATCGGCCTCCCGTTCTCCCGGCCAATAAGAAAGTCCGCCATCTGTGAGTTGATAAGTTCCCAATCGGTTTATAACAGCCTGCACATTCTTCTCCATTTTCTGCTTTTGTTCAAAAGTGACATCAAAAACATCTGCTAAAAACAGTTGTGGAAATCCTCCGGAAGTAACCTGCTCCAGACACCCATAAGGATATTGAATCAGAAACTCCAGACGTTTTGTAAATTCCATAGGTGGCAGTGTAGAGAATTCAATACTTGCCGAATTGCTTCCGGGAACTCCAAAGGTTGCGAATTCCAGCGTTTTGGATTCATTGCCTTCAAGCATTAAAGTTGTTGTTTTGGTAGAAACAGGATTAGGATTTTCCACGTCAATTTCTACAGCATAGGTAGCACGAGCTCCACTCGACGTCGCCACAACTTCAATGGTTTGGAAGCTTTGAGCGAGTAATACTTCAAATTCAAAATTCACAATTTGTTCGCCGGGTGCATCAAAAGACACAGTTTTGGAAGTTCCGTTTACCGGTTTTAATGCATCTCCGGTCTTCACGGAAATCGTCACATTTTTAAGTGCATTTTCCATGGCAAAAACGGTTACGGGAAGCGTTACTTTTTCTCCGGGAGCCAGACGACGGGGCAGAGACGTAAGTACCATTAGCGGTTTTTTTACCGCAGCGGTTTTTTCGGCATGACCATAGGCACCTTTAGAATTATCTCCGGCCACAACCATGGCGCGCACGGAGCCGACGTAATTTGGCATCAAAATTTCGTGGCTTGCGGTTTTCCCGGGAGCCAGCTCAAAGGGTCCTAAAAATTTCACCACGGGTTTAAACCGTTCTGCTTTTCTGTTTTTTGCAGCCAGCGCTTCGTCCCCACCACCAATGGTGTAGATGTTTTCCACACTTCCGCTGTAGGCACCGATAACGTAATCATACATATCAAAAGTCTTAACCCCCAGGGCTTCACGACTGTAAAATTCTTTATGGATTTCGGGAGTTTTAAAACGTGTCAAATCCAGTAAGCCTTCATCCACAATAGCAATGGTATATGTCATTGCCTTCTTGTGCTGCTCTGAAACTTTAACAATAAATTTTTCTTCCGGTTTTAAAGTGGCAGGCATATCAATCACAGGTTGTAAAAGGGTATTTGCATCTTCCACGGTGAGCGGAATAACTCCGTATAACCGTATCGGCAAATTATTTTCGGTTTGCTTATGAGGTTGAATCAGAGATATGGAAACGTAAATATTTGGAGTCATTTCTTTTCCAACCGTAAAGGTGGTTTTGGTCTCTCCTTTTTGCGTTTCTACCCATTGCGTTTGCAGAACTTTCGTACCATTTTCAATACTCACCAAAGCGCGACCGTCGGCTCCGGAGGGGAAGGAGATCATAGCCTTCTCGCCTACCTTATAAGTGTCTTTATCGGCAGAGAAAACAAGCATTTTCGCACTTTCTGCATCCATATCGGTTGGACGTTCCCACCAATTTCTGTAGAAATAAGTCACCGTTCCCGTAGCGTGACCGGATTGGGTATCTTGAACCCGAATTAAATAACGCCCACCCTCTTCTTCCGGAATATTGATTACGAATTTCCCTTTCCCCGAAGCGTCTGTCCTCAGATTCCATTCCTGAACCGGTCGATGCACCGAGGAATTCTCATAGCTCGACAAATTATCATCTCCTCGGTTCCACCACCAACGCCATTCCACTCGATAAACCGTGGCTTTCAGACTTCTGTGTCCGGCAGGATTTCCTTGAGCGTCCACACTTATAACTTCAAAAGTTGTATTCTCGTCAGTATAATAAGAATCATATTCCCGAGGTGCAGGCAATTTTAAACCGACGAAATGCGAAAAAGGCGCAAAATCCTTGGTCATTACATCTACAGAAAAATCCCCTCCACCTTCATAAACTTTTGTGAGAAAGACTGCCTTTAACATTCCGGGGGCATTTCTTCCAACATCCAGTTTCTTATTAAAACCAAGTACACCTTCCGAAGAGAGCTGTCCTTCAAAAACAGGAATTTCAACTTCATCAAAAGTGCGGACAGGGTCTGTAAAAATATACTTTAGGTGTTGTGGAAATGGATTGGAATTGGTTCGTAACGTAGCCGTCATGTCCATCTTCAGATTTCTTGCAGGAGAGCCGTGGAGCCAACTTGCTTTGGCACTTCCTTTTATGGGTTTGGAAGCATCCAAAATTTTGTCATCAAAACTTAAAGCAACTTTTAAACGGTTTGGCTTTATGGATGCGACACGCAAAGTTTTTGAAAATTCTGCACCTCCCACAGTGATGGATGCATACCAATTTCCATTGGGTGCTGCAGCATCTGTCGGAATGGGAAAATAGTAGAAATTCCCTTTGGTGGAAGCCGTAGCCTCCTTGTTTTGAACAACATGATGCACAAGCTTTCCACGAGCGTCGGTGACTGACAAGGTTATCGGGTGATTCTTTGGAAGCGGATTGGCTTGGTCATTCAGCACAAAAGTGAGGTGAATGCTGTCACCGGGCCGGTAAACGCCTCTTTCCGTATAAATAAACCCTTTGAGGCCGCGCTGTAATTCTTTCCCAGACACATCAAAATTTGACATGGACAAGGCATTTCCATCTTCGAGTTTTACATAGGAGTAATCATTTCCTTTTTGAGCTACTGCAAAGGCAGCCGTTTGCGTATTATTAAAAACTGCGCTTCCATCGCCGCCGGTCGTTAGCGTTTCAATGAGTTGCTTTTGGTAATTGTATAATTTAATCTTCACCGCACCCTCAGGTTTTGCGGTAACCAGATTATTTGTGAAAAAATGATAGCTTCTGTCATTACCTTTTTTTGCTATCAAACCCAAATTGGAGCCTAGAATATTGGCTGTAACTATCCGCTCTTCGTTATAATATGCCGGATGACAGGGATTGTCGCGCTCTTCCCAGTTATAATTGAAATTCCGCCAATTGTAAATTTGATTGTCCCAATAACGTTCCTCTCGAATTTCTTCATCTTCAGAGAAATCGGTAGCATAATAAGGGTCTTGTTCATAATAATCGTCATCATCATCATCACCCTCATCCAAAATGGTGTTTCCGCTACATTCATAAATCACATAGTCTCTTTTAAAACTGAATTCCAACTGATAAATCGCGCCGGGGTCGGCTTTGAAATATTCTGATAAATCAATGGCATAAGCTTTCCAATTCCCACCGGAAGTTGTGAACTCGGCTTTTTCTAAGTCAATGGTTTTTTTCGCAATTCGTCTGCCAACGCGGCGAATATCATACATGGCGTTGTCATCGAGCTGATAACCTTGAAGAAATTGCAATACATTATTTTCATAAATCTTTATAACCCGCACATCTACTTTGGCCAGATTTACAGCTTCAAAATAAACCGGAGTTGCATTTGAATTGGGCAGAATCACTCCTTTTGAAATCATTCGGATTTCAGGTTTTAAAGGTTCGAAAGAAACAAATTCGGAATAATCGCGTTGTAATCGTTGGCCATAAGTATTTTGCAGCCCGTTAAAAACCGATACAGCCACATTCCCGACAACACGATTTGGCGGATAGACGTTTAAGATATTTCCCTCTACTTCATAACGTAAATCGGACACATTTTCAATGGCAACCAAACCTGCAAAATGTTGTGAAGCCTGAAGCGGGTCTGAAAAATTTATTCGAAGTAAAGCCTGAGGTGTATGGGCCGTAGTCATTTTTACAATGGTGAATTTATCGGCTCCGGGAATCGTAAAAGTTTCTTCTCCCTCGGTTTCTGCCTGAATCGGCTTTCCCTCCCATTTTATTAGAATTTCAGAATCCTCTTTAAACCGACGAATACTGTCTATTCGGAAATTAAAAATCCGGGCATCGCCTACTTCTGAAGGCCATTTTAAGTTCAAATTCTTTTTCTGCTGACTTGCTGAAATGAGCTGCTTCGCTTTTTCAAGTGAAATCACATCGGCCGCCTCTACTTGTGCTTCCAGATATTGCCATTCTTTGGAGTATGACTGATAATCTCCCAGCGTAACTTTAAAATTGGGTTTTATGGTTCGAAAACTGAAAGTATAAGTTTTAAACTCTTTAGGTACTTGCTCATAGAGCTTGTGCAGATGGACTTTCACCACATATTCCGTATCGGGTTTCAAGGGTTCATCCGGAAAGAAAACCAAGGTATTTTCATTTTCAGCCATAAGCTTTCCTTTCACTTTCGGAGAAATGTCAAAGAATTTTTGATTCGGGATTTCTTGATTTAAATCCAATGAAAGCGGTTTTACTAACCTGACTTTTATCTCTGTCAATACCGAACGATTTCCGTAGGTGTTATAGGTGATGTACTCTTTGAATCTAAAAAGATTGTCAGTTTCAGCCGATTTGTCTTTGCTTTTACACCCAATAAAAACAAGAAGTGAAAGTATGAGAAAGCGAAAAATGATTTTCATGTTGAATATTGATGAGATTGTGGAAAATGCGTGATTATGCTTTGTTATTTATACATCCCGATGACAACTTCACCGTGAGATGTCATGGCTGCCCGAAACATCCCGGCAGTATTGAATTCCATGACCCAATTCCCTTCTTTATCTACAGCCACAACACCTCCGTCTCCTTCCATTTTCGGTAGTTTTTTCTGAATCACTTCTCGTGCAGCTTCTTCTAGACTGAGTCCTTTATATTCCATCAGAGCCGAAATATCATAAGCCGCTACAGACCGAATAAATTTTTCGCCCCAGCCCGTTGCAGACACTGCGCAGGTAGCATTGTTGGCATAAGTTCCTGCACCAATTATGGGAGAATCGCCAATTCGGTTCCATCTTTTATTAGTCATTCCTCCGGTTGAAGTGCCGGCAGCAAGATTTCCATGTTTATCCAAAGCTACACATCCTACGGTTCCAAATTTGGAATCATTTAGAATCACATCTCTTGAATTTGAACGGGCAGCAGTCTTACTCTTACTTTTTACTTGCTGTAAAATCTCAAAATTTTTGCGTGTATAGAAATAGGAAGTATCTGTCATTTCGTAATTTATTCTGCGTGCAAATTCCTCGGCACCGGCACCATAGAGCATCACGTGCGGACTTTTATCCATAACATCACGAGCAAGATTTATCGGGTTTTTAATACGCCTGACTCCGGCTACGGCACCGGCTTTCAAGGTTTTTCCATCCATGATAGAAGCATCGAGTTCATTTCTGCCTTCATTAGTAAAAACGGCTCCTCTTCCGGCATTAAACAGCGGAGAATCTTCCAGAACATTAATAGTCTTGGTGACGGCGTCCAGGGCTGTGCCTCCTTCCTGAAGCACTTGATATCCGGTAGTTATAGCTTCGGCCAATTTATTTTTGTATGCATCCTCAAGGGAATCGGTCATATTCTTTTTTTCGATAGTTCCCGCTCCTCCGTGCAAAACGATTACAAAGCGTTCCTCGGCCTGCTGTTCCTGAGCAATAGGTTCCGCATCGGGAATAGCGACAGGACGCTTTCCATCGCAACTAAAAAATAGAAATGAAAGAAAAACAATATAAAAGTGATTGGTCATGGTTGAAAAAATTTGCTCTAAGATAAAGATTAGCTAACTTTTAGAAAGCATTTAGATATCTTTATTCATTTCTGAGCATAAAAATTTTTGATTCGTCATTTTTCCTATAAATTTACTTGTTCAAAATCTATCATTATGGCCATAAAAGAACCTTTCAACCTATTGAAATGGGTAGAAGAGAATCGAGATAAATTAAAACCGCCCGTCGGAAATAAAAATCTGTATGTAGAATCCGATGACTATATCGTCATGATTGTTGCCGGCCCCAATGCTCGAAAAGATTACCATTATAACGAAACCGAAGAACTTTTCTATCAGCTTGAAGGAAATATTGAAGTAGCCATTCAAGAAAACGGGGAGAAAAAAGTGATGAAACTTGGACCGGGAGATATGTACTTACATCCTGCAAAAGTGCCGCACTCTCCTGCCAGAAATGAGGGTTCCATAGGCTTGGTAATAGAACGAAAACGAGTGGATTTAGATGGAAAAGACGGTCTCCTATGGTTCTGTGACAATTGCAACCACAAACTCTATGAGGTATATTTTCCGCTAAACGACATTGAAAAAGATTTTCTGAAACACTTCAATCATTTCTACAACAGCGAAGAATTACGAACGTGCAATAACTGCGGAACAGTGATGGAGACTGATCCAAGATTTGTAACAAAATAGCTATAAAGATATACTTCCCATTGTCAATGCTATCAACGGCATAAAAAAGGGTTATTTGGAACTTATTATGGAATTGTTAAATCATTTCACCGAATTCCGTGCTTCTCCCGAATTGCAGGAACGTTTGAAAACCTATGGAATTAGAAAAACATACGAATCCGGAGATGTAATTTTAAATGAAAATGCCTATATCCGCTCCATTCCTATTGTAATGAGAGGGACATTGCGAGTAATCAGAACCGAAGAAGACGGAAGAGAGATTCTTCTATATTATATTAAAGCAGGAGAAAGCTGTATTATGTCTTTTCTTGGCGGGATGCACAACGAAAGAAGCAAAGTAAAAGCCGAGGTTGAAGAAGAGGCGGAAATTCTATTCTTACCTATTGAAAAAGTTTCTGCATTAATAAAAGACCATCCGGAATGGCTTGATTATATTTTCCGATTATACCACAAACGCTTTGAAGAGCTTCTGGAAATTGTCAATGCTATTGCGTTTAAAAAAGTAGATGAACGCATGCTTACTTTGCTACAAAAAAAAGCAGAACTTACCGGAAATCAAACCATCAATATCACCCACGAGCAATTGGCAAATGAATTAGGAACAGCCCGAGTAGTAGTCTCCCGATTATTGAAAAGACTGGAAGAAACCGGTATTGTCCGGTTAGGAAGAAATAGCATTATGTTGTTATAAATGAGGTGTTTTGCCCTAGGATCTAACTATTTTAAATTCTATATTTATCCATAGAATCTTCTATTTCTAAATATTTTTAATATGATTCGAATTGGTCTTGTTGTATTGATTTTGTTATGCTCTATCTCCTGTCAGGATTCGAAATATCAGTCTCTTCCCGAAGAGAAAAGAGCATTTCTAATAAATGTGGGGGATAGTATTTCTTCCGAATTGCAAGGTATTCTTTTGAAAAATGTTGCAGATGCCATTAAACAAGGTGGAACAACCTATGCCGTAGACTTTTGTAACCTCAATGCATATCCGCTTACGGAGGAAGTATCAAAAAAACACAAGGTGAAAATTGAAAGGCTCACAGATAAACCGCGAAATACAAAAAATGCTATCACGGCCGAAATCGATCAGGAAGCTTGGGAAAGAATAAAATCAGGAGAAACTGCTTTTTTAGAACAGAATCAGGAAGGGGAACTTTATTTCTATAAACCTATTCTTATAGGAATGCCGACTTGCCTTCAATGTCACGGTAAAACAAAAGATATACAAGTTTCTACTTTAGAATTAATAGAAAATAAATATCCGGAAGACAAAGCGCTTGAATATGAGATAGGAGATTTAAGAGGAATGTGGAAAATTAAATTTGAACATCCAAGTTTTACCCGATGATATGGAGCTACTCGGTCTCTAGATGAAAAAACCGCCACTAAAATTTCTTTTAGCGACGGTCTCTCAACTAACCAAAAACAAACAATAAAAGTTGTCTAATCACAACAAAATTTTTAAAAATTAAGTCCTTTCCTTCGGTTTTACCGCGCATTCTAATTCAGACTTCACGCCTAAAGATTTTAATATCAAGTTGAGCAAACACCAGTTGGTCAACGAAAATTGAAACAAATTGGCGCCTACAAAAACAGCGAGCCATATCCAGTTAATATTTACGAAATAAGCTAAAAAGGAAGATGCTAAAATCATCGTTCCGGCAAACAGTTTTATATATCTCTCACGGGTCATGTCATTTTTTTTAATTGGTTATACTATTATATTTATCAATCGGGCAGATTACGATATGCACCTTCGAGCGTAAATCGCAGGTGGTATTCAGTTCTTCAACAGCTTTAAAAACTTTATTTCCAATTTCTTCAGAAACGAAAGCAAAGAATAATAAAGATTCAGCTCTGTTCATTTCCGTCGCAAACCAGTTTCGAGCAACAGAATCTTGCGTACTGTCGCGGTATCCTGTCACATTTGTATAGGAATAACTCAATACATTTTCAGTTTCCAGTATTTTTCGCACCTGTTCTTCAAATGTGCGGACGGCGGTTAAAATCAGTAGTTTCATAATTTCTTTCTTTTTTTAGATTACTATTTCTTCCATCGTTTTCGCTCTACGATGTAATACACCAAAGGCACGACCACCAGTGTTAATAAGGTCGAAACAATTGCTCCACCTACGAGAGAAATGGCAAGTCCTTGAAAAATTGGATCAAACAGAATAACAGCAGCTCCAATAACCACAGCACCGGTTGTTAAAAGAATCGGAGTAGTTCGCACGGCTCCGGCATCTATAATGGCTTGTTTCATCGGAATTCCGTCACGCAATCTGATTTCTATAAAGTCAATCAGCAGTACCGAATTACGTACCATCACTCCGGCCAAAGCAATCATTCCAATAAATGAAGTTGCTGTAAAAAAAGCTCCCATGATCCAGTGTCCCAAAACAATTCCGATTAATGAGAGCGGAATGGCAACCATCATTACAATGGGAGTTTTGAAATCCTGAAACCACCCGACAATCAACATATAAATAATGATCATTACCACCAGGAATGCAATTCCCAGATCTCTAAAAACTTCCAGGGTAATTTGCCATTCTCCGTCCCATTTTACCACAAAGTTGCTTTCATCTTCAGGCTGCCCCATATAGATATCACTGATGGAGTAGCCTGCAGGGATATTCAAATCTTTTAACCGGTCTTCCATTCCTAAAATGGCGTATGCGGGACTTTCCAATTTTCCGGCCATATCAGCCAAAACATATACCACACGCTGCTGATCTTTTCTACTAATAGAATTTCGAAGAGTATCGGTATGTACATGAACCAGATCTCGAACAGAAACCATGTTACCATGTTGGCCTTTTATTTTCAGATCTTGTATATCGTCAATGCTTGTTTTATCCGTATCGTCCAAGGCCATTACAACACCTATTGGATTTACGGAATGCTCGTCATATAAATTTGTAACCGGTATCTCCCTTAGAAGATAGGTCAGATTTCCAACAATTTGTTGCGGAGCAATTCCGTTAAGCATCGCTTTTTCACGATCTATCTCTAATCGGTATTCCGTTTGTGGCGCCTCTATACTCCAATCAATGTCCACAACATCATCGGTATTTGCCAAAAGTTCTTTTATTTGTCCGGCAATTTTAATTTGCTCATTATAATCTGGACCATAAACTTCTGCTACAATCGTTGAAAGAACCGGAGGACCGGGTGGAACCTCTACAACTTTCACATTGGCACCATACTTTTTTGCGATTTTTTGGATTTCCGGACGAACTTTTTTCGCAATATCATGACTCTGTAATTTCCGATTTTCCTTGTGTAGCAAATTCACCTGAATATCGGCCATATTACTTCCGCCACGCATGTCATAATGCCTGACCAACCCGTTAAACGTAATTGGAGCAGATGAACCAATGTAGTTTTGATAATTCAACACTTCAGGGACCTCAACTAAGTATTGGGAAATTTCACGCGTTACAGCCGATGTTCGTTCCAATGAGGTACCTTCGGGCATATCAATGACTACTTGAAATTCATTCTTATTGTCAAAAGGCAACATTTTTACCGCAACAGTTTTAGTGAAAAACGTGCTCACCGATGCCAATAAAAGGAGGGTCGTTATTCCTAATAAAATATTTCGCTTTGTTCGGCTTTCTAATAAAGGCTTCTCAACTTTATTAAAAAACTTGTAAATCCAACTTGTCTCGTGACCTTGATCTTCTTTTTTTGCCTGCTTGTCTCTTTCTCTCAAAAGGTGATACCCCAAGTACGGCGTTATTGTCAGTGCAATAAATAACGATAGCAGCATGGCAATGGAGGCGCCTATAGGCATAGGACTCATATATGGCCCCATCATTCCCGATACAAATGCCATAGGAAGAATGGCAGCAATCACAGTGAAGGTTGCTAAAATTGTCGGGTTTCCTACTTCATTAATTGCATAAATGGCAGCATCTTTAAAAGGCAATCGCCTCATTTTGAAATGACGGTGCATATTTTCAGCAATAATAATACTGTCGTCCACCACAATTCCAACTACAAATACTAAGGCAAAAAGTGTAATCCGATTTAATGTATATCCTAAAATATAATAGCTGAACAACGTTAGTGCAAAAGTGAGTGGAACAGAAAAGAACACTACCAAACCGCCACGCCATCCCATTGCCAGCATTACCAGAACCGTCACGGCGATAATAGCAACCGCCAAGTGCATCAGCAATTCGTTTACTTTATCGGATGCCGTTTCTCCATAGTTTCGGGTAACTTCTATTTTTACATCATCGGGGACTAAATTTTCACGTAGCCGGTCAACTTTATCCAAAATTTGCTCCGAAATCTTCATGGCATCGGCACCTTGTACTTTGGCAATAGAAAGAGTTACAGCCGGATACTCTGATGGGTATTGCTCATAATTTTCGTCATACTTGCTGTAACCAAAGCTTACATAGTTTTTGGACAATTCCGGACCGGCGATAACATTGGCAACCTGTTTCAAGTAAACCGGCATTTCTTTATGGACTCCTACCACAAGATTTTCAATATCCTCTTTATTTGATAAGAACGCTCCTGTAGTAATCAAATATTCTGTATCATTTTGAACAAAGCTTCCAGATTGGGTGCTGCCGTTATTGGCTTGAATCATCTGCATAATGCTTAATGCATCTATACCGTTCTCTGCCATTTTTGCTATATCCGGAACCACACGTATTTGGCCGGATCGACCGCCCAGTTCTTTAATGGACGAGACATCTTTTATCTTTTTTATTTCCGTAGAAAGTTCTTCGCCAATTTGTAATAATTGATAATCATCATATTTCTCGCTCCACAAGGTCAGTCCTAAAATAGGAACATCATCAATTGAACGACTTTTGATTATGGGAGGATAAACGCCTTCCGGAAACAAATCATGATGTTTCATCAACTCATCATAGAGTTTGACATAGGATCGTTCCACATCTTCACCCACATAAAACTGAACAATAATCATAGCCTGACCATTCATCGCTTTACTGTGCAAATGCTCCACTCCTTTAATATTTGACAATACCTTCTCAAGAGGTTCCAATACCCTGCTCTCTACTTCTTTTGGACCGGCTCCCGGATAACCGACAAGCACATCTACCATGGGCACGTTTATTTGAGGTTCTTCCTCCCTCGGAATCAGCGATGCACTATAGACCCCAACAATCATCAAACCAATCATCAGCAACAATGAAAGTTTGGAGTCTAAAAACATGGACGCAATCTTTCCTGAAATTCCTTTTTCCATTATGATCTTTTTAAAAATTTAATTTTAACTGTAGGATTATTGAATAATTACTTTACTTCCGTTTAATAACCTCCCTTCAAAAGAAGTAATGTATTTTTCCCCGGAAATCAGACCGGATAAAACTTCTATTTGATCGCCAAAAGTTTTTCCTAAACGAAGCCAACGTAGAATAGCAGTATCATTGTCTGTAACCACATATATTCCGGACAATTGTCCTTGGCGGATGACGGCATCTGTCGGAATTAAAATCGTTGTGCTTACAGATTCCGGAGATGTGTGTATCGCGGTGAGTACTACATTAACATACATGCCGGGGAAGAGGTCGATTTGATCTGTAGGAAGTTCGATTTTAACAAAATATTGACCGCCGCTGTTTCGGGAGGAATGGCTTATTTCAGAAACCTTACCTACAAGGGTTCTGTTTAAGGATTTGACCGTAACATCAACCTTCATTTCCGGATGAATAAACGCAATGTCTCTTTCTGAAACAATGATTCGAGCTTCCAGTTTTTCTGATCCTTCCAAACCGATTAAAGGCATTCCCGGAGATGCCATATCACCTTCTTTAGCAAATGTTCCCGTCACCACCCCTGAGAAAGGAGCGGTTATATTGGTATAAGCAAATTGTGCATTGACTTCATTGCGCATTTCTATCGCCATGTCAAGACCTGCCTTTGCCATTTCGAAATGCGTAGTCATATCATCCATTTCTTTTTGAGTGATACTGTTCTGTTCAAATAATACCAAAAAGCGATCGTAGTCTTTTTTTGCATTTTTGTAGGCACTTTGAGCTTGAAGCACTCCCGAATTTGCCTGACCTTTTTTTGCGGTTAAATCAGTACTATTTAATGTTGCTAAAAGCTGTCCTTTTTGTACCCTTTGCCCCATTTTTACGTAGATTCCGGTAATGTATCCCATCATCCGGGTGCTGACATTTGCGCTGTTGGCAGCTTCAATACTTCCACTGGCAGTGATCTTTTTTCCTTGTTCTCCCAGAGACACTTCAGCAACTTTTACCGGCACAGCCACTAATTCAGTTTTTGATTTTTCCTTTTTTCCTGAGCACGAAGTGGCTATCGTGGATAAAAAAATTACCGACAAAAAGAATAGAAATATATTTTTCATTTTCTATATAATTTTAATTTGATGTTTGTGTTAAAAATTCAATCTCAATAATTGATAAATTATAATCTTTGATGGCCTCCAGATAATTCACCTGTTTTTCAAGATTAGTAGCTTGAGAAGTCAATAAATCTGATGTTTTTTCCAAACCTTGATTGTATCGATTCTCTATGATTCGAAAGGATTCTTTTGCCTGATCTTTAGCAATTTCTGTTAAGACAATTTTATCGGCATGGAGGGCCAAATCCCGCTTTGCCTGATAAAGCTTTAGTGTCTCTTTTTCAACATAAAGCTCTAATTCATCCTGAGATTTTTGCACTTGGACTTTTGCCTGTTTCACCTTATTCAAGGTTGAATTTCCATCGAAAACATCCCAGCTTAGAGCCAGTCCGGCGAAATAGCTCTTGGCTTTAAAATCAAAAATCTCTTTATCGTTATAGTTGAATTCGCCAAAAGCATTCAGTCTTGGTAGAACCGCGTTCCAATTCATGGTCACCATCTTATTCTGAGCTTTAACGCCTTCTTTCATTGCCAAAATATCTGCACGGTTTTCTGAGAAACCCCGTTGGTCATCAAGAAGTATTTTTCGCGAAAGCGAATCAACAGGCTTGTACTGAGTTCCCAAAGGATTTCCCATTAACCAGGATATAAAGTCTGAGAGGTTTTGAATGTTATTCCGGATTTCTATTTCCCTGTTCTCCACTTCATTTAAACCTACCTGTACCATGAGCACATCTGAAATCTTGGCATAGCCTAGCTCTCTCATGTTTTCAGTATTTCTTAAAACTTCTTGATAGGCTTCTTTTCCATGAAGAACAGCTCTTCCGGCCTCATATAAAAACTGAAGATTGGTATATGCTTTTTTCATCTCTACGGTTAATAGAGCTTCAGCATATTCTTTCTGATGTTGCAGGGCCTTAATTTTCCGACTAAGAGCCTGCCGGGCAGCAAAAACATCAAAATTCAATAAAGGTTGTTGAACAGACATTTTTGCATTGTAGTTTGAGATGGCTTTAGGATCATTTAACAGCATCGGGTTAAAATCATCCGGAGTAACGGATTTTTGTTGAAGCTTAAATCCAAAAGCGTTTAACGGATCATTCGTGTAATACCCGGTATATCCTAACGAAATTGATGGCAGAAAACCCCATAACGTCGATTTTCGTTCTAAATTTCCCAACTCAATTTCCCAATCCTGAACCTTGAGTTGTGTATTTTTGGTTTTCATTCTTGAAATTGCCTCTTCAAGTTGTAGCGGTTCTTGGGCATCAACAGAAATCGCTATAAGAATAAAAAAGTATGTTATCCAAAATTTTTTCATTTTCCTGATCTTAAATTTGAGGCAAAATTAGGATGCAGAATTATTGGGGTCAGTAACCTATGTTACTTAGGAATAAGATCTAACTCATACATGAAAAAGAAGAATGTTTTTCTATAGGAATAAATCCTATTTTGAACAGCTATTTGCTCCAAGAGAAACTCCAATTCCCTTGTTTTAATTAAATTGTGGCTTTATTCTTTTCAAAAATTTATGGACAACTCCCTTCTTTTTATTTTTTATGCCCTCCCTTTTCTCCTCGTAGGTATCGGGTTAGGAGATTATATCGGACGTTTAAGAGGTCGAGAAAAATTGAGTCGGTCTGAAGAAAATGCTAGTAGTTTTGACCGGCGAAATAAGGAACTGCTGGAACAAGTTTCTAAATTGACCCAAAGTAACCAATCCTTACTTGCGGAAAGGGAACAGCTGAAAATCGCTCGTACCGAATTGAGCACCAAATATGAGCACCTGGAGGAGCAATTTGTGAAGGAGCAGGAACGTTTCAGGAATTTTGAGAAAGATTTCAATGATAAATTTGAAAATCTGGCACACAAAGTTATGGTTGAAAAAACCGAGAAATTCACAATTGCCAATCGTGAGAACATTGAAAATATTCTAAAACCTCTCAATGAAAAAATTAAATCTTTCGAAGAAAAAGTTGGGAAAACGAATGAAGATTTTATCCGAGGTCACGCAAAACTGGAAAAACAACTGGAATTTTTGAATGAACAGAACATCAGAATTAGCGAAGAGGCAAACAACCTTACCAGAGCTCTAAAAGGTGATAGCAAAACTCAAGGAAACTGGGGAGAACTAATTTTAGAGAAAGTTTTAGAACGTTCAAATCTGGTTAAAGATCGGGAATATTTTGTGCAGCAAACTTTTGTAGATGACCAAGGCAATAAGCTCATCCCCGATATAGTCATCCATCTACCCAATGAAAAACGAATGATTATCGATTCTAAAGTTTCGCTTCGCGCCTATGAACGTTATGTAAATGAAGAGGATGCCAATCAAAAACAATTGCATTTGAAAGACCATATAAAAGCATTGATGGCGCACATCACTTCCTTAAGCGCCAAAAAATATGAAGACTTATTAAAAGGCGCTTCTCCCGATTTTATTTTAATGTTCATTCCTATTGAACCGGCGCTCTCTCTCGCACAAAATGAAGATCAATCCTTTTTCTATTCGGCTTTTCAAAGAAACATTCTGTTGGTAAGCCCCACAACCCTACTCTCTACTCTACGCACCATTGATGCTTTATGGACCAATGAGAAACAACATCAAAATGCACAGGAAATTGCCAAACATGCCGCATCACTTTATCATAAATTCCAAAATTTACTGACAGATTTAGAAACTGTCGGGGCGCGGATCAATTCTTCAAAAACCTCTTATGACAAGGCCATGCTCAAACTAAGAGGAAATCAGAATCTGATCAAAGACATCCATCGCCTCGAAGAATTGGGAGTATCCCCAAAAGAGAAAATAAAAGAGCATTGGTTAAAACAAAATGAAGAAGAAGTGCAAGAACTTCCGGATTAGTTTTTCGTAACCTTTAATGTGGTATGCATATTATTGCTAAATACCCGAATAAAATAAAGACCGCTGTTTAAATTACTCATATTGATTTTTCTTAGTTTCCCATTTCCTTTTCCCGATAAAACCAATGTCCCCAAAGCGTTATAAATCTCATAGCTGTCAATGCTAAACGGAGACGAAATGTTTAATTGAGAATTTACAGGATTCGGGTAAAATTTCAAATTCTTCTGAAACTTCTCCTCTCTAGACATTTTATTCACAACGGTTATTTTTCCGTTCATCGCAGGATTGACCTCATTTTCATAGCGCGTTACTCCCGGCTTGGAAAACGTATAAGCATAACTTCTGACTCCCGATTCCAATATACCGGAATCAAATATTTCCCGACCTCCGGGTAAAGCCGTAATAGTCTTAGGAGAATTATCGGTCCAGATCCATATAACCGTATCCCATATTTCTACAATAGGACTCGAAAACGCAGATATTGCTCCCGGCTCCCACTGGATTTCAAAAGTGGACTGAGCCGAGAGAAATAAGGAATGGAAAAGTAAAATAAACAACGTAATTTTCTTCATAGACAACAATAAGCTATCAAATTTATTAAAGAAAATGAAGAAAATTAACTAAAAAGTGTAATTACTTACTCAAATACATTTTCCGACGAGCATAAATGTCATAGAAGGCATCATCTTTCAGGCTATCAATAAACAATATACTTTCTCCGGTACTTTTCATTTCAGGACCTAATTGCTTATTGACATTGGGGAATTTATTAAAGCTGAATACCGGACGTTTGATAGCAAATCCATCGATATGCGGATTAAATTCAAAATCGGAAAGCTTATTATGTCCTAACATAATTTTTGTAGCATAATTTACATAGGGCTCCCCATAAGCTTTTGAAATGAAAGGCACCGTGCGAGACGCTCTAGGGTTGGCTTCAATGATGTAAACAACCTCATCTTTAATGGCAAATTGAACGTTGATCAACCCGACCGTATTCAGAGCCTTGGCAATTTTTATGGTATGATCTTTTATTTGTTGAAGAACGAACTCCCCTATATTAAACGGTGGCAGTGTAGCATTGGAATCGCCTGAATGTACTCCACAAGGTTCAATATGCTCCATAATCCCAATAATATACACATCCTCCCCGTCGCAAATAGCGTCAGCCTCTGCTTCAATGGCGCCATCCAGATAATGATCCAGAAGAAGTTTATTATTCGGAATTTGCCTAAGAAGATTGACAACGTGTTCTTCCAATTCCTCTTTGTTAATAACAATTTTCATTCCCTGACCGCCTAAAACATATGAAGGACGAATGAGAAGCGGAAAGTCCAGTTCATCAGAAAGCTTTATAGCCTTTTCGGTAGTTTCGGCAGTTCCAAATTGTGGATACGGGATATCATTTTCCTTTAAAAGTGTAGAAAAACTTCCTCGATCCTCTGCAAGATCAAGAGATTTGTAGTTGGTGCCGATAATATTGATTCCATACCGATCAAGTTTTTCGGCAAGCTTGAGTGCGGTTTGTCCTCCAAGCTGAACTATCACTCCTTCAGGTTTTTCATGACGAATGATATCATAAATATGCTCCCAAAACACCGGCTCAAAATACAATTTGTCTGCCACGTCAAAATCTGTAGATACCGTTTCCGGATTACAGTTGATCATAATTGTTTCATATCCACATTCAGCAGCGGCAAGAACACCATGAACACAACAATAATCAAACTCAATTCCCTGCCCAATTCGGTTGGGACCGGAGCCTAAAACAATTATCTTTTTTCTGTCAGACACCACGCTATCGTTGGCTGCAGCGGGTTCTTCTCCCTCTTTTTGAATTTCATTTTCAAAAGTGGAATAATAATAAGGCGTTTTTGCTTCAAATTCGCCGGCACAAGTATCGACCAATTTATAAACCCGCTGAATATTCATTTCTTCGCGTTTATTATAAACTTGGCTTTCAAGGCAATTCAACATATGAGCTATTTGCCTGTCTCCGTAACCTTTTTGTTTGGCTACTAAAAGCAACTCACGCGGAAGAGATTCAAGGGTATGTGAGGAGATTTCTTTTTCCAAATAAAACAGTTCTTCATACTGTTTCAAATACCACATGTCTATTTTAGTCAGTTCGTGAATTCTGCTTAGGGGGATTCCGATTTGAATAGCATCATAAATTACAAAAACACGATCCCAACTCGGATTTTTTAATTTATCCAGAATTTTCTCATAGTTCGTCAAGCCTTTCCCATCTGCGCCAAGTCCGTTTCTCTTTATCTCCAAAGATTGTGTTGCTTTATGCAATGCCTCCTGAAACGATCGGCCAATCCCCATCACTTCACCCACAGATTTCATTTGCAGACCTAATGTCCTGTCTGATCCTTCGAATTTATCAAAATTCCAACGTGGAATTTTAACAATCACATAATCCAGTGCCGGTTCAAAATAAGCCGAAGTCGTTTTTGTTATTTGATTAAATAGTTCGTCAAGTGTATATCCTATTGCCAGTTTGGAAGCAATTTTTGCAATGGGATATCCGGTAGCTTTTGAAGCCAAAGCAGATGACCTTGACACTCTAGGATTAATCTCAATGGCAATAATATCTTCTTTTTCATCAGGACTTACGGCGAACTGAACATTACAGCCTCCCGCAAAATCGCCAATACTGCGCATCATCAGGATGGCCATATCCCGCATTCTTTGGTAACAGGTGTCACTCAAAGTCATCGCCGGAGCCACAGTTATGGAATCTCCTGTATGGATTCCCATCGGATCCATATTTTCAATAGTACACAGAATCACCACGTTATCGTTCTTATCTCGCAGTAACTCCAACTCATATTCCTTCCAACCCAAAAGCGCTTTATCAATCAAGACTTCGTGAATGGGAGACTCTTCAAGTCCATATTTTAGGAGATCATCAAATTCGTCTTCGGTATGAACAAAAGACGCCCCTGATCCGCCGAGTGTGAAAGATGGTCTGATAACCAAGGGGAAACCGAATTCTTGGGCAATTTCTTTTCCTTTTAAATATGAGTTTGCAATTTTTGCAGGAGCAACAGGGATCCCGATGTCAATCATCAAGTTCTTAAACTTATCTCTGTCTTCCGTAATATTTATGGCTTCAATGTCCACTCCTATAATCTCTACACCAAAATCTTTCCATATTCCTTTTTCATCAGCCTCAATACATAAATTAAGGGCTGTCTGCCCTCCCATGGTTGGCAATACAGCATCAATTTGGGGTTGTTCTTTCAGAATCTGAACTAACGACTTTGTAGTCAATGGCAACAAATAAATATGATCTGCCATAGAAGGATCTGTCATAATGGTGGCCGGATTACTATTGATGAGAATAGTTTCTATTCCGTCTTCACGTAGAGAACGTAAAGCCTGGGAACCTGAGTAATCAAATTCGCAGGCTTGACCAATGACAATAGGACCGGAACCAATGATTAGGATGGATTTTAAAGCTGGATTTTTAGGCATTTTTTGAGATAGAATTTATTGTGGAGCAAAATTACGATAGGAATGTGTACAAAAAAAAGGTGTTGCTTTTGAAAGTCAACACCTTTTAATATTCGTTTCACAGACATTATTTTTTATGTCGTGGCTCAGAAGACACTGATAGTTTTTTTCTGCCTTTGGCTCTACGGGCTGCTAAAACTTTTCTTCCATTCACAGTAGCCATGCGCTCCCGGAAGCCGTGTTTATTTCTTCTTTTTCTTTTTGATGGCTGAAATGTTCTTTTCATTATGGTGTACTTTAAACTTCTGAATAATCTTTTTTCAAAAATTTCCGGATATGACAGAAATTGAATCGCAAGCCACTACGATTGTTTTTATAGGCGGGTGCAAAAATACGACTTGTTTTGGTTTTTACAAGAATTTTATAAGAAATAATTTGATTTCTTTTTCGCGAAAACAACAATCTATAAATGTTGGTAATATTGCACAACAAAAATAATTGTTTCCCTTTCATATTGAGAAAAATCTCTTTGGGATTTATACCTTTGCACCCAATTTTTTAGATAACATCAATGTATAATAAGAATATAAAGCTGATTCTGGCAGTATTGATTGTAGCTGCTGCCATTTGGCAAATGACCGAAAGCTTCATTGGTAATGGAATTATGTTACTTCTTCTGGCCGGTGTATTTGTATTTTTATATTTTAAAAACGAAATCATCCTTTTAGCCTTTCTTCGCCTGAGAAAACAAGATTTTCCCGGAGCTAAAAAATGGCTCGATAAAATTCAAAATCCGGAAGCCGCACTCGTACCTAAACAACAAGGTTACTACCATTACTTAAATGGCTTGATGGTCTCACAAACCAATATAAACGAAGCCGAAAAGCATTTCAAAAAAGCTGAAAAGCTCGGGCTCTCCATGTCCACAGATATGGCAATGGTAAAGTTGAATTTGGCAGGAATAGCTGCTTCAAAAAACCGAAAACGCGACGCGGAAATACTTTTGGATGAAGCTAAGAAACTCGATAAACACAATATGCTGGACGAACAGATTAGAATGATGAGACAGCAAATGAAAAAGATGGGGCAACAACCCCGTCAACCTTACGGAAGACAAGCCCGAGGCGGAAGATATTTTTAATCTCCTTTATCTTTTTATACTAAATTTTACATAAAATACATCTTTAATTGTAATTTCGCAGATTCACTACTGCCTAATTTACAATTATGTCTTGTGCTTGGAGATTCTTCTTTCTCTCAATTTTCATTGTCAACGTTCTCCATGCACAAGAGAATTCTGTTGGAGAAAAGAGGTTGTTTTCTCTTGCTATGGAAACCAATATCCGAGAGTATAACCACAAGGCGGAAATAGCGTTTTACAATCAAGATCTGGAAAGAGTGGAGGCATTATTTGACTCCATAGTGGAAAACGTCGTCATTGGAAGTTACCTTGACAATTTCACCGTGTATCAATACAAGCGAAAAAAAATAAAGCTCCACAAATTTGAAAAGCCTATTTTCTTGATTACTTATTCTGATTGGTATCCCTTCGCACCCGGAGAAATAGCGGCTTTAAATCAAATTGCCGCCAAACATTATAGAGAAATTGATTTCTTGGTGCTGTTTTTTGATCCGAAAAAACGTGTAAAACCTTTTTCCAAACAGTTTGGAAATAGGATTCACCTTCTCTACGTTGACGAAAGATCCAATAAATTTGATCGAATAATAAAATCAATGAAGCACAGTTTTGGTGTTCCGACTGTGTTTTTCATTGATGGAAATAAAAAATTTGTGGATGTAGGACGCATGCCTGCTCACCATTTTCATGAAGAGTTTGAGGCTTCTTTCAACTCGAAATACAATTATTTCCTACAAGGGATATCCGTGCTTAAAAATCAAAAAGGCGGTCCTGTCATTGCCCGTAAAGACAAGGATAAAGGTGATGAATCCAATTGAATTTACTATCTGAATCCGGCAGCTTGCATTCCATCAAAAATTATTTGTAGTATCCTTTTTCGGGTATTTCTATAAAATATTCTTTTCCTTTCGGATTCTTTAAGTAGGTGTCTCGCAACCAAGGATTGTGGATTTTTAAAATCTTATAATTGATGTCATACTGCTTCACCCACTCTGCCCAATCATCCACCGAATAATCCACTTTTACTTTATAAGTGGGAATTTGCGGATACAAATCTTTCTCGCGGAAGTGGAATCCATATTTTTGCGGATGTGTCATGATCTCCTTTAAAGCTATTATTCTAAAGACATATCGGCTAGTCTCATCATTCAAAAGTAAATCGTAATAATCGGTTTGACCTTGTCTCCCGATTTGCCTGTTCATACCTGCTACACCTGCATTATAAGCTGCCGCGGCCATAGTCCATGAACCAAATCGTTCTTTGGCACGTTTTAAATACTGAGCAGCTACATAAGTGGATTTTTGAAGATCGTAACGTTCATCAACGTAATCATTAATTTCCAAACCGTATTCTGTACCAGTCGCCTTCATAAAATGCCATAAACCTGATGCTCCCACAGGTGAACTTTTGAAATCCAAGGCACTCTCAGCCACCATTAAATATTTAAAATCATCGGGAATACCGTATTGTTTTAGCAAAGGCTCTACCTGGGGAAAATACTTATGAGCTCTCTTGAAGAGCAAGAGCCCGTTTGACTGCCAGTAGGCGTTTACCAACAATTCTCTGTCCATACGTTCACGAATATCGGGGTTATGAAGCGGTACCGGCTCTCCTGCGAATTCCAATTTTTCAGGAATAGGCAAGGCATATACTTTGTAGTCATTATATATTTTGCGCTCTACTATCTCATCTGCCGGCGCCTCCTGAACGGCATAAATACTACCGGCTCCCACCCCTAATACGGCTACTGCAATACTGATTTTTGATAAAATATTCATTTGATTTTTAATAAAGATATTCTTCCTATTTACTTGTTTATTACTTCCTCTAACAAATGCGACAACTCTCGCCCTTTTGTCAAAAGCATCACATGAGTTCCTCCCTTAACAACGATGCAATCTTGAATATGTTTTATGGGAAAAACCTGATCTTCCTCTCCATGAATGTGTATCAAGTTTTGCACAGATTCCTCACGCTTCCATGTTACCATTTGTTTTATTGCCCAATCTAAATAAATTTTATCGCGAACATCAAGGTATTTTTGATAAAGTTGCAAGCGTTTTTTGGATTTAGGTCCCACAGAGAATTTAGTAAGATCATCTGTACTTAAAATCGTAGCTGTTGGAAAAACATTGTAAATCTTAAACATTCCGGTCAATTTCATTCGTAAGGGTAACTCCTCCGAGGTTTTAACGCTGGAAATGATGATGATTTTTCTCACTTGTAAAAATTGAACCATCTCCTGTGCCACAACGCCACCAAAAGAAACACCTACAAGAACCGGATTAGGATCTGCTATTCTCTCGGCCATTCGTTTTGCATAATGAACCAGACTTTCATCCTTCTCCGGGATCAGCCATTCCAGAATTTTAATTTCATATCGGTCCTCAGGCAGATGGATATTTTCAAAAGTTTGAGGCCCGGCGGCCATTCCTGGAACAAAATATACCGGTGTTTTGTCTCTCATTGACATAGTTTTAGTAAAACTGACAGCTGCTCACAAAGATTATGCTTAAATTTGCAAGACAAAGATATTACGTGATATACAAACTACAATCAGTAATCTCTCTTCAATTAATATACATTTTACTTACTCTCATGCTGCTGCTTGAGAACTTACTGTAAAAGAAATAAAATTTTATAGGAATGGATTTGGTTGAAATCACTGACAACGAATTTTTAAGACAATTTGAATTGAACATTGAGGGACAACTTGCTCGCATTGAATATTCTCTTCAAGAGCGAAAAATTTTTCTCACTAAATTTGATATGTCCGACGAACTTATTGCCGATGGATATAAAGAGCCGTTCATTGAAGCCGTTTTCAATGAAGTTCGAGAAAGAGGGATTAGTTTAGTTCCTACAAGTCCTGAAATTGCAGGTTTTATGCGGGCCAACAGAAGAAAATATAAGGAATTACTCCCCGTTGGCATTAATCTGTAGTGCCGGAACAACCTTAAGCCGGCACTACATCAGTGGCATATTCAAATCGCACCAGGCCGTCATTATCAATCTTGGTGAGTGTGATCTGATGTAGTGTATTCACTAATTCGGGATTCCACGGTGCTTTTACTTTCACATAATTCTCCGTAAATCCGTGAATGTACCCTTGCTTATTTTCGCCTTCAAAAAGAACAGTATGTGTAGTTCCTATCTGACTTTCGTAGAAAGCACGTCGTTTTTTCACTGAAAGTCCGCGTAACATTTTGCTTCGCTTGTTTCGCACTTTCATAGGTACTACCCCATCCATTTCTGCAGCTAACGTATTATCTCTTTCAGAATAAGTAAACACATGGAGATAGGAAATATCGAGTTCATTTAAGAAATTATAGGTTTCCAAGAAATGTTCATCCGTCTCTCCCGGGAACCCAACAATTACATCGACACCGATACATGCATCCGGCATAAGTGATTTTATCTGCGTAACGCGCTCTACATAAAGCTCACGCATATAGCGACGACGCATCAGTTTCAGAATAGCATTGCTTCCACTTTGTAACGGAATGTGGAAATGAGGCACAAATGTTCGGGATGTCGCAATAAAAGCAATGGTTTCATCTTTCAACAGATTCGGCTCTATGGAAGAAATACGTAATCTCTCTATGCCTTCCACTTCATCAAGAGCCTGAACAAGTTCAAAAAATGTATGTTCATGCTTTTTGTTTCCAAATTCGCCTTTTCCATAGTCCCCAATATTCACTCCGGTAAGTACAATTTCTTTGATTCCCTGAGCAGAAATATCCTTGGCATTTTTCAGTACATTTTCTAAGGTATCACTTCTGGAAATCCCGCGAGCTAACGGAATTGTACAGTAGGTACATTTGTAATCGCATCCGTCCTGAACTTTTAAAAATGCACGGGTTCTATCACCTAAGGAATAGGATCCAACATAAAAGTCAGCTTCTTCTATTTCGCATGAATGAACCTCTCCAAAATCATTTTTAGATAGATCATTCAGGTAATCCGTAATCTTAAATTTCTCAGTAGCTCCAAGCACCAAATCCACTCCGTCCACATCTGCCAGTTCGTGTGGTTTTAATTGAGCATAACAACCAATGGCAGCCACAAAGGCTTTGGGATTTACCTGTTGTGCTTGCCGAACAATGGTCTTGAATTTTTTATCGGCATTGTCAGTAACAGAGCAAGTGTTGATTACATATATATCTGCTACTTGATCAAACTCTACACGTTCAAACCCCTCGTCCTCGAAAGTACGTGCAATGGTCGAAGTCTCACTGAAATTAAGTTTACACCCAAGGGTGTAAAATGCCACTTTCTTCCTGGTATCCATACTCATACAATTTGGGGTGCAAAGATACTAAAGAGTTGTCAGATCTGATATTTAAAGGTTAGTCTTTAGTGGATTATGTGGACAAAAGCGCTGCTTCACCTATGTTTTAGCAACAATACTCAAGCGATGACTCCCACTAAAAAAGGGAATTTTAAGCAGATGAAACGCGGATGTTGTGTTGACAAAAAGATGACAAGAAGATTGATCTTTTACGGCATGCGCTTCTTGAATCCGTCTGTCACATAAATTCCATCGGACCCATCCGGATTAATATAGGTAAGATACACCTCTACTCCATCAATCTCGCTGACGAAATTCTTAGTCATCTCAAGCCCCATGGCCATAAAAGAAGTGGCGTAAGCATCAGCTTCGGCACAAGTAGGGGCAATGACCGTAGCACTTGTTACATCGCTCATTACCGCCGAACCATTTAACGGATTTATAGTATGCACATATTTTTTTCCGGAGAGGGAATCAACCCGAAATTTGCGGTAATTTCCGGAAGCTGCCATGCCTTCATTAGACAGATGTACAGTTGCATCATACGAGCGGTTTTCTAGATCAGAATCCGGTTTTTCAATTCCAACTGTCCATTTATTCTTTTTTTCAGGATTCTCGCCTTTGGCAAGTATCTCACCCCCAACTTCTATAAGATAATCTGAAATTCCTATTTTGTCTAAATATCTGCCTATGTAGTCTACCCCCAATCCTTTGGCAATAGCGTTGAAATCAAAATATATTTCAGGATATTCTTTGGAGATCGTTCCGTCTTCATTTAGCTTCACTTTATGGAAACCGACGTATTGCAACAGTGAATCAAGCCTATTATCATCAATGTTTTTTAAAGGTTTTTCTTCGCCAAAGCCATAAGCATTCCGTAAAACACCTATAGTGGGATCAAAATATCCCGCTGTTTCTACGTTGATTCGTTCAGAAAGCTTAAAGACCTCTTTAAAAAAATCATCAACAACCACAGTTGTATCTCCCTTGTTGATTCTTGAAATATCACTTTTCTCCATATAAGTAGAAGCCGATTTATTTATGGCCTCAACTATTGAGTCAATAGCTTTTTGAACCTTTACCGGTTCAGAACCGTAATAAGTGATATGGTATGTAGTGCCAAAAGCAGAGCCTTCTATAAACCTGAGTTTGTCGGTTTCCTCTTCACATGCTAAAAAAAATATAGCCACAGCGACAAGTAGAAGTTTTTTCATTCTATTTCTATTAATCCGTTATAAACGAGTGTATAATCCTCATTTTTGAGCACCGGTTTTCCAAAATCAGATCCGTGTCCTAATCCCACTCCTGCGTAGAAGGTGCGGGCATTAAATTTTTTGGCATGTTTTTGTACCCTCTTCATCAAATCCAGATCATAATCTTCGGCAGTCTCCGGAAAAGCGATGGCGCGGACAACAATAAAATTCAATTTCTTGTCTTTCAACGCCACAAATTGCGGATCCTTTTTTAACTGAGAATTTACTCCTAGAAATTCATAACCCGCTGCCTCAAGTTCCTC